>JACDUA010000024.1 GCA_013519935.1 Ectothiorhodospiraceae bacterium WFHF3C12 | reverse complement strand
TTCAGCGGGGCGGACCTGCGCGGCGCGTGTCTGGACGAAGCGCGGCTGGAGGCCGGCGATTTCGTGGGGGCGCGGCTGGAGGACGCACGGCTTCGAGGGGCCTTCTCCAACTGTGATTTCGGTGCCGTGTCGGCCGCAGGCGCGGACTTCACCGGAGGCAACCTCGCCGGAGCTCGCTTCGGCGAGGCGGCCGGCCTGGTCGGGGCGGTCCTCGCCGGTGTGCATGCACCCGGCTCCCAGTGGGAAGCCGCCGACCTGCGGCGGGTGGACCTGACGGCCGCGCAACTCACCCGCGCGGATTTCACGGCGGCCGATCTCGGCGGCGCCGTACTCTCCCTGGCCCGGCTGCGGGAGGCCAACCTGGAACGTGCGAGCTTGCACGGCGCGACCCTGCGCCAGGTGGACCTGTTCCAGGCGACACTGGAGGGGGCGGACTTCAGCGGCGCCGACCTGAGCGGGGCCAATCTCTACGAGGCGGAAACCCTTGACGCGGTCCTTGACGACGTGCGACTGGAAGGGGCCATCCTCCTGAACACCAAGCTGGAGCGCGAGTCATGACCGCCGGGCTGCACGGATTGCCGGAGGAACGCGGTGGCGGCTGACGCGAGCGAGGCTCATGCCGCCCTGCGGGCACTGGCGGCGGGCCGCCCGGGACGGGAGCTGGCGCTGCGCGGCCTGGCCCTGCAGGGCCAGGCCCTGAACGGGGTGGATCTGGCCGGGGCGGACCTGTCCGGCTGTGACCTGCGCCGCTGCCTGCTGGCCGGTGCCGATCTGCGGGGTGCCAACCTCACGGGAGTAGGGGCCGAGCTGGCTGACTTCAGTGAGGCGGACCTAAGCGGCGCCTGCCTGCAGGTGGCGGACCTGTCCATGGCGGGGTTCCGCGGTGCCTCGCTGGCGCAGGCGGACCTGTCCAATGCCGACCTTTCCAATGCGAATCTCAGTGGTGCCGTGCTGGAAGGGGCCGTGCTCAAGGGGGCGCTGCTTGCCTGGACCCTGCTAGACGGTACCGACCTGCGCGGCGCCATGCTCGCCGGCTCGCGGTGGGAATGCCTGGACATGACCGGGTGCCGGCTGGACGGCGCCGACATGGCCGACATATTCGCCATTGAATGCCAGATTGACAACGCGCTGGCGGCCTGCGGCGATTGGAGCGGTGAGCTCAAAGCCTGCCGGCTGCACGGGATGACCGCGCCTGCATCGGGGCGTCTGCAAGGCCGCTTCGCGGACAGCGATCTCAGCGGCGTCGACCTGCGCGGTGCCGATCTCTCCGCCGCCGCCTTCCCGGGCGCGCGCCTGGCTCAGGCGCGGCTGGCGGAGGCCAACCTCCGCGGTGTGGATCTGGTCGGCACACTTCTGGACGACGCGGACCTGCGCGGCGCCTGTCTCAGGGATGCCCATCTTGCCGAGGCCAGCCTGAGCGGTGCCCACCTGGATGGAGCCGTCCTGGACGGCTGCGATCTCACGACGGCGGATCTCACCGGTGCCTCCCTGCGCTCCGCGAGGGTGACCGGCGCGGTGTTCACGGGTGCGGGCCTGACCGGGACGGACTGGCGTGGCTGTGATCTCACCGGCATGGAGCTGGAAGACGCCGACCTGACCGGCTCCTGCCTGGCCGGTGTGGCGCTGGGTCGGGCGCGCCTGGCCGGCACGGTGCTGGCCGGTGCCGACCTGCGTGGCGCGGGGCTGGCGGCGGCGGATCTGGGCGGTGCCGATCTCACCGGGGCCGACCTTTCCGACGCGGATCTGGCCGGCGCGGGGCTGGTGGAGGCCCAGCTGGAAGCCGCCGTGTTGACCGGGGTGAACCTGGAGGGCGCGGATCTGACCGGCGCCAGCGTGACCGGCATGACGCTGAGCAACGCCGTGCTGCGGGATATGTCACTGGTCCAGGCCGACCTGGGCGGCGCCCGGCTGGAGGACTGCCACCTGACGGATTGCGATTTGACCAACGCGGTGCTGACCGGGGCGATGCTGGAGAACGTGGCGTTCTCGGGTGGCGGCCTGTCGCAGGCGGACTTCACGGCCGCGGTGCTGGAGCGGGTGACACTCTCCGGGGCGGTGCTGGCGTCTGCGGATTTCACCGGGGCCCGCCTCGCGCGGGTCGACCTGCACGGGGCCGTCCTGGACGGCGCGTCGCTGTCCGGCGCGACACTGGAGTTGTGCGACCTGGACGGCGTCCGTGCCACCGGCCTGCGGCTGGGGCGGGCGACCCTGCAGGGTGTCACCCTGCGCGGCGCCTGCCTGCACTACGCGGATCTTTCCGAGGTCGCACTTCGGGACGTGGACGGCACCGGGGCGGCGCTGCAGGGCGCGGTCCTGCACCGGTGTAAAGAGGAATCCGTGCGCTGGAGCGCCACCGAAAGGGCGCTGGCGCGGGGCACGGACCGCGATCGGGCCGCGGCAGAGACCTTCTCGCCACCGGGGATGCCGCCGCTGCTGGACGATTGACCCGGCGACGGGCAGTTTTCGCCTCCGGAGTCGCAGGAGCACTCTGGAGGACGTGGGTTGGTGGTTATCCCGTAGCCCGTCGACGGGTTTTGGGCTTCAATGGTGGCGGTGCCGCCGACACGCCCGCGGGTCATGCGGGCCGGAACAGGGAGGACGAGCCATGATCGGTGCTGCAAGTTTGGCGGAAGCCGGCGCCTCGGTGTTCACGGCCAGAGTGATGGCCTGTCACGAGCGCGACGGCCATCAGCGATGGTGGGTAAGGGAGGGCGACGGCGAAGCCTTCGAGGTACTTGCCCTTCGGCAGGCAGTATCCGGCGCCCGTCCCGGTGAGAATGTCCTCGTGCTGCGTTCGCCCGAGGGCGGTGCCTGGATCATCGGTGTGGTCGGCGGTGAACCGGAACCAGCCCCTCGACGGCTGCAGGAGCCCGGTGGCGCCGCGGCGGAACTGGTGGAGGACGAGGCGGGTATCCGCCTGCGGGTCCGCGACCGCCGCGGTGCGCTGCTGTTCGAGCACGATCCGGGCACGGGCCGTTCCACGGCACGCGTGAGCGAGGGCGATTTGGACCTAGAGGTAGCGCAGGGGGATCTGAGCCTGGCGGCGGCGGGACGATTGCATCTGGATGCCGACCGGGTGTCCATTCGTGGACGCCGTGGGGTGAACATCGACGTGGACGGCGGCGCCGGTCCATCCGGTCGCTCGCGGCTGGAGCTGGGGCCGGATTGCATGCGTCTGGCGGCCCACCGGTTGTTCCTGGTCGCCCGGGATACCCAGCTGCTTTCGGGGCTCGCGCGGGTCAGCGTGGACTCCCTGGAGCTGGGCGCCCGTTGCGCCAGCGCGGCGTTCACGACTGTCGAGGTGGCCGCGGACCGTCTGCGCCAGCGGGTCAATCGGAGCTACAGCTACGTCCGCGATCTGCTGCACGTGAGGGCCGGACGCTCATGGACGGAGGTGGCGGGAGCCCTGCGCCTGCGCGGCGCTACCGCCACGCTGCGCGCCCGGGGCCGCGTCAAGGTGGACGGCGAGAGCGTGCATCTGGGCTGAACGAGGAGGAACAATCATGCTGCCAGCAACCAACAAGGCGGGGGGCCAGTGCATGGCGTTCCCGGACGTGTGCAAGACGCCGACCCCGGGCGGGCCGGTGCCGGTGCCGTATCCGAACATCGGCATGGTGCCGCAGGTCAACGGCGGGACCTGCACCAGCAAGGTGAAGATTCAGAACCAGAAGGTGCTGACCAAGAACAGCAAGATCACCATGTCCAGCGGCGACGAGGCCGGTTCCGTCGGCGGCGTGGTCTCCAACAAGATCAAGGGTGAAGTGGTCTACAAGAAGGGCAGCTCCAAGGTGAAGATGGAGGGTAAGCCTGCCGCCCACCTGACCAGCATGACCGGTCACAATGGCACCAATGCGAACATGCCGGCGGGGGCTCAGATAGCGCCCAGCCAGGTCAAGGTGCTGGTTGCCCTGTGAGCCGGTGGGCTGCGGGTCAGCGCAGCCCACCGAGGCTACCGAAGAAAAGCAACCCCCCGCCCACCAGGAGCAGCATGTAGGTCATGGGCAGATGATATTTCAGGGCGGATTCACCGGGATCCCGGGGGTTGTATCGTACGGAGGCCATCACACCTTCCCAGTAGCGTGAGGCGATGTCCTCCGCCCGTTCCCGGGAGAACCGGTCCTGGGTGAAGGAATAGCGCCGGGAGATGTATTCCTCGCCGTCCACCCGGAAACGGACCCGAACCTCCACGCCGTAGCCGAACCTCCTCTCCATGACGCGGGTGTCGATTACCTCGCCCGTCTCGGTGGGCCAGTTTGATACGCGATTGACCCAGAATACTTTATATCCCCCCCAGGCCATCATCCCCAGGCCCAGAAACAGGGCGATCATGGATGCGATCTTGAACATTGGGTCTCCATTCCAGTCCCGGTAATGGTACCCCGTAGATAGCACAGTCCAGGGTCATACGCGTAGGCCGAGGAGGGCGCGTGGCCCATTCTCATATCAGACCGTTCCACGGCTGTGGAAGCGCACATGGCGGTGATCCGGCGTCGCGCTCGGTTCCGGTGTTCGACGTATTGCCGAATACGCCTTCGCGCCCTCGCTTCGCAAGTCGGCGAGCGGCATTCCAGGTGCCGGGCCACGTCGAGCGTGCCCAGAACGCCGGTTCAGTCATGTGGAAGAGCCTGAACCTTCGTCTACACTTGGTTGACAGGAGAAAAGTCGTGGTTTTTGCGGCTGTTCCTGGGTGGGTGCCAACGTGGAGAGTCCTGATGGAGTTGGGGCGTTACAGGGGGGAGGTCCAGGGGGATCCTCCTGTCGGGGTGGATCTGGACGAAAGCGGCGAGCTGCTCACACTCGACCAGATGTCCCGCTGGACGGACACGGATGCCGAGCCCGACTGGCCCGCGCTGCGCGACGCAGCGGCGGCGGCGCTGGAACGCAGCCGCGACCTGCGCGCGGCCGTGTACCTCTGTGCGGCACTGCTTAATACGGAGGGCGTGCGCGCCTTCAGTGAGGGGCTGTCCCTGTTGCGCAATTATGTGGAAGAGCTCTGGGACGAAGTCTATCCCAAGCTCGACGGCGAGGACGCCACCGAACGCACCAGCGCCGTATTCAATCTCGTCAACTTCCATCGGGTCATCCGACCCCTCAATCGCGCGCCGCTCGTCGAGGATCGTGCTGCCGGGCGTTTTAGCCTGCAGGACATGCAGATTGCACGGGGCGTGATTGACCCGCCCGCCGACCTGGAGGGCGACCCGCCCCAGGAATCGCTCATACTCGCGGCCTTCCAGGCCATGGACCGGGGCGAGCTCGAAGCGCTGGACGCCGGAGTTGGGCAGGGCATCGCCGACCTCCAGGCCATCGAGGAATGCTTCAGCGAACGGGCCGGGCCCACGTCGACCCCCGATCTGGCCCGGCTGCGCGACGTGCTGTCCCAGATGCACGCATTGACCCGGGCCCGGCTGGAGGAGGGCCGGCAGGCCGCCGACGACGCCGCGTCGGCGACTTCCCAGGCGGACGCCGCAGCCGGGCATGAATCCGGCGATACCGCGCCGGCGGCCAACGGTGGACCGATACGCACGCGCCAGGAGGCCGTGCGCCGCATTGACCAGGTCATCCAGTACTTCAGGGCCAACGAGCCATCCAGTCCGGTCCCGCTCCTTCTCGGCCGAGCGAAGCGCCTCGTGGATATGGATTTCATGGCGATCCTCGAGGATATCGCCCCAGAGGGTGTCAACCAGGCGAAGAACATCAGCGGAAATTCGGCCCGGGAGTGAGACATGCATACCGTATTCCCGGACATCGAACAGGAAGGGTTTCCAGAGGGAGGATGAAACGTGGCTAAACCGAGTTCCCAGAAGTTCATCGGGCGCAATCGAGCGCCCCGCGTCCAGATTGAGTACGACACCGAGGTCTACGGCGCTGAAAAGAAGGTCCAGTTGCCCTTCGTGATGGGCGTCATGTCCGATCTGGCCGGAGATAACGAGGAAACGCTGCCCTCAGTGGAAGAGCGCAAATTTATGGAGATCGACGTCGATAATTTCGACAGCCGAATGAAGGCCATGAAGCCCTCGGTGCAGTACGCCGTCGAGAACAAGCTGACCGGCGAGGGAAACCTGGAAGTGGACCTGACCTTTGAAAGCATGGACGACTTCTCGCCCGCCGCCGTGGCCCGGAAGGTCGAGCCACTGCGGGCGCTGCTGGAGGCGCGTCAGCAACTCGCCAATCTGGTGACCTATATGGACGGCAAGGCCGGCGCGGAGGATCTGATCGCCAAGATTCTCAATGATCCGGCACTGCTGGAATCCCTGGCTGCAACGCCGAAGGGCGAGGACGAAGGCAGCGAAGAGAAGAGCGAGGAGTAAGCTGTGGCAGAGTCAGATCAGGAAACCCAGGAGCAGGGTGCCGAAGCCGAGGCCCTAAGCGCGGACGACTTCTCCAAGCTGCTGCAGAAGGAGTTCAGGCCCAAGTCGGATCGCGCCCGGGAAGAAGTCGAAACCGCCGTGCAGACCCTGGCGGAACAGGCACTGCGGGAAACGACGGTTATCTCCGACGATGTCGTGAGCACTATCAATGCCATTATCGCGGAGATCGACCAGAAGCTCACCGACCAGATCAACGAGATCATCCACCACGAGAAATTCCAGCAAGTGGAGGGTGCCTGGCGGGGGCTGAGCTACCTGGTGAACAACACCGAAAGCGACGAGATGCTCAAGATCCGTTTCATGAGCGTCTCCAAGAAGGATCTGCACAAGACCCTGCGCAAGTACAAGGGTACCGCCTGGGACCAGAGCCCGCTATTCAAGCGTCTGTACGAGGAGGAATATGGCCAGCTCGGCGGCGAGCCATACGGTGCGCTGGTGGGCGACTATCATTTCGATCACGGCCCCCAGGACGTGGAAATGCTCTCCAACCTGTCGCAGATCGCCTCCGCCGCCCACGCGCCGTTCATTGCCGGTGGCGCTCCGTCGCTCATGCAGATGGAGTCCTGGCAGGAGCTATCGAATCCACGCGATCTGTCGAAGATCTTCTCCACTCCGGAGTACGCGGCCTGGCGTTCGCTGCGGGAGTCGGAGGATTCGAAATACATCGGCCTGGCCATGCCGCGGTTTCTGGCACGCCTGCCCTATGGTGCCAAGACCGAGCCGGTGGAGGAATTCAATTTCGAGGAGGACGTGACCGGGTCCGATCACAGCAAGTACACCTGGGCCAACTCCGCCTACGCGATGGCCGTGAACATCAATCGCTCTTTCAAGGAATATGGCTGGTGCTCGCGCATCCGGGGCGTGGAGTCGGGTGGTGCCGTAGAAGGGCTTCCGGTGCACACCTTCCCCAGCGACGATGGCGGCGTGGACATGAAGTGTCCCACCGAGATCGCCATCAGCGACCGACGGGAGGCGGAGCTCGCCAAGAGCGGGTTAATGCCGCTGATCCACCGCAAGAACACGGACATTGCGGCGTTCATCGGCGCCCAGTCGCTGCACAAGCCGCAGGAGTATGACGATCCGGACGCCACGGCTAACGCGCAGCTCGGCGCACGACTGCCGTATCTGTTCGCCACGTGCCGCTTTGCCCACTATCTGAAGTGCATCGTCCGGGACAAGGTGGGCTCATTCCAGGAACGCGAGGACATGCAGCGTTTCCTGCAGAACTGGATCATGCAATACGTAACCGGGGACCCGGTCAACGCCAGCGAGGACACGAAGGCCAGGAAACCGCTCGCGGCGGCAGAAGTGCGCGTGGAAGAGGACGAGGCGAATCCCGGGTACTACCGATCGTATTTCTATCTTCGGCCCCATTACCAGCTCGAGGGGCTAACGGTATCGCTGCGTCTCGTCTCGAAGCTACCGTCCGCCAAGGGTCAGTAGCCGGGACGGTGGCGGCGATGTTGGCAAGGCGGCCAGCGTGGAGTGGCCGGCGAGGTCGCTCGTAGTGGCGCTTCAGCTCAGAGAAGGAGACCGAAATGTTCGATTGTTTCCTGGAAATCGAAGGTATCAAGGGTGAGTCACGGGATGCCCAGCATGCCGAGGCCATAGAGGTGGTCGCGTGGTCCTGGGGCGCCTCGCAGCCGGGCACCATGCACTCGGGCGGCGGCGGTGGCGCCGGGAAAGCGGCCTTTCAGGACATCACGTTAACCAAGTACATCGACAGCGCGACGCCCAATCTGTGGAAGTACCTGGCCTCGGGCAAGCATTTCGAGTCCGGCAAGCTCATCATGCGCAAGGCCGGCGGTGAGCAGCTGGAGTATCTGGTGGTGGAGATGAAAAAGATCCTCGTTGCCAACATCAGCACCGGCGGCAGCACCGGCGAGGACCGCCTGACAGAGAACATCGCCCTGAACTTTGCCGAGTTCAAGCTCAGCTATACGCCTCAGAAGGACGACGGTACCGGCGATGCCGCCGTTGATTTCGGCTGGAGCATCGAGGAGAACGTCGAGCGGTAATCGCGGCTGGTAATGCGTCGGCGCGGATGCCGCGTCGGCGAATGGCACGTGATGCGCGCCATCCCCATGGCGGAGCTGACCTCACAGGAACGGCTGCAGCCCTCGCTGCTGGATCGGCTGACCGATCGGGCCCGGTATCGAGAGCGTGTAGAGATGCTGGTCAGCGACCGGGACCTCGATGGGGTCGGTATGAGTATTGCCGACTTCAACCGGTTGATGGAGGCCCACGAGTTCGGTCTGGTCAACCACTGGCAGGAGGACGGGAGGCGTGTGGAAGTGCGCGAGGCGGCCTCCAGCGAGGCGAGCATTCGCCAGGTGCTCAAGCATCGCTTCCAGCCGCGGCCACAGTCGGCTGAATTGACCGTGAGCGATCTAGTGGCGGTACGGCAGCGCCAGCTCATCGCCAACACCACCGAGTCACGACGGGACCGGGTGATCTCTGGCGGGCAGCTGCGGGAGTTGGTGATGCGTGATCTGGGCTGGCTACTCAATACCGGCAACCTGTCCTCGGTGGTCGATCTCTCCGCCTATGGCCGTGTCGAGTCGTCGGTGCTCAATTACGGCATACCCGAGTTGGCGGGCGTTACCATGTCCAGCGCGGATGTGCTCGACGTGGCGGAGGGCATTCGTGTGGCCATCGAGCGCTACGAGCCGCGGTTGGCCAATGTCAGGGTGGTACCGCGTACCGATGACGGCGCTGGCGGCAACAGGCTCGGATTCGTGGTCGAGGCCGACCTGTGGGGGCAGCCCATGTCCCAGCATCTGTACCTGCATACCGAGCTGGATCTGGAGTCGGCATCGGCATCCATTCGGGACGCGGGCGGGGGCGACTGAATGGATACGCGACTGCTCAGGCTCTACGAGGAAGAGCTGCGCTATCTGCGGGAGATGGGAGGCGAGTTCGCGCGGGAGTATCCCAAGATCGCGGGGCGTCTGGGCCTGGACGCCCTGGAGTGCTCCGATCCTTACGTGGAACGGCTCCTGGAGGGGGTGGCCTTCCTCACGGCGCGTATCCAGCTGCGCCAGGATGAGGCATTCCCGGAGTTTACGCGCAGCCTGCTGGAGGTGGTCCAGCCCCAGCTCAGCCGGCCGATCCCCTCCATGGCCATGGTGGAGCTGGCGCCCGATCTCACCGAGGGTGCACTCGCCGACGGCTTCACGATCCCGCGCGATAGCGCGATGAAAAGCGTCCTGGCCAAGGGCGAGAAGACCGCGTGTGAGTACCGCACTGCCCACGAGCTGACACTGTGGCCGCTGCGTGTGGTGGATGCGCGGTATCTGTCGAGTGCGGGTGCGATGGCCACGGCGGGCCTGCCGGTGCGTGACGGCGTACGTGCGGCGCTGCAGCTCGAGCTGGAGATTACGGCGGGGCTCGAGGCCTCGGAGTTGGCCCTGGACCGGTTGCCCGTGTTCCTGCACGGCAGCGACGAGATTCCCATGAAGCTCTACGAGCAGATCCATGGCAACGGCCTGGGATGCTACGTGGCCGGCGATTCCGGCGGGGAGACGGGCGTCTGGCTGCCCGGCGAGCACAGCATCCGGCAATTGGGATTCGAGCGCGAGGAGGCTTTGCTGCCGCCGTCCCGGCGCACATTCGAAGGCTATCGGCTCGTTCAGGAGTACTTCGCCTTTCCGGCGCGCTTTTTGTACTTTGAAGTCGCCGGACTGCGCCGGGCCCTGGCCAGCATCGGCGGCAACAGGGTGCGGATTACCATTTACCTGGACCGCGCCGATGCCGATGTGGAGCGAACCCTGGCACCGGAGCAGTTCAAGCTGTTTACCGTCCCGGTCATAAACCTGTTCCCCATGACGGCGGATCGGATTCACGTCGACGCCCACCTCCCCGAGTCCCACGTCGTGCCGGACCGTAACCGGCCCATGGATTTCGAGGTGTACTCGGTGGAAGGCGTGAGTGGTTTCGGTCGTGCCCCCGACCAGCGCCGGGCGTTCCGGCCGCTCTATGAGCTCACCCACCACATGTCGGAGCTCGACGGCGGGGCATACTTCACCCTGCAACGTCGGCCACGGCAGTTCTCGGCGCGGCAAAGGCGCCAGGGGGCGCGCACCAGCTATCTGGGCAGCGAGTGCTTCCTGAGCATCGTCGACGCGCGCAACGCGCCGTTCAGCGAGGACCTGCGCCAGCTGGAGGTGCGTACCTACTGTACGAACCGGGATTTACCCCTGCAGATGGCCATCGGCAAGGGCAGCACGGACTTCACTCTGGAGAGCGGCGCGCCGGTTCAGTCCCTGCGAGTAATCGCCGGTCCCACCCGCCCGCGCACTGCTTTGTGCGCGGGCGAGACGGCCTGGCGGCTTATCAGCCAGCTGTCGCTGAACTATCTATCGCTTATGGATCGCAACACCGAGGTTGGTGCCGAGGCATTACGGGAGATGCTCGCCCTTTACGTCGACCCGCGCGACGCGCTGGCCCGGCATGTCGACGGGGTTGTTTCGGTGGACGCGACCCCGGTCGTGCGACGGATGCCCACCGGCGGTCCGATCTGCTTCGGTAACGGTCTGGAGATACGACTGCGGTTGGATGACGAAGCCTTCACCGGAGTCGGATCGTTCCTGCTGGGCGCGGTGCTGGAGCGGTTCTTCGCCAAGTATGTGTCGATCAACTCCTTCACCCAGACCGTGGTGGAGGTGGAGGATCGCGGGGAGGTCATGAGATGGCCGGTGAGAGCGGGTCGACGGATCACGTTGTAGCGCCGGCGTTGCAGGCGCTTGCCGAGGAGCCGCACCGCTATGGGCTTTTTGCCGCACTACGCCTGGTTGAGGCCAGCCATCCGCGGGCGCCCCGGCTGGGGCGTTCGCGGCGGCCGTCGGAGGATCCAGTGCGTGTCTCGCAGCGGCCCTCCATGCGCTTCGCGCCCGGTGACGTGACGGCCTTCGTACCGGGCTCGCCGCACCGGCTGGAATGCGAGTCCTTCGGCGTGTTCGGGCCGAACGGCGCGTTGCCGCTGCATCTGACGGAGTATGCCGACGAGCGTTCACGCATCCACCGGGATCCGACCTTCGCCGCTTTCATCAATACCTTCCAGCACAGACTGGCATCACTGTTCTACCGGGCCTGGGCCGAGGCCCAGCCCGCGGTGCAGCATGATCGTCCGGACAGCGACCACTTCAGCACCTACGTGGGTGCGACCATCGGTGCCGGCACGCCGGGCCTGGTGGGTCGTGACGAGCTCGGGGATTTCGCGCGTTTGTGCCGTGCCGGTCGGTTCGCGCCCGCAGCGAAGTCCCTGGAGGGCCTCGAGGACATTCTCGTGGATTATTTCGACGTGCCCTGCAGGATCGAGCCGTTCCAGCCGCGCTGGCTCAGCATTCCGGCGGAAGAGCGCCTTGCCCTGGGCCGGCGACGGGGCAACGGTCTTGGGCAGCAGGCCAATATCGGCCGACGGTCGTGGCAGTGCCAGTTCAGTTTCAGGATTTTCCTCGGGCCGTTGCCCCGCAAGGCCTTCGAGCGCTTCCTGCCCGGCGGCCCGGCTCTCGGCGATCTGGTGGATCTGGTGCGCAGTTACATCGGAGAGGAGCTGAGCTGGGATGTGTCGCTGGCTATGCGGGGGGAGGATGCGCCGCCGTTGAGACTGGCCCGCGGGCCTCGCCTGGGCTGGACAAGCTGGCTTGGCCGCGTCCGCGGGGAGCACGCAGTCGGCACGCGCATACACGGCTCACGCAGTACTGCCCACCCACGGGAAGCCGCCGGCAACCGTCCACCACTCAGGAGGGATAACAGTGGGAGAGATTAGCCGCACGGCCCTTTTCGGAAAGTTGGACAGTCTGGCCTACCAGGCCATTGAGAGCGCCACAGTGTTCTGCCGTATGCGTGGCAATCCGTACGTGGAGTTGTCGCACTGGCTCAACCAGATCCTGCAGCTGCAGGATTCGGATCTGCACCACATCATGCAGCGATTCGAGATGGATCCGGGTCGCCTTGCCGGCGATCTCACCCGGAGTCTGGATGCCCTGCCCCGGGGCGCCAGCTCAGTCTCGGATCTGTCATCCCATGTCGAGGATGCCGTGGAGCGGGCCTGGGTGTGGGCCACGCTGCGCTTCGGCGAGCCGTTTGTGCGCACTGGCCATATCGTGGTGGGGATGCTCAAGAGTCCGGGGCTGCGGAACCTGTTGCCCGGCATCTCCCGGGAGTTCGCCAAGGTGCGCGTGGATACCCTGGTCGATGAATGGGAGGACGTTGTCGGCGGCTCCCCGGAGGCCGGCGAGGCGGCCAGCGACGGCACGCGCTTCGGCGGTGACACGGCGCCGGAGGGTGAGCCGGCCTCCCAGGGCGGGGTTGCGCCCGGCAAGCAGGAAGCGCTGGGGCGCTTCACGGTGGATCTCTCGGAGCAAGCACGACTGGGGCGCATCGACCCGGTCGTGGGCCGGGACGAGGAAATTCGTCAGATGATCGACATCCTCATGCGCCGCCGGCAGAACAATCCCATCCTTACCGGTGAGGCCGGCGTGGGAAAAACCGCGGTGGTGGAGGGCTTCGCCCGTCGCATCGCCGATGGCGATGTGCCGCCCCCGCTGCGCGACGTTGCCCTGCGGGCCCTTGACGTTGGTCTACTGCAGGCCGGTGCGAGCATGAAGGGCGAGTTCGAGAACCGGTTGCGGCAGGTTATCGACGAGGTGCAGGCCTCGGAGCGTCCCATTGTGCTGTTCATCGACGAGGCGCACACGCTGGTGGGCGCGGGTGGGGCAGCCGGTACGGGCGATGCGGCCAACCTCCTCAAGCCTGCTTTGGCTCGCGGGACGTTGCGCACCATCGGTGCGACCACCTGGGCCGAGTACAAGAAGTACATCGAGAAGGACCCCGCCCTGTCCCGGCGTTTCCAGGCAGTGCAAGTGTCGGAGCCGGAAGAGGAGCGGGCCGTTGCCATGATCCGCTCAATGGCCTCGGCCCTGGAAGCGCACCATCGCGTCCAGATCCGGGATGAGGCGCTATCGGCGGCGGTGCGCCTGTCCAGCCGTTACATTCCCGCCAGACAGCTTCCCGACAAGGCGGTTAGCCTTCTGGACACCGCCTGTGCGCGCGTGGCCGTCAGCCAGCACGGCGTACCGGCGGAGGTGGAGGATTGTCGCCGCCGCATCGAAACCCTGCAGACCGAGTCGGAGATTCTTGCCCGCGAGCGGGCGGTGGGCATGGACACCGGCGATCGGGAGGCGAGTATCGAGGAGGAGTTGGCGACTGAGCGCGAGCGGCTCACGGAACTGGAATCGGATTGGCAGCGGGAGAAGGAGCTGGTGGACCGCATCCTGGAGCTGCGCGCCGCGCTGCGGGAGCAGGCCAGGGACGCCGACGCCCTGGAAGAGCCGCCGACAGCGGCTGGGGCCACACAGGCGACGGGCACGGCGGTCGATGACCCCGAACAGGCGGATACCGCAGACCCGCAGGGCTCCGAAGAACAGGAAAGCAGTGAGAGCCAGGTTGCCCGGCTGCGCGATCTGCAGGCGGAGCTGGAGGCCATGCAGGGGGAGCGGCCGCTCATTCTGCCGAGCGTGGACGCCCAGGCTGTGGCCTCGGTGGTGGCTGACTGGACAGGTATACCGGTGGGCCGGATGGTGCGGGACGACATCGCCGCGGTATTGTCGCTCACGCAACGCCTGGCCGAGCGGGTAAAAGGTCAGGACCACGCCCTGGAAATGATTACGCGAAGGGTGCAGACGGCGCGCGCCAGCCTGGACAACCCGGGCAAGCCCATGGGCGTGTTCATGCTGGCGGGTCCCTCCGGGGTGGGCAAGACCGAGACCGCCCTCGCTCTGGCGGAGTCGCTCTACGGCGGTGAACACAACGTGATCACCATCAACATGAGCGAGTTCCAGGAGGCACACACCGTTTCCACGCTCAAGGGCGCGCCGCCGGGATACGTGGGCTACGGTGAGGGGGGTGTGCTGACGGAGGCGGTACGGCGCAAGCCCTACAGCGTGATTCTCCTGGACGAGGTGGAGAAGGCCCATCCCGATGTGCACGAAATCTTCTTCCAGGTCTTCGACAAGGGCCGAATGGAGGACGGCGAGGGCCGACTCATCGACTTCAAGAACACGCTGATCATCCTGACCACCAACGTGGGCACCGACATGATCATGCGTGCCTGCGAGCAGGGCCAGCAACGACCGGACGCCGAGGACCTGTCCGGTACGCTGCGCAGGCCCCTGCTCGAGGTATTCCCTCCAGCGCTGCTCGGGCGGATCGTGACCATTCCCTACTATCCCCTGGGCGACGACATGCTCAAGGACATCATCCGCCTGCAACTTGACCGCATTGCCGCGCGCGTGGAGGAGAACCATAAAGTGCCGTTCGCCTACGCCGACGCCGTGGTGGACCTGGTGCTGCAGCGATGCACGGAGCTGGAGAGCGGTGGCCGGATGATCGACGCTATCCTGACCAACAGCCTCCTGCCGGACCTCAGCCGGGAGTTCCTCACACGGCTGATGGATCACCGAACCGTGGAAAGGGTCCATGTGGATGTCGCCGATGCGGAGTTCGTGTATGCGTTCGAGTGAATCAGGAATCCCGCAGGCCGGGGCGTGTGACCGGGGGCGGGGGCCGGCCCGTCCGCTTGACGTTGGGCGGGTGCTGAGCGAACCTGTCAAAGGGTGTGAACCAGTACATACCACCCGCGAAGCGAGGACTCCCGGTAATCCCCATGGCGCGTGCACGGATGGTCGAGGTCGACTACTACAGCTTCAGACAGTTGCTCAGGGAGGCGACGGACCGTGGCGGCCGCATCGAGAAGCGGGAAACCCAGCGCTGGCAGGAGTACGTCAAGACCCACAACATCAACGAAGTGGGTGCCACGGCGATTGCCAAAACCCGGTTCGAGGAACCGACGCCGGTGATCATCGAGCTGGGTGGCGAGCGGGACGGGCTCTATATTTACTCGGATCTCGAGGAGGGGTGTCTGAGGCTCGTGCTGCAGGAAGGGTAGCCTGCAGGCCCCGCCCAGGGGCGAGAGGGTGCAAACAGCGCCTGCCGCGGTCGCGGTGCGAGCCTGCATCGCCCGAGTCGGCCATACCGGATGGCAGCGTACCGGATGCACCGGCGCTGCTGCGCAACGTCCCCATCCGCACGGACGGGAGGGTATTGGCATGCGGCTCTCTCTGACTGTCATTGGCCCCCAGGCCGACTCACTCGGTGACGCCGCGACCATGACCTGGGTCGACAGCGGCGGCACCATTGGGCGAGCCGAAAACAACGACTGGTCACTGCCCGATCCCACTCAGGAGATTTCCCGCTGCCACGCCCGGGTGCGATTCGTGGGTGGCGCATTCTATCTCGAGGACACCAGCGCCAACGGGATCTTCCTCGGCGACCGGCAAAACCGTCTCAGTGGCCGCGAGCTGCTTCCCCTTGAGGACGGTCAGCGCCTGTTGATCGGCGGGTACGAGATCGGAGTGGCCATTTCCGACCAGGAAGAGGCCGCCGGCGGGGTGACGCCCCCAGGGGAACCCGGACCCGTTGAATGGGAAGGCGACGAGGATGCAGTTGCCGACCCACTGGATCTGCTCGGTGGGCCGGTGGAGAAGGAGACTGAGCCGGAGCCGCTGCCTCAGAGTGACGCACCCGCATACCTGGAGGAGCATTTCGACCCCGCACCGGTGCGGGAAGATCGGGGTGCCACCGGGGGTGACGAAGATGACGCAGGGTCCGAGGGCCCGGTGATTCCACCCGACTGGTGGCGCAATGATGAGGCCCCTTCCTCGGGTGGCACGTCCGGGCCCGTCGAGCCACCACCCCAGTACGAGGCATCACCCGCGCCGACACCGGATACGCGGCAGCAGATTCCGGGCGACGCCGACGCGGCCGGGTCTCGCTCTCCTGCGCCTCCTGGGCAGGAAGGCACCGGGGCCGACGGCACCACCACGCCGGAAGCCCCCGCGGCTGCCGAGTCTGAACCGCCCGTGCGCCCGCGACCCGCCAGGTCTGCCCGTTCCGCGCCTGAAGAGCCGCCGGCCCGCGCCGGATCGCCGGGCGGTACGGAGGGACTCTCAGACGATGCGCTGGCATCCCTGCTGCGTGGCGCTGGGGTGGATCCGGCCGAGCTTCCGCCGGAAACCGCCGAGGCCCTGGGTCGTCTGCTCCGGGTTTCCGTGGAAGGACTCATGGATCTGCTGCGCGCGCGCATGGAGGTCAAGAACGAGTTCCGGATGTCGGTCACCCTGATCCAGTCCAAAGACAACAACCCGCTGAAGTTCTCCACAGGTCCCGAGGACGCGCTGCACAACCTGTTGGTAAAAAGGAATCCGGACTATCTTGAGCCGGAGGAGGCGTTCCACGCCGCCTTCGATGACCTCCGCTTTCATCAGATGGCCCTGCTGGCGGGAATGCGGCAGGCGTTCTTCGCGATGATCGAGCGCTTCGATCCGGACAATCTCGAAGAGCTGTTCAACAGTCGTCAGGATGACCGCCCGGTCATTGGCCGCGTCACCCGCCGGCGCAATTGGGACCAGTATCGCGATCTCTTCCAGGAGATACGTCAGGACACCGAGGGCTACTTCAATCGGCTGTTCGGGGAGGCATTCGTGACGGCTTACGAGCGTCAGATGGAAGAGTTGGCGGCGGGATCCCGGCGCCGCGGCGGGAGCCGTTGACCAGGTGGCATCGTTGCAGTGTGGGTAGGGAGAGCAAGGGATGAGGACCGATTGTGTCATTCGGGCGGTACTGTTCCTCACGGCGGCATTATTGGTAGCGGCCGGTTGTGCGTCCCAGCCGTCCACGGAGGTCGATGCCGTCGATGGCCGCATCGTGGTGGGTCCCAACCTGAACCCCAATGCGGAGGGCCGCCCGTCGCCCGTCTTTTTGAGGATATATCAGCTCAAGGACCCCGCAGCATTCAACACGGCCTCGTTCGGCGATCTGGCGGACGCCGATGCGGATGTCCTGGGCGCCAGCCTGCTCAGTCGCGACGAATTCGAGTTGTGTCCCCTTGAGGCACCGGCCTCGGCCCGGTCCGCGCGAGTGGAAAGCCGATGCCAGGGTGAGCAGCTCCCGGTGACGCTGGATGTCAAGGGAAATGCCCGCTATCTCGCGGTCATGGCCGAGTTCTACGACCTTCACGATCCCTCCGGTAGCTGGCGGGATGTCGCGGAAGTGCCCGAGGAGTCCATGTTCGGGCTGTTCGGATCGCGGGAGTTCGTGGTGGAGCTCAGGCGCGCCACGGTTTCGGTGCGCTTCGTCGAATAGCGTACGCAGGCCCTAGGAGCCTCCATGTCACGTAACAGTCGCATTCTCTGGAGCGAAGGGCTCTTCCTGGAGCCGCAGCATTTCCAGCAGCACGATCGCTATATGGAGGGGTATGTCGAGGGGCGCGTCGCCGCGCTGGCGGCCTACGGTTGGGGGTTCCAGGCGCTGGAGCTGGAATCGGACCTGTCCGCCCTGGGCAGGCTGGGGCTGCGCTCGGCACGGGGGGTTTTCCCCGACGGCACACCCTTCGCCATGCCCGACGACGACCCGCTGCCGGCGCCGCTGGAGGTGGACGAATCCGTCCGGGACCGGATCGTGTATCTGGCATTGCCGTTGCGCGCCGACGGCGCGGTGGAGGTTCAGCGCGGGAGCAGTAGCGAAGGCCTGTTCCGCTATCGGGCCGAGGACGTGGAGGTTCGTGACAGCGTCCTGGACAGCGCTGCCTCCAGCATCGTCGAGGTAGGACGCCTTAATGCGCGGCTGGCACTGGAAGGCGAGGCCCTGGAGGAATACGCCTGTATCGCGCTGGCGCGAATCGTCGAACGCCGTTCCGACGGTCAGGTCATCCTGGACGAGGAGTTCATCCCCAGCGTCCTGCGGGCTGCGGCCGCCCGGCGCCTGGGGAATTTCATCAACGAGCTGCGTGGCACCCTGGAGCAGCGCGCGGAGTACCTGGCGGAACGGGTGACCGCGAGCGGTAGCGGTGGGGCCAGCGAGATTTCCGATTTCCTGATGCTGCAGGTCATCAACCGCCACGCACCGGTGATCGCTCATTTGGCTGAAACCGGGCACGTGCACCCGGAGCATCTGTACACGCGGTTGCTGGAGCTGGCCGGGGAGCTGGCCACCCTCACCACCGAAAAGCGCCGGCCCCCGGAGTTTGGGAGCTACCGGCACGACAGTCTCACGGCCTGCTTCGAGCCGGTGTTCGAGCTGCTTCGTTCGGAGTTCCGCGCGGTGCGGGAGTCGCCGGCAACATTGATACCCCTCGAGGCCACCGGTCGCCATGGTATCCGGGTGGCGCGGATCGAGGATCCCTCGCTGTTCGATACGGCGAACTTCGTTCTGGCCGTCAGCGCGAGCCTGCCGGCGGAGGAGATACGCCAGCGTTTTCCGAATCAGGTCAAGGTAGGTCCGGTAGAGCGCATCGCGGAGCTGGTCAACAACAACCTCCCCGGCGTGGAGCTCGTACCGGTGCCAGTGGCGCCGCGCCAGATCCCGTACTACGCGAACACCGTCTATTTCGAGCTCAGCCGTAGCGGCTCGCTGTGGAAGCAGCTTTCCGCTTCGGGCGGGCTGGCGGTTCACGTGGCCGGGCAGTTTCCCGACCTGAAACTCGATCTGTGGGCCATCAGGGGGCAGACGCGGTGACCGGCCCGGGTCAGCCACCGGACTCCGGAGACCGCACGGTCATCCGACCCAATCCCGGGGGGCGACGCCAGTCCGGGACCAGCCAGCCGGCTGCGCCACCGCCACCGGCGGGCCCCGCCGGGCAGGCGCCCCGCGACGTGGATGAGTCGGAGGATCTCGCCGCGGCCATCGGCATCGGCCCGAATCCGCTGGTGGAAGCGGCGGCCCCGCTGCTCCTTCTGGCCGCGAGCGTGCGCCGCAGCCGGGAGCATCCCGACGTCTCGGGGCTTCATGAGCGCGTGGTGCGGCAGGTGCAGGATTTCGAGCGCGAGGCCAGCGATGCCGGGATGGCGCCGGAGACGGTGTTGGCAGCCCGGTACGCCCTGTGTACGTTCATCGACGAGGCGGTCATGAACACCCCCTGGGGTGGTCATAGTCCCTGGGCGAGCCGTCCGCTGCTGCTGGGGTTCCACAAGGACACGGGCGGCGGTGAGAAGTTCTTCCAGATGGTGGAGCGGGTATTGGCGGATCGGACGCCGAAACGCGAGCTCGTGGAATTCTTCTATGTCTGTCTGGCTCTGGGCTTCGAGGGCAAATACCGCGTGTCGGATACTGGACGCAGCGCGCTCGCGGAGACCCGCGAACGCCTCTACGCGCGGATCCGTGAATGGCGAAGCGAGGTCCCCCAGGAGCTCTCCCCCCAATGGCAGGGGGTTCAGGATCGGCGGTACCGGTTGGTTCGAACGATTCCCGCATGGGTGTTCGTAACCATTGCGGCGGCCATCGTCGGGGGTGCCTTCATCACCTTCCAGGCCATGCTTGGCGGTGCCGTCAAACCGGTCATGGCACAGCTCAACGGGATCCAGCAGGCCACGTTCGAATCGCCCACGCGGGAAGCGGTGGACGTGGGACCGGGCCTGGCGGAGCTCATGGAGGGTATTCATCCTCAGCGACTCAGGTTGGAGCCCCTGGAAGGCGGTGGCACGCGGGTCACTCTTACCGGCGAGGTGTTCCGCTCGGGCAGCATCGAGGTCAGCGAAACCTTCCGTCCCGTCCTGGAGTCCGTCGCCGACGTTCTCCGGCGGGTGCCCGGACGGGTGCGCGTGGTAGGGCATACCGATGACGTGCCCATCCGCTCGCTGCAGATCAAGGACAATTACGAGCTCTCCCGGCTGCGCGCGCGGAACGCGGCGCGGATTCTCCAGGAGCGGCTGGAGAATCCGGGGCGGGTGAGCTTCATAGGTGTGGGCGCTGACCAGCCACGCTACAAGCCGGTGGACACGCGGGAAAACCGCGCGCGTAACCGGCGCATCGAGATCATCCACCAGCCCGGGAGGGGCGGCGCGTGAGGCGGGTGCTGGCATTGTTGCGCTCCGGGGTATTCCTCGGCTGCGTTGCGGTGCTCCTGCTCGGCCTCCTCGTCTGGTTCCTCGGACCCTATCTGGGTTTCGGAGATACCCGCCCGCTGTCCGGTGTCGTGGCGCGCGTGGTCACGATTGTGCTGCTGGCTGCCTGCCTTGCGGCGGTGGCGGTGGCGGTGCTGCGCTGGTATCGCGCCCGGCAGGCCAACCGGCGGTTGCGGGCCGAGATAACCGGCCAGGCCGAGGAGGACGCGGCGGGCCAGGAGCTGCGTCAGCGTTTCGAGGAAGCGATAACGTTCCTGCGCCGTTCCGGCAAGGGCGGCGACCTCTACGAACTGTCCTGGTACGTCATTATCGGCCCCCCCGGTGCGGGCAAGACCACGGCCCTGGTGAATTCCGGCCTCAATTTCCCCCTCACGGAGAAGTTTGGCAGGCAGGCACTGCGAGGGGTCGGCGGCACGCGCAACTGCGACTGGTGGTTTACGGATGAGGCGGTCCTGCTGGACACCGCCGGTCGCTACCTGAGTCAGGATACGGATTCGGGCGCCGATTCCGCGGAGTGGCGCCACTTTCTGGAACTGCTGGGTCGCTACCGCAAGCGCCGGCCCATAAACGGCGTCATCGTCACGCTGAGTGCCGCGGATCTACTGACCATGACCCCGGAAAGCCGACATCGCCACGTCATGGCGGTGCGGCGGCGACTCGACGAGGTCCAGCGTACGCTGGGCGTCCAGTTCCCGGTGTACTTCCTGGTCACCAAATGCGACCTGGTGGCCGGGTTCATGGAGTATTTCGATGATCTGGACCTAGAGGCACGTTCCCAGGTCTGGGGCGTCACCTTCCAGGGCGACGGTAACGCCGGGGATCCGCCGTCCCGGGAATTCACCACGGAGTATCAGCGCCTTCTGGCCAGGCTCAACCAGCGCGTGCTCTCGCGCATGGACCAGGAACGCGACGTGCAGCGGCGCTCCCTCCTGTTCGGCTTCCCCCGGCAGATGGCCGCCCTCAGCGGCACGCTGGCCGATTTCATCGACGAGGCATTTTCCGCCACCGGCTATGATCGGCCCGTGATGCTGCGCGGCGTGTATTTCACCAGCGGCACCCAGGAAGGCACGCCCATCGACCGGATGATGGGCTCACTGGCGCGCACCTTCGGACTGGACGCGGAGTCGGCGCCCCCGGCGATCGCGGGGCAGGGGCGCAGCTACTTTCTCAAACGCCTGCTGCGTGACGTGGTCTTTCCGGAATCCGGTCTGGCCGGCGTGAACTGGCGGCGGGAAGTGGCGCGGGCAGTCGCTCAGAATGTCTCGTATCTTGCCGTGCTGGGCCTGGCCATCCTGCTGGTTCTGGCCTGGTTCACCAGCTACCGTTACAACAGAGAGTATCTCGCGGATGTGGGGCAGACGCTGGCCGCCCACAGTGACCGGGCCGTAATGCCGGTTCCCGCGGATGCCGGCTTGCGCGAGGTGTTGCCGCGACTCGACGCCTTACGCGAGGTGGCTTCGGAGGCCAACCGATACAACGCTGATGTGCCGCTGATGATGGGGCTCGGCCTTTATCGTGGCGATGCCGTTGGCGCAGCGGCATGGGATGCCTACGACCAGGGTTTGAGACAGCTCCTGTTGCCGCGGGTAGCGTTCCTCCTCGAGGAGCGCATGCGCCGGACGACTCGGGAACCGAAGCGCCTGTATGCCTATCTTAAGGCCTATATCATGCTGGCCCGGCCGGAGAATCGGAACGCCGAGCAGCTGAGCGCCATCGTGCGTCGCGATCTGGGCCGGGTGTTCGAGGACAGTCCGGCAGTTGCCCAGGCTTTGGCACTGCATTTCGAATCGCTGGCCGGGCGGGACCCGGCGCCCCGTATCGGGGCGCCGGATGAAGAGCTCATCGCCCAGGCCCGGACAGCGTTGCAACAGGCGTCCATTCCCGTGCTCATGATGAGCCGCCTGGAGACCGTTTATGACCGGGGGCATCCGGATGCCCTGCGCCTGGACCTGCGGGCCGGACTGGGCAGCGAGGAGATCTTCCGGCGTGCCAGCGGCACGCCGCTGAGCGAGCCGCTGCCCGCCCTCTACACCCGCGCGGGATTCCGGGAGATCACCGGCGGTGTGGGCGGTGAGATGGTGAGTGGGTTTCTCCGGGAGAGCTGGGTGCTCGGGGAGGGCGTGCTGCCGGACGGCCCTACGGCCCGGTTCGAGCTCGCCAGCGATTTCGTGCGGCACTACGAGGACGCCTATATAGAGTTCTGGGACGGGGTTCTGGAGGACCTGGAGATCGCCCCGCTGCTGGACGTTAACCAGGCCACGGACGTGCTGGCCACCCTGAGCGGGCCATCCTCGCCGCTGGTGCAGCTGATCACCACCATCGACAGGCAGACTCACTTTCCCGAACCCGATTCCGCCGCGGGGGAAGGGACGGAACGGGCCGCGGAAGCAGCCGGAGGACGGACGTCCTCGCTGTTCGACCTGGCCGGGGAGGCCGCTGGGGAGCTCAGCGGGCCAAGACCCGGGGCGCGCATCAGCGAGCATTACCAACCGCTGCACCGGCTGGTGGATGATGGCTCCGGTGCCGCGCCGCTGGACCGGATCGTGGCACTGCTGGGGGATCTTTACGCACAGCTCGATTCCATGGGCGGCGGGCTCGGGCAACAGGACGTCGTCAGCGTCCTGAGCCGTTCCGGAGGGCGCGATGCCCTGCGGGAGTTGCGCCTGGTCGCCGAACAGGCCCCGGCCCCGCTCGGCGCCTGGTTGGGCCAGCTGGCCGGCAAGGGGCAGGAGGTAGCCCTGCGCAGTCTCAGGGGGGAGATCAACCAGCGCTTCCGGGCCCAGGTCTTCGCGGAATGCCGCGCGGTGGTTCAGGATCGGTATCCCTTCTATGCAAACAGCGACCGCGGCGTACCACTGAGCGACTTCGCCAATCTGTTTGGCCCCGGCGGGGTGTTCGACACCTTCTTCCAGGAGCACCTGGCGCCGCTGGTGGATACCTCGGGGCAACGCTGGCGCTGGCGTTCCCAGAACGGCGCCGATCTGGGCATCCCCGACTCGGTGCTGGTGGAATTCCAGCGGGCCCGCAGCATTCGCAGGATGTTCTTTGCCGACGGTTCGGGAACGCCGCGGTTGCGTTTTCAGCTGACCCCCGAGTATCTGGATGGCCGCGTGCGCCGTTTCTCCCTGAGCGTGGACGGCGAGACACTCGACTATCGGCACGGCCCGCCCCGGGGCAGCAATTTCACATGGCCGGGGCCGGACAACGGGTTGGTCATCGCCGAGTTCGAGGACCGTGGCGGGCGGCGGCCAAGCGTGCGTTTTGACGGGCCCTGGGCCCTGTTCCGCAGCCTGCAGGGCGGTCGCCTCTCCACCGAGTCGGAAACGCGCTTTGGCGCCACCTTCGAGGCGGGGGGATACACGGCTCGGCTGCTGCTGGAATTCGATACGGCGCGCAACCCGCTGCGCGTCAGGGACTGGATGCAGTTCCGCTGTCCGGGGAGACTGTAAGCCGTGGCCGCCGTCACCCAGCTGGGGTTCTATGGCAAGCTGCCGAGCCGTGGTGACTTCATCCGCCGCCGCGTGCCGGCGGCTTTCCTGGATATCTGGGACGGGTGGCTTCAGAGGATGGTCACCGCCACCCGTCACGCGCTAGGCGATCGCTGGCTCGACACCTATCTGACCAGCCCGGTCTGGCGTTTCGCGCTCTCCCCCGGAGTCTGCGGGCGGTACGCCTATACCGGAATCCTCATGCCAAGCGTTGACGCCGTGGGACGCTATTATCCCCTTACCCTGGTGGCGGCGCTGCCTGAGGGGGCGGTGCCGCTGCTCCATCTCGTCGAGCAGGCGCAGTGGTACGACCGCCTGGAGCAACTCGCGGTGGATGCCCTGGAGGGAGACGAGGCCTTTGATCTGGATGGCTTCGACGCCCAGGTGGAGTCGCTGGGTGGTGAGCTCAGGCCGCGGGTGCTGCCGGCCACCCTGGATGCACCTGCGGGACGGCCCGTCTGTTTCGAGCTGGAAGGCCTGAATCAGGTCACGCTATCCATGTTGGGGGTCCTGGCCGGCGAGCTGGACCGGCGTGGCGACGGTTACAGCTTATGGTGGTCAGAGGGTTCGGAGCGCGTACATCCCTGCTGGTCTCTGTGTCCTGGACTGCCACAGGGCGAGCTTTTCGCAGCCGCGATGGACGGCGACTGGAAGGGCCATGGCTGGGAACACCGGGTCGCCGCCTGGCAGGAGGGGGAACCGGCGGTGCCGCCACCGCCGACGGTACCCCCCCGGCTGAGTTCCAGCGGGATCAGCCATCCCGGTCACGTACGGGAGGTCAATGAGGATGCCTTCGGTGAGTTCCCGGATCTCGGTATATGGGTGGTGGCGGACGGCGTTGGCGGCCAGGAGTCCGGTGCCACAGCGAGCCGCATGGTCGTGGAGGCGCTCCGTGGCCTGGACCCGGGCGGCGATCTGCAGTCCCGGCTCAATCGGGTCCGTCATTCCCTGAACCGTGTTAACGATCACCTGCAGCATCTGGCGAACCGTCCGGTGGATCCCGTGAACAGTGCCAGTACCGTGGCGGTGCTGCTTGCGGGAGAGGCGGGTTGCGGCTACGTATGGGCCGGCGACAGCCGGATCTACCGACTCCGGTCCGGGCGGTTCCTGCCGGTTACCCGGGACCACAGCCTGGTTCAGGGACTGGTGGATGCCGGCTCGCTCGCTCGCGAAGATGCCCAGGTTCACCCCCAGGCCAACATCATCACCCGTGCCGTAGGCGGTGCCTCGGATCTGGAGCTCGAGGTCGGCTACGGGGATCTCGAGCCCGGCGACCGGTTCCTGCTTTGTTCGGACGGGGTTCACGGCGTGGTCACCGATGACGAGCTGGCTGCAGTGCTGGGGCAGGGGGATTGCGCCGACGCGGCGCGGCGGGTGATTGATCTGGTGCTTTCGAGGGTGGCCCGGGATAACGCCACGGCGGTGGTGGTGGATGTGATGGACTGGCAATGATGGGGCCGGGAGTCAACCGTTGACCGAGCCCGCAACAGGCATGGCAGCCCTGCGGGATGCGATCGAGGCCTACCGGGCGGGGCGCCTGGACGCGGCCACTGCACGGCGGCGACTGAATGCGGCGAGTGCCGCCGACGGCCGTCCGGCCGAGGCATTGCTGGATGCCCTGGCCGATAGCGTGGTGTTGACGCCGGCGCAGCGGGCGGAACTGCTGCCGGAATCCGATGGTGGGCGAACCCGGGTCTCCGACGCGGGGGAGGCCGTCGGGCGCAGTAACGATGACGCCACGCGCGTCGGGCGCGCTGAAAAGGGCCCCGGATCGTCTGTCCCAGGAAGTGAGGATGCCACGCGGCTCAGGCCTGAAAAGGAAGCCGGGCCCGTATGGCCGGAAGGGCAGGCTGGCCAAGCCGGCCGTGACAAGGGCAACGAGAGCACCGGCAGCGAGTGGACCTGGTCGGAGCCGGACCGCTGGCGGGAAACCACCCATACACCGATAGGGCCCGGTACGGTGCTCAAGGAGCGTTTCGTCCTGGAGGAGCTCGTCGGCCACGGCGGCATGGGTGCGGTCTATCGAGCCCGGGATCTGCGCAAGGAGGAGGCAGAGGACAGCGATCCCTACGTCGCACTGAAGCTGCTCAACGACGAGTTCAGGGAGCACCCGGACGCCCTGATCGCCCTCCAGCGCGAAGCGAAGAAGGCGCAGACCCTGGCGCATCCCAACGTCGTCACTGCCTACGACTTCGACCGGGATGGTACTACCGTTTACCTGAGCATGGAGTTTCTGCGGGGGGAGCCCCTGGACGCGGTTATCCGTGGCCGCGGTGTGTTCGGCCTGCCCCAGAAACTGGCGCTGCAGATTATCGACCGCATGAGCCGCGGCCTCGCCTATGCGCACCAGGAGGGTTTTGTCCACGCTGATTTCAAACCGGGCAATGTCTTCCTCAACGAGGCGGGCAATGTAAAGATTCTGGACTTCGGTATCGCCCGCGCGGCGAAGCTGACCCTTGACGACCGTGGCGATGGCGACCGGACCCGCTTTGACCCGGCCACCATCGGTGCCATAACACCGGCCTATGCCAGTCCGGAGATGCTCGCCGGCGAGGCGGCGCAACCCGCCGACGACGTCTACGCGCTGGCCTGCGTGGCCTATGAGGTGATTACCGGCAAACATCCATTCCTGGACGAACAGGGACGCAAGGTGCCGGGAGACGAGGCCGCCCGCCAGGGGGTGCGCCCCGCGCCGTTGCGCCGCATGCCCAAGCGCGTGAACCGGGCGATTCTCCGCGGTCTGGCGTTCACCCGGGAGGAGCGCTTCCCTGATGCCGGGCGGTTCCTGGAAGCAATCAAGGGCCCGGCGAAGGTCCGCCGCACCGCCGTTGCCGCCATTGTGCTGCTCGCGGCCCTCGCTGCCACCTCCTGGTGGATCACGTACCGCGAGAGCGACGTCAACGTCACTCTCGACGACCTGCCACCGGCACTGTCCGACTCCCGGGCGCTCATCGTCCAGGGGGACGGGCGCATGGAGGCCGGCGAGACTGCCCAGGCTCACAAGTTCTACGCCCAGGCATGGGAGAGCGCGGAGGAGATTTCCGGTCTGAGCGGCCGCGACCGTTCCCGACTGCGTGTGGTGGTGGACCGGCGTATCAATAGCGTCATTGACCGCTACCTCGAGCGTTCGCGCGACCCACAGCTGGACGATTATTCTTTGCAGCTTCTGCGGCTGTCGCTGGAATCTCTTTCCCGCCACGAGCTCGGCACCCGTGACAGGGAGATCAGCGAGGCCCTGGAGCGGGTCAATCGGCGTCTGGAGGCGGACGACGGCTAGGGCCACGACGATCCGCTTCCGCCAGGGCCTGCGTCAGCTCATGCAGGATTCCCGGCCAGGCCCGCTCCCAGCAGCAATGATGATCGAAGTCGGGATAGCGGAGGATGCGGGCTCCGAGCGCGCCTTTCAGCCCGGCTTCGGTGACATGCTCCGGAACCACACGGTCCCTTCCACCCACCAGGTGCCATTGAATGATGCCCGCAGGCAGGGGGGAGAGCTCGCGGGGGTTGAGTGATTCGGTGAGGGGCAGAAAGCCCCGGGTCCGGGTCCAGCGCTGGGTGTCCAGATTGGCCGCCACCGTGACCAGGGCCTGCACGTCGTCGCGACGCCGAGCCAGCAACCAGGCGATGGTGCCGCCGCCGCTGTAGCCGATCAGCACAAGTGGCCGCGGTCCCAGCCGCTCCACGGCATCGTCCAGCGCCTGGTCGATGGCGCTGATTACCTCGTTGCCATAGCGTGCCCTGGTCCAGAGTCGATGGTCACATCCGGCCGGCAGCTCGGGGTGGCCGTAACAGGGACGATGGACCAACAGCCTGGGGGCCGCATCCCGCGCCATCAGGCGAAGCGCCAGGGGATTCCGCGGCGTGGGGTCGGCAGCCGGAAACCGACCCTGAACCCATGGCGTGCCGTCACTGGTGAGATAGACATGCAGCGCGGCGTCCCGGTTCGGCGCGGTGCCCGCGGCGATGTAGGCGCGGATTTCCTGTTGGCCGCCGCTCAGGGTCGTGGGCGCCAGCCCTTGTGCCCGGGCCGTCTGGTCGAACCGTTCCCCGGGCGTGGTGGTGCAGGACACCAGGGCCGGGAGCAGCAGCAGTGTCGTGGCGAGTACCCGGTGGTACGGGATGCCGGGCCAGGCAGTAGGGGCGGGCCGGCTTCCGGCACCGGTCATGGGTCCTCCAGCCGGAAGCTAACCGGCACGCGCAGCGTAAGGCGATCGCGACCGAGACTGCCCGGGAGCTCCGGCAGGGGTGACGCCCGCCGGATCAGGGCCTGCGCCTCGCGGTCCAGGTTGGCGTAGCCCGTGCTGCGGCGCAGGTGATAGCTGATTAATTGCCCGCGGCTGTCCACGACCAGGGTGACGAGCGCGGTGCCCTCTTCGCGTCGTTCCCGCGACTGCTCGGGATACTCCCGGAAGTTGGCCAGATGGTCGCGAAGGCGGCTCAGATAGGATCTGAGCGCATCCTGTTCGCGCTGCCGGCGCGCCGGGTCACCGCCCAGTGAGCGCGCGGTCACCCGCGTGGCGGAATCGGCTAGCGGGGTCTCGGCCATAACCGGCCGTCGCCCGGTGGCGGTCAGGGTTTCCACGGGTTGTGCGTCCACGGATTCGGCCTTTGTGCTTGCCGGGGGATCACCCCGCGTAGCGGTGATGGCGTCGGCGCCGGCTTCCGCCATGGCCGCGGATGCCGCGATGGGGCGCGAGACGGGGGGCCGGACACTGGTGGGGGCCGTGGTGGCGGTATCGGTGGCGGCGCCAAGCGTGCCGTCCGGGGCCGCTTCGGTCGCTGTAAGGGTTTGCCGCGGAGCCTGGCCCGGGACCGCGGATGGCGCATCCGGCGCGACGGCTTCCGTTACCTGTCGGGCACTGGAATCGCGCTGGGGCAGCCGGACGGCGTCGAGCGGTTCACTGGTACTCTCCGCCGGCTCAATCGATGGGGGCCGCGGTGCGTTGGCCCGCGCCGGCTCGGTGGCCCGGGTTACCACTCGTTGGTCCGGGTCGCGCCCCTGTGCGGAGACCGGTTCCGGGGCGGGGACCGTCTCAGGGACGGTGGTCCGACTGCCGAAGGGATCGGACAGCTCCAGGGTGATCCCCGTCTTCTCCCCAGCATCGGACGGCTCGTGCTGTCCGGGTCGGGGGAGGGCGAACAGCAGGGCCATGTGCAGCAGCGCCGCGGCGAACGCGGCGGCCACCCAGTGCTGGAACGCGGGTTCGGTCATGGCCGGGGCACGGCGATCAGCTCGACGGTGTCCGCGCCGGCGGCGCGCAAGTTGGCTGCCAGGTTGGCCACCAGGCGGCTGTCCGCCGAGGCGTCGGCAAGAATCCGGACCCTCGGTTTGGTGCTCCCCTTGCTCCGGGTGTTCAGCGCCAGTGCGAGCCCGTCCCGCTCGATGGCCGCGCCCTCCAGCAGCAGGCTCCCGTCCTCGCGCACCATAAGCTCCAGGGCGTCGGTGACGGAGGCGTCACCCATGGCGGTCGCAGGTGGCTCCACGCCCCTGGCGTGCTCGCCGGCCATGCGACCGGTAAGCATGACGAAAATCAGCAACAGGAACACCACGTTGATCAACGGGAGAATGCCCGCCTCTTCCCGCTGCCGGCCTCGAGAGCGGGGTAGCTGGCCTATCATCGCGGCCCTCCCACCAGAGAAAGGCGGTTGGCCCCGGCGGCGCGCACGGCGTCCAGAACGTCGATGGTTCGCTGCAGCGGTACGCCGGGGGCGGGGCGAACGAGGATTCTCAATCCGGGATCCGCGCCCGCGCGGCGCTGGACGATGGCGACGAGCTCGTCTTGACTGGCGGGCCGTCCGCCGAGCCGCAGCCCGTCGGGAGTGACCTGTATCAGCATCGTGGCGCCGTGGGTGTCTTCGGGCTGGTCCGCCTGTGCTGCATGGAGATCGATGCTCCGCCAGTCGAGAAAGGATGATGCGAGCATGAAGAACACCAGCAGAATGAACACCACGTCGATCAGCGGCGTCAGGCTGATAAGCACGCGCGGCCTGCCGGCCGCGCGCTCAATCTTGAACGGTAATCGCCCCGGACGGATCATGACGATTGGTTGCGGCTGCGGAGCCGGCCTGTTGTGGATCTGCCGTGAGCACCCGGCTCACGGTGATCTCGATCTCGTGGGCTTCGCGGTCCACCCGACGCTCGAACCAGCTGAGGAACACAACGGCCGGCATGGCGACGGCGAGCCCCACCGCCGTGGTTACCAGCGCCTTCCAGATGCCGCCGGACAGCAGGGACGGACTGACCTGATTGCCGGCCAGCTCCAGCGCCCGAAATGCCTCGATCATGCCGAGCACCGTACCGAACAGGCCCAATAGTGGCGCCAGCGTAGCGATAACCTCGAGGGGCTTGAGATAGGCACGCAGCCTCTCCAAGCTGTCAGCGGCCAGACGCGCGGCCTGGTCCTGGACCTGGGCCGGCGGGCGGGCCTGCCGGCTGGCCGTGATGACGTGGTGCAGGATCGTGGCCGCGGGCGCATGGCTGACCTGCAGCAGCGAGAGGGCGCCCGCCGCGTCTCCGGAGGCGTAGAGGTCCGCGGCCCGGCGTGCCGACGCCGCGTCACCGACCCGCGCCGCGCGAAACTGCCAGATCTTGAGGATAACGATGGTGACAACCACCAGCGACGCGCCGAGCAGGAGGACGACTACGACGCCGCCCGCGCCCACGAGCGCCGTCAGCGTCTGCAGTGGTGCCATTGCATCGTTCAGCATGATGTCTCCTCGCGCGTGCTGTTGCTGCGGTGCTCACGCGCCTATTTCAGGAAGGGCACATCCGCTCTCGTGGTGACGCGGGTGCGCCGGGTGCATCCGGAGACGGGGCCCTTGCTGGTGCGGCATTCCACGACGCCGTTGACGAGGATCTGGCCGATTTCCGCGCAGGCCGTGGAGGTCATGTCGAATAGTTTGACCACGGTTTTGCCGGCGTTGAGCGGGCCGGCTTCCAGGGCGAGACGGCGGGTGATGATGCCGTCGGCGTCGAACAGAACCAGATCGAGCTGAAAGACCTCCAGACGGCTCTCCGTGGCGTTCTGGAACACCATATAGGCCCGGCAGTCGCCGTTGTCCCGGTCCTCCAGCTTGTTGAGCTCTACGTCGATCGTGCCCGGGTCAGCCGCCATGAGGGGCAACGCGAATAACGCAGCCAGAACGGAAACGCCTGAAAGTATTCGTCGCAGCATGGCACCCCCGGTACAGGATCACAGGTTCTCGCCTTCCACCGGCACGAAGTAGAAGTCGCCACCCGAATGCCCGGCGGCCCGTATCGGGCGCATCTCCGGCGTTTGCGGAAGCGACAGGTCCTCGGAGCGTCGGCGGACCGTGGCCGCCACGTGGGCGAACAGCATGTTCTCCCGGAGTACGCCTTCGTTGCGACTCAGCACATCGATCAGGGACCCGGCGAACAGCGAGTGCTTTCTGTCGACCCGGTCCAGCACCGGTTTGACACCGCCCGAGGAGATCACGATCCGGGCCCGATTGTTGAGGCCGTTGCGTATGTCCTCGGCACTGAGGTTGCTCTGAGTGCTCGGCAGCAGCAGGGCGCTTGACTCCGAGGCTAGCGCACCGGCATAGCAGGAATCCGCCAGAACCAGGACGGAGCGCGCTCGGATACGGTCCAGATGGTCACTGATCACGGCGTTGTTGATCCAGTGCACCAGGCGGTCCTGGCGGGCGTTGATGGGCAGCCAGTAGCCCCGTTGACGCCGTTCCTGCTCGCTGAGACTGCCGTGGCCGGCATAGTAGACGAGCAGGTTGTCCTCGGGGCCGATCTGCTCGTAGAGATCATTGAGCGCGTTGAGGATTTGCCCCTCGTTGGCGTTCGGCAGGAAGATGGTGCTGAAACCGTATTTGTCCTCGAGAATCTCGCGAACCCGCCTGGCGTCGTTTATGGGCGAGTCCAGGTCTTCCAGATACTGGTAGTCCTGGTTGCCCACGATCAGGGCGTAGTAGCGGCCAAAGCGGATACCGTCCAGGGTCGCCGCGGCCCGATCCGGCAGCTTGAGCTGCTCGGACTCCGGCTCCTGGGGGGCGATGGAGCGCTGCTTGGGCAGCTGGGCCAGCTTGGTCTCCAGGGACTCGCGTTCGTCCCGCACCTGGGCGAACAGTCCCTCCAGGGTGCTGATCCGTTCGCGGGCCTGTTCCAGCTCCTGGGCCAGGCGCTCGCCTTCCGGGCCGGAAACCCGGATTTCACCGATCTCCACTTCGCCGTCCGGCGCGGGCTCCGCCTCGGCCTGCTGGGAGGCCTCCAGCTCCTCGCGCAGCCGGTTGCGTTCCTGGCGCAGCTGCTGTAACTGATTCTCCAGGGCGTCCACCTGGTCCTGCGCGCGGGACAGCTCCGTGGTGAGCTCATCGCGGAGCTTCTGGATCTTCTCGGAATACTCGGAGCGATAGACCAGCTCGTCCTGCTCCAGACCCGATGCCTGTCGGTACCAGTTCAGCGCGGTGGCTATGTCTTCCTCTACGCCCAGCCCCTGCTCGTAGAGGAAGCCCAGGTTAATCTGGGCGCGCGCGTAACCCTGCTCTGCGGCCTTGCGGTACCACTCGGCGGCGGAGACATAGTCCGGCTCCCGGCCCAGGCCCTTCTCGAAGATCTCGCCGACATAGTTCTGCGCCTCCGGATCCCCCTCCTGGGCGCGTTGAAGCCAGACCTTGAGGGCCGAACGATAGTCGGCGCGGTCGTAGGCCACGTATTCCCCGCCGCGGATATTGCAGTCCTTCGCCGTGGTTCGGGTTGGCCGGCGTGGCGTCACGTAGGTCTTGTTCCCCAGCTTGCGCACCTGGCCGGGCAGCAGGCAGTCGACGATGTGGAGCTCGTCCACCTCGGCGTAGCCCTCGCCCGCCGCACCGATGGCTGAAGGGTCGTCGACGCTGGAAGCGCATCCGCCGACGACCATCGCCGCGGCGAGGACGACCAGCATCCGGACCGTGGTTCGGGATGACAGATGCATGGGTCGGCACCCGGACGGGTAGCGCTGCTTGAGCTCCATCACTGCCTACCTCCTGGAATGTTCGGCGTTCCCCGGGACGATCAGGGTATGGCGGCTCCGGCGGCGCCTGGCGCCGGTGCATGAGCCGTTGCCGGTTCCATGATGTACCAGTGTAGCGTTGTCGGCCGTCTGATGCCCGGTATGCACTCATCTGGCGATTCCCGCCGGTGCGGGGTGCCTGACCAGCGGGCCCTGGTGTGCCGGCTGGAGCGCAGTAACCGCGCAGGGAAGCCGGTCGTGTACGGAATGCCGGCGCAAACGTTGTATCGGCGCATCACGCGCCGCCGAATCCGATGACCGACCCGGGTCGCGATGGGGACCTTCGAATTCGCGGGAGGCCACCAATGGCGTGGCGCGATGCGCCAGCGGGCCACTACCGGTTTATGACACTTCCGTAATCAAACCGTCACATCGCTTCTGTACCTTCCCCGCCGTCATCCCGGGGCGCGGTTGCATGCGGAATCGCCTGCCGCTCCCCGGCTCAGTAAGCCACGCCGTCTGGTTCGGAGAGTCACTATGCGCACGGGTCTGATTGGACCAACGCTCAAACGGCTGTTGTTCATGTCGCTCCTGATCCCCGCCGCCGGGGCCACCGCCGCCGAGGATTCCCTGGACACGCTGGCCCAGGAGCTGATCGAGCTCCGCGGCGAGGTGCAGTCCCTCAACACCGAGCTCCAGGACGCGAAGGATCAGCACCGCAGCCGCATGAGCTCGCTGGAGCAGCAGCGCGGCGAGCTGCAGGCCGAGCGCAACCGCGTGCAGCTGCGCATGAAAAAGCTCGAGGAGAACCTGGCCGAGACCCGGGAGCAGGCGCGGCAGGCCGGCGTCGGCTCCGAGGAGCTCAGGCCCGTGGTGCTGGAGGCACTGGATCAGCGCCGGCGCCAGATCGGCGCGGAGATCCCTTTCAAGGTCGATGAGCGGCTGGCGGAGCTGGACGACATCGAGCGACAGCTCAAGACCGGCGTGCTGACACCTCACAAGGCGGCCAACCGGCTCTGGAGCTTTTACGAGGACGAGCTGGGGCTGGCGAGCGAGAACGGCATCTACCGCCAGACCATTGAGCTCGACGGCGAGGAGCGCCTCACCGACGTCGCCCGGCTGGGCACGGTGATGATGTTCTTCCGCACATCCGAGGGCCGGTACGGGCATGCGGTCAACGAGGGTGCCGACGGCTGGCGCTACGACTACATCGACGACGCCGAAGCCGAAGACCGGGTGGCGGGGCTGTTCGACGCCATGGAGAAACAGATCCGCACCGGGTATTTCACCCTGCCGAACGCCCTGGTCGAGAAGGGGAGCCGATAAATGCGAGCCGCGTTTGCCACGCCTATCCGATTTGTCCTTCTGACGCTGGTGCTCGCCGCGATACAACCGGCCATCGCCCAGCAGCAGGGCGGCAACCAGACTCAGAGCCCGAATGCCGAGCAGCAGGCGCAGAACCGCAGCGACGCGCTGGAGCAGGCCTACAAGAAGGAATTCGCCTTTCTCGCCGCCCAGAGACGGGACCTGCAGCAGCGGCTGGCGGCCTTCCAGCAGCGCGCCGGCCAGGAGCGCCAGGGCGTTCAGCGGGAGATCGACCAGCTCCAGGGCGAGGTGGTCCGGCTGACCAACGAGGCGGATAAGCTCCAGGAGCAGGTGCGCGAGGCCGAGCGCGCGGTGCAGTCCAATCAGGACAATCAGCAGGTGCTGGAGGCCACGTTCCAGCAGGCGGAGGTCACGCTCGAGGAACACGGTGTCGACCTGCTCGGCAGCGACCGCTTCACGGAGATGCCCGAAGAGCAGAAGATTCGCGAGCTGTTCACCGCCGCCGACCGGACCACCGATCGCCTGGGCAGCGTTCGCGAGACCCAGGGCAGCTTTTTCCTGGCCGATGGCACGAAGGTGGAGGGCACCATCGTGCACGTCGGTGCGGTCGCCGCCTACGGCGTGAGCGACCGGGCGGCCGGCGCGCTGGCACCGGCCGGCGGTGGCCGGCTCAAGCTATGGCCGGCGGCGACCGGTGAGGTGGCCCGCGCGGTCGTCAACGGCCAGTACCCCGAGACGCTGTCACTGTTCCTGTACGAGTCCCTGAACGAGAACGTCGAGACGGACGCTGAAGAGACGGTCGTCGAGCATATTCAGAGCGGCGGCTCCATCGCCTGGATCATCATGGGTCTGGGCGCCCTGGCACTGCTGTTGATCCTGCTGCGGGTGCTGTTCCTCAGCCGCGCTAGCTCCAGCACGGACCGCATCGAGAAGCAGGTGGGCGACCTGGTCCGCAAGGGCAAGATCGAGGAGGCCCAGCAGGCGGTGAGCCGGGTGAAGGGCTCGGCGTCCCGGGTCGTCGCCACCGCTCTGCGCCACCTGGAGCGTGACCGCCAGCACCTGGAGGACCTGATCTCCGAGGGCATTCTCCGCGAGCAGGCCCGGCTCAACCGCTTCGGGGCGATCATCCTCATGATCGCCGCGGTGACCCCGCTGCTCGGCCTGCTCGGCACGGTCACCGGCATGATCTCCACCTTCGACGTGATCACCAAGTTCGGTACCGGCGATCCCAAGCTGCTCTCCGGTGGCATCTCCACCGCCCTGGTGACCACGGAGCTGGGCCTGGCGGTGGCCATCCCGACGCTGCTGATCGGCAACTTGCTCTCGGGCTGGGCCGAGCGCATCAAGGACGAGATGGAGAAGGCCGCGCTGCGCGTGACCAACATCTACGAGGAGGCGCGCGGGTGATGTGGAGCGCGCTCTCCACGGAAGGCTTTCTGAAGGAGGCGCTGTTCTTCTTCGAGGCGGGGGGCTACGTCATGCCGCCGCTGGTGGTGGCTACCATCCTGCTGTGGTTCGGCATCGGCTACCGGGCATCGGCCCTGCGCCGCGGCCGCGGGCGAAGCGTCCGCGAAATGATCGAGACCTTCGACAAGGGCGAGCGGCACCGGGCCAGGGGCATCGTCGAAGAGGCGGCGATGCGCGGGGTCGCTTTGTGGCGGCGCGGCCTGCCCCATCTCCGGCGCCATCTGGATGACGCCTTCTCCCCGTATTACAGCGAGCTCAAGCGCTACACGGTGCTGATCAAGACCATCGTCGCGGTGGCCCCCCTGCTGGGACTGCTGGGCACGGTCGTGGGCATGATCGAGACGTTCAACTCCCTGGGCGACATGTCCCTGTTCGCCCAGTCCGGCGGCATCGCCGGCGGCATTTCCCAGGCGCTGTTCACGACCCAGCTGGGGCTGGCGGTCGCCATCCCGGGGATGGTCGTGAAGGGCTTCATGGATCGCAAACAACAGAGCATCGAGATGGAGCTGGACCAGCTCAAGGACGCGCTGTGCTCGCGCGCTCCGGCTCCCCGGGCTCAGGGTGAGGTGTAACCGTGCGTTATCGCCAGCGCAGAGAACAGACCGAGCAGGACATCAACATTTCGCCGTTGATCGACATGGTCTTCATCCTGCTGATCTTCTTCATGGTCAGCACGACCTTCGTCAAGGACATGGACCTGGATATCGAGCGGCCCAAGGCGTCCAGCGCCACGCCGTCCTCGACCAAGGCCATCCGCCTGTACATCGACAACAACGGCGAGACCTATCTGGATGGTCAGCCCATCCGCACGTGGGTCATCCAGAGTCGCCTGCGTGACCTGCTCAAGACCAGCACCGGCTCCTCGGTGCTGGTGGTGACCGACGAAAACGTGCCCGCCAGCAAGCTCATCACGGTGGTGGACCAGGCCCGGCTGTCCGGGGCCGAGGACGTCGGTGTGGCAACGGTTCAGGAAGCCGGTCGGGGGTAATCGTCATGGCAGCCATTCATCCGCTTCGCAACAACCTCTCCGGCCTGGCGATTACCCTCGCCGGGTCGTTCCTGGTGCTCTCCAGCGTGGTGCTCATCAACAAGCTCGCCGAGCCACCGGAGAAGGAGCTGCGTGAGAGGCGCACCACGTTCGAGGTGCAGCAGCAGGAAGAGCCGGAGCGCCAGGAGATCGTCAAGCAGCAGCCGCCGCCGCAGAAGAGCGAGCCGCAGCAGGCCCCGCCCAACCCGCTCAAGGGGCTGGACTCGGCGGTCGGCAGCATCGACGTGGGGATTCCGTCGGTGAACATGGACGACCTGTCCACCGCCGGCGACGACCTGCTCGGCCAGGCGAAAGACGTGGTCATGACCAGTGAGTCGGTGGACGAGCCGCCCAAGGTCACCCGCGCCGCCCAGCTGCAGTACCCCCAGCAGGCCCGCAGCCAGGGCGTGGAAGGCTACGTCCTGCTAAGCATCCTCGTCGGCGCGGACGGCCGGGTGGAGCGGGTGAAGGTCCTGGAGGCCAAGCCCGGCGGCGTCTTCGAGCAGACCGCCGTCCAGGGCGTGCGCAACTGGGAATTCAGCCCGGGGACCTACAAGGGCCAGAGCGTGAAGTCGTGGGTCCGCCAGCGCATCTCCTTCAACCTGAGCTGAGGCATTCGTGGCACTCATCCAGCGCAGTTCACCTCAGCATCCAATCGGGCGCCTCCTATTGGCGGTGCTGCTCGGCCTGGTCCTGGCCGGCGCGCCGATGATCGCCACCGCCCAGGAGGATGGCGATCCGGAGGCGGCAGCCGAGGAAGAGGACGTCGACCGTCTCTCCCTGGCGTCGCTGCTCATGCGGGACAACCACTATGCGCGTGCCGCCTCCGTGCTCGCCAAGGTCGATACCAGCCGTGAGGATCTCGACAGGGCCCGCTTCTATACGCTGCGGGGACTGATCCGCCTGAACCTGGATCAGAACGAGGACGCCAAACAGGACTTCCGAGCGGCCATAGAGGCCGGTCAGGAAAACCGGATCGTTTACGTCTACCTGGCCCAGGCCCATTACCGGCTGGAGGAATACGCCCAGGCGATCCGGGCCATCGATAACTCGGGCGAAGCCGGCGCGAAGATTGCCTCCCTGTTCGTGCTCAAGGCGCAGTCCCACTGGGCGCTGGAGCAGCGCACCCAGGCCTGGTCGGCGCTGGATGACGGTGCCAGGCGATTCCCCGGCGACTACCGCTTCCTGCGCCGGAAGGTCTTCTACCTCATCGAGCTGGGGCTGTACCAGGCCGCGGCCGACCGGGGCCGGGAGTACCTGCGTGTCTCCGAGGCCAGCGAAGACGATTACCTCGCCATCGGCGCGGCGCTGCGCCGAAGCGGCCAGCTGCAGGAGGCGCTGCCATTCCTGGAGGCCGCGCGCCTGCAGTTCCCGGCCAGCAAGCGCGTGACCGTCGAGCTCGCCAATGCCTACCTGGACAGTGGACAGGTGGTCACCGCCGCCAACCTCTTCGAGCAGGCCGCGGTGGACGATCCCGAGCTGCTCAGCGAGGCGGCGGAGCTGCACCGCCGGGCCCGGCAGCTTTTCCGCGCCTTGAACCTCAACGCGCGGGTCGCGGACCAGCGCAAGAAGCTCAAGCAGCGCCTGGCCATCCTCATCGAGCTCAAGCGCTACGAGTTGGTGGCCGGGATGTCCGGCTCGCTGTACCGGGTGGGGCTGCTGGATGACCAGAACGTGCGCTACGCGCTCGCCTACGCCCATTTCAAGTCCGGCGACTTCGAGATCGCCGAGCAGCACCTGTCCCAGCTCACGGATTCCGAGCTGTTCCGCCGCGCCACCGCCCTGCGCAAGGCCATGGAGGAATGTCAGGACGCGCGGTGGAAGTGCTACTGAGCGGACCCGGCGCCTTGGGACGCCGGTTCGAATACCCGACGAATTGCAAAGCGAGATGCCCGTGATCACCAGACTCCGTCAGGCCCTCGGCGCGGCCTTGCTGCTGATTCTCGCCGGGGCGGCAACCGCCCAGCAGACCACCGAAGCCGCGGAGCGGCCGGGCGAGATCTCCCTCTACGTGTTCGACGGCGGCCGGCCCGTCGAGGGGCTTATCGTCCGCGTGGGTGGCGAGAGCGCCGTGACCGACGAGACCGGCGGGGTGTTCCTGCGGGTGCCCGCCGGCCGCCGCGAGCTCGTCGTTACCCACGAGGGCGGTGAGCGGGTGCTGGACCTCGACCTGCTCACCGCCGAGGGCGAGAACGTGCAGGTGCTGGTGACCCTGCGCGGCGCCGGAGAGCAGCCGGATGTGGACATCGAAAGCTCCAACCCGCAGGCCGCGGGCGCCGTCGAAGCCGCGGGCGGGCCGCGCAAGGCGGCCGAGAACGCCGCGGCCGGTCTTTTACGGGGTACGGTTCGCTCGGCCGAGCAGGACGAGCCGGTCGCGAATGCCCGCGTATTTTTTGCCGGCGTCAACGCCCAGGCGCGCACGAACGCCCAGGGCCAGTTCCAGGTGGAGCTGCCGCCAGGCAACTATTCGCTGTCCGTCATCCATGAGGATTTTGCCACTCAGACCGTGGATAACGTCCGGGTTATCCCCGAGAAGGAGGTGACTACGGCAATCGAGCTCACCCCCGCGGGCGTGCAGCTTCAGGAATACGTTGTGACCGCGCCGTACATCGAGGGAAGCGTGGCATCGGATATTTCCGCCGAGAGAGAGGCCTCCGGTGTCTCGGAGATCCTTGGTGCCGAGCAGATGTCCCGCGCCGGTGACTCGGACGCCGCAGACGCGCTGAAACGAGTGACAGGCCTCACCATTGAAGATGGCAAGTATGTCGTGATCCGGGGCCAACCCTCCCGCTATACCTATACGCTGTGGAACGGTTCACCGCTGCCAAGTCCGGATCCCATCAAGCGCATTGTGCCGCTGGACCTCTTTCCGACTGGCGTGCTTTCGCAGATTCGCGTCGAGAAGAGTTATGACCCGTCTTTGCCGGGGGCATTCGGCGGCGGGCTTATCGGCCTGGAAACCACGGGTGTTCCCGAGGAGGGGTTCGCGGAGTTCAGTTTCGGCATTGGTGGCAATACGCAGACTACCGGCCAGGAGGGGCTGGACTACGAAGGCGGGAGTCAGGATTTCCTCGGTTTCGATGACGGTACCAGGGAGTTACCCGGCGGGCTGACGGGTGCCGACTCCCAGGGCGACGTCGAAGAGGCGGCAAAGGGATTCGAGAACAACTGGGAGGTGAGCGAATCAACGATGGGGCCCGACACCAGCCTGGGTGTCAGTGGCGGCAAGACTTTCGACGCTCTGGGCGGCGAAGTGGGTGTTCTCGGTGCTTTGGACTGGAGCCGCTCTTACGACTATCGCGAAACGATAAAGCGTGATTACGCGCTGCGCGGCGATGGGTCGTTAGCCTTGCGCGACGATCAGGTGGAACGCCGGACCGACATGAACGTCGACCTGGGTGGTCTGCTGGTTGGTGCCGTGAACTGGGAAGACCATTCCCTGCGCAGCAATACCTTCGCGATTCGCAAGTCCTACAAACGTTCCCAGATTACTGAAGGCGTGCGGGCGGTCAGCCAGGACCGTTACCAGCGTGCGTACCTGCTGGAGTGGAACGAACGGGAACTGCTGGCGCAGCAACTGATCGGCGAGCATGACTTTGACTGGGTCAATCTGGGCTGGCGCGGCATGTACGCCCAGAGCTCACGTAACTCCCCGGACCGCCGTGAATACACCTATGTTCGACGCAGCGATGGCGTCTTCTACTTCCCAGGCCAGAGCAGTGCCAGTCGCAATTACTCGGAAAGTGACGATGACATCTACAGCTTCGACACGGACCTGACCTTCCCGCTGCTCGATACGGATACCTGGAAGTGGAACGTGGCCACGGGCGTTTCCTACTACGACCAGGAACGTGAGTCGCAGACTCGGCGCTACAGCTTCCGGCCCACGGACGACGCGGATCTCACCGCGCCGCCCGAGGATCTGCTGGACCCCGACGACATAGGGGACACGCTGGAGGTCAGTGACCAGACGCAGACCAATGACGAGTACTCCGGGGAGGCCACCGTAAGCGGTAGCTACCTGAAAACGGATCTCGACTGGTCGGATACGGTCCGAGTGATGGTCGGCGCCCGCCGGGAAACCGCCGACTTCAGCGTCGCCACTTTTCAGGCCGGTGGCAGTCAGGGCGGGCAGCGGGTCGAGGCCGGATTCAAGCAATCCGACGTGCTGCCCGCGGCGAGCATAACCTGGAAGTTCCTCGACGGCATGCAGGTTCGTGCATCAACCGGGCGAACGATATCGCGGCCCGTGCTCAACGAGCTCTCACCGGCGCGCTACTACGATCCGGACACGGGAGAGGAATATCTGGGCAACCCCGATCTGGAGCCGGCAAAAATCGAGGCCTACGACCTGCGCTGGGAGTGGTATCCGACGAGCCGCGAGGCCTTTTCCCTCGGATTTTTCACAAAGGATTACACGGATCCCATCGAGGTCAGCTTCGTCGGCGTGGGCGGATCGGCTTATCTGTTGCAGGTTCAGAACGCGGCGGGGGCAACGGTTTCCGGTGTGGAAACATCCATGAGAACGGATTTTGGGCGCCTGGTTGCACTCACTGGGCTGGATTCGGAGTGGGCGCAGTCAATATACCTTCAGGCCAATCTCGCATTCATCGATTCGGAAGTAGAGCTTGCCCGGCAGGACCTGGCAACGAATCAGAGTCGCCCTCTGCAGGGTCAGGCGGACAGCCTCCTCAATTTGCAGATCGGCTACGAAGGCGAGCGCCACGACGCAACGCTGCTGCTGAACCGCGTTGGTGAAAGGTTAGCGGTCGCCGGCACGGAGGGCAGGCCGGACGTCTATGAGCAGCCTGTCGCTCAACTGGATCTCAACTACACCTACAAGTTTTCGGACGGGCTGAAATTCAAGTTCAGCGCCGGAAACCTGCTCGATCCGACCTACGAGCAGCTTCAGGGCGGGCGTGTCTACCGCTCCTATACGAAAGGCCGGGACTTCGGTCTCTCCGTGAGCTGGAAGCCCTGGCAATGACGTGCAAGTGGCGCCTGATGTCGCTCAAGGGATTTGAAATATCGACGCAACATTTCGCGTGTAGGCTCGCTGCCGAACTAATCCGTAGTTCATAGAGTGCAATCGGAGGATCTCCATGAATCAGTACAAGACGACGCTGGCGATCGCCATCCTCGCATCCGCCGGCCTCACCGCCTGTGGCGGCAGCAGTGGCGGCGGCGACGACACCCCACCGCCGCAGACCGGCCCGGATTCCCAGAATTGGCAGACCGATTTCAGCAACACGGATCGGTACAGCGTTACGACCAGCCCCGCTGGATTCTCGCTGAACCCGTTGACGCTGGCGGTCAATACCACCGAAACCGTCAGCGCCGAGTTTGATGGGCCGTTCACCACGGACGCCGGGCAGTCAGTGACGCCGGCTGCGTACTTCGGTGCCGTGGACCCGAACGCGGCTGACCCGGACGATGACGCCAGCAACGGCGGCCCCTTCTGGGACGGCTGGACCATCCGTGATCCCAACATCGGCGGTAACCTGCCCGGCTCACCCCAGACGTTCCATCCGCTGCGAGCGGAGATCGAGGGCGGCACCCTGGCTCCGGCCGGCGCGAACGCCTGCGACACCGTCGGAAACGGGCTTGAGGCCGCCGAGGACGTTGCCATCTTCGGCGTGACCTTCCCGGTCTGCGTTATCCGCGACGGTGACCTGGACGGCGATTTCACGCTGCCCAACAGCCACATCTTCCTGCTCGACGGCACGGTGCAGGTGGGCAACGGTGACGTGGAAAGCGCTTCCGATCCGAGCACTGTGCGCGAGGACGTGCTGACCATCGAAGAGGGCACCCAGATCTTCGGCATCTCCGAGACTGATCCGTCCCTGGTCATTACCCGCGGCTCGCGGATCGAGGCCAACGGCACCGCCGATCTGCCTATCATCTTCGGCGCCGTCGAGGCGGACACCAGCGCCAGCCCCGTTAGCATTACCGACAGTCCCTCCGATCTGGGCGGTCGCGGTGACTGGGGCAGCCTCGTGATCAGCGGCTATGGCGAGGTCAACAACGCCGACAGCAACAACCAGACCACGACCGAGGCCGTGCCGGATGGCGTCACCCGCTGGTTCGGCGGTACCGACAACAGCGACAGCAGCGGCACCCTTGAGTATGTGATCCTCGCGGAGACCGGTGAGGCATTCCGTCCGGACGAGGAGGTTCAGGGTCTGACGATCGAGGCCGCCGGCTCCGGCACCACGATCAACCACATCCAGATCACGAACTCCGACGATGACGGCATCGAATGGTTTGGCGGTGCGGCTAACGCGAGTTACGTCGTCATCCAGGCCAATACCGACGACGCGCTGGATATCGACCTTGGCTATCAGGGCACGATTCAGCACGTGCTGGTTCGCCAGGGCGCCAACTCCGGTGACCGCGGGATCGAGTCCGATAACAACGGCAGTGCCTTCGGCGCCACGCCGAAGACCAGCCCGGCGATCGCCAACGTCACCATTCTGGGTAACGCCGGAAACGGCGGCACGGCCGATTCCAACACGATGGGCGCTCTGCATCGCGAGGGCTTCGGTGGTCAGGTCTATCGCAGCGTGTACGCCGACGACAGCGTCGCAGGCGCCCAGTTCGACGAGGGTTGCCTGGATGTCGACGACGAGCTCGACGAGACCCTGGAATACGGCGACGTGCTCTTCAGCTGCGCGGCCGGTAGCCTCGTGAGCGACGACGACACCTAAGACAGCCAGGAGCACGAGGCGACGATAGTCGACTCGATCAGTGATTGAACAAGGGGCCCTTCGTGGGCCCCTTTCCTTTTTCGCCCTTCACAGCCCAAGCAGGTCCGGGCTGCGACCCTTGCGCGGTCGACTGTGACGCGAGCGATTAGCCGGGAGTCGGATTTCCCTCTCCCCAGTCCAGTACCTGATAATCCGGTTCGGTTATCGAATTGTGCGCATTCAAGGCCTCCGCCGTCGGTCCGAAGACGTCCAGTCTGGTTAACGCTTCCTGAAGCTGTGGCTTCAATTCGACCAGCGCGAGTGCCCGAATGCCCCAGCGCTGCGGCTCCATGCGCTGTAGAAAAGCCGACATTTCCCGAACGTCCCGAAAGCGCTGCGTGATCCGGACGCGTTCCCCGTCCTGAGTGCCTTCCACCACGCAATAGACGGGATAGCGCTCCGGCTTGCGCTTGAGCGTCAGGTTCGCGATCTCGTCGAAGGATTTACCTTCCCAGGCGTACATGGCGAGGGCTCCTTGAATTCAGTCCAGGGCGGTACGATGGATGCCAGCAGGTGAATCACTGGAACGGCACCTATGTACCAGACGAGCATCGAATGCGGAACAAGCGGGCGCGGCACGACGGAGATCACGCGGGACGTCGCCGAGGCGGTTCGCGCGTCCGGCGTGAAGACGGGGCTGTGCCACGTTTTCATCCGGCACACCAGCGCCTCGCTCATTATCACGGAGAACGCCGATCCGGCCGTGCGCCGCGACCTGGACCGGTTCATGGCCCGTCTCGTCCCGGACGGCGATACGCTGTTCGAGCATGATGCCGAGGGACCGGACGACATGCCCGCCCACGTGCGCAGCGTGCTGACTCAGACGGCGCTGACGATCCCGGTCACCGATGGCCGCCCGGCGCTCGGGACGTGGCAGGGCGTCTTCGTCTGGGAGCATCGAACGGGCGCTCACCGACGTAACCTCATCGTGACCGTGAGCGGGTCCTGATCCCGGTGATTGTGATATTCTCCGCCGTTCGCGCTTCAACGACCCGGTAATGTAGACCAATGGCCCGGAACAAGCACATCTACAAGGTAATTTTCCTGAATCAGGGCAAGCTCTACGAGGTCTATGCCCGGCAGGTCTCCGATGGCGGCATGCTCGGGTTCGTGGAGATCGAGGAGCTCATATTCGGCGAGCACACGCAGGTGGTCGTGGACCCGTCGGAAGAGCGCCTGAAGGACGAATTCGCGGGCGTGAAGCGCTCCTTCATCCCGATGCACGCCATCGTGCGCATCGACGAGGTGGAGAAGGAGGGCACCGCCAAGATGACCGACGCCGACGGCAAGGTCACGCAGTTTCCTTCCGTACCGTATTACGGGCCCGGACGGGGCGGCGACAAGAGCTGAGTCTGCCAGCGGCACCCGCGATTGAAGCGGCCCGCCATCTGGTTTACCCTTGCCGACTTTCCGCGACGGGGCTTTCAGCCCAAACGCACGTACGCGGAGCAGTACAAGCAGGTTTCCGGAGAGGTGTCCGAGCGGTCGAAGGAGCACGCCTGGAAAGCGTGTGTACCGAAAGGTACCGAGGGTTCGACTAAGACGGCGAAGCCGTCTTGGACGCCGGAGCGCAGCGACGGCGCCCGAAGGGTGAGGGCCGCGGGCCCGAATCAATCCCTCCCTCTCCAGGGCGGTCTCGCCTCAATGGCGAGAGCGCGCTGTGGCAGGTCGAGGTAGTACAAACAGGTTTCTTGGAGAGGTGTCCGAGCGGTCGAAGGAGCACGCCTGGAAAGCGTGTGTACCGAAAGGTACCGAGGGTTCGAATCCCTCCCTCTCCGCCAAACGATAAAGGGGTCGCCGTCAGGCGGCCCCTTTTTCGTTTATGGGATCGCGGGATTCGAACCCTCGGTACGAGCAATTCCGGGTTCGACTAACCGCGCGGAGCGCGGTTGAACGTCGGAGCGCAGCGACGACGGCCCGCCGGGTGAGCGGCCCGAGCCGCGAATAATCCCTCCCTCTCCGCCAACAAATAGAAAAGGGGCGTCCTGCGGGACGCCCCTTTTCTATTTGCAGAAGGGGGCAGGGCGGGTGGACGAACCCTTCTGGTTCGCAAATCGGCAGGATTGCCGATTTGGACGCCGTAGCGAAGCGGAGGCGCCCGAAGGGCGAGCGCCATGGATGGCGCGAGTCAATCCCTCCCTCGGGATCTCGGATTCCGCAGCGCTTGAATCGGATGGCCGCTTTTGCACTCAGCTAACCGCGGCATTCGAACCCTCGGTACGACCAATGCCCGCCTCGCCCAATCGTTCGCTCCCACTCAGAACCAGTAGCCGAGCCCTAGCCGGAACTGGTCCTCGTCATTGTCGAACGACTCGGTGCCGGTACCGTTGCTGGAACCGTAAGTAATGTCGTACTCCTCATAGTCGGTGTAGCTGTAGTCGGCCCGCACGAAGAGGTGTTCGGAGACCGGGAGCTCGATCCCGAGTCCGGCGCGGTTGCCGTCGAGGGTGCGCGTGTCGTCAATGCTCACGCCCTCGCTGGCGAACTCGTAGTCGGTCTCGAATTCAGTACGCATGCGCGCGCCTCGCACGTAGACGAGGGCGGCCCCGTCGATGACGTAGCCAACGCGCAATCCCACGCCGTAGGCGGTCCCGCGCTCGACACCGTAGATGCGCTTGTCGGGGCGTCGGGCCGTATCCCAGCTCGCCCTGGATGCCTCGGCCTCCAGCTCGACGCCCAGGTAAGCCGGACCCAGCTCGATTCCGTAGCCACCGAACGCCCCCGCCAGGGCGCCGGCGCCGGCGCGGTCGACGGTGAGCACATTGCCGCCGGATCCGCCGCGCTGATCGCCGGTATTTTCGGTGTGGAGGGTGTTCCAGCCCAGTGCCAGCCCGAGATAGGCCCCACCCAGCTGCGAGGCATCCCGCGACGGGGCCTGGCGGGAGCTTCCCTCAAAGAACCGGTAGCCGAGGCCGAGCGACGCCACGGACTCGCTGGGAGTGTACTCGTCCTCACCGGAGCCGTAGTCGACGTCGATCGGGTCGTGGTCGGTATACCGCCAGTCGAGCCGGCCGAATAGCCGATCGGACAGCGCCACCTCGACGCCGGTACCAAAACGGATCCCGCGCGATCGCTCCGTGACATCGGCCGTGTCCGTGCCATCGTCATACTCGGCGTGAAACGTCGTCCGGGCCAGCCCGGCTCGCCCATAGATGAGTGCCGCGGAGCTCAGCCAGTAGCCGAGGCGTCCGGACAGGGCGTAGCTCTCCTCGCGCTCCAGCGAGTAATCCTTGCCCGCGGGCGCACGGCCGTGGTCCCACGAGACTTTGCCAGTGTCCGCCTCCAGTTCCAGGGCCATGAGCCAACGATCCACGGACCAGCTGTAGCCGACGAAGCCCCCGGCGATACCGCCGCGGTTGCCGAACTCTGCATCGAGGGTCCCGCTTTGTTGATTGGAGTGCCCCCGCGGGCCTTCCAGATCGGTCCCAAGCATGGCCATACCCGCATGGAGTCCGACGTACGCTCCCGAGGACGTGACTGCCGCTTCGGTGGACGGTGCGGGCTGCGTAACGGGCTCCTCGGCGTCGCTGGCGGCCCGGGGCTGCGTCTCACCGGCCTCCGCGACATCCTCTGCAGGCGTACCCTCTTCGGGGTCGCGCAATTCCGGCGGCAGCACGGAGGCGTCGTAATAGCGGACACCGACCAGCGCGTCCGCCGCGTTGGGGGCCCCTTCGGCCCGCATGTGGTAATACAGGCGCAGGTAACCCTCGGCGATGCTCCGCCTGTCGGCCGCGGTCAGTGAGCCCGGCGCACCTTCCAGGGTCGGCAACCACAGCGAATCGTTTACCAGGATCCGGTTCGGGTCCGCCAGGTTATCGTTGTAGGTCCATATGTGGGGCCAATAGAACGGGACCAGGTAATACGTCTCGGCAAGTCCCCAGAGCGTGTCGCCTTCTTCCACGGAGTAGTTCCGGCCGCGAAAGTACGGTTCCCGGCTCTCGGCGGCCGCTTCATCGCCCGTGCCTGCCCCTGACGTGGAGGACGCTCCTGAAGCATCCGCCGCGTGAGCTGCTCCAAGGACAACCGCCGCAGCGCTGCCCACCAACATCTGCCCGACTCGTTTCATCAAAACCACTGCAAACGCCTCTTCCCAAGAATGGCCTCGCTGACCGTTCACCGGACCCCGTGCCCAACGGTCGCGTGCCTTGATTCACGTGAGAGGGGGAGGTTATGCCAGAGCGAGCCCCCGAGAGTTGACTGCCATCAATCGTAGATTGCTCAAATGGGGCAACGGCCCACTGAGCGCCTTCCTGTGTATTGCACGGTTGGTTCCCAATGACGTCCCGCCCGGTTGCACGATGACGGTCCAGCAGCGGCAGAGCAATACGGATCCAAATTTTGTAAGTAATAATAATTCGCGTTTATAATCCTGCCGCGACGCAGGGCCGCGGGTACTCGACACCAGACCGGTCACCGCGTCCGGGATAACAAGACGACGGGAACTTCTTAATGCGAATCAACAGGCGCCTCTGGTTTCTGGTCCACGGCTGGCTGTCGCTGCCGATCTGGCTGCTGTTCTGCTTCATCTGCCTCACCGGCACGATCGCCGTCATGAGCCACGAGATCACGTGGCTCACCAACCCGGATGCCAGGGCGTCAAACCCGGACGATCTCCCGGCGAAGCCCATACCCGAGCTCGTCGAGGCCGTCAGGGCGAGTGTTCCGGAGGCGGAGATCGCCCGCGTGATGACCTTCGAGCCGTACCTGGTCACGGCCGTGCAGTTCCGCAGCCCGGAGACCGCCGACTCGCTAGCCTACGTGAATCAGTATACGGGGGAGGTGCAATCGGTGGGCGGCGGCACCACGTTCATCGAGTTCATGCGATCCCTGCACGGGTGGCTGCTGTTCCCCTGGCAGAACGGTTACAGCATCGGGTACTACCTGGTCGGGGCCATGTCCATCGTGGTGTTGGGGGCATTCGGCACGGGGATGGTCATCTACCGGCGATTCTGGCGCGCCTACACGCAACCCCGGCTCCGCGTGGGCAAGGGCGGCCGCGCCTTCCTGGGCGACCTGCATCGTCTCGCAGGTGCCTGGTCCCTCTGGTTTCTCCTGATCATGGGGCTGACGGGGCTGTGGTACCTGACCCAGGGCGTGCTCTGGCACAACGATATCAGGGCCTGGGAACACCCCGAGCCGCTCGCGCTATCCGACGTGCCCATCACCGACGGACGCCCTCCGACCGGCGTGACGCTGTCGGAGGCGCTGGCCATCGCCCGTGGGGAGCATCCGTCCATGCGGCCGGCCTGGGTCAGGTTCCCCGAATACAGCCGCGGACATTTCGATATCGCCGGTTCGGGGGAGGCCTTCCTGTACGACCAGTACTCGTACCGCGCCTTCATCAACCCGTGGACCGGCGACATAGCCCAGAGCCGCCAGCCGGCGGATATGGGGGTCTTCCAGACATTCACCCACATCGCCGATCCGCTGCACTACGGAACGCTCGGCGGCATCTGGACCAAGATCGTCTGGTTCGTCTTCGGCGTGCTCCTCACCGGAATGTCGATCACCGGGTTCATGATCTGGCTGAAACGCACGGCCAAGGGTGCGCGGAAGGCGCCGGCGGCGCAGGGCGTCGCGTCCGCGGGTGACCCGGAGGGCCTGCGGCTGGAGGATGCCCGGGCATGAAAGCGCGAAAGGCGAAGCCGGCTCGCTGGAAGTACCTTATCAACGGGCTCGTGCTCCTGGCGCCGGTGTATTTCCTCTACGACATGTTCACCCCGCCTTCGGGGCAAGAGCCGTTGCCGGAGCAACGCTTCGGCGCGTCGTTCACGGCGACGCCGACACCGGCGGACTCCGAGCCGCCCTACGCCCACGAAGGGCAACTTTTCAAGGACTTCAGCGTGGTGTTCTGCGAGGGCTGCCTGGAGCGCATCCGCACCGCCTACCTGATCGTGAGCGACGATCCACCGCCATTGCCGGAGGACGGGCTGGGGGTGATTCACGGCCACGGCCCCACGAAGCACGTCCACGTGCCGTATCCTCCTGAGCGGGAGCAGGACGAACGGCTCTGGCTGACTGTGCAGTCGTGGACGGGGGAGATTTACCGTACCTCCTGGTCCATGAGTAACAACTAGGCCGCGGCTGCCGACAGATCCGCGTGCGCTTCAACGAGCTCGAGAAACGCTTTCAAAGGCTGGCGTGCATCGGCACCCACCCGGTGAATTACCGACGTCGTGACCCGGGCGAACTCCGGCGGCAGCGCCGTGGCCACGAGCTGGTAGCGTGACAGGTGATGCTGCACGGTCGCCAAAGGCAGGATCGTGGCCCCCATCCCCGCGCTGACGCAGCCGAGCATGCCGTCCAGGGTGCCGAACTCCAGGATGCGCCTGGGCGCAACCCCCTGGGCGGCAAGGTAGGCGTCCATCTGGCGGCGATAGGCGCAGGTCTCGCGGAAGGCGATGAGGGTGTGTTCCCGAAGATGGTCCGCCGGCGTGAGGCTCTGGATGTCGACGTCCGTGACCAGCACCAGCTCTTCGGCGAACACCGTGTGCGCGTCGAGCCGCGAATCCCCCGGCTCTCCGCTGATGAACGCGGCGTCCAGCTCGTCGGCCAGCACCGCGTCGACGAGGTCGCCGGTCGGACCGGTGTTGAGCGACAGGCTCACCGATGGCCACTGGGCGTGGAAGCTCCGCAGCATCGGCGGCAACCGAACCGCCGCCGCCGTCTCCATCGCGCCCAGCCGCAAGGGCCCAGCGACCTCTCCGGCAGCGGCTATCCGGTTTTCGGCCTCGTCATGCAGGTGCAGGATCCGGCGCGCATAGTCCATTAGCTGGCGTCCAGCCGGCGTCAGGCTTACCCGCCGGCCGCTTCGGTCGAATAGCTCCGATTCGAGGGCGGACTCAAGCTTGCGGATATGCGCGGTCACGTTTGACTGCACCGTGTGCTCGCGTTGTGCCGCCCGCGCGAAGCCACCCGCTTCCGCGACGGCCACGAACAGCCGCAGGGATCTGATTTCCACTAGCCGGCCTCTTGGATCGTCAATGGAGATTAGCTTAATCATATTTCATCGTTAGAAATGATCAAAGGTCATGGCTAACCTGTAGCCGTTTCGAGCCAGGAGACAGCCATGACACGAGCCACGCCCACACCGCTGGACGGTCTCTGCGCGACGCTGGTGGGCATCGGCCTGGCGCGCTTTGCGTACACGCCGTTGCTGCCGGCGCTCGTGGAGGAAGGCTGGTTCACCGCGGCAGAGGCGGCGTATCTGGGTGCGGCCAACCTGGCCGGGTACCTGCTCGGCGCCCTGATGGCTCACCGCCTGGGTCTGCGCTTCGGCGTTGCCACGGTGGTGCCGGCAGCCTTCGCCTTCACCGTGGCCAGCTTCGTTGCCTGCGCCTTTCCGTCGTCGTTCACGTGGTTCGTCGGTTGGCGGTTGATCTCCGGTGTCACGGGCGCCGTGCTGGTTGTTCTGGGGGTGTCGACGGTGCTTGGCGGCTCTCAGCCCGAGCGCCGCAGCCGGGCCGGCGGTATCGTCTTCAGCGGTATCGGCGCGGGCATTCTGTTCGCGGCAACGGTGGTGCCGACGCTCTCGGCGTGGTCGCTGACGGGCACGTGGCTGGTTCTTTCCGTGTTGGCCTTGCTCCCGACGCTCTACACGCTCCGTCACTGGCGGTCGGTGCCCGCATTCCGCCACTCGGGACCGGTTACCAGTGGCGCCGTGGTTTCGTCCGTGCTCTGGCTGGTGCTCGCCGCTTACGCGCTGGATGCGGTTGGATTCGTGCCGCATACGGTCTTCTGGTCGGACTACATCGCTCGCGGGCTGGGCCTGGGGATGGGCGTCGCCGGTTACCAGTGGGCCCTGTTCGGCATCGGTGCGGTGGCGGGGCCGTGGCTCGCGGCTGCCGCCTCGGCCCGCCTGGGATTCGGCAGGGCCCTGGCGGCGGCGCTGGCGATGAAATCGGCGGGTGTGGCGCTACCGCTCTTCAGCAGCAGCGAGCTGGCGCTGGCCCTGTCCTCACTGAGTGTGGGCGCCCTGGTTCCGGCGATGGTTACCCTTGCCGCGGGACGCGTAACGGAACTCGCGCCAGCGGGCATGCAAGCTCGCGCCTGGGGTTGGGCCACGGCGGCTTTCGCTGCCGCCCAGGCTGGCACCGGGCAGTTCATGTCCATGGCTTACGAGGCCGGCGCCGGCTACCAGTCCCTGTTCCTGGTCGCGGTGGCGGCGCTGGCCTCGGGCGCGCTGCTGGCGGTGCCGCGGTTCCGGGCGGGGGCGTTCTCGCGCGGATGAGGACGGAGCCACGCGTCCGGCGGCCTGCCCGCGAAGCGGCCGCTGAGCGCTACCGCGTCAAGGCTGCGCCTTCGCCGTTTCAGAATCCGCCAGAAGCGCCCGGCACTCGGCCTCACGGCCGCGGATTACGCGTCTCCCCGTGAGCGGGCCGCGTGTCTCCGTCACCACCGTATGCTGGCCTTCCCGGTGATGATCGTCGTCGTAGAAATACACCACCACCCAATCCTGCGTGCGCTCGAGTTCGTGCGCGCGGGCCGTATTGGAAAACAGGGCCGTGAAATGCCAGCCGTCACGGCTCGTGTGCAGGATGGGCAGCCAGGCTTCGCCGGTGGGATTGAATCGCTTGGGTGCAATGGCGGGCAGCTCGCCCGACGCTGCCTTGTCGCGGTATTCCGCGTCCACATCCAGCACCATATGCGCCTGTGGGACGTGTGGACGGCTCGGCGTGCGCGCCCGACGGACCCGGCCGAGCATGCTCTCCAGCACCGCTCGGATGGCCGCCGCGCGTCGCCTGCCCACGCCGGGCACGGACTCAAGACTGCCGTCGTGGGCGGCCAGCTCCAGCGCTTCCAGGGTGTCCACGTGAAGGGTTTCATGGATGCGGCGGGCGAGGGCCGGCCCGATGCCCGGAACCGTCTGGAAAAGCCTGACCGGGTCCAGGGTGCCGCGCAGGCGTTCCAGCTGCGCCCAGCGGCCGGTGCGCAGGATTTCCGCAATGGCGCTGGCGATGCCCTGCCCGATATCCGGTAGCGCGGTCAGACCCTCGATACCCTGGCTCTCGAGCCGCCGCCACAGGTCTTCGTCCAGCTGCGCGACCGTCTGCGCGGCCCGGCGATAGGCGCCGACGCGGAACGGATTGGCGCCCTGCTGCTCGAGCAGGTCCGCCGCCTCGCGCAGCTTTTCGGCAACGGCATGGTTATCGGCGCTATCCGGTCTCGCCATGCATTGCTCCGGGGGCGACTCCGTGTTGCCGGGATTATGGCGGCTCGATGCCTGATCCGCGACCCATGGGCGCATGGCGCATTGCGGGGTTGAACCCCCTTGCTGTAGACATGCCTATAGGAGCGTGGGTTGGTCAGCAACGGAGTGAGAATCGTGGATAAGGTCATGGTCATCACCGGCGGCAGCCGGGGCATCGGCGCGGTTACCGCGTTGCTTGCCGCTAATGCCGGCTATGCGGTGTGTATCGGGTACTTCCACGGGCGTGAGCCCGCAGAGGCGATCGCTGCCGATATCCGTCAGGACGGCGGCACCGCGATGACGGCGGCCGTGGACGTGAGCCGTGAGGAGGACGTCGAGCGGCTCTTCCGGCAGGTGGACGACACCCTGGGACCGGTGACCGCGCTCGTGAACAACGCCGGTATCCTGGAGGTGCAGTCCCGGGTGGAGGGGATGGACGCCGCGCGCCTGCATCGCGTCTTCGCCACGAACGTCATCGGCAGTTTCCTGTGCGCGCGGGAGGCGGTCCGGCGCATGTCCACGACCCACGGCGGCGCGGGCGGCGCCATTGTGAATATATCGTCCGCCGCCGCACGCCTGGGTTCGCCGAACGAGTTCGTGGACTACGCGGCCGCCAAGGGGGCCATCGATACCTTCACCATCGGGCTTGCCAAGGAAGTCGCCGCCGAGGGCATCCGGGTCAACGCGGTGCGCCCCGGGCTGATCTACACCGACATTCATGCCAGCGGCGGCGATCCGGAGCGGGTCGACCGCCTCAAGGCGTCGGTGCCCATGCAGCGGGGCGGCTATCCCGAAGAGGTGGCGGAGGCCATCCTCTGGTTGCTCTCCGACAGGGCCTCGTATACCAGCGGCACGCTGCTGGACGTGGCGGGCGGACGTTGAAGGCCTTCGCGACAGCCATTTCCCCGACGCTTCGCGATTGACAACCCCACCGCCGCTCTTTACCGTTCTCGCTCCCGGTGTTGGGTACGTCCGGACGCGGTTGATCGATGACCGGAATCCGCGGACCGCTACCCGACAGGCGCCGGCACGATGGTGGCGGCGTCGGTCCCCCCGCGACGACAAGCTGCAAACCCCGTCAGGCCCGGAAGGGAGCAGCGGTAGCAGTGGACTCGGGCGCCGGGGTGTGGCTGGCGTTGCCACCTCCATTTAGCGCGTCATTCACCATCGGCGCCGCGACTGCCCGAAGCGCGGCATGGCCCAGGCCGCAGCCGGCCCCGATTCAGTCGGCGTATCCGTACCGCTGTGCCTGTTCCTTGATCTCGCGTGTGAGCACCGGACACTGCCTGTCCAGGTCGTCCCAGGACCAATGGCTGTGTTTGCGCGCATTCCGGCTGCCTTTGCCCATGCGCGGCAGTTGCCGCGGGGGAATGCTCAGTTGGCGGCAGAGCGCCGGGAAGAGCTCTTGCAGCTCTTCCAGCTGGAACCGCCAATCGGCCTGATCCTCGATCATCCGGTTCCATTCCAGCCAGGAGCGCATGCACAGCTTGACCGGCTGATTCCGGCGGATGCTTGGTTCCGGCAGGTCCACGTACTTGCGGATGTGGTCGGTGGTCAGGTGCGACAGCGTCGTCGACGACGAAATCACGGACAGGGGATGGCGTACCTGGTGCAGCACGCGTTTGAACCCGGTGTGGATCGGTCTGCTCCCCAACCGGAAGTGGAACGTGCCGGGCTGGGCATGCTTCCAGCTGGAAACGAACCAGGTCTTGCCGGGCCTGAGATTCCTGCCTTCGCAGCTGGTCGGGTAACCCAGCCGGCGCAGAACCTTCGCGGTGAAGTGTGTGCCCGAACGCGGGTGTCCGGTGATCAGTATCATATCCTCGACGACGGCCATGCGGCTGCCCCCCGATTCGGCAGGTTTCCGGTTCTGTCGGTGAGGCGGGGCTCCCGGAGTGACCTCACCCAGTGACAGGCCGCCGGGCAAGAGACAGTGCCCATGGCCTGCGCACTTGGCGCATTTTGATACCTGCCGGTTACGAGGACGTGAATGGGAACGACGTCGTGGTGTCGCTGGGGTCGCTGCCGTGAATGGGTAAATTCGGGGCCGGTACCAGCAACCGTTTCCGAAGGCTCGGCCGCGGCTCTCGGCCGATGGTAGAATCCGGGCTTCGTTGAACCTAACGCAGCGTTCGGATCCCGCGCCCATGAGTTATCAGGTACTGGCCCGCAAATGGCGGCCGCGCACGTTTCAGACGATGGCCGGCCAGGAACACGTCCTGCGGGCGCTGATCAACGGTCTCGAGAATGGCCGGCTCCACCATGCCTATCTCTTCACGGGCACACGCGGCGTGGGCAAGACCACCCTGGCGCGAATACTGGCCAAGTGCCTTAACTGCGAGTCGGCGGGCATTACCGCCACGCCCTGTGGCGAGTGCGCTGCCTGCCGGGAAATCGACGAGGGCCGATTCGTCGACCTGATCGAGGTGGACGCCGCATCGCGCACGAAGGTGGAGGATACGCGGGATCTGCTGGATAACGTCCAGTACGCGCCCACGCGGGGCCGCTACAAGGTCTACCTGATCGACGAGGTGCACATGCTCTCGTCGCATTCCTTCAACGCGCTGCTCAAGACCCTCGAAGAGCCGCCAGAGCACGTGAAGTTCCTGCTGGCCACCACCGACCCCCAGAAACTGCCGGTCACGATCCTGTCGCGCTGCCTGCAGTTCAATCTCAAGCGGCTGCCGGCGGCGCTCATAGCCGAGCACCTGCAGTCAGTGATCGAGGCCGAGGGCGTGGAGGCGGAGCAGGGCGCGGTTGCGCGTCTGGCCCACGCCGCCGATGGCAGCATGCGTGACGGTTTGAGCCTGCTGGACCAGGCCATCGCCTACGGTGGCGGCGCGGTCCGGGAGGACGAAGTGCGGGCCATGCTGGGCAGCATAGAGCGGGAGTTCATCCTGGAAGTGCTCGAGGGCCTGGCCGCCGAAGACGGGGCGGCGCTACTGGAAGTCGTGGACCGGATGGCGGAGCAGGCGCCGGATTTCGGCGATGCCCTGAGCGAGCTGCTCGCCGTGCTACACCGACTGGCACTGATCCAGTCCGTGCCGGATACCGCCCCGGGGACCGAGGAGCCGGACGCCGAACGCATCGGCGCATTGGCGGCCGGGCTGAGCCGGGAGGATGTGCAGCTCTATTACCAGATCGGCCTCAACGGCCGGCGGGATCTACCCTGGGCGCCGGGGCCGCGCTCCGGCTTCGAGATGATCCTGTTGCGGATGCTTGCTTTCAAACCGGCTACCGCTGATGAGGGGGCCGGCGCGGCGCCGGGCGGAACCCGGCTGAGTGCGGACGCGACCGCCCGAGCGTCATCCGCACGGCAGCCGCGGGCTGAGCAGGCC
>JACDUA010000023.1 GCA_013519935.1 Ectothiorhodospiraceae bacterium WFHF3C12 | reverse complement strand
TTTCCCGCGCCCCAGCGCGGCACCTTCCAGCAGCAGTACCGGCGCCGCGGAGGTCGCGGAGTATGAGCGCCCGCGACGACATCCTCGGGCGCATCCACTCGGCGGCAGGCCGGCCGACCCCGGCGACCGCCGACGCGCGGGCGGCCTATGAGGAGGCCGTTGGTTCCGCCGCGCCGCGTCCGCAATGGCGGGATGCCCGGCGCGATCGCTTCCTGGAACGACTGGAGGCGGCAGCGGCCACCTGGGCGGCCGTCCCGGACGCATCGGCGGTGCCGGAGGCCGTCGGGCACTATCTTGTGGAACGGGAACTGCCGCAGGTTCTTCATCTCGCCCCGCATCCGCGCCTGGACGGGATGACCTGGCCGGAAGGCTGGACGGTGAACCGGGGTACGGGCGGGCTGGCGGAATCCCGTATCACGGTCACGGTGGCCCGCTTCGGCATCGCGGAGACCGGCACGCTGATGATGCCCGGGGGCGCCGCGGCGCCGCCCAGCATGAACCTGCTCGCGGAACACCACCTCGTGGTCCTGGACTCGGACGACCTGGTGGACTACCAGGAACAGGCGTGGAACGCTTTCCGGCGCGAGAACGACGCTTTGCCGCGAGCGGTGATGATGGTCACCGGCCCGTCTCGCACCGCCGACATTGAGCAGACCCTGCAGCTCGGGGCACACGGCCCGCGCAATCTGCATGTGCTGCTGCTGGGCGGCTAGCAACCGCCCGAATCCGAATCCTCCTTGTCCCGGGCCTTGGCCCGTTCATAGGCGCGCTCCAGCGTATCCCGGCTGACGGAGTGCGGCGCCTCGTTCCGGGCGGCGAGATCGGCCTCCAGGCCCTGGAACCGGCGAACGAACTTGCGGTTGGCCGCACGCAGGGCCAATTCCGGGTCAACCTGGAGATGCCGTGCCAGGTTCGCCAGGGCGAAGAACAGATCGCCCATCTCCTCCTCGATGAGGGCCTGGTCCGCGCCGGCATCCGCTTCCACGCGCAGCTCTTCGAGCTCCTCGTGAACCTTGTCGAAGACCGGCCGCCAATCCGGCCAGTCGAAACCCACCCGAGCGGCACGACGCTGGAGCTTCACCGCCCGCGACAGCGCGGGCAGCGCGGCCGGGACGCCGTCCAGCTCGCTCACCGCGGCCTCCCCGCCCTTCGCGGCACGCTCGTCGGCCTTGATCTGCTCCCAGGTGCGGGTCTGGGTCTGCGCGTCGTGCTCGGTGGCGTCGCCGAAGACGTGGGGATGACGCCGGACGATCTTGTCGGCTATGGCGGAGGCCACCGCGTCGAAGCCGAACGCGCCCTGTTCCTCGGCCATGCGCGCGTGGAATACCACCTGGAAGAGCAGATCACCGAGCTCATCGCGCAGCTCGGCCATGTCGCCGTCCTCGATGGCCTGGGCGACCTCGTAGGCCTCCTCCAGCGTATACGGCATGACGCTGCGAAAATCCTGGGCCAGATCCCAGGGACAGCCGCGCTCCGGATCCCGGAGCCGTGCCATGATATCCACGAGGCGCTGCATCGAATCCATGCCGTTCTCCCGGTCGTGGGCGGATCGGGCAAACACGATAACGGCTCGGCGCCCGCCGCGCCATGGCGCTATGAGCGGCGCCCACCGGGACATGAACCCAAAAAGAACGCGGGCCAGGCCCGCGCCGGAGGAAGACGCTCGCGCGTATCGTTCCGCGTTGCTTCTAGCCGAAGTGCCCCGTGTCCTTGGCGAGAACCAGGGCCTCGCCCTCGCACACGACCCGCCCGTCTGCGGTGGTGCACCGGGTCTCGAGGTTCACCAGGGCCTTGTCGGGCCGCAGCCGCACCACCTTCACCTCGGCCGTCAGATCCTCGCCGTAGTGCGCCGGCTCGGGATAGTGCAGGCGCTGCTTGAGATAGTTCGTGCCCCGACCCGGGAGCTCCGTGCCCAGCAGGTAGGAGAAAAGCCCCGCGATCAAGGGACCGGGGACCCGATGCCGGCCCTTCTCGCCATCATCGGCGCTATCGGCCACCAGCGCCCGGTAGCGTTCCCGGTCCTCCAGCGTGAAACGCCGGGTCAGCCGGGCGGTATCGCCGTCATGCAGCGCCATCATTCGCCCTCCCCGTCAACCACCACCACCGTGCGGCCCTGCAGACCCAGTTCGCCGTCCGGGCGTATCGCCAGGGTTTCCAGCTCCACGGTCCCGGCCTCGCTGTCCATGGCGGTGACCTCCAGGCGAAACTCCACGTCCTCGCCGGTGGGGGTGCCGGTGGGGAACATCAGCTCCTGGTCCACCTGACGGGCCCCGGGCAGGTATTCGCCGATGGCGGCACAAAGGCAGCCGTAGAGCAGCATCCCGTGGGACACCGTGCGCCCGAAGTGCGTACCCGCGGCGAATGCCGGGTCCACATGAATCGGATTGTCGTCGCCGCTGAGTGCCGCGAAGGCGTCGAAGTCCGACTGCTGGAAGCGTCTCGTCCTGCTGAATCGAGCCCCCACGGCGATGCCGGCGGGCAGAGTCGTGCTCACGCTCATGGAATGTATTGCTCTCTGAGTTGGGGTTTGACCACCTTGCCGCCCGCGTTGCGCGGCAGCGCGTCCGTGAATTCGAATCGGGCCGGGATCTTGTAGCGGGCGAGCTGTCCCTGGCAGTGCTCGCGCAAGGCTTCGGCCGTGACGTCGACACCCGGCCGGGCGACGATCACCGCCAGGCCCACCTCGCCCCAGCGTTCGTCGGGTACCCCGATGACCGCCGCCTCGGCCACCCCGGGATGGTTATAGAGAACGTTCTCCACCTCGGCGGGATAGACGTTCTCGCCGCCGGAAATGAACATGTCCTTGGAGCGGTCGACGATGTAGAAATAGCCGTCGGCATCGCACCGGGCGAGGTCCCCGGTACGCAGCCAGCCGTCCGGCGTGATCGCCTCGGCGGTCTTCTCCGGCTGACGCCAGTAGCCGGGCGTGATGGCCGGCCCCTTGACCCAGAGCTCGCCGACGGTGTCGTCCGGCAGATCGTTGCCCTTCTCATCCACCACCCGGGCCAGGGCGTACTGCTGGGGCAGGCCCACGGAGCCGAGCTTCTCCAGCAGCCGCTCCCGCCCCATGAGAAAGACGGTCGGCCCGGTCTCGGTCATGCCGAAGCCCTGCCGGATATGGATGCCGGCATCGGCGTAGCGCTTGAGCACGCTGTAGGGCATGGGGGCGCCGCCGCAGGCCCATTCCCGGACACCCGAGAGCGCCTCGCCGTCGAAATCGGGATGATCGATGAGTACCTGATAGATGGCCGGCACGCCGAAGAACACGCTGGCGCGGTCGCGCAGCAGCTCCAGGACCCGCGGCGGATCGAAGGTTTTGACGATGATCACCGTGCCCCCGACGATGAGCGTCGGCATGGCCAGCAGATTGATGCCGCCGGTGTGGAAGAACGGCAACACGTTGAGCATGGTGTCCCGGGCGGTCAGGTCCTGGGGCACGCCAATGTTCAGGTGGTTGAACACGGCCATGCCGAAGGTCTGAACGACCCCTTTGGGCTTGCCGGTGGTCCCGGAGGTATAGAGGACGTACCAGGTATCCCCCAGCATGCGCTCCGGCATGACGTACCTGCCGGGATTGCCAGCGATCAGCGACTCGAAGGACTGTTCCCCAGCGTCATGGGATTCCCCCAGCCGCACGGGCACCAAATCCGCGAAGGTCTTCCGCAGCGCGGAGACCTGCTCGGCGAACATGTCCTCGAAGACGATGGCCCGGGCCTCGCAGTCCTCGAGCACGTAGGTGAGCTCCGGCACGGCCAGGCGCCAGTTCAGCGGCACCAGAATCAGCTCGGCCTTGGCGCAGGCGAACAGCAGCTCGAAAAACTCGGCGCTGTTCTGCGCGAGCATGGCGACCCGGTCGCCGGCCGACAGGCCCAATTCCTCGCGCAGGGCCCGCGCCATGGCGGAGGCCCGCTGATCGAGCTCGGCATAGGTCAGCTCCCGCCCCGCGGTGTCGTCCACCAGCGCCGTGTCGTTGGGCCGCAGCTGCGCCTGCTTGTCCAGCAAATCGGTAGCTATGTCCATGTCTGTCCTCCCCTGCGTGCCTTCGCTCAGCCCACGGCCCCCGCGACGAATGCTTCCACCCCCTCGCGGACGCCGGGCTGCACGATGGTCTCCACGAAACGCCGGCGCTCCACGTCCAGCGCCTCGGCCCAGCCGCCGAGCTGGCTGCGGTTCGCCTTCGTCGCCCCGAGGGTCGAGGCCGCCTTGCCGGCGACCGTTTGGGCGTGGCGGCGCGCGGCGTCGTCCACTTCGCCCCGGCCGACCCGCCATTGCGCGAGGCCGAGCGTCATCAGTGCCTCGGCGTCCCAGATCTCGTTGGTCATCTGCGCGGCAAGCGCCCGCCCCTCACCGATGCGCCCGGGCAGCAAGGCGGACCACCCTCCGTCGGGCGCGAAACCAACCTCACAGTAGAACGGAGCCAACCGGGCGGTGTCGTCGATGACCACCATGTCGGCAGCGAGCATCAAGCCCAGCGATCCCCCGGTGACCCAGCCATGAACGGCGGCGACAACGGGCAACGGACAATCCTTGATGGCGAGAATGGCCCGGTTGAGCCCGCCCACCACCCGGTCCGCGTAGCCGCTGATGTCGTCGTCCCAGTGCTGGAGAAAGCCCTGGAGATCGCCCCCGGTGGAGAAAGAGCGCCCCTCGCCTCGCAGCACCACGGCGCGCACGTCGTTACGCTGCGCCAGGGCCTGCATCGTATCCGTGAGGCCCTCCACCAGCTCCGGGATGAGGCTGTTGTGCCGCTCCGGCCGGTTGAGGCTTACCAGCGCGACCGGCGGTTCGACTTCGAGCTTGACCAGACCGCTCATACCCTCCTCCTCGGTATTCATCCCGCGTCACATGCGAGGTGACTCGTTTGTCATATTTAAGTTAGATTGTTGATTGCGGCCGGGGCGTTGTCAATGCCGCGGGTGCATGGGTGCACCCGGACGGGGTGGACGTTCGCGCCCCGTGCCACCAAAATGGCCGGGATGCCGCCGCGCCGGAAGCGCGGCAACATTCGGGGAAGCACACCGTCGGCGGTTCATCCGCCGCGGAAGGCGTGAACGCGCGCACGCTCGCGCGGCGCCGCACAGAATAACGCCTGAGGAGAAAGCGCGAAGTGGCCAAACCGACCACACCAGTGACCGCCCGGGGGGAACAGACCCGGCAGAACCTGCTCGCGGCCGCGGAGCAGGAGTTCGGCGAGAAAGGCTTTCACACGGCCTCGATCAGCAGCATCACCCAGCGGGCGGGCGTCGCCCAGGGCACCTTCTACATCTATTTCGCCTCGAAGGAGGACATACTCCGGGCGCTGGTGCGCCAGATGGGCCGGAAGGTCCGTCATTCCCTGACCGAGGCCACGGAGGCCATCCCGAACCGGCTGGAGCAGGAAAAGCACGGCCTGGAGCACTTCCTGAAGTTCGCCGTGGAGCACAAGAACCTTTACCGGATCGTGCTCGAATCCCAGTTCATCGACGAGTCCATTCACCGGGAGTACTTCGAAACCCTGGTGGAGATGTACGCGGCCCGGCTGAAGAAAGCCCAGGAATCCGACCAGATCCGCAAGGAAGACCCGTTCGGACAGGCCTGGGTGCTGATGGGCATCTCCTACTACCTGGGCCTGCGCTACGCAATGTGGGAGCACCGCATGCCGCCCGACGAGGTGGTGGAGACCGCAAAGGGCTTCATCGAGCGTGGTTTGAGGCCCGACTAGCGCAACGCGCCAACCCGGACTCAGTCGCCGGCCGGCTCGTCCGCGAAGCCGGGCTCGCAGGTTTTCGGCCGGGGATAACCCATGAAGATCTCCATCAGGCAGGCAAGGTACTGCATCGTCTGTGCCGCCGCCCGGTCCACTTCGGGCAGGGACCGTCTGGCCGAGAGAATCGCCGACACGCCGAGCTGGATCTGCACGAGTCCCAGATTGTGACGCGCCCGGGCCATTTCCGGATCCAGTGCCAGCGCCCGGCGAAGGGACGCCTCCGCCGCTTCGAGGCGGCCCAGCTGGGCCTGGGCGTAACCGAGCCGGTACCAGGCCCGGGCATCGCCGGGCCGGTGCTCGAGATATTTTCCATAGCCCCGCGCGGCCGCCGCGAATTCATCGGCCTCGTAGGCCGCCTCGGCCCTGGCACGGATGTCGTCCGTCGCGGCGCCGGGCAGGCTTGCACAGCCGGCGGCGCCCAGCGCCAGCAGGCAGAGAGCAATCAGGCGGGCCATACGGGGCATGGTCCGCCGAACGCGACACGCATCGGGCATGTCAGTGGAAGACAGATCATTTATCATTGGCACAACTCTTCAGCAGCACTCCCGGCACGGCAGCTATGAACGCAGACGACTTCCGCTCACGGCGCAAGAGCGTGCCCGTTCGCGTGGGAAATGTCACGGTGGGCGGAGACGCGCCGGTCGTGGTGCAATCCATGACCAATACCGACACCGCCGACGAAGTCGGCACCGCGGTGCAGGTCGCGGATCTGGCCCGCGCCGGCTCCGAGATCGTCCGGATCACGGTCAACTCCGAGGAAGCGGCCGCGGCCGTACCCGGCATTCGCGCGCGTCTCGACGACATGGGCCTGGACGTGCCCCTGGTGGGTGATTTCCACTTCAACGGCCACAAGCTGCTTACCCAGTACCCGGCGTGCGCGGAGACCCTCGCGAAATTCCGCATCAACCCCGGCAACGTCGGCAAAGGCAAGCGCCGCGACCCTCAGTTCGCCACGATGATCGACATCGCCCGGGATCTCGACAAGCCGGTGCGCATCGGCGTGAACTGGGGCAGCCTGGACCAGGATCTGCTGGCCCGGCTGATGGACGAGAATGCCCGCCGCCCCGAGCCGCGGGACGCCATCGAGGTCATGCACGAGGCGGTGATCCGCTCGGCTCTGGACAGCGCGGAGAAGGCCGAGGCCCTGGGCCTGCCCCGGGAACGCATCATCCTCTCGTGCAAGATGAGCGGCGTGCAGGATCTGATCAGCGTCTACCGTGCCCTGGCTGCGCGGTGCGAGTACCCCCTGCACCTGGGCCTGACGGAGGCGGGCATGGGCTCGAAAGGCATCGTGGCCTCCTCCGCCGCCCTGGCGGTGTTGCTGCAGGAAGGCATCGGCGACACCATCCGCATCTCTCTGACGCCGGAGCCGGGTGAGTCCCGCACCAAGGAAGTCATCGTCGCCCAGGAACTGCTGCAGACCATGGGCATGCGCGCCTTTACCCCGCTGGTCACCGCGTGCCCGGGCTGCGGCCGGACCACGAGCACGTTCTTCCAGCACCTGGCCGAGGAAGTGCAGACTTTCGTGCGGGCGCGCATGCCCGAGTGGCGACGCGAGCACCCCGGCGTGGAATCCATGACCCTCGCCGTGATGGGCTGCGTGGTCAACGGGCCCGGCGAGAGCAAGTTCGCCAACCTGGGCATCAGTCTCCCGGGCACCGGCGAGAAACCCGTCGCCCCGGTTTACGAGGACGGCGAAAAGACCGTGACCCTCAAGGGCGAGAACATCGCCGACGAGTTCAAGGCCCTCATCGAGGATTACGTGGCCCGCAAATACCGCCTCGAGAGTCACGACCAGCAGGACAGCGCCGTCCACGGCTGAGCGGCGTCCCCACCCTCCGCCGGGCGTTGTTCGATCTCTGCCTAGTGAACGCCGCTTACCGTGAAGGTATGCACCGTATGGGCGTGGTTCACCGGCCCATGGCCGGCACCGAGGGGCCGCGCGGTCTCCAGGGCCCGCTGCAGGTAGGCGCGGCCCCTCGCCACCGCCTGTTCCAGGGACAGGCCCTGACCGATGCCCGTGGCGATGGCGGAGGCCAGCGTGCAGCCGGTGCCGTGGTCGTTGCGCGTATTCACCCGCGGATTGACGAAGTGCCGCAGCCCCTGCGCCGTCGCTAGCACGTCCGTCACGTCTTCACCCGCCAGATGCCCCCCTTTGAGCAGCACCGCGCCGGCGCCGAGGGCCAACAGGGATTCGGCTGCGGCGTCCATATCGGCCACCTCGCGAATCTCCCGACCGGTCAATACCTGCGCCTCCGGCACGTTCGGGGTGATGAGCGCGGCGCGGGGCAATAGCCGGTCGCGGATGGCCTCGACGGCCTCCTCCACCAGCAACCGGTCGCCGCTCTGGGCGACCATTACCGGATCCGCAACCAGCGGCACGTCGGGCGCATAGGCGTCCAGCGTCTCGCAGACGCACTCCACTACGGCCGTGCTGTGGAGCATGCCCGTCTTCACGGCATCGGCACCGATATCGTCCAGCACCACCCGCATCTGCTCCCGGATGAAGGCTTCGGGCACGCCATGGATACCCTCCACGCCCAGGGTGTTCTGGGCCGTCAGCGCGGTCACGGCCGTGGCCGCGTAACCCTGCAACGCGGTGACGGTCTTGATATCCGCCTGAATGCCCGCACCGCCGCCGGAATCGGAGCCGGCGACGATGAGCACGCGCCCCTGTCTCATACGCGCCTCCGCGTCAGCTCGGTGTGTACGTCCTGGCCAGGGCGTTGCGGTCGATTTTCCCGGCCCCGGTCAGGGGCAGGCTGTCGGCCACCACGAAACTCTTCGGCACCTTGTAGCGGGCAAGCTGCGTATTGCAGTGGCGGGTCATGTCCTCCTCGGACGGCGTCTCGCCCTGGGCCGCAACGACGATCGCGAGCGGCACCTGCCCCCAGCGCTCGTCGTTCATGGGTATCACGGCCGCCTGGGCCACGGCCGGATGCTCGGTCAGTACGTTCTCGATCTCCTCCGGCGAGACGTTCTCCCCGCCGCTGACGAACATATTGTCGGCCCGGCCCACCAGGTAGACGTAGCCGTCCTCGTCCTCCCGGGCCCGGTCGCCGGAATAGATCCAGCCCCCCTCCGCGAACACCTTCTCGTTGCGTTCGGGCTGTTTCAGGTAACCGTCGAAATTGTGCAGGCTTCGCATGAGCAGAACGCCTTCCTCGCCCTTCGCCACCGGCTCCAGGGTCTCGTCGTCGACGATGCGGTAGTCGCAATGATAGAAGGACGTGCCGATACTGGCATGGTGCTCGGTCAGCTCCTCCCAGCTCTCGTCCAGCCCGGAGTGGACGAAGTTGGAAGGCCCGGCCTCGGTCAGGCCGTAGGACTGGGACACCGGGATCCCCCGATCCCAGAAGTGCTTCATGGTAACGGCCGCGCAGGGCGCGCCGGCCGTCGTGATACCGGTCAGGCTCTCCAGAGAGGCCTCGCCGAACTTCGGGTGGTCCGCCATGAACTTGAGCATGGCTTCCACGGCACCCATATGGTTGATCTTCTCCCGGTCGATGAGGTCCAGTGCCACTCCGGGGTCGAACTGGCGCATCAGCACCGTGTACCCGCCGCTCTGGAATATCGGCGTCAGGGTATTCCATCCGCCGATGTGGAAGAACGGGAATATCAGCAGCTCGGAGCGCTCGGTCATGGCGTCGGTGGCGCTGACGATAAGGTCCACCGAGTTCCAGACCATCTGCCGATGGGAGACGATGCAGACCTTGGGCGTAGCCGTCGTGCCGCCGGTGTGGATGTAGAGAAACGTATCCTGCATGGCCAGCGGTACGTTGACGTCCCGGGGCTCGGTGGTCATGACCTCACTGCCGTAGCGGCAGTCGCCATCGCCGAACTCCACCACCTCACGCACTGTTTCGGGCAGGCTCAGCGACTCCACCAGATCGCTGAAGAAATCCTCGTAAAACAACGCCTGGGGCTCGATTCGCTCCAGCAGCTCGTCCAGCTCCCTTTTGGTCAGGCGGTAGCTCAGCGGCGAGAGAATGATGCCGGTCTTGCCGCAGGCCATGTACAGATCGATGGGCTCGATGCGGTTGCGCCCTATGAAGCACACCCGGTCCCCTTTCTGCAGTCCGAGCCGGTCGACGAGATAGGTACCGACCCGGTTGGCCCGATCGTTGATCTCGCCGAAGCTGTAGCGCCGGTCCGTGTCGGATTCGTACACCGCGCGGCGACGGGGCGCGATCTTCGCCCGGCGGCCGGCCCAGTCACCCACCCAGTCCATGGGCAACGCGTCATAATTCTCCGGTGGTGCAGCCATACTCCCCTCCTTCGTATCAACCGTTGCAGTCCGATGGGCTCGCGCTGCCGTTGCATCGCTCCGTCCAGCATGATACCAAGCCTGACGCTCAACCATATGACGGCAGGCTCACCCGGAAAAGCCCATGACCCAGACAGTGCACGAGCTCGTCGACATCGGCGTTAACCTGGTCCACAAGCGTTTCGCCAAGGACCGGGAGCAAGTGCTCCAGCACGCGCGCGAGGCCGGCGTCACCCAGATGATTGTCACCGGGACGGACACCGCGAGCTCGGAGGCGGCCGCCGAGCTCTGCGAGGCGCATCCCGGCACACTCTTTTCAACGGCAGGCGTGCATCCCCACAACGCCGACGCCTGGAACAGCGACATGCGCCGGCACATCGCCGGCCTCGGTGGCACGGCGGCCGTGGTCGCCATTGGCGAGGCGGGTCTCGACTTCAACCGTAATTTCTCCACCCCCGCGAATCAGGAAAAGGCGTTCGCCGCGCAGCTGGAAATCGCCGCGGAACTGTCGCTACCCGTATTCCTCCACCAGCGCGACGCCCATGAACGTTTCATGGCCATCATCCGCGAGTACCGCGATCACCTGGTCGGCGGCGTGGCCCACTGCTTCACGGGGGGTCGGGACGAGCTCTGGCCCTATCTGGACGCCGGTCTGCACATCGGCGTCACGGGCTGGATCTGCGACGAGCGGCGCGGCGGCCCGCTCAGGGATTGCGTGGGCGACATACCGGCGGACCGGTTGATGATCGAGACCGACGCGCCCTTCCTAACACCCAGGGACCTGAGCCCGAAACCCCGCGGGGGGCGCAACGAGCCGGCGTTTCTGCCCCACGTGCTGGAGGCCGTGGCACGGCATGCCGGGCGCCCGTTGGACCAGGTGGCCCGGGAAAGCACCGACGTCGCGCGGCGATTCTTCCGTCTGCCCGCCCCCGCCTGAAAGAATTCCGGGTTCGGGCCAGCGCGGCCCGCGTCCCGTCAACCCGCCAGGGCCGTAACCGAGCTGTTATCCACCATGGCGGCGGCCTGTTCCAGCACCTCGACGCCGGCCTCGGGGCGATTGCCCGCCTCGCTCAGATGGCGCCGCCAGCGCTTGCCGCCGGGCACGCCGTGGAACAGCCCGACCAGATGCCGGCTCATGCGGGACAACCGCACGCCCTGCGCCAGTTGGCCCCGCACGTACGCCGCGTAGCGGCGGACAACCTCATGGCGGGACAGCGGCTCGCCGGGCTCGCCGAAAATGCGCGCATCCGCCGCGGCCAGACTGTACGGGTTCTGATAGGCGTCCCGGCCGATCATCACCCCGTCGACACGCTGCAGATGCCCTTCGGCCTCGTCGAGGCCGGCAACACCGCCGTTGATAATGATCTCCAGCTCCGGAACCTCGGCCTTCAGGCGGTAGACCCGCTCATGGTTCAGAGGCGGTTTCTCCCGGTTTTCCTTGGGGCTCAAGCCCTGCAGCCACGCCTTTCGGGCGTGCACGATGAACGTCCGGCAGCCGGCTGCGGCCACCCGCTCCACGAAGCGCTGCAGGTCGGCGTACTCATCCATGTCGTCGATGCCGATGCGGGTCTTCACCGTGACCGGGAGGGACGTGGCCTCTGACATGGCCGCCACGCAGTCGGCCACGGTGTCCGGCTCGGCCATCAGGCAGGCGCCGAAGCGCCCCGCCTGGACCCGGTCGCTGGGGCAGCCCACGTTGAGATTGACCTCGTCATAGCCGAAGCGCTCGGCCTCGCTGGCGCAGAACGCGAGCTGAGCGGGCTCCGAGCCGCCGAATTGCACGGCCACGGGATGCTCCTCGGGGTTATAGCGCAGCAGATGGTCCGACTTGCCGTACCAGATGGCGACGGCCGGCACCATTTCCGTGTACAACAGCGTCCTGCGGCTGATCAGCCGCAGCAGGTAACGGTCATGTCGGTCGGTCCAGTCCATCATCGGCGCCACGGACAGGCGCCGGTCAACAATGCTGGTCATCGGCATCGGCACTCAGTAGCATTCGGCCACGATCATCCCCGCTACCGGCGGGACGCGCCATATTACCGGCTGGCGGGCGCGGCGGCCAAACCTGCGGAGCAAAGCGCAGCATGGAAGTGATTCTCTACGGCACCGAGTTCTGTTCCCTCTGCGATCAGGCCCGCGCCCTGAGCGTACCCGTGTGCCAACGGCTGCGCCGGCCGCTGCGCGAGATCGACGTGTCGGAGGATGCCGACCTGGAGGAACGGTACGCGGAGCGGGTTCCAGTGCTGGTGCGCACGGATTCCGGCGCGGAATTGCAATGGCCGTTTAAAAATGCGGAGTTGTACCGGTTTTTGCTCTAGTCACGTGAACACCGTCACGGCAGAATAACCCTCGGGGAATCGCGATGCGGGCCGGCAATGGCCGCCGCGAGCTACGACGGGCCACTCTCAGGCAAAAACCAGGGGCATGAACGGACAAAGCCTGCTTGCCGTACTCATCCGGATCACCGCGCTGGCATGCCTGCTGCTCGCCGCGCCGCTCACCCAGGCTACCGAAGAGGTCTGGGTGCTCATCGATACCGCCACCGAGAAGGCACGTGTGTTCCGCGGCCAGGATGCCATCGCCGGCTTCAACGGGATCTCCATTGGCCGCAACGGGGCCGCCCGGGTGCGCCGCCGCGGCGACAACACCACGCCCCTGGGCGAGTTTCACGTCAGCCGCATCAACTACGAGAGCCGGTTCCACATCTTTCTGGAGCTGGACTATCCCACCATCCGGCACGCCGAGCGGGCCCTGGAGGCGGGAATCATCAACAGGCTCACCTACCGGCGGGTGCTGGATACCATGCTCCGCTACGGCAGGCCGCCCCAGGACACCGAGCTCGGGGGCTATATCGGCATACACGGCATCGGCAAGGCGGACGCTACCCTGCACCGGCGACTGAACTGGACGGAGGGTTGCGTCGCGCTGACCGACCAGCAGATCGAGAAGCTGGCGGAGTGGGTCCAGGTCGGCACCCGCATCGTCATCCGCTGACCCGCCGGCCCGCGAATCGCGGGCGCTCGGACCTCCCCTCATAGCCTCCGGCGCGCGATTGGGCGAAATTAGGGCTTGAAACGCCGCACGTTGACCGTAATCATGAGCCCAGCGGTTTTGCTATCCGCTGCGTTGCCACTAAAATCCTGAACGAGTCGTCGATTGGAACGGCCGGTAACAAGAGCAACAAGGAGACTGCACTAATGTCGCAATCGCTCAAAACCCTGCTGAAACTGTCCGCAGCAGCCATGTCCCTGAGCCTCGTGGTTGGCTGCGCGACCAACGGCGGCGCCAGCGGTGAGATGGAGGCCCAGATCCAGGAGGCCAAGCAGGCTGCCATGGATGCCCAGACCACTGCTGACGAGGCCAAGGCCGAGGCCGAGGCTGCCCTGTCCGCTGCCAACGAGGCCAAGGAGCTCGCGAAGAACGCCAATGGCCTCGCGAAGTCCGCTCAGTTCACCGCGGATCAGAACGCGGAGAAGATCGACCGGATGTTCAAGAAGTCCATGTATAAGTAAGTCGTCACCCGACGACTGCTTGACCAAAAAAATGGGTCCCTCGGGACCCATTTTTTTGCGCCGCCTCGCGGAAGACCTCTCGGCGTTACCCGTGCATTCAGCCGGCGGGCTTCTCTTTCCGCCAGTCCATTCGCTGTGTCACGTCCACTTCAGCGCGCTCGCCGCCCATCTGCTGCGCTCCACCCCGGGAAATGGCGGTGGGAATACCGTTGTTCTCGGCGACGGCCCGCTTGATGAGACCGTGATCGACGCGGTGACTGCGCCCCCTCAGGGCGGCGGCGACGGTCTCCACCGCCGGCGCGATGGGCACGGAATGGTTGTCCTGATGCTCCTCGAGTATCGGGTGACTCTCGATATACAGCGTCCCGGCCGCCCAGCCGGCCTTGTACGGCTGGTTCACGATGCGCACCTGCGTATCCACCGGAATGCGCTCGAACAGCCCCTCGATGTCCTCCGGGTACATGCGCACGCAACCGTGGGTCACGCGCATGCCCACGCCCCACGGGCGATTGGTGCTGTGGATCAGGTAACCGGGCAGCCCCAGCCGCATGGCGAAACGGCCCAGCGGATTATCCGGACCGGCCGGCACCACGTCGGGCAGCTCCCGGCCATCCTCCCGCGCCTCCTGCTTGATGGACTCCGGCGGGTACCAGGCTGGGTCCTTGACCTTGGAGATGATCCGGGTCCGGCCCAGCGGCGTGGACCAGTCCATACGGCCGATGCTCACCGGATACGTCTCCACCATCCGCGGCTCGCCCTTCTTGGCCGGCGGATAGTAATAGAGCCGCATTTCGGGCACGTTCAGCACGATGCCCTCGCGCGGGGCATCGGGCAGCACGTAGCGCGTAGGCACCACCACCCTGGTGCCCTCGCCCGGCATCCAGACGTCCACGCCGGGATTGGCCAGCCGCATTTCCTCGTAGCCCACGCCATGGCGCCGGCCGATATCGAGAATGGTCTCGCTGTCATCGGCCTTGACGACCTTGACCTCGCCGATAACGCTCACGTCAGCCGGCGGCAGTGCATAGCGCTGCGCCGCGGCGCTCACGGGCAGAGCCAGCATCAGGGCCAGCACCAGCAGCGCCATCAGGCGGCCTGCGCCCTGGCGGATCCTTTCGGGGGAATGATTCATGGGTGGGTTCGATCGCTGTGTCCGAGGTCCATTTCCGGTGCGAGCCGGTCGCGCACCGCCTGCTTGATCTCCTTGGGCTCGGGGAAACGCCCTTCCGACCTGCGATCGAATAGCGTCTCCCCATCGAGCACTACACTGAATATACCATCCTGGCCCGGTTTCAGTGCCACTTCCGTGAGTTGATCGCCCAGGGAAAACAGCAGCTCCTGGGCCAGCCAGGTGGCGCGCAGAACAAACCGGCACCGTCGGCAGTAATTGATCTCAAGTCGTTTGCTGCTCGTACTCACCTGTCCGTTCCGCCTCCGGTCGCGGTCTCGCCCGCCTGGGCTAGACTGGGGACAAACATTATGACAACACCAGCGCTGCCGGGTATCCCGTCCCGCCAAGCCTAAAGGAGTCACGATGAAGCTCGCCAGTCTGCTCACCGAACAGGGACCGCACTGGGGCGTGGTGGAGGGCGACGAGCTGGTTCTCCCCGGCACCCTGGCCATGAGCTGCCGGCGCCTGGAGCATCTGGTCCACAGGGGCCCCGACGTGGCGCGGCGCTGGGGCGACGCCGTGGTTGCCGAGGCTGGCAGTCAACGCGTCGAGCTGCCCCTGGCCAAGCTGGATGCACCGCTGCGGCCGAACCGCAACGTCATGTGCCTGGGACTGAACTACGCCGAGCATGCCAGGGAGTCCCTGGCTGCCTCCAACAAACCCTTCGAGCTGCCCGAGGCGCCGGTGGTCTTCACCAAGTCGCCCTCCTCCATTATCGGACCCGGCGACTTGATTCCGTATGACCCGCGCATCTCCGAAAAGCTGGACTGGGAGGTGGAGCTCGGCGTGGTTATCGGCAAGGAGGGCGCCCACATTCCCGAGGAGCGGGCCCTCGAGCACGTGTTCGGCTACACGGTCATCAACGATGTCTCGGCCCGGGACCTGCAGTTCCGCCACAAACAGTTCTATCTGGGCAAGAGCATACCGGGGGGCTGCCCGATGGGCCCATGGCTCGTCACGGCAGACGAAATACCCGACCCGCATGCCCTGGCGGTCGAATGCCGCGTCAACGGGGAGCCCAAGCAGTCCAGCAGCACCAGCGACCTGATATTCGGTATCCCGCGCATCGTGCACCTGCTCTCCAGGGTGCACCCCCTGGTACCCGGCGACGTCATCGCCACCGGCACGCCGGAGGGTGTCGGCTTCGCCCGCACGCCGCCGCAATTCCTGCAACCCGGCGACGAGGTCGCCTGCGAGATCCAAGGTATCGGGACCATCGTCAACCGGGTCGCGCAGGTCACCTAGATCGAAACGAACGGCTCGCTGCCGGCTGTCATCAAGCTGCAACGCGGCAACACTATCGTGCTGCGCCAAGTGGTTTTAACTTCCCGGAATCCGAGGTCCCCATGACCAACTGGATACGGCGGTTGGCGCAGCACTACGAGTCCGTCCGCCATCGCCATCCCGACGCCCCGCTGGCCCTGGTGTTCGATATAGACGGCACCATACTCGATGTCGCGCCCGCCGCGCGGGACCTCCTGCGGGCCCATGACGAGAAAAACGGCACCGATCTCCTCGCCACCGCCCGCGAGCCGGACATCGCCACCGCCGACTGGCGAGGCATCGTCGAGTGCGCGGCACTGCCGCCCCGGGCGGCCGGGACCGTGGAAAACGAGCTCCGCCGCCGCTGGAACCACACCGATTCGGCCCTGGCCGCTCACCAGCCGTTCCGTGGCGTGCTGGAGCTCATCCGCTGGTTCCAGCTTCAGCCGGGGACCCACGTGGCACTGAACACGGCACGGCCGGAATGCCAGCGGCTCGACACCCTGCGCCTGCTCAACAGCCTCGGCCGGGAATTCCGCGTGCGCTTCACCAGCGACCTCCTGTTCATGCGCGCCGACGCCGACGAGGACGTGTCCACGGCCAAGACGCGCTGCATGGCGAGCCTCGAGGCGCGCGGTTACCGCATCGTCGCGGCCGTGGACAACGAGCCGGCATACCTGGCCGACCAGGCGGAGGCCGGCGGGCCGGACACGCTGCTCGCGTTCCGCTCCGGATCCATCCATGAAAGCCGCCGGCAGAACGATGGTTACGACCTGCGGGCGCTACTGGGCAGCCGACGCCTGCCGCGTCACATTCAGTTCGTCTGGCAGCGCATCGGTGGCGAAGGGGAGCTGCAACGCTTTCTCACCTCCTCGATCCATTGGGGGGAGGTCCAGGTCAGTGGCTTTCTCGAGGGCGAACCGCTTGTCGGGGACGGCCGTCTTTCGCTGGCCCGCGCGCTCTCCGCCATGCTGCAGCGCGCCCGGCGCTGCAAGGTGGCCATAACCGAGCCTGATCAGCTTCGCCGCCTCATCCCCTGGCTGCAGCGCGGCGGGTACCCGGCAGAGGCCCTCTGGCTGGAGGTACCCGACGGCCCCGATCAGCGCGAGATACTGCGCCGACTCGCCGAGACGCTGCCGGGAAGTATCCGCCAGTGCCCCGTCGACGGACTGCGGCGCGGTGGTGCCGGCCGCATTGACACCGAAGCGCTTCGCGAGCTGGTCAAGTCGGGAGCCACCCGCTTCAGCCTGGACTGGCGCAGCGAGCGCAAATCCAGCCTGCTCGATCAGCTCGACGCACTGGGCCAGGAGCTTCACCTGCATTCCATCCCCGATCTGGAGGCTTTCCTCCACGCCAGTCTGCTATTGCCCCGTTCCCTGGGCACGGGATTCGATTTCCCACAGCTCTCCAGCGCCGGGCGCCGCCGAGCCGGCTAGCAGCATATCGCGGCGCCCCGGAAACCCACCGGCCTTGCGCCGCAGCATCTCAGCCCCCACGATACGACCACGGCCACCGGGGACCGGCGCGGGTTCCTGGATACGGTGGCGGGCGACAACGAACAACCAATGCGGGGCACGGCGCGACCATGATACGGGCGCGCCCGGGTCCGGCGGGCAACTCCGGGTGGACTGGCCTGACGCCATCCGCTCGCGCCTGCCGCCGGCAGATTTGAGACTGCCCTTCCCCTGCCCAGTCGTTCCTTGTCTCCCCAGTCTCGTCAGCCCCGAGGACAATCAATGAACGTGCTTGAAAAGGTTCGAACCACGCTTAGGTTGAAGGGCAACGACTCGGCCGGCGGCGCCCGCGGCCGGGGCAAGTGGATCGGCATTGGCGTGATCGCGGTGGTCGTGCTCATGTGGGCGGTGTCGTTCTACTGGAGCCGCGAACCCGACCTGATCGATGTCGAGGCCGCCGCGAAGCAGCGGGCACCGGCCGACGTCAACCCAGGGGACGTCACGGGCTACGTGACGACCGCGGCTCTGGTCACCGTCGTGGAAACCACCCTCGAGAAGTCCGGTGGCTATCTCAGCAATGACGTCACCCCGCCGTCGGTATTCCTGGACAACATGCCGAACTGGGAATACGGCGTGATTGTCCAGGTGCGCGACCTGGCCCGGTCCCTTCGCAACGACATGAGCCGTTCGCGCTCCCAGTCCGCCGAGGACCCGGATCTGGCCGTGGCCGATCCGCAGTTCAGCTTCCCGAACAATTCCTGGATGTTCCCGGCCAGCGAGTCCGAGTACCGCAAGGGTATCGAGGCGGTGGAGCGTTACATGAACCGCTTGGCCGACCCCGAGAACCAGAACACCCAGTTCTACGCCAGGGCGGACAACCTCCGGGAATGGCTGGGACTCGTGAACAAGCGCCTGGGCAGCCTGTCCCAGCGCCTGAGTGCCAGCGTCGGCCAGTTCCGGGTCAATACGGACCTGGAAGGCGACCCGACGGCCACCCAGGCCACGCGGAGCAGCAGCGAGGTTTACACCGAAACGGCCTGGACGGAGATCGACGACATCTTCTACGAGGCGCGGGGCTCGACGTGGGCCATCGTGACGTTCCTGAAGGCCGTGGAGGTCGATTTCGAGGACGTCCTGCGCAACAAGAACGCCCTGGTCAGCCTGCGCCAGATCATCCGGGAGCTGGAGCAAACGCAGCGGCCGCTCTACAGCCCGATCATCCTGAACGGCAGCGGTTTCGGCATCTTTGCCAACCACTCCCTGACCATGTCCTCCTACGTGGCCCGCGCCAACGCGGCCATCATCGATTTGCGGGACCTGTTGGCTCAGGGTTAGCCAGGGAAGCAATCGCATTTACGGGCACAAGGCGCTCCCACAGCTTGAATGGGCGTTGTGGGAGCGGCGTCCCCGCCCGGATTCGCCGCAGGATGCCGTTTTCGCAATGGTGCTTCCATCCGTCACCCTTAGCCGGGATGTCGGATGGCGTGCCCACCGCACTGACAGCACCGCAACGGTGGATTGGCCTGCGCCATTCCACTCTACCCGCTTCGCTGGCGCTCATACGCCTCCACGGCACTGCAAACCGCCAGGGATTCCATCCGGCCGTCGGAACGCACTTCCGTGGGCTGTCCGTCCCGGAATACCACCAAGGTGCCGGGCGCGATGGGATTCCAGACCTCGTTGCTGGTCAACGGTTGCGTGGCGATCACGGTAACCACGTCGTTCGGCGTGGTCTCCCGCTCGAAGTCCACTTCCATTTCCGTGTCGGTCAGGGCGACGGCCCCGAACGGCGCACACCGGGTCAACCAGGACATCTTGGTGCTGCAGAAGGCGAACAGGTCCCGGCCGTCGCTCATAAGCACGTTGAACGTACCCAGCCCGTGAACCTCCTGGAGCAGCCCCTCCAGGAACCGCCAGAGGGTCTCCCGGCGCTTCGGCGGGGTCGGAAACCGCTCGCGCACCGCATCGAGTATCCAGCAGAAGGCGTGCTCGCTGTCGGTGGTGCCGATGGGTCGGTAGAACTTCAGGGGCCGCCGCTTGATGCCCTTGAGCTTGCCGTTGTGGGCGAAGGCCCAGACACGGCCCCAGAGCTCACGCCGGAACGGGTGGGTGTTCTCCAGGGTTACCTTGCCGTGGGTGGCCTGGCGGATATGCGAAATGACGTTGCAGCTCTTGATGGAGTAGCGCTGCAGCAGCCGCGCGATCTCGGATTCCGCGCTGGGCCGCGGATCGTGAAACATACGGCAGCCGCGGCCCTCGTAGAAGGCAATCCCCCAGCCGTCCCTGTGGGGGCCGGTCACGCCGCCGCGCTGGACGAGTCCCGTGAAGCTGAAGCAGATGTCCGTGGGCACGTTGGCGCTCATGCCCAATAGCTCGCACATGGCCTCAGGCCTCCCTGGAGCCGTCCCCGGTCAGCACCTGATAGAGCTCGATGAGAATGGCGGCCGTGGCGCCCCAGATGAAGTACTCACCGTAGGGCATGGCCTGGAGCAGATGCACCTGGCCGTCGTGGTGGAATTCGTGGGGGCGGTGGTTCCTCGGGTCCAGGATGAAGGACAACGGCACCTCGAAAACCTCCGCCACCTCTACCGGGCAGGGCCGGAAGCCCGCCGAGGCATCGACGAAACCGACCACCGGGTGGACCAGAAACCCCGTACCGGTGCGGTAATGAGGCAGCTCGCCGACGACTTCCACCTGCTCCGGGTAGACCCCGATCTCCTCGTCCGCCTCGCGTAGGGCCGCCATGTGCGGAGACGGATCGTCGGGCTCAATGCGGCCACCGGGGAAACTGATCTGGCCGGCGTGATCACGCAGCTTCTCGCTGCGCCGCGTAAGTATGACGTTGAACGCGCCGGCGCGCTCCACCAGGGGTACCAGTACCGCGGCCGGCCGCAGCTCCCGCCGGGCGAGACCGGGAACGCCGCGAACCTCTTCGCAGTGCTCCAGTCTGGCCAGCCGTGCAGCAATGTCCGCCCGGCTCAGCGGTGGCGTGATAGCCGCTGTCATTCCACTCCCGCGTAGTCCGGCCTGCCGATGAAAATCGGGGGTCTCAAGATGTGAACTTCATCTTACAATATCTAGCGCATGAAGGTCCGTTTTGGTTCATAATCGACCAGACCGCCGCATCGCTCGGGGCAGGACTACGCGATCAGCGGCGATTTGGGGATTTCGGGTACTGGCTGGGTAGTGCTATGCAACGGATACGGCCGTCCAGGTTATTGATTCCGGTCCTTTTTACCGGACTCCTGTCGGTGTCGAGCGCGGTCTCCGCCCAGAATTGGGAATGGCAGTCCAACGCCGTCGACCTAACCCCCGAAGCCGCCACTTCCGGGCTTCAGCTCCAGTCTCCCTTTTCCGAGTCGCTGCATTTTCGCCTGGGCCTGGCCACCAGCCGATTCGACAACTACGTCGCCGGCACGGAGGTGAGCAATGCCCGCCCCGCCGCCGCGGAACCCATTGCCGGTGCCCTGCTGGATTACCACGTAAACCGCTGGGGTCTGCGATTTACCGGCGGCGCGCTGTACAGCACGGCCTCTCGCGAGGGCAGCTTCATGTCCGCCTATGACGTGGCCGAGGTGGATCCCAGCCACGGCCTCTTCGACGGTGGCCACATCAACGCGTACGAGTCCGGCTATGCGCAGGACCAGGTCCTGCCCTACTTCGGGCTGGGCTGGGGTCAGGCTTTCGGCACCGAACAGCGCCTCCAGCTCAAGATGGATTTCGGCATCGCCTTCCGGGGCGTGACCAACCTGGACGGCACTGCCGACGGCTCGGATCCGCCCGCCGGCACCGCCCGCACCCTGGACACCTACCGCCTCGAGGACGAGCTCGGTTGGGAGAGCCAGTTCGAGAGCCTGCGCTACTCTTTCTCGGCCGGCGTGCGCTACCGGTTCTGACGCCCGCGCGGTATCAATGAAACACCGCTTCGTAGCAGGCCGCCGGCACGGTCAGCGGCAGCACCAGCGTATCGAGCGCGAAACTGAAGGGCAGATCAATGAGCGGGAAGCGCGGCGGCGCCACAGGAAACCGCCGAAGAGCCACGCTATCGCCAGCAATGGCGTGTAAGTCGAGTCGCGTTCCGCTGTAAATCTTCGGGGTCCCCACCAGCGCGGCGTCATCCAACGTCGAAATACTGGCGCAGCCGCACAGGAGTAACGCCGCCGATAGCGCCAGCGTTTTCCGCAAACCCGCTCTCGACCGCGCCAGCGCACCGCGATCGCGATCCGAAGAATCGAAGGCGTGCATCAATACGCTCCTGCGTGACCCATGCCCGATCGTCGCGGCGCTATCCGTCAAGCGGACGCGGTAGCCTCCTCCGGCAACCAGATCAGGTCCGTGACCCCGTAGTCGACCCCGAGCTGCGAGAGCAGCGTCGTGAGCTGTCCGCGGTGGTGGGTCTGGTGATTGAAGAAATGAGCGACGGCCTTGGCCATGGGGAAACTTCTCGGCTCGGGGTTCACCATGCTCGTGTAGGTCAGCTCACCCGCCAGGGTCGCGTCGTCCAGCCCGCGCGCCCATGTCACGATCCCGGCGTCGGTCGAGGCCCGCTCCCGCCGCAGATCGTCGAAGTCCGCGTACAGTTCCTGGTCCAGGCCTTCCACCCGGAACTCATGGCCCGTGAACCGCCCCATCCAGAGCCGATCCGCCAGCAGGACATGGTTCAGCGTGCCGTGAATGGACTTGAAAAACGCACCACGATCGGCCTTGCGCTCGGCGTCGGGGATCTCGGCGCAGACCGCGTAGAGCCGGTCGTTCATCCACTGGTTGTAAGCGGCGAGGCGTCTGGCATCGGTCAAGTTCATCTATTCACCTCCGGTAATGAAGCTCCCGTCCCACGCCTGAAGAGCCCGACTTACAGCCCTGCCTTCACGTGCGGCCACTCGGCGGCGATGGTGCGGAATCACCGCCTGCCCCTGACTCGGCGGCAGAACCCTCGGCGGCCGGCGACTGCGGGGTCTCAGGCGTGGTCGGATGGATTTCCTCCTCGGCCAGCCGCTCGGCCTCCTTCTCGGACTCCCGCAGCAGCATGCGCTCGATGCGCTCGCGCAGCAGCAGCTCCTTCTCGGCCATGCGGCGGGATTCCTGCGCGAGGTCCCGGTACAGCGAGTACGCCATCACCACCATGAGCAGCATGAACGGAAAAGCGGCGATGATCGATACGGTACGCAGCCCGTAAAGGCCGCCACTGAGCAGCAGCACGCCAGCCATGAACAGCTGCAGCACCCCCCACAGGATGCGCACGAACCGCGTCGGGTTCAGTACGCCCTTGGACGTGAACATGCCCAGCACGAAGGTAGCGGAGTCGGCGGAGGTGATGACGAACATGGAAACCAGGGCGATGGCGGCCACCGAAGCGATCCACGCCCCCGGGAACTGCTCCAGCAGGGCGTAAAGGCCGGCGGGCACCTCTCTGGCCACGGCGTCGGCAATATCCGCCTGACCGAAGAGCTCGAAATGGATGGCCGTGCCGCCGAAGGTGGCGAACCACAGCATGCTCAGCCCCACGGGGACGAACATCACGCCCAGCACGAACTCCCGAATGGTTCGCCCCCGCGAGATGCGGGCGATGAAACTGCCCACGAACGGTGCCCAGCTCAGCCCCCACGCCCAGTAGAACATGGTCCACTGCTCCACCCAGTGCTCGCTGGAATACGGGGTGGTGACCAGGCTCATCTCCACGATATTGCCCAGGTACTCCCCCACCGTCTGGGTCAGCTGACTGAAGATGAAGGCGGTGGGCCCCATGAGCAGCACATACAGCATCAGACCGGCGGCGAGCGCCAGGTTGGCGTTGCTCAGATAGCGGATGCCGCGGTCCAGCGGGGTCATGGCGGAGAGGGTGAACAGCGCCGCCACCACGCCCATGATCAGGAACTGCGAGTTGACGTCGTAGGGCAAGAGCTCCAGGCGCGCCAGCCCGCTGTTGACCTGTAGCGCACCCAGGCCCAGGGTCGTGGCCACGCCGAACATGGTGGACACCACGGCAAGGATGTCGATGCCCTTCCCCGCCAGTCCGTCGACCCGCGCGCCCAGTAGCGGCCGGAAGGTCTCGCTGATCAACCCGTAGCTGTTGTGGCGAAAGCGCACGTAAGCGATAGCGAGCCCCACCAGGGTGAAATTCGCCCACTGGTGCAGCCCCCAGTGGAAAAACGCGTAGCGCATGCCGAGCTGGGCCGCGTGGGCGGTGCGCGGCTCGCCGAGGCCCAGGGGCGGCTCGTTGAAATGCATCATCGGCTCGGCCACGCCCCAGAACACCAGGCCCACGCCCATGCCGCCGGAAAAGATCATCGCCAGCCAGCTCTCGAAGGAGAATTCCGGCGGTTCGCCCTCGGCACCGAGCCGAACGTTGCCGAACTTGGAAAACGCCAGAAACACCACGAACAGCACGAAGCCGCTGGTGGCGAAGAGGTACATCCACCCGTAATTGGTGGCGGTGGCGTCCAGGGCCTGCTGGGCCGCCTGTTCCAGCGTTTCGGGATAGACCGCGGCCAGGGAGACGAACAGCACGACCACGACCGCGGAGACATGGAACACCACCCCGACATCGCCCAGCAGTGTCCGAATGAAGGTACCTGTGCGGGTCATCACGACATTCTCGGGTCTTTCGGCGCCTGGCGGAAATGCCGGTCGCCAACCATACCGGCTTAGCCACCGCCGGATGAACACCCGGTTGCGCGCGCGGGAATGCTTGGGGTCGAATCCGCTTGCGTTTCTCAACCTGCGGGTGCCGACCGGGGCTCGATGTTCTCCGGGCGCGCCGTCTCTACCGCGATGGGCTTCCCCCTCTGGCCCACACCGATGCCACCAGGGGGCGAAGGCACACTGCTCGGCGCACCCCGTCCAGGTTTCGCAGGAACGCGCGATTGTCCAGCCTCAGGCCCTGGTGGCCCCTCGGCGGTGAGCAAATGGGCCGTGCAGACCCTCCAGAATCAGATAGAGGCGCGGCACGATGACCAGGATGATGGCCGTGGCGAAGACGATGCCGAAGCCTAGGGAGGTGGCCATGGGGATGAGCTGGCAGGGCTGCCGGAAGGTCTCCAGGATGATGGACGTCAGGGCTATGTGTCGGCACCCATCAGGACCGGCGGCTCAGGCTTCCAGCTACGTCCCGGAACACTCGGTGCACCCACGGCAACCGGCCTCGCGGTCTGGCTCCTGCTGCCCCTGTAAGGCGGGTACGCACCAGAAAGCGCCCCGTCGCGCGGGGCGCTCGCGACTTACGGCCGCAGTACCCTCGGTAGCGGCATGTCTCCGAGCCACCGAGGCTACTGCGGCCATGGCCGTTATTCGTTCTTGCCCTTCTGCTTCATCTCCCGTTCCTGGGACATGGTCTCGAAGCGGGCGAACTCGCCCTGTTCGAGGGTACCGCTGCCGTCGGTGTCATACTCGTCGAAGTTTTCCGACAGGCGGGGATGAGCGGTGGCCTCCTCGGGGCTGATCATCCCGTCACCATTGGCGTCGAGCTGCTTCATGGCCGCGGTGCCCATGCCCTTCTCCCCGGCCATCGCTACCGATGCCAGGGCGATTAACAACGCTCCTGCGATCCATTTCGCTTTCATGGTTCCTTACCTCCGTCGCGAACTGCGGCACACGTTGCCGTGTGTTCCTGTGTAACCGGGCCGTCATCAGCATCCCGGTAAGCCCTAAGGTGGGGAGTCGTTGGGTAATTTCAAGCGGTTGCGGGTTGCAGAGTGGGCGGGCGCGCAGCGGGCGGTGATGGTCGGGATGAGTGCCGCAAACCCAAAGGGGCCGCCCGGATTGGACGGCCCCTTTTCGTTTGGCGGAGGAGGAGGGATTCGAACCCCCGGACCCTTGCGGGTCAACGGTTTTCAAGACCGCCGCTTTCGACCGCTCAGCCACTCCTCCGGGGTTACTGATTGTACCTTCGATCCTGATTCACCGACCTCCCCAGCCAGTGGCCGCTTCGCGGCCACGAGGAGGAGGGATTGATTCGGGCCTCCCGGCCCTCACCCTTCGGGCGCCGTCGCTGCGCTCCGGACGTCCAAGCTGGCTGCGCCAGCTTAGTCGAACCCCCGGCGCCTGACGGAGCAACGGCTTTCAGGACCGCCGCTTTCGACCGCTCAGCCACTCCTCCGGGGCTACTGCTTGTACCTTCGATCCTGCTTCACCGACCTCCCGAGCCAGTGGCCGACTATTGTCTTGCTCACGTTGCATTGTGGCAAGCGCGGGCGTTTTGACGTGCGCCGTTTCAGCCCCATGGTTTCTGGTGTGTGGTCGAGACCCGCATCAAGGAGTGGCTATGGATCAGGTCGAGGAACCGCATTGGGAATCGCACGCCAAAGGCGATGCCGAGTGCGAGAGCTGCAACGAGGGCTTCCCCCACGACTGCATGTGCGGCGGGCTCGTGCATGGGGAGATCGCCGCAATTCCGGATGACGGTTTCGTGCAGCTCACGCACTGTGACCGGTGCGGCGAGCCGGAGATGTCCTAGGCGTCTGCTCTGGCCATCGCCGAGACGCACTCCGGCACCAGCGCCGGGCCTCGGTAGATGAAACCGGTGTAGAGCTGGACGAGGCTGGCGCCGAGGCGCTCCTTTTCCGCGGCGTGATCACCGGCGGTGATGCCGCCCACGCCTATGACCGGCATCCTGCCGTTCAATGCCTGGGCGAGCTGTTCAAGGACCTGGTCGGCCCGGGCGCGAAGCGGTGCGCCGCTGAGTCCCCCCTGTTCATCGGCGTGTGCCAGGCCCTCCACGCCGTCCCGGGTGGTGGTGGTGTTTGTGGCGGTCACGCCGTCGATCCCGTTGGCGATGAGCCGGTCGGCCACCAGGGCCACTTCCTCCCCTTCCATGTCCGGGGCGATCTTCACCACCAACGGAACGTAGCGGCCGTGTCTGCTCTCCAGCCGGCCCTGGGATTCCTTGAGCGGCGCAAGCAGGGCATCCAGCGCTTCGCCCCGCTGCAGCTCGCGCAGCCCCGGCGTGTTCGGTGAAGAAATGTTCACCACCACGTAATCCGCGTGGGGATAGACTTTCTCCAGACAGGCCAGATAGTCCTCGTTGGCCTGTTCCAGGGGCGTGTCCTTGTTCTTGCCGATGTTGATACCCAGCACGCCCTGGTAGCGGCTGCCCCGGACCTGCTTCACCAGGTGATCCACGCCTTTGTTATTGAACCCCATGCGGTTGATGAGGGCCTCGGCGGGCGTCAGTCGGAACATGCGCGGCTTGGGATTGCCCGGTTGCGGCCGCGGCGTCACGGTACCCACCTCGATGAAGCCGAAGCCCAGGGCGCCCAGCGCCGCGATGTAATCGCCGTTCTTGTCCAGCCCGGCGGCGAGACCTACCGGGTTGGGGAAATCGATGCCCATGACCCTGCGCGAGCGCTGAACGGGCGCTCCGTGCAGCAGGTGCAGGTCCGCCAGCCGCCCCAGGGCATTCAGTGAGAGATCATGGGCGAGCTCGGCATCCAGGCAGAACAGAAGCGGTCGCAGGAGAGCGTACAAGCGGCCTCCGAAAGGACGGGTTGGTCCGTGTTGCAGTGCTCGACGGCCCCCGGCCCTTTGCATAGACTGGCCCGAGGCGGCTTCCACGGAGAATCGAGCGGCGAATGAAGCGCGTAATTTTCAATCAAAAGGGCGGGGTCGGCAAATCCACCATCACCTGCAACCTGGCCGCGATATCAGCGAGCCAGGGCATTCCCACACTGGTGGTGGACCTGGACCCGCAGGCCAACTCCACCCATTACCTCCTGGGGGATATGCCGGAGCAGGTGGAGGACACCCTGGCCGGCTTCTTCGACCAGATGCTCAGTTTCCGGCTCTACCAGAAGAACACCGACGAGTTCGTCCAGGAGACCCCCTTCGAGAACCTCTCCATCATGCCCTCTCACCGGGAGCTGGAGGACCTGCAGGGCAAGCTCGAGTCCCGTTACAAGATCTACAAGTTGCGCGAGGCCCTGGCGGAGCTGGACCGGTTCGAGCGCGTCTTCATCGACACGCCGCCGGCGCTGGGCTTTTTCACGCGCTCCGCGCTGATCGCCGCCGACCGTTGCCTGATACCCTTCGACTGCGACGATTTCTCCCGCCGGGCGCTCTACGAGCTACTGGATAGCGTCCAGGAAATCCGCATGGACCACAACGACGCGCTGGAGATCGAGGGCATCATCGTCAACCAGTTCCAGGCCCGGGCGAGCCTGCCCCAGCGGATCGTCCAGGCCCTGCTTGACGAAGGGCTGCCGGTGCTGGACCAGTACCTGTCTTCGTCGGTGAAGGTGCGCGAGTCCCACGACCAGGCCCGGCCGCTGATTCATCTCGCACCCCGTCACAAATTGACCGGGGAATTCGTGTCTTTGAGCGATCTCCTGCAGTAACTTTTCCCCTCGACGGTTTCGCATACGGCGCCGCCGGCGCCGTGTTCCGCGCAGCACGTCCCAGCATGGTGCATTGGCCCTAAAGGGCGGCGCTGTTGCCGCCGTTAAGGGGTGATAGAAGCCAATCCTTTCCTTGTGGGGTGAAATGGTGGTGAGATTCCTGTTGGGTGCGGCCTGTGCCCTCCTCCTGACACTGGCGGGCGCCGGAGCGCTGGCGGCGGAGCCGGACCGAACCGACGCGGTGCGCGTGCTCATCGACGTCTCCGGGAGCATGAAGAAGACCGATCCGGGCAACCTGCGCACGCCGGCCCTGAGGCTACTGGTCAACCTGCTGCCGCCGGATAGCGAAGCCGGCGTCTGGCACTTCGCCCAGTACGTCAACCGCATCACCCCGGTCGCCCCGGCGGACGGCGCCTGGCGCCGGAGTGCGCTGGATGCGGCGGATCGCATCCACTCCCGCGGGTTGTTCACCGACATCGGCGCCGCCCTGGACGATGCCACCGAGGACTGGCGCAGCCCGGTCTCCGGGGAACGCCGCAGCATCATCCTGCTGACCGACGGCAAGGTGGACATCTCCAAGGAGGATGGCATCAACGAGCAGGCCCGGGCCGACCTGCTGGCGGAGCTCCTGCCCAGGCTCCAGGATGCCGGCGTGAGCGTGCACACCATCGCGCTGTCCCGGGACGCCGACCAGGACCTGATGGAGCGTCTGGCGCTCGGCACCGACGGCGAGTTCTTTCAGGTGGACAGCGCCGAGGCATTGCAGCGCATCTTCCTGCGCCTGTTCGAGCAGACCGTGGAGCGGGAAACCGTGCCCCTGGACGGCAACCGCTTCAGCATCGACGACAGCATCAACGAGATGACCGTTCTGGCGTTCCGCGGCCCGGAAGGCGCGCCGGCGCGCCTGCAGACACCCTCGGGCGAGACCTTCGGGCGCCCCGGGGCCGGAGACAACGTGCGCTGGTTCCACGAGCGCGGCTACGACCTGATCACGGTGAACGATCCGGAGCCGGGCGAGTGGGTGCTTCGGGCCGACGTGGACCCGGACAACCGGGTCATGATCGTCACCGACCTGCAGCTGCGCACGACCCGGCTTCCCAGCAACCTCCTGGCCGGCGAACGGCTCCAGTATGCGGCGGGCCTGACCGAGCAAGGCGAGCTGATCACCCGGCCGGACTTCCTGCAGGTAGTGGAATTCAACGTCACCCAGCGTCCCGAGGATGCGAACCGCGGACCGCGCTGGGTGCTGCGCGACAACGGTATGGGCGAGGATGAGCAGGAAGGGGACGGCCTGTTCACGCTGGAGCTCGGCCAGTCCCTGACCGAAGGCAAGCACACCATCATCACCCAGGCCGAGAGCGCGACCTTCGAGCGGGAGGATCGTCAGCGGGTTACGGTCTACGGCGATCCCCTCACGATCCGCGAAGTCGCCCTTGAAGATGCCAAGCGCCTGGAGCTGACCCCGGCGCTGGACTGGATCGACCCGGAAACCCTGCAGCTCGCCGCTACGGTCACGCGGCCGGACGGCACCACGCGCGAAACCGGGGTCCCGGCCAACGGTGACGGCATCCGCGCCCTGCCCCTGCCGGAGTCCGGCCGGGGCATCCCCGTTAAGGTGGAGTTCACCCTGGCCGGCAACACGGACAGCGGCCGGCGCTTCACCACGGCACTGCAGCCGGTGTCCGTCAAACCGCTGGCCGGCGCCACGGAGCCGGCGGCGGAACCGGAGCCCGAGGAAACCCCGCCGGAGAAGCCGCAGGCCAACTGGGCCTTCATCGGCGCGGTAGTGGCCGCCGTCAACCTGGGCGTGTTCGGCCTGCTCGGCATCGGTTACCTGGTGTGGAGCAATCGCCGCGGCAAGGCTGACGAAGACGCCGGGAGCGAGGACGGCGACGAGCAGGACATCGATCGTGACTGAATCCGACTGGATCATGCTGATTGCGCTGGTGGAGGCGGTCCTGCTCATGGGGCTCGCCCTGGCCGTGATCGCCCTGGTCGCGCGGCGCCGCAACCGCCGGGACCGGGCAGCGGCCGATACACTGGCGGGTCGGATAAAGGACGGGGGCGCCGCCCGCCGCGACGCGCTGACGGAACGACTGACCGAGCAGCGCGGACTGGACTCGGAGCAGGCCGAGGCGGCTGCCGGGGACATCCTGGCGGCGGAGGAGGGCTTCGTGCGCAACCTCCTGCGGACTTACATCCGCCGCGATGCGGCGCGCCTGGCCCGAATGGACAAGTCCATCCACCACCTGGGCGAGGCCTACGAGCGCATTCCCCTGCCCGAGGCCGCTGACACGGTGGACGACGGGGCGGACGCGGACGCGTCCGAGGCAGACGACGCCCGGGCGGCATCCGGGGATGGGGAACGGCTCGAAGAGGATCTGCAGCTCTACAAGGACGCGCTGAACCGGGTCTTCGCGGAATACACGGCCATGTTCGGCACCCGCATCGACCACGGCGGTCAGCTCAGCGCCACGGAGATCCTAGAGCGGTTGGAGACCGGCGAGCTTGGCGGCAGGCCGGCGGATTCAGAGGTCGAGCAACAGGACCCGGGTAATGACCGCAGCCCGGCCCCGCCGGACGACGACCCCGACGTGGAGGCGCTGCTGAAGGGACAGTAACGCGCGCCGGGCTAGTCCGCCTGGTTGCGCTCGCGGATGAGCTCCGACTGGCGGTGCAGCAGGTGGTGCAACAGCAGTTCCCGGTCCGCCTCGCGCTGGTACTCCAGCGATACACCGACGTCGTAGCCGGCTGCGCCATCCTGCAGGGGCTCGCAGCGCACCACCTTGCCGAGCAGACGCAGCCCGGTCCCCGTGGACAGCAGCAGCAGGTGCAGCTCCAGTTGCTGGCCGGTGTCGAAGCGGCTGGCGCTGGCAAATCCCAGGCCCTCGGCACCGATATCGATCTGCTGGGGCGTGTGGTCTTCCAGGTTCATGTCGCGGATGAGCATGACCTGCATGAGCCGGTCCAGCTTCTGGTCCAGCGTGTCCACGTAGTCCGCGAGCCGCGGGCTTTCCTGCTGGGCCTGGCGGTGCAGGAGGGTCGTCTTCTGGCGGATCTCACCGAACCAGGACGCCAGATCGAAGGCATCCGTGAGCGGTGACGGCCCGTCGCGACGCCACTCCTTCGCTTCGGCCGGGGACAGCGGCCGGGACGTGATGATCGCCAGATCCTTGACCCGGAAATTCTCCCGCCGCTCCTGCGCACTCTTGTCGGGTCTGTCCATAACGCCTCCCAGGGATCTCGCTGCGCCGGATATCCGGTCAGTTATTGTTCTCGCTGTTCAATAGGAGCTCCGTGGCGCTGGCCTCCGAGGAAATCGCGCTGCCCTCCACCACGATCACTTCCACCCGACGGTTCCGCGCCCGGTTCGACGGCGATGTATTCGGGACCAGCGGCTCGTTGTCGGCGTGGCCCTCCACCGTGAAACGCTCCGCATCCAGGCTGCTCACCTGCTGCAGGCGGTGGAACATGGTCACCGCCCGGGCGGCCGATAACTCCCAGTTGGACCGGAAACGCCGGGTGGAGATCGGGACGTCGTCGGTGTGGCCGGCGATCACGACGTCACCGCCGGTGAGCTCGATGGCCTGGCCAATCTTGCGGATCACCGGCGTGAACGGCTCGATCAACTCGGCCCGGCCGGAATCGAAAGAGCCGCGCTCACGGATACGGATGGTGATGCGGCGACCGTCCTGCTCGACCTCCACCTGGCCGGCCGCGATCTCCGCCTGAAGCAGGTTGCGGATCTTCTGAGCGTTCTCGCTGGCCTTCTCCTGGGCTTCCTTGAGCATGGCCTCGAGCTCCGCCCGCTCCACGACGAAGGTGTTCTCCTTGTTGACTTCGGGGTTGCCCTCCGTCGGCACCTCAAGGTTGCGCTGCTGCCGGTTGGTCGTCGGCTGCTGGATGATCTGCCGCATCTGGCTGGGATCCGGCTTGCCCGGGGAGAATTCACGCGCCACGAAGCTGGTGCCCTTGGGGTTTTCCTTGGCGAACTCCTGACGCTGGACGCCGAAGGCATCCTTCATGGAACCGACGATCTCCTTGTATTTGCGCAGATCCATCTCCGAAAAGGAGAGAATCAGCACGAAAAAGCACATCAGCAGGATGGCCAGGTCGGCGAACGTGGACATCCAGGCCGGCGCACCGGGCGGTGCCTTTCTGCCTCTGCGGCGCGACATGTCAGGCCGCTTTGTCCATCTCCGCCCGCTGCTTGCCGGGCAGGTAGGTCTTGAGCAGCTCGCTGATCAGCCGCGGGTTCAGCCCTTCCTGAATGGAAAGCAGCCCCTCCAGGATGAGGGTGCGGCTGACCTCCTCCTCGGCGTTGCGGTTGGCGAGCTTGTCGGCGATGGGCAGGGCTATGGCATTGGCGATAATCGCGCCGTAGAGGGTCGTCAGCAGCGCCACGGCCATGGCCGGGCCGATGGCCTTGGGGTCGTCCATGTTCGTCAGCATCTGCACCAGGCCGATGAGGGTGCCGATCATGCCCATGGCCGGCGCCACGTCGCCAATGGCGCGGAAGACGTTCTCGCCCTGCTCGTTGCGGCTGATGGACAGGTCGATCTCCTGGGCCAGGACCTTCTTCACGAACTCCGGCTCATGGCCGTCGGCCACCAGCTGGATGCCCTGTTGCAGGAACGGGTTGTCCACCTCGTAGCCCTCCAGGGCCAGCAGGCCCTCCTTGCGGGCCACCTGCGCCAGCTCCACCGTCTGATCGATGAGCTTCATGGGGTCCTCGCTCTTGTAGGAGAACGCCCGGCCGGCCACCTTGAAGGCGCCCAGGAACTGTCCCAGCGGGAACTTGATCAGCGACGCCATCACCGTGCCGCCCATAACGATGAGAATGGACGGCACGTTGACGAAGGTGCCCGTGCTGCCGCCGAGAACGATGGCGGTGATGATCACCCCCAAAGCGCCAAGCAAACCGATCAGGGTCGCCAAGTCCATAAAAGCAGTTGCCCTCAGTGCTGTGTTCTTCTTGCCCCGAAAGGGAGCGTAACCCGGGTTGGCCGCCCCGAACCGTGACAGGCTCGATACTCCTCGGCGCCCGAAATCCGGCTCGGGCCGCGCGGCGCCGACTAGGGCGGCGGCTGAGAGAAGCTCACCTCCACCGCCCGGGAGACGAAATCGGGGGTACCGATTGTCCCGCGGGTGGCGGTGGCCGTTACCTGGTATATCGACCGGGGGGTGGGATCGCTGAAGAGATACGTGTCACATTCCAGCGTTACGGCGTAGCCGTTGAGCGCGAAGCCCGCCCCGTCGACGATGTTGCAGTTCGTCGTGGCGTCCGAATGCGGACTACCGGTGCTGTTGTCCAGCACATGGGAGACGGCCCACTGGATGCCGCCCTGGGCGGCGCGGTAGGCGCGCTCCGCGTCGATGCCCTGGCCTGTCGTCGTCAGCTGCACGGTGCTGACCTGGAGCATGTAGCCGACAACGCCCGCCAGCACGACGATGACGAAGATGGCGCTGACCAGCGAGAACCCGCCCTGTGCGCCAGGAGCCCTCATGGCGTGTTCACCACGTGAATCTGCTGGAGGAGCTCCACGACGCCGGCGCGGCTGGTGGACAGAGTCAGGCTCGCGGTCACCAACCCGGCCCGCTCCGGCGTGCCGGGCTCGTAATCGAAGGCACAGCCCGTGACGTTGCGCGCGAGGACGGTCCGCTCGGCGTTACCGCCGGAGACCAGCGAATCGAGGGCGCTCTGGTCCGGCTGGCTGGTCTGAATGGCATAACCCCAGTACATGAGCAGCTCGCCCGCCGCCAGATCACAGACGAAGCTGCGCGGCGTATCGGTGACGTAAAGCCGCTGTACCGGCGACCCGTAGGCGAAATCGAAGGCCGTATCGAACCGGACCTTGGTCTCGTCCGTGTCGTCGGCCAGACTGATCCGGAAATTGGTGCCGTCGCTGGCCGGTGTAATGACCAGTTCCTGCCCGGGATTGTTGGCCGCCGCATCCTGGTAAAGCTCGCCGGGGTCCGTGGGATAGATCACGATACGCTGGTTGTTCGTGAGCGTGTTTCCCGGGGCCAGCGCCGACTGTCCGAACCGCCCCAGAATGTTGAACGCGGCGTCGGCGGTATTGGTGTTCAGGCGGTCGTCAGGGGTGTTGTGGGAGGCGCCGGGACCGCTTCCCGGGCGCACCCGGTAGCTCGCCCCCTCCAGAATGCCGATGATCTCCAGGCGCTGACCGCTGCCGGCGGGCACGCGGGCGGAATTGGGGACCGCGTCGTGAATGGCCCGGCTCATGCGCTGCATGGCGATATCCGCCTGGTCCACCAGCGCGGCGCGCGCGTCCTGTTGCACGGCACCCTGGATGGGCCCGCCGATGAAGCTGGCGATCATCGTCGCCAGGATGCCGGCGATGACGATCACCACGATCAGCTCGATGATGGTGAAACCGGCTTGAGCGGCGCGATACCGCATCTAGATATCGCTCCGGTAGCCGGTCAGCTCCACCGGCGTGTTGAGACCGGTATTGGTGACCGTGACGGTGACGATCTTGGCGGTGACCGTGTTCCCCGACGGGCCGATGCTCTGATTGCAGGCAACGCTCACCGAAGCCTGATAGCCGCCCAGATCGGTAAGCGCGGTGCCCGTCTGGTCCCGCGGCGGGCTCTCGGAAAGCCCGTCGTAGTCACCCACGTCGTCATAGGCACTCCGCCCCCCCTCTTCCGCCGAGCAATCGCCGTCACGAGCGGCGCCGGTCACGCTCGGATCGGCATAGTCCTTGGGCAGGATTTCCTCCAGATAGGCATTGGCGATGGCCCGGGACTGGGTGATGACCATGGGATCCGCGCTCTGGCGGGTGATCCGATCGACGCCGATGAGCACGCCGGACAGCGCCAGGCTGATCACGACAATGGTCACGATCAGCTCGACCAGGCTGGCCCCCAGGCATCTAGAAACCCTGGACATAGGCCAAGCCCGACTGCGGTTCGATGTTGAGCTGGAAGGTACCGATGGGGACCGTCGACGAACCACCGGTGATGGTCGCGGCCCCGGAGGACGAATAATGCAATGTCACCCCACCCTGGACGTCGACGCCGGATGCGGCGGTTTCGCTATAGTTCCCACCGCCCGGGCGAGGCACCGGCGTACCCGATGCCGGGCAGCTCCCCGGCGTGCCGTTACCGGGCCCATTGCCCGTATAGCTCAGGGTGTAACTGTCCGCCGCGGCATCCAGATTCACCCGGATTTCGCACCGGCCCGCCATCGCGGATTTCTGGGCATACCGCAGGGCCGAAACGGCCTTGCCGGCGAAACCGCGCTCGTCGTAGGTCTGGGTGCCGAAAAACCGGCTCGCGCCGACAGCGGCCAGTATTCCAACGAGAAGAACCACCGTTACCAGCTCGATAACGGTGAAACCGCCTTCGCCCTTCGCAATTTGGCGGCTTCCAGGACGGCGTGGTGAGTTTCCGTCGAACAGCCTAATTCTCCCAACCCGGCGTCAGCGTCCAGGCCAACGAGAGGCGGCGACGACCCACCAAGCCAAACCCGGGGCCGCCACCGCCAAAAGGCGTTACTTAGGTCGGATCAGAGTCGATGACGACCTGGCCAGCGGAGTCGCAGTTGGCATCGGCCGTGGTGGCGCAGTACTGAATGCTCATATTGGTATCAGGCTGATACGTATAAGTGCATGTGCCATCGCCGGAAACCGCGCCGTAGCCATCAGCCGGCGGCGTACCGCCACCGTCTCCAACAGCCGGGCCATTCGAACTCAGAAGGTTCTGCCACAGCGTTACGCACTGGCCGTTGGAGCCGGCGGAGATCGACGTCGCACCCGTACCGCCAGCCGGCCAGCCGTCGGCATTCATGCCAACAACAGTGCCATCCTCGAGCGTGATGTCGGCAGCGGCGGTGTTGCCCTGCGCGACCCACTGAGCATGCGCGAGCTGCACGGCTGAACCGACTGCGCCCCCGGAGCCCTCGACTGCGGCACTGCGTGCCTCGTCCGTTACATCGATGAAACGCGGCAGCGCCGTGGCCGCCAGGATCCCCAAGATAACAATGACAATGACCAGCTCGATGAGCGTGAAACCGTTTTGTTGCTTGTGCATACCCTGCTCCTCAGTGCCTCAGCGTTGAAATGCCCGGAGTGGTCCGCCCCGGACACTCGCGGAAATGAAGGTACCGTTTTAATTGAACGACTTCCACCAACTGCTTAACAGTTTTTATGAACCCGGGGCGCCGTTCGGCGCCACTTCGGCGACGGCCGGCGACACGGGCTCGCGAAGCCAGCGGTATCGATCCACCGCCTCCACCAGCAGCCCACGCGGATGATCCACGCCCGGGGTGAACCGGCCATCCCCGTTGAGATCGTCGTAACTGACCCTTAATCGGAAGCGTACTGCGCCTTCCGGCCCCGTGGACTCGAAGTAGCTCGCATTTTCGACCGTATAGAACAGGTAACCGTCCTCGTAGTACCAGCGCCCTGCCGGCGCGATCCCCGCCGCTTGCGGCTGCACCTTGTCCGCCTCTCGATAATTGGGTGGCGGCTGCTCCAGCAATGCCATGGGATTGCCGCCGTGCCAGCGCGCCAGGCGCGACTCGTCGCCATGGACAATGACCTCGGCCATCTCCATGCGGGCCGCGCTGCGCAGCGTCGAAATGACCCGCTGCATCTGCACGCGCTCGGCGTCCACCTGCAGGCCCACCAGCCTGTCGATGGCGAAGCCCACCAGCAGAGCGATGACGACGACCACCACCATCAGTTCCAGCAGGGAGAGTCCCGCCTGACCGGACCGGGACCGTATCCGTGGCGCCATCATCCGCGCGCGGCCTGGGCCAGGTCCCACATGGGCAGGAACACGCCCAGCGCCAGGATCAATACCATCACTCCTATGCCTACTATGAGGATGGGCTCGATGTAGCTGCTGAGCTGCTTGAGGTCGTAGTCCACCTCGCGCTCGTAGAAGCCCGCCACCTCCTCCATCATCTCGTCGACCTGCCCCGTCTCCTCGCCGACGGCGAGCATCTGCAGCACCAGCGGCGTGAAAAGGTTCGTGGTGGCCGCCGTGCGCGTCAGGCTCTCGCCGCGCTCGATGCCATTGCGCATCATCAGGATGCGCGAGCCCACGAACTCGTTGTCCACGGCCCGGGATACCGCGGTCAGGGCCTGTATGAGCGGCACGCCGGAACGCATGGACATGGCGAAGGACCGGGCAAAACGCGCCAGGGTCGCCCGCAGTATGATGTCGCCGAACCTGGGGATCCGCAGCTTGTACTTGTCCCAGTTGTAGCGGCCCTTATCGGTGCGCACGTACCAGTAGACGCCACCGGCGGCCGCGATCAGCAGCGCCAGAATGTGCGGCCAGTAGGCCACCGAAAAATCCGACACGCCGATGAGCAGGCGGGTCGCCCAGGGCAGCTCGGCGTCGAAGGCATCGAAGACGCTGGCGAAGCGCGGAATCACCCAGACGTTGATGATGGCGATGGCCGCGACGATGGCCACCAGGACCATCGTGGGATATCTCAGCGCGGTCTTGACGCGGTCCCGGGTCTCCTTGTCCGTCTCCAGGTGCCGGGCCATCTGCAGGAAGCCTTCGTCCAGCCGGCCGGAGTTCTCGCCCACCTGGATAATGGCGACGTAGAGGTTGGAGAACACCTCGGGATGCTGCCGGAGAGACTCGGCCAGGCTTCGGCCCGACTCCAGGCTCTCGCTGATACGGCGCAGCACCCGCGCGAAGCGCTCGCTGCGGGTGCTGTCCGCCAGGCCGTTGATGGCCCGAATGATGGGGATCCCCGCCCGGGAGAGGGTGTACATCTGCCGGCTGAAGACGATGAGATCCACCAGCGTGACGCGTCGTTCGAACAGCCGGGACCAGGTTTCCCCGGTGGGCCGTGCCCGCGGGGCCCGGGTTTCCTGGATGTCGATGGGGGTAATGCCGGTATTGAACAGCTGGTTGGCGACGGCATCCACCGACGCCGCTTCCAGGACGCCCTCCACGGCCTCGCCCCGCGCCGAGCGGGCCTTGTAGCGGAAATGCGGCATGGGCTACGTCTCCCCGCCCTCGTCGTCGTCACCCTCAGCCAGCGCCGCCTCCGGCCGCTGCTCGGTCAGCGGTGCCGCGGGCTCTTCCTCGATCTCGCCGGCTACACGGAATACTTCCTCCAGGGAAGTGATTCCTGCCACGGCATCCTCCAGCGCCGCCCGCGCCAGGGGGGTAAAGCTCCGGCTCGACCGGGCGGCGACCACGAACGCGGCCTGGTCATTACGCCGCAGAGCGTCCGACATCGGCTCGTCCAGCTCCAGGAGCTCGTAGACACCGATGCGCCCGCGGTAACCGGTGTTGCCGCACTGCGGGCAACCCCGCCCGCGGTAGAACGTCGGAATGGCGTCGGGCTCACCCAGCATTCCGCGGACCCAGGCCTGGGTCTGGGCATCGAGGTGATGCTCGGTCCTGCAGCTCTCGCAGATGCGCCGCAGCAGCCGCTGCGCGACGATGGCGCGCAGCGAGGCGGCCAGCAGGAAACTCTCCGCCCCCATGTCCAGCAACCGGATCGCGGTGGAGATGGCGTCGTTGGTGTGCAGCGTCGAGAGCACCAGGTGGCCCGTCACGGCGGCGCGCAGGCCGATCTCGACCGTCTGCTGGTCGCGCATCTCGCCGACCATGACGATGTCCGGGTCCTGTCGCAGCGCCGAGCGCAACACGCTGGAGAAGCTCAAACCGATGCGCTCGTTGACCTGGACCTGGTTGACGCGCGGCAGGCGGTACTCCACCGGATCTTCCACCGTGATGACCTTCTTCTCCGACTCGTTGAGCTCGGACAGCGCCGCATAGAGCGTCGTGGTCTTGCCGCTGCCGGTCGGTCCCGTCACCAGCACCAGCCCGTTGGGGTGCCGCACGGCGTCGCGGAACCGGTGAATCACGGTCTCCGGCATGCCGAGCTGGCCGAGATTCAGCAGGCCCGAGGACTGATCCAGCAACCGCATGACCACGGATTCGCCGAACTGCACCGGCATGGTGGACAGGCGAACGTCGATGCTGCGGTTCTTGACGCGGACGTTGAAGCGCCCGTCCTGGGGCAGCCGCCGCTCGGAAATATTGAGCCCCGCCATGAGCTTGAGGCGCAGCACCAGGGCCGGGGCGATGCGCTTCTCCTTCATGACGTGCTCCTGGAGCACGCCGTCCACCCGCTGGCGGATGCGCAGCACGGCCTCGTCCGGCTCGATGTGGATATCCGAGGCCCCCACCTGGACCGCGTCCTCGAAGATGGACTGCAGCAGCTTGACCACCGGTGCGTTGGCGGTCTCCTCGTTCTCCTGGGCGATGGCGGCCAGGTCGAAGTTCTCCTCGCCGCCGCCGAGCTCCTCGTCCAGCTCCTCGGCCAGGCTGGTGATCTCCTCCGTGCGCCGGTAGACCGCGTCGATAGTGCGCAGCAGGTCCGCCTCCCGCACCACCGCCAGCTTCACCTTCTTGCGCAGCAACCGGACCAGCTCGTCGTAGGCGAAGATATCCGTCGGGTCGGCCATCCCCACCAGGAACGCGTCGTCCTCCTCCTTGAGCGCCAGGGCGCGGAAGCGCCGGGCGTGGGTCTCGGGGAGCTTGCGCACCGTCTCCGGCTTGTACTGGTAGGTACGCAGATCGATGTGGGGGATATCCAGCTGCCGCGACAGGAAATCCAGCATCTCCTGCTCGCTGATATAACCGAGGTCGATCAGCGTCCGGCCCAGCTTGCGGCCGCTGCGCTTCTGCTCGGACAGCGCGTTCTCCAGCTGCCCCTCCGAGATGACCTTGTTCTGGACCAACAAGTCCCCGATTCGGATCTTCTTTCGAACCACGGTCAGTTCCCCGTCATGCGGCTATCATCGGGCGACGCCATTTAGCGCCCCCTGCTGTATTCATTCGGCGCGCAACCGCGCCACGCGCCGCTCGGCATAGGACTGCAGGGCCGGCTTCAAGCCGCCGCGCCGCAATCCCTCGCGGTAGCTCTGCAGGGCCGCCTCACCCTGACCCTGGCCGTCGAGCGCGATACCCAGACCGATCCACCACCCGCCCCGGTCCGGCGATACGTCCAGTGCCTGCCGATAGGCCGACGCCGCCTGCGCATGGCGCCCCAGTTGCTGGCTCAACGCGCCCCTGAGGGCGTAGTACTCCGCAGCCGGCTGGGCGGGCTCGCGTCGCTCCAGCACGCCCAGGGCCGCATCACTCTGGCCGGCACCGGCCAGCAGCCGCGCCAGCTGCAACAGGAACGGCGTATGTTCGGGTGCCAGGGCGAGCCCCTGTTCCAGCACCGAGACCGACGCCGGTATGCGGCCCCCGGACACATAGGCCCGGGCCAGTAGCTGCCGGGCCTCGTGGGCCGATGCGTCGGCGCGCAGGACCTCCCGCAGATCGGCGACGGCGGCGGCCGCATCTCCAGACTGCAGGCGCGCGCGGGCCCGTTCCGTGAGCCGTTTCAAAGAAGCACCGGCCTCCCCGCGGCGGTCCTTGCGGAACGCCGTCACCGAGGGCTTCGAGACGTCCTGCTCCGTCTTCGGCTTCAATGTCGCCGTTTCCGGTTCCTCTTTCTCGGGCGCGCCGGGCTCGGAAACGCGCCCGCTCTCTCCGCCGTTGCCGGCGTCGGGCTCGGCGTTCGAGGCGGATCCGGAACCCGTTGCCGATTCGGCCGCCTCCCCGGCGGATGCCGTATTCCCGGCCGGCCGGCTTGCGCTGCCAGGCGCTCCTTCCTTGCCCGACTCCGACGGCGGTGCCACAAGGCGAAGCACCACCACCGCCCCGTCGTTGCGCGCGTATGCCTGGGCGCGGGTATCCGGGGCAAGCCAGAGATCCACCCGCAGGCCTTCCTGGCCGGGCATGGCGCTCACGGTCCTGACCAGCTCCGTAGCCCCTGCCAGGTCCGGAAAATGCGCATCCAGCCGCGCACCGGCCAGCGCCAGGCGCAGCTGTGCGCCGCCATCCAGACGGCGAAGCGAGAACGGCAGCCGGTCCCGGCCGGCCAGGACGAGCTGGGCGCCGTCTTCCGTCGTCTCGACCCGGGCGACGTCGATGCGCCGGTCGGGTCCGGCAGGCGCATCGCCAGCGCCCTGCGTGGCGTTTACTGCGCCCTGGGCGCTCTTATGCGGAGCGGCCTTCCGCTCGCTCGCCGCGACCGGCGCCGGCCCGGAGTCAGCGGGCCGGTAGGCCGCCCAGATCGCCGCCGCGGACGCGGCCAGCGCCAGAACGACCACCGGAATACCGAAGGCGGCCAACCGGGGCCGCCGGCGCCGTCCCACCGCATTGACGCCACTGAGCGCGTCCTTCCCGCCGGCGGGGCGGCGCGATTCCAGGTCGCGCAGCATGTCGTTGATCAGGCTCATAGTGCCGCGCCGCTCCCCGTGGCCAACCCGAAACGCCACAGCGCCCAGCCGGCGAGCACCAGCAGCACGCCCGCCGCGAACAGTCCCGGCAACAGGCGCTGGCCCATCGCGCCGGACGACGCGACCGTCTCGGTGTCCCGGGCCGCGGCCTTCACGTGATGGGCCTGCACGCGGCGCACGCCTTCCCCGTAGGCGGCCATCAGGGCCTTGTTGCCCAGTATGTTGACAAGCCGCGGCACCCCGCCGCTGGCGCGGGCGAGCCGGCGCAGGGCCCGATCGGCGAAGATCCGTTCGCCGCCGGAACCGGCGACCCGCATCCGGTGATCGACGTAGCGGGCCACCAGCTCGGCCGGCAACGGCGCGAGCCGGTAAGAGAAGCTGATGCGCTGCCTCAACTGCCGCAGCGCCGGCTGCGCCAGGCGCTCGTCCAGCTCCGGCTGCCCGAAGAGCACCAGCTGCAGCAGCTTCTGTTGCTCGGTCTCCAGATTGCTCAGAAGCCGCAGGGCCTCCAGGGTCGCATCCGGCATGGACTGGGCCTCGTCCACCACCACGACGACCGACCGCCCCTCGGCCGACAGCTCCAGCAACCGGTCGTTGATCAGCCGCAGCAGGTGGTGCTGTCCGAGGTTGCGCGGGTAGTCCAGACCCAGCTCGTCGGCCAGGGCCGCCCGCAGACCGTTGGGTGCCACGAACGGATTGGGAAGGTAGGCGGTCACGTAGCCCTCGTCGGCGAGATCGGCGAGCAGGCGCCTGCAAAGCAGCGTCTTGCCGGTGCCGATTTCGCCGGTGACCTTGAGAAAGCCTTCTCCGCTACGCAGAGCCACCAGCAACACGTTGAGCGCCTCCCGGTGCACGCCGGCGTCGAAGAACGCCCGCGTATCCGGGGTCAACGCGAAGGGTGGCGTTTGCAGGCCGAAGTGCTCCAGGTACATGGCAGCTCCCGTGGCCCGGCTCCTCGATCAGCGGCCGCCGGAGGCCCCGCCGCGCAGATCGCGCATGCGTCGCTGGCTATCGCGCAGTGAATCGGACCAGGTGCCGTCTTCCACGACGATGGGCCGCAGCAGGATCACCAGCTCGCTCTTGCGCGTGCTGCGGCCCGTGTGGCGGAACAGCCCGCCGACGAACGGCAGATCGCGCAGCAGCGGCACGCCGGCCACGTTCTCCTCATCCTGGTTCTGCATCAGCCCGCCGATGACCACCACCTGCCCGCTCTGGGCCCGGACGATGCTGTCGGACTCGCGAATGGTGCTCAGCGCCAGTGGCAGCGTGATCTGGTTGACTTCGCTCGCGGACCCGCTACCGAGGGACACGCTCTTGGTCTGATCCCGGACCTCGCTGACCGTCGGGTGCACGTGCAACGTGACGCTGCCGGCCTCGCCGATCTGCGGCGTGACGTCCAGGGCGATGCCGGAGAAAAACGGCGTCAGCGTCAGGTCGGTGGAGACGTTGCTCACGGAATCCGTGGTGTCCCGGTCGCTGCTGAAATCGGTGACGAAGAACTCGTCGCTGCCCACCTTGATAACGGCCTTCTGGTTATTGACGGTGGACACGCGGGGGCTGGACAGCACCTGCACGTCGCCCTGGGTCTCCAGGAACTCGATGAAGGCCGTGAAATCGTCCAGATTCAGGGCCAGGGTGAACATGCCTCCGAACGCCGACGTGGCCGTCCCCTCGATGGGGTTGTAGTTGTCCGGGTTCAGGGTGCCGCTGTCGCCCGCGATCGCGGACTCCCCGTTCTGCAGCAGATTACCGCCGCCGATCTGGCCGCCGATGATGCTCTGGCCGTCATCGGGCCGGCCGAGCGCGGACCAGTTGATACCGGACTGGAAGCCTTCGCTGAGGGTTACCTCCAGGATCTTCGCCTCCAGAATCACCTGTCGCTGCATGGCGTTCTCCGCCGAGCGCAGGTAATTCTCCACCTCGCGCAGGGTACTGGGGCCCGCGCGGACCACCACGAGTCCGGATTGCGGGCTGACCACGACGCGGGCCTTGGGGTCGGCGCTGGCGATGGCCTGGACGGAATTGTCGAGCTCCCGCCAGAAATCCGCCCGGGTCTCGGTCTTGATCTGGCTGCCGGAGACCGAGCGCGCACGGTTCTGGCCGCTGCCGTTGCCGTCGTTGCCGTTCTCGCCGCCGGAGACCTTCTCGCTCACCTGGCCGGAGCTCACCCGGGTCTCGGAAGTGCCCTGGCGGTCCACGTTCAGATAGTTGACCCGGAAGATCCGGGTCTGCGGCTGGTTGGGCAGCACCAGAAACCCGGTATCGGTGCGCTTGTATTCGTAGCCGTAGACCTGGCGCACCGTGTCCATGACCTCCGGCACGGTGACGTCCTTCAGCGTCAGCGTGATGTTCCCGCTCACCGAGGGGTGCACGACCATGTTGTAGGCGGTGCCCTCCACCAGCCCCATGAAGAACGACCGGGCGTCCACGTCGCTGACCGACAGGTCGAATCGCGGCACGGAGTCGGCCCCGCCGGCAGCCCCGCTGTCCGCGATCAGCGCCTGCTGGACCGAGGCGGGCACCCTCGACCGGCCCTCATCCGCTTCCGGCTCAGGCTGTTCGCCGTCGCCGGCTTTCTCTGCCGCGCGGTCGTTCTGATCGGCCGCCTCGCCCAGCATCTGCGCCGGGTCCGGCGAGTCGATCTGCTTGCCGCCGTAGCTGCTGCACCCGGCAATACCAACCGCCAGCATCGCCGGCATCAATAGCCTGGAGAGCCTCATGTCGTCCCCTGTCCCGTTCATTCTGTTGTGTTCTTGCGTACGCCCGGGCCGCCCAGGCGCAGGACGGTGATGCTGCCGCCGCGGCGCACGACGACGCGGTCGCTGTCGATACGCTGAACCCGCGCCCCGGCCACGGTATCCCCCTCTGACACCCACTCGCCGTTGATCCGGGCCAGGTGCCGATCCCTGGAATTCACCACGAAATCGAGCTTCAGCGGGGTCTTGGGAGCGGGCTCGGCGGGCGCGGGCCGACCCTGGGGCGGACGGGTGGGATCCGCCAGCTCCGCGGCGTGAACCGGCAAGACCGTCACCACCAATGCCAGCACCAGGGCCGCTGTCAGGGCCCTGGAGCCGTGCGCCGGACTGCTCGCCCCCTCGTGATTCGCATTGAATTCACGCACCGATCCAGTCCTCCTCGGCGCTGAGCGTCTCCAGCTCCAGGATGACGCGGGCCCGCGGATACGCCGTCACCTCGTATTCGAGCCGCTTCCAGAGAAACCGCCAGGGCAACTCCTTCACCGCGTTGAGGTAGCTCACCACCTCGCCGAAGCTGCCTTCGAATTCCAGGACGACGCCGTGCCGGTAAATGGGCAACATGGCATCCTGCGCCTCGCCCGTGAGCCGGACCCTCCGCGGACCCGTGTTCTCCAGGGCCACCAGGCGCAGGCCGCGGCCGTCCGACAGCAGTTCCTGCAGCAGCCGGGCCATCTGGTCGGGGCCCACGTAGGCGCCGGTGCGCTCGCGCAGCGCCTCGTCGACCTCGGCGAGCCTGGACTGCAGGCGTGCCTTTTCCTGTTCCAGCGTGCGGTTGGGATCCCGGGCGAGGCGTTCGGCCACCAGGCGTGAGCGTTCGTTGAGCTGTTCGAGCTGCTGGCGCAGGGCCTCGGCGCGCCGGTCCATGGCCTCGCCGGTGGACTCCATCGGCCCCAGCACGAGGTTGAACCAGAGCCCGAAGAGCACCGCGAGCGCCGCGGCGAAGACCAGGGCCCGCTCACGCAGGCTCAGCCCGTCCAGCCGGTCGGCCAGCTGTTGCCAGCGTTGCGCGATCATCGCTCAGCTCCCTCCGCGTCCGTGCCGTCCCGGCTGGTCAGCCTGAAGACCACGCGCTCCGGTGCCTCCTCGGCGCGGGAGACCCGCAGCTGACGGAAATCCCTGCCCTGAAAAACGGGTTCGTTACCCAGGCGCTCCACCAGTCGCGGAATGAAGGCCGGTTTCAGGGCGCCCCCGCCGAGATTGACCTGCCCCGCACCGTACAGGCTGAAGCTATCGAGCCAGATGCCCTCGAAGATCTGTCGCGACATGGCTTCGAGCCAGGGGCCGAAACCGTCGCCGAAGCTCACCGCATCGGGATCGAAACGCTCCAGGAACTGCTGCTTCGCGGACAGCTCGGCGCGCAACGACTGCACCTGCCGCTCCAGGGCCTCGTCGCGTTGCGGCGGCTCGTACCGGGCTTCCAGGGCCGCCACCTGGGCCTCGGCACTGCGCTTCTGGCGTTCCAGCGCCGCCAGCTCGCCCGCCTGGCGCTGCTGGCCCCAGTACATGAGCCCCGAAGTCAGTGCCAGGCCCAGCGCCACCAGGGCAAGGGTGATGAGCAGCGCGCTCGAGGAGAACACCTTCTTCTCCCGGCGCAGTATCGGCTGGTAGAGATTGACCTGCTGCCTCATAGACTGCGCTGCTCCTGCCGCAGTGCCGCCCCCAGAGCCAGCAGCGTCGCGTAGTCCGCCGGATGCTCCACGCCCTCGGCGATGTCCATCACCTGGTCCACGGACAGCCCGGCGCAGGGCACCGGAAGCTGCTCCTGGAGCATATCCAGCACGGCCGAGCGGTCGGAACCGAAGGGCGCCAGCAGCACCCGTGAGGCGGGCGCGGCGGAAAGCTGGCTTTCGTAGTAGTCCAGCGAACGCTGCATCTCCAGTGCCAGGCTGTCCCCGTACACCTCGGGCTCACTGGTCAGACCCTCGGCGCCATACTCCAGATGCCGCGCCAGATAGAGCGTTTCGCCGCGGGATATGACGATCAGCCCGCCCCGGGCCGCGAGGGCGGCAACAGCCAGCCCACCGCCCTGCTCCGGCGCCAGCTCGGCAATGTTCCTGAGGGCCATCTCGGCGACGTCCACGGCCTCCACGTCCAGCCCCGCGCCTTCCGCGGCATCGGCGTAGGCCCGGACGTCGTTTCGCCTGGCCGCTAGCGCGTACATGGAGTGACCGCCGGAGCGCCCCTCCGGCTGGGGCACGTCGATGACATCCACCACCGCGTCCTCGACGTGATAGTCGATGAGATCCTTGATGCGCCAGCGCACGGCGGCGCGCAGCTCCGCCGGGTCGACGTCGGGCGCCTCGATCTGCAGGAGCTGATAGGCGGTATGCGGAAGCGCCATGACGGCGCGTCGGCCGCCAATGTCCAGGGAACCGGTCAGGGCGCGCAGCTGCTCGCCGAGCTGCTGGGTATCGTCCCGGCCGTCCTGGGCCAGGTACTCCAGGCACGGCATCTCGCCGCCACGACGGACACCCGCCACGGCGACCTTCGAGCTATCCGCGTACAATCCTAGGGTGAAATTCGGGTCCTTCCGCTTCCTGAATAACCCAAACAGCGTCTCTCCCCCTCTTTTTCTTGAGACGTGACCTAAGAAAACGCGCCAATGTGATTGTTTCGGCGACTTTAGCGGCCATCATGACGGCGCGCAATGTCACGCGTCTCATTTCTTGTGCACAATGGTGGCAATTTCCCGAAACGCCGAGCAATTCACACACGACGGCGTGTTGCCTCAGAATCCGTGGACTGGCAACACCGCAACGGCAGGCCCATGAGCGAGCTTCCCCGACTCGAGGAAAAGATTCCCGCCCTTGTCTCCCAGGCCGGACCGCGCCGCCTGCTGGCCGTGGGCAGCCTGGCCAGGGACCTGGTCGCGCCCGGGATCGCCGATGCCACGGAGCTTACCACCATTCCCGCGGCCGGGGCGGAAAAGGCCCTCGCCGAAAAGGGCCATCAGGACATGGCCGTCATCGCCGGCGAGCTGAATGAGCTCACGCCGCACGGCGCGGCGCAGATGCTGTCCCAGCTGCGCGACCTTTACGCCGCATGGGTGATCGTCGTCACTGACCGGGACGCGCCGCCGGCCGGTCTGACCCGAAAGGATCTGGTCGGGCTGGGCTTCTCCCTGCTCGGCGACGCGATGCACGGCGATAACCCGGTGCACGTCTACGAGTTCGACATGGCCACGTACAAGACCACGCCGGACTGGCTGAACAGCCGTTACTGGGCGAATCCGGAGCTGTGGGACAAATACCGCTGGTAACCCCGGCGCCGGGGGCCCGGGCCGTCAGCCGGCGAGCGCGGCGGACAGGAAATCCTCGATGCGCCATGCAACGCGCTCCCAGCCCGGCTCCAGCATCATGGCATGCCCCATGTCCGGCTCCAGATGGCTGTCCACCCCGAAGAACCGCCCCGTCCGCCGGACGCAATCCGGCGCGATGAGGTTGTCCCGCTCCGCCCCGAGAACCAGCGTCGGCACGTCGGCCATGCGCCATTTCCGTGGCATGGGGCCTGTATGCAGCTCCCAGATCGCGCGCTGGGATTCCGGCTGCATGTGCCAGGTCATGTCGGGCTGGTCGTAACCCGGCATGTCGCCGAAAAACAGGGCCCGCTGCGCGATCTTCTTGTCCACCATGCCCGGCCCCAGGTTATGCAGCATCATCAGCTGCGTGAGCAGCATCGGATCCTGCATCAGCAGCCGGATGCTCGACTCCATCAGGCCGCCGGGCGGCACGGAGGCCATGAGCACGACGGCGGCGGCCTCCCCGCGCTGGAGGTAATGCTGGGCGACGAAGCCCCCCATGGAGTGGCCGACGAGTACCGGCGGTTGGTCGAAATCCGCCACGATACTGGCCACGTCGTCGACGTAGTCGCCAATGGAGTATTGCTGAAGCGAGCGCTTGCCCCGGCTACCGCCGTGGCCCCGCAGACTGACCGCGTGGCACTCGTAACCGCGGCTGGCGAAATAATCCAGGAAGTTCACTTCCCAGCACCAGGCGCCGGCAAAGGCCCCGTGTATGAACACCAGGGGCGTCGAATCGCGCCTGCGTCGGGGCGTGCTCGAGATGACTTCCAGCTCCGGCTGGGGCATGGGCCCCGTGGCAAACCAATCCTGCCAGTTCAGAAACATATGCTTCTGCCTTAAGGTCCTCTGCGCGGCGGTGGCCCCGCATCATCCGGATCCGATGGGCGGCTTGCGCGTGTGCCCGGCAAGCCCACCGGCCGTTGTTGTATGTACGGTGATGTACCGAATTGAGTCGCACTTTACCACCGTCTTTTGCAGCGTGCCGCGACCTGGCGCGCAAAGCGGACACCGCCCGGGCAGGAGCAGGACTTCCCTCGGCGGCGGACCGCCCCCATTGCTACCCGGAACGGCCGGCGTAAGCGGATTGGCTGCACCGCGCACCCAGGCGCCCTTCATGTGGCCCTGCAATCCCCCGCCCTAGTAGAGTAGGGGCAGGCGCATGCACACACCCATTCAATGGATAGGACCGCCTTCAATGGCCGAAAAGAAACCCGTCACGATCCACCGCCATGACTACCAGCCGCCCGACTACCGCGTGGAGCGCGTCGATTTGCGCTTCGAGCTCGGCGAGGAAGAGACGCTGGTCACGGCGACACTGGATGTGCGGCGCAATTACGCCGACGAACAGCGCAGCCGACCGCTTCACCTCAACGGCGTCGCGCTGGACCTGCGCGACGTGCGTATCGACGGTGAGGCGCTGGCCCTGGATGAGTATCTGCTCAGCGACGAGGGCCTGAGCATCGAGCAGGTGCCGCACTCGTTCGAGCTCACCACCACCGTGGCGATCCATCCGGAAAAGAATACCGAGCTGCAGGGCCTCTACCGCTCCGGGGGCATGTTCTGCACGCAGTGCGAGGCGGAAGGCTTCCGGCGCATCACCTTCTTCCCGGATCGACCCGACGTGATGGCCCGGTACCGGACCACGATCATCGCCGAGCAGGCGCGCTATCCGGTACTTCTATCCAACGGCAACCCCGTGGACTCCGGGACACTGGATGATGGGCGTCACTGGATCACCTGGGACGACCCATTCCCGAAACCCAGCTATCTCTTCGCCCTGGTCGCCGGGGACCTCGCCTGTAACGAGGACAGCCACGTAACGGCGAGCGGACGGGAGATCGCGCTGCGCATCTACACGGAAAAGGAGAACGTCGGCAAGACCGGGCACGCCATGGCCTCGCTGAAGGCCGCCATGGCCTGGGACGAGGCCACGTACGGTCTCGAGTGCGATCTCGACACCTACCTGGTCGTGGCCGTCGGCGATTTCAACATGGGCGCCATGGAGAACAAGGGCCTGAACATCTTCAACACCCAGTACATCCTGGCACGGCCGGATTCCGCCACCGACCGGGACTTCGAGAACATCCAGGACGTGGTGGGCCACGAGTACTTCCACAACTGGACGGGCAACCGCGTCACCCTGCGCGACTGGTTCCAGCTCAGCCTCAAGGAGGGGCTGACGGTCTTCCGGGAACAGCAGTTCAGCGCCGACATGGGCGCGCCGGCGGTCAAGCGCATTGACCAGGTGCGCGGCCTGCGGGCGGCTCAGTTTCCCGAGGACGCCAGCCCCATGGCGCATCCGGTCCGGCCGGACTCCTACGTGGAGATCAACAACTTCTATACCGCCACCGTCTACATGAAGGGCGCGGAGGTCATTCGCATGTACCAGCAGCTGCTGGGACAGGAGGGCTTCCGGCGCGGCATGGACCTCTACATCCAGCGTCACGACGGCCAGGCGGTGACCTGCGACGACTTCCTGTCCGCCATGGCCGACGCCAACGACCGGGACCTGACCCAGTTCGGGCTCTGGTACAGCCAGGCCGGCACGCCGGAGGTCTCCGTGCGAGCGGATTTCGACGCCGCGGCGGGCGCCTACGTGCTGCGGGTAAGCCAGAGCTGCCCGGCCACGCCCGGCCAGCCCCACAAGCAGCCGTTCCACATACCACTGGAGATCGCCCTGCTCGACGCCAACGGCGACGAGCTAACGGCCCGGCTCGATACCGACGGCGAGCCGCCGATGCCGGGGCCGCGGCTGCTGGAGCTGCGGGAGAGCGAGCAGACGTTCCGTTTCACCGGCCTGTCGGCCGAGCCCATCCCCTCGCTGCTCCGCGGCTTTTCCGCGCCGGTGAAGCTGGATTACCCCTACACTGAAGACGATCTGGCCTTTCTGTTCGCCCACGAGAGCGATCCATTCAACCGCTGGGAGGCCGGCCAGCGTCTGACCAGCGGCGTGCTGCTCGACTGGGTCCGTAGCGGTCCGGGCGAGCTGCCGGAGAAGATCGCCACGGCGTTCGGCAATACGCTGAACGACGATGCCCTCGACCCGGCGTTGATCGCCGAGGCGCTGGTTCTGCCCACGGAAACCCACCTGGCGGAGCAGACCGAGGTCATTGATGTCGCGGCCATCCACTCGGCACGCGAATCGATGCGTCGCCAGCTTGCCGAGCGGCTCTATGACCAGTGGACCGAAACCTACCGGGTCTGCGCGCGGTCCGAGCCAGGCGACGCTTCCGAAGCCATGGCGCAGAGGCGATTGAAGAACCTGTGCCTCGACTACCTGATGAGCACGGAGCGGGAAGAAATCGTCGCCCAGGCCGACGCGCAGTTTCAGCGCGCGGACAACATGACCGACAGTATCGCGGCGCTGAGCCTGCTGGCGGATACCCGCAGCGACGCCGCGGAACGCGCCCTGGGCGCCTTCTACGAGCGCTGGATGGACGATCCCCTCGTGGTGGACAAGTGGTTCCGCGTTCAGGCCATGTCCCGCCGCGAGGATACGCTCGAGCGGGTCAAGACGCTCACCGGCCACCCGGCCTTCGACCGCACCAATCCCAATCGCCTGCGCGCCGTCTATGGGGCCTTTTCACAGGGCAATCCCGTACGTTTTCACGATCCCAGCGGCGAAGGCTACCGCCTGATCGCGGATTGTGTGATCGAGTTGGACGCGCGTAATGCGCAATTAGCGGCTAGATTGGTAACACCACTGACACGTTGGCGCCGGTATGACAAAGCGCACGCCCCGCTCATGAAAGCGGAACTGGAGCGCATATTCCGGCAACCTTCCCTGTCCAACGATGTCTACGAGGTGGTATCCAAGAGCCTGGATCAGGCGGGAGAATAGCCGATCGTCATGCATAGAGCCGCATTATTTCCTCGAAGCACGCTGCTGCTGGCGCTGCTGTGCCTTTCCCTTGGCCTTCAGGCGTCGCCGGGGCCGTCGGGCAGCGAGACGCTGCCGTCACCCGACGAACGCCATGAACGCTCCGGGCGCACGGTGGCGCACCTGCTCACCCGGTACCATTACCGGGACCACGCCCTGGACGATACGCTCTCGGAATACGTCTTCGACGCCTATTTCGACGCCCTGGACCCGGAGCGCTATTACTTCCTCCGGTCCGATATCCAGCGCTTCCGCACCTATCGCCAAAGGCTCGACGACCTGCTCGAAGACGGCCGCGTCGACCTGGCCTACGACATTTTCGGCGTTTACCGCCAGCGCGTGGCCGAGCGCAGCGAGTATGCCATCTCGCTGCTACAGGACGGCCTGAACTTCGCCGAGGGCGGCCGCATCCAGCTCGACCGCAGCGATTCGCCCTGGGCGGAGTCCGTCTCGGAACTGGAAACCCTGTGGCAGCGCCGGGTCCGTCACGAAGCCCTGGAGCTCAAGCTCAGTGGCGAGGATTGGCCCAAGATCAAGGAGACCCTGGAGGGGCGGTACGAACGACTGGTTCGCAACACCCGGCAGTACAATGCCGAGGATGTGTTCCAGGTGTTCATGAACGCCTGGGGCCATGCCTTCGACCCGCACACCAGCTATCTCTCGCCGCGCACGTCGGAGAACTTCGATATCAACATGCGGCTTTCCCTGGAGGGGATCGGCGCGCTGCTGCGCAGCGAGCGCGACTATACCGAGGTCGTGGAGCTGATTCCCGGCGGACCGGCAGCGCAGGACGGCCAGCTCGACCCGGGCGACCGTATCATCGGGGTGGCTCAGGGCGACGAGGAGATCACCAACGTCGTCGGCTGGCGGCTGTCGGACGTGGTCGATCTCATCCGCGGTCCCAAGGACTCCGTCGTGCGCCTGCAGGTGCTGCCCGCCGAAGCCGGGGCGAGCAGTCAGCCGGAGGTCATCCGGCTGGTCCGGGGCAAGGTCAAGCTCGCCGAGAAGGCGGCCAAGTCGGAGGTCGTGGAGGTCAATCGCGGCGAGCGTGCGTTGCGCGTCGGCGTCATCGACATCCCCGCCTTCTACATCGACTTCGCCGCCGCCCAGGCCGGCAAGAGCGACTATCGAAGCACGACCCGTGACGTGCGCGCGCTCATCGAGGAGCTGCGCGGAAAGGATATCGACGGCCTCATCATCGATCTGCGCTCCAATGCCGGGGGCTCGCTACGGGAGGCCATCGAGATGACCGGCCTCTTCATCGAGCAGGGCCCGGTCGTTCAGGTTCGCGGGAGCGACGGCAGCCTCCAGATTCACCGGGACGAAGACGGCGGCGAAGTAGCCTATGGCGGCCCATTGGCCGTGCTGGTGAACGGCTACAGTGCATCGGCCTCGGAGATCTTTGCCGGTGCCATTCAGGACTACGGCCGGGGCGTTATCGTCGGCAGCCGGACCTACGGCAAGGGCACGGTGCAGCGGCTCGTGGATCTGGAGCAGTTCAACGTCTCGGACGGCCCGGCCGGCCGGCTCAAGCTTACCGTCGCAAAGTTCTACCGGGTCACCGGCGGCAGCACCCAGCACCGGGGTATCGAGCCGGACATCGAGCTGCCCAGCCCGGTCGATGTCCAAGAGCTCGGCGAGAGCGGCGCGGACAACGCCCTGCCCTGGGATCATATCGATGCGACGGATTTCAGCACCAACGGTAATCTGGCCGGCGTGGTACCGCTGCTACGCGATCGCTACTCCGAACGCCGCGCCGGTAACCGGGCCATGCAGGCCCTGATGGCCGAGTACGCGTTCCTGCGCGAACAGCGTGAGCAGACGGAGCTCTCGCTGAACGAGGCCCAGCGCCGCAGCGAGCAGGAGGCTGCGAAGCAGCGGCGGCTGAAGCTGGTCAACCAGCGACTGGCCGCCCTGGACCGGGATCCTGTCGACGAAGTCGAGGCCCTGGAGGAAATGGAGCTTCCCGATATCCTGCTCCAGAGCACCGCGGAGATCGTCGCCGACGTGCACCTGCTCCGCGAGGTGCCCGACAGCGACCCGGCACGGCAGTTGGGGAAGCGCTGAGCCGGTCGCGCCGGCCTCTGGCCGATCCATGATTACCCGGGGGGATTGCCCAGCATTTCCTCCGTTGACGTATCCTGGATACCCGGTCGCGCAACCGGGGCCATAATAATAGCGCGGGGCCGTGGCGCCAGAGGCTGCCGGCGGCGCCGTCGGGACTCGACCAACAGGATCGTTTATGACCGGGCACGCCCTGCTTACCATCTGGTCTGATTCCGTCATTCTCTCGGGCCTGATCTGGCTTGTCATCGCGCTGGTCCTGCTCTATCTGGCCCGGCGTCCGGCCCACGCGGCGCTGCTGGCGGCCGGCCGCGCCCTGCACCGCGGCTTGCGGCTGTCCGCGCAGTCGGTGATGCGCCTGGAATCCCGTCTCGCCGAACGCAACAGGCAGGTTCTGCGCGCCCAGGCCGTCAGCCAGCAGGAACGCCTGATGGAAAAGGAGTTCCGCCGCGTCGGCGACGCCGTGGCCCAGGACCTGGCCCACTACCCGGCGCTGCACCGCGGCCTGAGCGAACAGATCACCCGTATCGACGAGGACTACCGGCGCTCCACGGAGGTACCGCCCCCGCCCCCGGCATGGCTGGAGGCCGTGGACGCCGTGGCAAACATACCCGCCAAGGACGACCCGGCGGTGAACAAGATCCTCGAGGATATACATGCCACCCTGGAGCGCTCTTGCCACAACACGGTGATGGAGTACAGGGCCGCGAGCCACCGCCGTCACCGCCTGCTCCGGCGGATGCTGCCGTACTGGCGCCGGCTGCGCGAAACCCTGGACCGGGTGGATCGCAACATCGCGGCCATCGAGCAACGTAGCCGCCGCATCGACGAGCACATGCACCACTACGAGAGGCTGCGGGCCGAGGCAGACGTGGCGACACGCTCGCTGCAGACCTCGGCACTCTCAAGGTTCCTGCTCTCGGCGGCGCTGCTCGGCGTCGCCGGCCTCGCGGGGTTCATGGATTACACGCTCATCGCCAGGCCGATGGCGGAGCTCACCGGCGGACTTGGCGGACTTGGCCCCACCGGTCTGGCCGGATTCGACCTCGCCCAGGTCGCCGCCGGCACACTGGTGCTTGTGCACATCTTTCTCGGGCTGTTCCTTATGGAGCTGCTGGGGGTGACGAAGCTCCTACCCCTGATCGGTGCATGGCAGGAACGGCGCAGGCGCGCCCTGGCCGTGCTGGTCGGGGTATTGCTCGTCGTGAGTGCTCTGCTGGTCGCCGGCCTCGCGTTCCAGCGCGACTATCTGCTGAGCCGGGACATGGCCATTACCGCCTTCGCCATTGCCGATCCGGCCCAACCCCCGCAGGTGGCGCTGCGCTGGACGCCCGCCCTCGCCCAGATGTTCATGGGTCTGCTGGCGCCTTTCGTGCTGGTGCTCGCGGCCATTCCCCTGGAATCGTTCCTGCACTCCGGCCGGAGCGTCATCGGCAGTCTGGGCACCGGTCTGCTCCGTTTGTGCGCGTACGTGCTGCGACTTCTGGGCCAGGTGAGCGAGGGTCTGGCCGTGCTGCTCATCCGCGTCTATGACCTGCTCATTTTTCTGCCACTGGCGGTGGAGGGCTGGGTCCGCAGTGCCCTGCAGCCCCGGGAGAGCGCAGTGACCCGGGACGCGCCGGCAATCGCCGAGAAACCCGCGAAATCCGCGACTCGCGCCAGCTCGCCCGCCCGTGGGCGCCGGCGCAAGGCCGCGGCCGGCGAGGAGACGGCATCGGACGGCGACGGCTCCGACGAACAGTCCTCCGGAACCCCGGAGGCTCAGACCTGAGGGACGAGCTATTCCGCCTGGTCAGGCTCCATGTACTCGACAATGAGCTGAGCGCCGCGCCGGCCACGGTAATCGTTGACGTCCAGCCGGTAGGCCAGAACCTGTCGTCCCCGCGGTGAAGCCCCCGCCGCATCCACCTGATTGAACGCGATGGCGTCCACCGCGGCGTCGCCGCCTTCGGGGCGCACCCGCATCTTCAGGTGACGCTCACCGACGACACGGCTCTCCAGGAGCTCGAAGCGGCCGTGAAAAAGCGGCTCCGGAAAGCCCTGTCCCCACGGACCGCCGGCGCGCACGGCTTCCGCAAGCGCTAGACCCAGCTCGGAGGGCTGCAGCTCACCGTCGCTGAGCAACACGTCCGCGGGAGCCACATCCGCCATGGCCGTTTCGAGTACCGACTCGAATTCCTCCCGGAAGCGCGCGAATGCCTCCCGATGGAGGGTCAGCCCGGCTGCCATGGCATGGCCGCCGAATTTCTCGATGACGCCAGGCCTGGATACGTTGACCGCCTCCAGGGCGTCGCGAATATGCAGGCCGGGCACGGACCGCGCAGAGCCCTTGAGCCGCTCGGCGCCGTCGGGGGCGAAGGCGATGACGGGCCGCTGGAAACGCTCGCGAAGGCGCGAGGCCAGCAATCCGACCACGCCCTGGTGCCAACCGTCATCGAACACGCACAGTCCCGTCGGGAGGCTTTCCCCGGCCAACGCGTCCACTTCCTGTTCCAGCGCCGCCACCGCCTCGTCGCGCATCTGCCCTTCGATCTCCCGGCGCTGCCGGTTCAGGGCATCCAGGCGCTGGGCCATGCCGCGGGCATCCGCCATGGCATCGCAGAGCAGGCACTCGATGCCCAGCGACATGTCCTCGAGTCGCCCCGCGGCATTGAGCCGCGGCCCGATGGCGAAGCCCAGGTCCGTCGCCCGGGCCGCGCCCGGCTCCCGGCCAGCCACTTCCAGCAGGGCCTGTATTCCCGGACAGGCCCGACCGGCGCGGATGCGCCGCAAGCCCTGCTCCACCAGGACACGGTTGTTGCCGTCCAGTTGAACCACGTCCGCCACCGTGCCGAGGGCCACAAGATCCAGCAGCTCCGCCAGGTTGGGCTCCGGCACGCCCGCGGCCTGGAAGTACCCGGTCTCGCGCAGGCGGCGACGCAGCGCCGTAATCACGTAAAAGATCACCCCAACGCCGGCGAGATTCTTGCTCGGGAAACCGTCACCCGGCAGGTTCGGATTGACGATGGCGTCGGCGTCGGGCAGACGCTCGCCGGGAAGGTGGTGATCCGTAACGAGCACCCGAATGCCGGCCTGCTGACAGGCCGCGACGCCGTCGATGGAGGAAATGCCGTTGTCCACGGTAATGATCAGATCCGGCTGACGCTCCACCGCGACGTCAACCAGCTCCCGGCTCAGTCCGTAGCCGAAATCGAAACGGTTGGGCACCAGATAATCCACATGGGCCGCCCCCATGGCGCGCAGACTGCGTAAGGCCAGCGCAGTACTGGTGGCGCCGTCGGCGTCGAAATCGCCCACCACGAGGATGCGCCAGCCCGCGCGCAGTGCCTGCTCCAGTAGCGTGGTGGCGTGTTCCAGGCCCTGGAAGGCGTCCGGCGGCGCCAACCGGCTGGCACCACAATCCAGCTCGTCGTCCGAGCGTATGCCGCGGGCCGCATAGACGCGCCTGAGAACCGGATGCAATGAGGCCGGGAGTGCCGCCAGGGCGCTCTCAGGGATCTCCCGTTCGACGATGCGCCGTTTCATGGGCTGCCGCCGGCCTCGGCGGCGGCGCGCAGCCAGTGGCGGAAGGGCCGGCGGCGGCGCCAGACCCGGCGCAGC
>JACDUA010000022.1 GCA_013519935.1 Ectothiorhodospiraceae bacterium WFHF3C12 | reverse complement strand
CGAGCGCTGGCAGCGGGCGCTGGAGGCCGCCCGCGACGGCGGATTCGACGAGGCAGCGCAGGCGCGGGCCCTGGACCGGGCACGGCGGCTGTGTGTCGGCATGGAAATCCTGGCCGGCGTGGAGTCGCCGCCGGATGAGGCCGCCCTGCGGATGGAGGTCCAGGTGGAGCGGCTGCATCGCGGGCTGGCCGCTGGTGAGGCCGACGCGGCCGCGCCGGCCGAGGCTGTCCGGGCCCTGGAGCTGGAATGGCTGGCCAACGGGCCGATGCCGGCCGGGGCGCGCCCGGATCTCGAGGAACGCTTCAGCTCGGCGCGCGAAGCCGCGCTCAGGGAAGTCAGCGCGGCCTGAGATGGTCGCCGGCCGGCATTGCCGGCGAGCATGGCGCTTCGATCGCGCCGGTGGATGGCTGGCGCGGCTTCATCCGGGCGGCGACAGGCCCTCGAGGTCCCAGTGGCCGTCGCGGCAGACCAGCACGCTGCCCTGGTCGAACCAGTCGCCCAGCACGATGCGCCGCGCCGGCTCACCGTCGATTTCCAACTCGTGAATCGCCGGGCGATGGGTGTGGCCGTGGATCAGGCGGCGTACGCCGTGCTCGCGCATGGTCGACTCCACCGCCCCCTGGTTGACGTCCATCAGGTAGTCGTCGATGGACTGGTTGCGGCCCTGGCTCTCGGACCGCGCCTGCTCGGCGTAGGCCTTGCGTTCCTCCACCGACTTGCTGAGGAACGCCTGCTGCCAGGCCGGCTGGCGGACCATCTCGCGGAACTGCTGGTACTCCACGTCATCGATGCACAGGCTGTCGCCGTGCATGAGCAAGGTCTTGTGGCCGTGGAGCTGAATCGTTGTCGGATCCGGCAGCAGCTGCGCCCCGGTCATGGCTTCGAAGCCTTCGCCCAGCAGGAAGTCGCGGTTGCCGCGCATTACGTAAAGCGGCACGCCGGCCTGGGCAAGGGCCCGCATGCCCGCCAGTACCGGCTGATCCGGATCCATTGCGTCGTCGCCGATCCAGGCCTCGAAGAGATCGCCGAGGATGTACAGTGCCCGGGCCTGCGGTGCCCGGCTGCGGAGAAATTGCAGGAACAGCTGGACGATGGCAGGGCGGGCGGGGTCGAGATGCAGATCCGAAATGAACAGGACGAGCCCGTCGTCGTAGCGGTGTTCCATGGTGGTCGGTTCCATTGGTCGTTTGCGCCGGAAAAACCGGAACTTTACTAGCTCGGCTGATGCCAGGGAATCGTTGGATGCCCGCGAAGCGTGCTTACTTGGTCAGCCAATCGCCAATCGTATAATATCCAGCGCCTATGAATGCCCCCGCTGCCAAGACGCGCTTCGCCCCGAGCCCTACGGGCAGGCTCCACCTGGGTAATGTACGCACTGCCCTGTTCAACGCATTGCTCGCGCGCCGGCTGGGCGGCCATTTCCTGCTGCGCATCGAGGACACGGACCGCGAGCGCTCCGCCGAGGCGCACGTCCGGGCCCTGGAAGAGGACCTGCGCTGGCTGGGTCTGGACTGGCAGGAAGGGCCGGGCGTTGAGGGCGCCGCGGGGCCCTATTTCCAGAGCCAGCGCACGCAGCGCTACGAAACGCTGTACGAGACGCTGCGCGATCGCGGCCTGGCCTATCCCTGCTTCTGCACCGAACGCGAGCTGGCCCTGAGCCGGAAAACACAACTCGCGGCCGGTCAGCCCCCAAGGTACCCGGGCACCTGCGCGCATCTTGACTCGGAGGCGGTGCAGCGCCGCCTGGACGAAGGGCGGACGCCGACACTGCGCTTCCGGGTCGAGCCAGGCCGTGTGGTCACCTTCGACGATGCCGTGAAGGGCACCCAGCGGTTCCGCACCGACGAGATCGGCGATTTCATCATCCGCCGCGCCGATGGCTCCGCGGCGTTCTTCTTCAGCAACGCCGTCGACGACGCCGCCATGGGCGTGACCCATGTGCTGCGCGGCGAGGATCACCTGACCAATACGCCACGACAGTTGCTGCTCCTGGAGGCCCTGGATCTGGCGTCACCCGTTTACGGGCACATCGCCATGATCGTCGGCGACGACGGCGCGCCGTTGTCCAAGCGCCACGGCAGCCGCTCCGTCGCCGAGCTTCGCGAGAGTGGCTACTTGCCTTTGGCCATCAACAACTACCTCGCCCGGCTCGGACACTACTACGCGGACAACAGCCTGATGGACCTGGATACGCTGGCGGCGCGGTTCGAGCTCGCTCAGCTCGGTTCGGCGCCGGCGCGCTACGACGAGCAGCAGCTGCGTCACTGGCAGCGGGAGGCGGTGGCCGCCAGCGACGCGTCGGTATTGGAAGCGTGGATGCCCGCTGAATACCGCGAGCGCCTGGGTCCAGAGGGCGCGCGGGCGTTCATCGCCGCGGTGCGGGCCAATGTCGGCTTCCCCGGCGAGCTGGCGGAATGGTCCCGGCGGCTGCTCGACGACCTGCCGCCGCTGGATGATGACGCGCGTGCGGTGGTGGAGGCGGCCGGCGTCGGCTTTTTCGAGCATGCCGAGCGGGCGCTCGACGAGGCGGGCACCGACTATGGCGCATTCATCGCCGCGCTCAAGCGGGACAGTGCCGCCAAGGGCAAGGCCCTGTTTCTGCCGGTGCGCGTGGCCCTGACCGGGCTCACCCGCGGCCCGGAGCTGGGGGCGGTCATGCCGTTGATGTCCGCCGCGCGCGTGCGCCAGCGGCTGGCAACCTGCCGCACCCTGGCCGAGAATGCCGCCGCGGCGGGCGGCCAATGACGCCAATAACCCGGCCATCCCGGGCCCAGACCGGACACGGATACCCATGCTGAAGATCTACAACAGTCTCACCAACGATAAAGAGCCCTTCGAGCCCCGGGTTCCGGGGCGGGTCGGTATCTACGTCTGCGGCATGACGGTCTACGACTACTGCCATCTCGGGCACGCCCGGGCCATGGTGGTTTTCGACATGGTCGTTCGCTACCTGCGTTACGTGGGCTACCAGGTGACCTACGTCCGCAACATCACCGACATCGACGACAAGATTATCCGTCGCGCCGCGGAAACCGGCGAACAGACCGCGGCCGTGGTGTCGCGCTTCATCGACGCCATGCACGAGGACGCCGCCGCGCTCGGCGTGCTGCCACCGGACCACGAGCCGCGGGCCACCGAGTCCCTGGAAGCCATCATTGCCCTGATTCGCCGGCTTGAGGCGGCCGGGTTCACGTACACGGCGGACAATGGCGACGTCTATTACGACGTCAGCCGCTTTCCCGCCTACGGCAGGCTCTCGGGCCGGCGGCTGGAGGAGCAGCAGGCCGGCGCGCGCATCGCCGTCACCGAGGACAAGGAGGAGGCGGAAGACTTCGTCCTGTGGAAGCGGGCCAAGCCCGGCGAGCCCAGCTGGCCGTCGCCGTGGGGCGAGGGGCGGCCCGGCTGGCATATCGAGTGCTCGGCCATGTCCATGAGCAGCCTCGGTGAGCATTTCGATATCCACGGCGGCGGTCTGGACCTGAAGTTCCCCCATCACGAGAACGAGATCGCCCAGAGCGAGGCGGCCACCGGCCACCGCTACGTCAACTACTGGATGCACAACGGCCACGTGCGCATCGAGGACGAGAAGATGTCCAAGTCCCTGGGCAATTTCTTCACCGTGCGGGACATCCTGGCCGTCCATCATCCCGAGGCCGTGCGCTACCTGCTGCTGTCGAGCCATTACCGCAGCCCGCTGAATTACACGGCCCAGGCCCTGGATAACGCCCGCAACGCCGTCACCCGTCTTTACACGGCCCTGCGCGGGCTGCCCCAGGGCGGCGAGCCGGTGCCCGGGGACGAGGGCGCCGATTTCCGCGATCGCTTCCACGCGGCCATGGACGACGACTTCAACACCCCCGAGGGGCTGGCGGTGCTGTTCGACCTGGCCCGGGAGATCAACCGCCGGCGGACCGATGAGCCGGAGGCGGCCGTTACCCTGGGCGCCAGCCTCAAGACGCTCGGAGGCGTGCTGGGGCTGCTGCAGCTGGAGCCGGACGCCTTCCTCAAGGCCGGCGAGCACGGCGGGCCGAGCGCCGAGCGCATTGACGAGCTGGTGGCGCAGCGCCAGCGCGCGAGGCAGGACCGCGACTTCGCGACCGCCGACCGCATCCGGGATGAGCTCGCGGAGGCCGGCGTCCAGCTGGAGGACACGCCGGAGGGCACCATCTGGCGCCGGGAATGATCGACCCATTGCCGGCCGCCGGCGGGCTGGCCCGCCCTGGCGACCGCGGCCGCGTCAGTCGGTGCTGTGCCGGATGGCCCGGCGGCGGCGGGGCTGGAGCCGCGCCATCTTCACCCGGTTCTCCTGTACCTGGACGATGGTCACGGGCATGCCTTCCAGGACCAGGCTAGTGCCCGGTTCGGGTATGGTCTCCAGGTGCTCCAGGATCAAACCGTTGAGGGTCTTGGGCCCGTCGGTGGGGAGGCTCCAGTTGAGGATGCGGTTGAGGTCGCGCACGCTGGCCCCGCCTTCCACCAGGTAGCTGCCGTCATCCTGGGCGTAGATATCCTGGATGGCCGCGGAAGGGTCGGTGGTGAACTCGCCGACGATCTCCTCGAGAATGTCCTCCAGGGTGATCAGCCCCATGATGTCGCCGTACTCGTCCACTACCAGTCCGATGCGCCGCCGGCGCGCCTGGAAGTTCAGCAGCTGGGTGTGCAGCGGGGTGCCCTCCGGGACGAAGTAGGGCTCGCGCATGTTGGCGACAAGGTCTTCGAAGCTCAGCGTGCCCTTGAGCAGGCTGGTGATCAGCCGGCGGACGTGGATCACCCCCTCGATATTGTCGATGCTCTCCCGATAGACCGGCATGCGCGTGTACTGGGTATTGGTGATCTGCCCCAGTATGGTTTCCCAGTCGTCGTCCAGGTCGATGCCGAAAATATCGTTGCGCGGGACCATGATGTCCTCGACCTCGGCGCGCTCCAGGTCGAGGATGTTCAGCAGCATGCGCTGATGCCGGCGCGGGATCATGGCGCCCGCCTCGTTCACCACCGTTCGCAGCTCTTCCTGGGTAATGTGCTGGTTCTCGGCCTCGCTGAGGCTGACGCCGAACAGCCGCAGTAAGCCATTGGCCAGCATGTTGACCGCCCATACGGCCGGATAGAGAACGCGCAACAGCGGTGCCAGGGCGAAAGAGGCCGGGAAGGCCACGCGTTCCGGGTGGATCGCCGCCACCGTTTTCGGGGCCACCTCGGAGAAAATCAGGATGGCCGCGGTCAGCATCAGCGTCGCCCAGCCGATGGCGCCCTCGCCGCCGAGGCGCAGGGCGATCACCGTGGTCAGGGACGCCGCCGAGATGTTGATCAGGTTGTTGCCGAGCAGGATGACGCCGATCAACCGGTCGGGCCGGGCGAGCAGCCGGTCCGCCAGTCTTGCCCCGCGGTGACCGGTCTTGGCCAGATGCCGCAGGCGGTAGCGGTTGAGGGTCATCAACCCGGTCTCGGAGCCGGAAAAGCAGCCGGAGAGCACGATCAGCACCGCCAGGGCACCGAACAGGACGCTCAAAGGTACCTCACTCATGACCAGGGCCCCCGGAACGGGCCGGCATCCGCTGCCGTGCGGACGCGGCCGTGCAATGGGATTCGACGGAGACGGCGGGGCGTGGTTGGCCCGCCGACGGGGTCGGCGCCGGCTGTCGCTTCATCAGCGGAGGATGATCTCCAGGACCAGCTTGCTGCCGAAGTAGGCCAGCATCAGGAAGGCGAAGCCGGCCAGGGTCAGCTGTATCGCCTTGGGGCCGCGCCAGCCGAACTGCCGGTGACCCCACAGCAGGGTACCGAAGACGAGCCACGCCACGATGGACAGCACGGTCTTGTGGACCAGGTGCTGGGCGAAGAGGTCTTCGAGGAACACGAACCCCGTCAGCAATGCCAGCGTCAGGGCGGCGAAGCCGCACCACAGCATCTGGAAAAGCAGGTCCTCCATGGTCTGCAGCGGCGGCAGCATCCGTATGAACCCGCCCGGGTGGCGATGGCGCAGGTGATAGTCCTGAACCGCCAGCAATACCGCCTGTACGGCGGCGATGCCGAGAATGCTGTAGGCGATTATAGAGAGCACGATGTGGGCGTCGACGCCCGGCGCGTAGCCCGGCTGCGCGCCGGGCGCGGCATGGAAGATCCGGCTGAGCAGCACGCAGACGGCGGCGATGGGCAGCAGCGCGATGCCCAGGTTCTCCACCGGCCGGCGCAGCGTGGTCAGCAGCATGAGCGCCACCATCAGCCACGCGATCAGTGACGCGGCATTGAAGAAACTCAGATCGAGGTGCTCGCCGCTGAACGTTGCCTGGTAGACCACCACCGCGTGCGCCAGGACGCCCAGGCCCCCAAGGCCCAGGAACAGGTTTCGCGCGGCCATGGCCGGGCCGACCCTGGCAAGCCGCAGCGCCAGGCCCGTTCCCGCCAGCAGGTAGAGCGCGACAGCGGTGACGGTGAACGTCGTTTCGATCATCCGGAATAAGCGTCGGTCAGGGGAATCACCGGATCATCGCATACACGGCGGGGCCGTTCGAGTCCCGCTGACCGCGGACCGTGCCGGTGAGGTGGGCGTAGATGGTATCCTCTGTGTCATTGCGAAAGGTACCGATGGCGGACGAAGCATGTTCGACAATCTCAACGACCGTTTACAGGGCATCGCCAAGCGCCTGCGTGGCCAGGGGCGACTGACCGAGGACAATATCCGGGACACCCTGCGCGAGGTGCGCATGGCGCTGCTGGAGGCCGACGTGGCGCTGCCCGTGGTCAAGGCCTTCGTGGAGGACGTCAAGCAGCGGGCCATGGGCGCGGAGGTCATGAAGAGCCTCACACCCGGGCAGGCCTTCGTGAAAATCGTCAAGGACGAGCTCGTCCGCACCATGGGCGAGGAGAACGACGGTCTGAACCTGAAGGTGCGGCCGCCGGCCGTGGTCATGGTCGCCGGCCTGCAGGGCTCCGGCAAGACCACCAGTGTCGCCAAGCTCGGCCGTTACCTGCGCGAGCGGGACAGCCGCAAGGTGGCCGTCGTGAGCTGCGACGTCTATCGGCCCGCGGCCATCGACCAGCTGGAGCGCCTCGCCGGAGAGGTTGGCGTGACCTTCATCCCCAGCCATTCCGGCGAGGATCCCGTGAAGATCGCCGAGAACGCGGTCAATCACGCCCGGACCCATCACTTCGACGTGCTGCTGGTGGACACCGCCGGCCGGCTGCACGTCGACGAGGCGATGATGGACGAGGTCAGCCGCCTCAACGCCGCCGTCGAGCCCGTCGAAACCCTGTTCGTCGTGGATTCCATGACCGGCCAGGACGCCGCCAACACGGCCAAGGCCTTCAACGACGCCCTGCCGTTGACCGGCGTCGTGCTCACCAAGACCGACGGCGACGCCCGGGGCGGCGCCGCGCTGTCCATCCGCCACATTACCGGCAAGCCGATCAAGTTCCTCGGTGTGGGTGAGAAGACGGACGCCCTGGAGCCGTTCCATCCCGATCGGGTGGCCTCGCGCATACTCGGCATGGGCGACGTGCTCAGCCTGGTCGAGGAGGTCGAGCGCAGCGTCGACAAGGACCAGGCCGAGAAGCTTGCGGACAAGTTCAAGAAGGGCAAGGGCTTCGATCTGGACGATCTGCGCGAGCAGATGCAGCAGATCACCAAGCTCGGCGGCATGGGCGGGCTCATGGACAAGCTCCCGGGTATGGGCCAGATGGCCGAGCAGGCCAAGGGCCAGATGGATGAGAAGTCGGTGCGCCGGCAGATCGCCATCATCAACTCGATGACCGCCGTGGAGCGGCGCAAACCGGACGTGATCAACGGCTCACGCAAGCGCCGTATCGCTCAGGGCTCCGGCGTCCAGGTCCAGGACGTCAACCGGCTGCTGAAACAGCACAAGCAGATGCAGAAGATGATGAAGCAGTTCAAGAAGGGCGGCATGAAGAAGCTCATGCGCCAGTTCGGCGGCCAGATGCCCCCCGGCGGCGGCATGCCGCCCGGCATGGGCATGTAAGGCATCGCCTGCCGGCGCCGCGGGACCGCAGGTGCCCGTGCGATCCGATGGGCGCCAACGTCTTCACTTACGCGCATTTTCAGGTACAATGCCGCGTTTCATATCGGGCAGTACCGAAAACCAAGGGGTTAGACGACGCAATGGTAACCATTCGTCTGGCAAGAGGCGGCGCCAAGAAGCGCCCGTTCTACCACGTGGTCGTAACGGACCGCCTGAGTCCGCGCGACGGCCGTTTCATCGAGCGGCTGGGCTTCTACAACCCGGTCGCGCGCGGCCAGGAAGTGCCCATGAAGCTGGATCTCGAGCGCGTGGACTACTGGATCAGCCACGGCGCCAAGCCGTCCGAGAGCGCCGCCAAGCTGATCAAGACGGCCCGCAAGGCCGGTGATCAGGCTGGCGCTGATCAGGCTGCCGCGGAAGCCTGAGGTAGCGTAGTCCGGACGACGCCATGGCCGAAGCACCGGAGAGCCTGGTGACCGTTGGCGCGGTGGCCGGCGTCTACGGTGTGCACGGCTGGGTGCGGGTGCATTCGCACACCGACCCGATCGAGAACATTCTGGATTATCCGCGCTGGCATCTGCAGCGCGACGGTGGCTGGGAGCGCTATGAGGTCGTCTCCGGCCGCCGGCAGGGCAAGGGCCTGGTCGCCGCCCTGGACGGGGTGACCGACCGGGAGCAGGCACGGGCCCTGATGGGCGCGGCAATCGCCGTGCCGCGATCGGCCCTGCCGCCGCCCGGTGAGGGCGAGTATTACTGGATCGACCTGGAAGGTCTCCGGGTCGAGACGGTGGAAGGCCGGGATCTGGGCACGGTCGACCACCTGTTCGCCACCGGCGCGAACGACGTAATGGTCGTGCGCGGTGAGCGGCAAAGGCTGATTCCGTTCGTTCTGGACGACGTGGTGGCCGAGGTGGATATCAATGGCGGCCTGATACGCGTCGACTGGGACGCGGACTTTTAGCCCGCATGCGTTTCGACGTCGTAACGCTGTTCCCGGAGCTGGTGGCCGACGTCGTGGGCTATGGCGTCACGCGGCGGGCCCACGAGGCCGGTCTGGTGGAGCTGGAAACCTGGAACCCCAGGGACTACACCCACGACCGGCATCAGTCGGTGGACGACCGGCCGTATGGCGGCGGACCCGGCATGGTAATGAAGGTGCAGCCGGTGCGCGAAGCCATTCAGGCGGCGCGATCGGCACACCGGACGCCGGCATCGGTGGTCTATCTCAGCCCTCAGGGCAGGAAGCTGGACCAGGACGGTGTCGAGGCGCTGGCCGGCAGGGAGCGGCTGATACTGCTCTGCGGGCGATACGAGGGCGTCGACGAGCGGCTGCTGAACCTCGAGGTGGACGAGGAGTGGTCGATCGGGGACTACGTCCTCAGCGGTGGTGAGCTGCCCGCCATGATCCTGGTGGACGCCATCACGCGGTTGATTCCCGGCGCGCTGGGACATGCCCAGTCCGCGGCCTGCGATTCCTTCGCGGCGGGACTGCTGGACTGTCCGCACTACACGCGGCCGGAGGAATACGAGGGCCTGTCGGTGCCCGAGGTTTTACTGGGCGGCAACCACCAGGCCGTGGAACACTGGCGGCTCAAGCAGGCATTGGGGCGTACCTGGTTACGCCGGCCGGACCTGCTGGAAGGCCGCCGGCTGGACGAATTGCAGCGCCGATTGTTGGACGAATTCATCCGGGAGCATCGAGGCGAACCGGAAGCGTAGGGGAACAAGGCCATGAGCAACATCATCGACCAGATCGAAAGAGAGCAGATGGAGGGCGCGAACCGCGGCCCGAACGACTTCGCCCCGGGTGACACGGTGACCGTGAACGTCTGGGTCAAGGAGGGCAACCGCGAGCGTATCCAGGCCTTCGAGGGTGTGGTGATCGCCAAGCGCAACCGTGGCCTGAACTCCTCCTTCACGGTGCGGAAGGTTTCTCACGGCGAGGGCGTCGAGCGCGTGTTTCAGCTCTACAGCCCCGTGATCGAGAGCGTGAAGGTCAAGCGCCGCGGCGACGTGCGCCGCGCCAAGCTCTACTTCCTGCGCGAGCGTCAGGGCAAGGCCGCGCGCATCAAGGAGAAGGTCAGCAGCAAGGCCCGCAAGGCGGCCAACGCCGAGAAGGCCGGCTGACCGCCAGTCCATTGCATATCCCGAAGACAGCCGGCAATGCCGGCTGTTTTTTTGTCCGGTCCCGCGACGCCGCTTGCACCCGGTGTAGGGCGTGAAGGACCGATCGTCGGGGCCGGGTCGCCGAACCGGCGTCTTGCGGACTGGACTGAGGCCGGGCGCCGGCCCATCATCCCCGGGACCCCGCCCGAAGCGGGCCCATCCTGGAAGGGGAGGAGGACAATTGGCCAGCGAACAGATAACGATCAATGGCCTGGTCGTGGACCGGTACGCTGCCGAGGGCCAGCCCCTGGTCATGATCCACGGTGCCAGCGCGGGGGCCTGGTGCTGGGAGCAATGGGGGCCGCATTTCGCCGGTGCCGGCTACGACGTCCATGCGCTCAACCTGCGCGGTCACCCGCCAAGCCCCGCTGAGCTGGATCTCGGCCGGCTCAGCCTGGCTGACTACGCCGCCGACGTGGAAGGAATCATCGAGAACCTAGATCGCCCGCCCGTGCTCATGGGGCACTCCATGGGCGGCGCCATTGCCCAGCTCGTGGCCGCCCGCCGGGACGTCGCCGCGCTGGCGCTGATCTGTCCGGCGCCGCTGGGCGGCGTGAAGTATCAGACCGCTGGCTTCAATATCTGGGTGGCGCTGCACGGGGTGAAGTCGATTCCGGCGCTCATTCGCAAGAAGCCGCTGAAGCCGGGCCGGCGGGTGTTGCGGGACGCCGTGCTCAACCGGGTGGAGCCGGAGCGCCGGGAGGCGCTTCTGCAACGCTTCGTGCCGGAGTCCGCTGCGGCGGGCGTGGAGATCCTGCGCGGCAGCGTCGTCGCGGATCTGAGCCGGCTCAACGTGCCCAAACTGGCCCTGGGCGGCACCGACGATCACACCTCGCCCCTGGAGATGGTTCGCGAAATCGCGGCGGTCCAGGGCGCGCAGTGCATGGCGCTGGAAGGGCATGCGCACCTGCCGATGCTGGAACCGGGCTGGGAGCGGGTGGCCGATCGTGTCGTGAGCTGGCTGCGGGAACAGGGCGTGGCCTGAAACCCGGAGCGGCGCCCGGGCGGTCGGGTCTCGCTCCGGGTGGGGCCAGTGCGGATCTCCCCGGCGGAGAAGGTGGATCAGGCTTCGGTATTCCGCCCTGCGGCGGGAATCGGGTGCGGCCGGGGACCGCTGCCACCGTGCCTCCTCAATGCGCGGTGTCCGTGTCCTTCAGGCCCATCAGGTAGAGAATGCCGTCCAGCCCTACGGTCGAGATCGCCTGCCGGGCGCTTTCCTGGACCACCGGCTTGGCATGGAAGGCGATGCCCAGACCCGCCTCGCGCAGCATGGGCAGATCGTTGGCGCCGTCGCCCACGGCGATCACCTGCTCCAGCGTGATCTGTTCCTCCTCGGCGATCTGCCGCAGCAGCTGCGCCTTCATCTGGCCGTCGACGATCTCGCCCACCACCGCGCCGGTCACCTTGCCGTCGCGGATCTCCAGCTCATTGGCGTAGACATAGTCCAGGTCCAGCTTTTGCTGGAGGTAGCGCCCGAAATAGGTGAACCCGCCGGAGATCACCGCGGTTCGGTAGCCCAGCGTCTTGAGCGTACGCAGCAGCCGTTCGGCGCCCTCCGTCAGGGTCAGCCTCCCGGCGATGTCCTCAAGCACCGCGGCATCCAGGCCGGCCAGGGCCTCCACCCGGCGACGCAGGCTCTGGCGAAAGTCGATTTCCCCGCGCATGGCCGCCTCGGTGACCTTGCTGACCTCCTCGCCGGCCCCGGCCGCCTTTGCCATCTCGTCGATGACCTCCTGCTGGATGAGCGTGGAATCCATGTCGAACACCACCAGCCGCCGGTTGCGGCGGAACAGGTTGTCCTCCTGAAAGCTGATGTCGATGCCCAGCTCCTGGGCGATGTCCAGGAAGGACTTCTTCATGGCGTCCAGGTCGATGGGCTGGCCGCGCAGTACCAGCTCGATGCAGGCCCGGTTGTGCTCGCCGCCGTCGTGCAGGGGCGCGCGCCCGGAGAGCCGCACGATGTCCTCGATATTCAGGTCGTTGTCGGTGATGACGCGGGTGATGCGCGAGATATGGGTCGCGGTCAGGCTGCGTCCGACCATGGTCACGACGTAGCGCGGCTGGTCCTCGCCGCGGACCCAGCTCTCGTATTCCGCCTCCGAAACCGGGGAGAAGCGCACCTTCATGTCCAGCTGGTGGAGGTGGAACAGCACGTCCTTGAGCACCGGCGAAGTGCTCTCCGTGTCGGGGAGCTTGACGAGGATGCCCAGAGAGAGGGTGTCGTGGATCATGGCCTGGCCGATGTCCAGGACCAGAACGTCGTATTCGGCGAGTATGCCCATGATGGAGGAGGTCAGGCCGGGCTTGTCCTGGCCCGAGACATTGATAAGTATGATCTCACTCATAGGCGATCGGCGTTCCTGACTGTATCTCGACGGTTGCGATGGTATTCCTGCCGGTCGGCTGCCCGGGGACGTTGCGGGCGCGACCGTATGCGGGAAAAGCGTGCAGCCGCTGTGGCGCTGCAGCATGGTTGGCGCAATCGTACGCGCTCTGGCTCCAGCCGGCCAGTGTTCGGTACCTTGACCCGCTGACGCCGCAGTTGCATTCGAGTCGCCCATGATTCCACAGGATTTCATTCGCAGCGCCCTTGCCGCCCGGCACGTCGTCGTGCTCACGGGCGCCGGCATTTCCGCCGAAAGTGGCGTGCCCACCTTCCGCGACGCCCAGACCGGGCTCTGGGCCCGGTACGATCCCCAGGATCTGGCGACGCCCGAGGCCTTCGAACGGGACCCGGGGCTCGTCTGGTCCTGGTACGAGTGGCGCCGGGAGCTGATCGCCGGTGCCCGGCCCAATGCCGCCCACCAGGCCCTGGCGCGCTGGCAGCGGCAGCGCGACGGCGTGCGCATCGTCACCCAGAACGTCGATGGCCTTCACGCCAGAGCGGGTAGCCGTGAGGTCATCGAGCTCCACGGCAACATTACGCGGACCCTGTGCTCGCGCGAACGCAGGGAGGTCGCCGACTGGGCGGCCCCGGCAGCCGGCGCCGCGCCAACCTGTCCGGCGTGCGGGGCCTATCTGCGGCCGGACGTGGTCTGGTTCGGTGAAAGCCTGCCCATGGCCGCCCTGGAGGCCGCGGTGCAGGCCGTGCGCGGTGCTGATCTGGTGCTCAGCGTGGGGACGTCGAGCCTCGTCCAGCCGGCAGCTTCCCTGCCATACGAGGCGCTGGGCAACGGCGTGCCGGTGGCCGAGATCAACCCCGAGGCAACGTCGTTGTCGGAACGAGTGAGCTTCAGCCTTCGCGGCCGGGCCGGCGAGGTGCTGCCCGAGCTCGTGAATTACCTTGAAAGCGGGTAAGCGGCTGTTTCGGCGGTATGGGTGGCAAAACCGGTCTCCGCGTGAGTATCATTGACGGTTACCATCGCGGTCGGACTGTCCGGCGCGTTGGACCCATCCCAAGAGACCGAGAGCCGAATTCGAGAGATACGATGAGCGCTAAGCTGAAGCCCCAGACACACCCCTTGGCCGGACAGCAGATGAGCGGGGCCGACATGGTCGTACAGGTCCTCGCCGACGAGGGGGTGGATGTCGTATTCGGCTACAGCGGCGGTGCCATCCTGCCAACCTACGACGCCATCTTCCGCTACAACGAGCAGCACCGGGGCGCCGAGGGCGGCGAGCCCATGCCGTTGATCGTGCCGGCCAACGAGCAGGGCGCGGGGTTCATGGCCGCCGGCTACGCCCGCAGCAGCGGCAAGGTCGGCGTCTTCCTGGTGACGTCCGGCCCCGGCGCCACCAACACGGTCACGCCCATCCGCGACTGCATGGCCGATTCCATTCCGGTGGTGCTGATCACCGGCCAGGTGGCCACCGGCGCCATGGGGACCGATGCCTTCCAGGAGGCGCCCATCGTCAACATCATGGGCAACTGCGCCAAGCACGTCTTCCTGGTGACCAAGCCCGAGCAGCTGGAATCCACCATCCGGACGGCCTTCGAGGTGGCGCGATCCGGACGACCGGGTCCGGTGGTCGTGGATCTGCCCAAGGACGTCCAGAACTGGGTTGGCGAGTTCCAGGGCGAGGGGCTGCTGGATATCCGCGGCTACCGCCAGCGCATGGAATCCCTGCGCGCGGCCAAGCTCTCGGAGCGCAAGTGCAAGCAGTTCTTCGAGATGCTGGAGCATTCCAGCCGGCCCCTGATCTACGCCGGCGGTGGTGTCATCAACAGTGATGCCGCCGGTGAGCTCCGCGAGTTCGCCGAGGCCTTCAACATCCCCGTGGTGACCACGGTGATGGGGCTCGGCGCGGTGGACACCCACGACGATCTATCCCTGCACATGCTTGGCATGCACGGCACGGCCTACGCCAACTACGCGGTCGAGGACTGCGATTTCATCATCGCGGTCGGTGCCCGGTTCGACGACCGGGTCGCCGCCAAGGCGGAGCTGTTCGCCCCGCTGGCCGAGCACGTGGCCCATATCGACATCGACGCCGCCGAGATCGGCAAGGTGAAGCTGGTGGACTGGGCTCACGTGGGGGAGGCGGGGAAGTGCCTGCGCCAGCTCATCGACCATGGCCGCTCGGCGGGCATCAACAGGGACAACGGGCCGTGGCTGGAGCACGTCCGCGCTCTGAAGGAGAAGTACGCCCTCAACTACGAGCGCGACAGTGAGCTGATCCAGCCGCACTACGTCATGGAGCGGCTCAACGAGCTCACCGACGGCCGCGCCATCGTCAGCACGGGCGTCGGCCAGCACCAGATGTGGGCCGCACAGTACCTGCATTTCCGCGAGCCGCGACTGTGGATGACCTCCGGCAGCATGGGCACCATGGGCTTCGGCCTGCCGGCCGCGGTGGGCGCGCAGTTCGCCAACCCGGACCGGCTGGTCATCGACGTGGACGGTGACGGCAGCATCCGCATGAACCTGGGGGAAATGGAGACGGTTACCACCTACAACCTCCCCGTGAAGATCCTGCTGCTCAACAACAATGGCGACGGCATGGTCCGCCAGTGGCAGCGGCTGTACTTCGAGGACCGCTTCTCGGGCTCCGACAAGTCCTTGCACCGCAAGGACTTTATCAAGGCGGCGGAATCCGACGGCTTCGAGTTCGCGCGGCGGATCAGCCACCCGGACGAGGTGGCCGAAGCCCTCAAGGCCTTCGTCGAGTTCGAGGGGCCGGCGTTCCTGGAGGTGATGATCGACCCGGATGCCGGTGTCTACCCCATGGTGGGACCGGGACTGGGCTACAAGCAGATGGTCACCGGCGATTTCATCCCCAGCCGCGACTACGACCGGCCCACGGACGATAACCTGGACCCGTCGGAGATGTTCTAGGAAAAGGCTGCGCCATTGGTTGTGAAATGCCGCAGTCTCGCTTTGGTTACCTGGTTACCTGGTTACCTGGTTACCCAACTAACCAGCTAACCAACTAACGCGCCGGGCCGGGGCAAATCGCGAGTTGCCCCGGCCTTTCTTAACGCGTCTTGCCGTGGAAGCGCTCCTCCCAACGGGCATGCTGTTTCATGCCGTGGCGGATCGCCGGTATCAGCGTGGTCACCTTCAGCAGGAACCGGTTCAGCAGGTCCACCGGCTGCCGGGTCGGGCGGACGAAGTCCACGAACAGCACCACGCGGTACTCGTCCGTGTCGTTATGCACCTCGTGGTTGTAGGAGTCGTCGAAGATCAGGCCCTCCCCCTCGGCCCACTTGCAGACCCGGTCGCCGATGCGTATCCAGCACTGCTCCCCTGCCGCCGGGACCTTGAGCCCCAGGTGATAGCGCAGCACACCGTTGTAGGGACCGCGGTGGACCGGGATGCGTTTGCCCGGGGCGAGAATCGAGAAGAAAGCTGTCTTGAGCCCCGGAATCCGCCGCAGGATGCGCGCCGTCTCCGGGCACATCTCGCAGTTGCGTTTGCTGGGAATGCCGAAGGCGTACAGAAAGAACGTCTTCCAGTTGTCGTCGGCGGTGATGGTCTCCACGTCACTGACCACGTCGTGGAAGTTCGGCAGCTCGTTGGTGCGTTCCAGTACCGTGTCGAGCTCCCCGCGGATTATCTGCCAGTCCCGCTCGACGTCAGCCGCCCACGGGAACTGCGCCCGGTCGAAGACCGGCTGGTCGCCGACCCGGGAGTGACTCGCGATCAGCGCCTCAAGACGCTCCATGAACCAGGCGCCGAGGCGCTCCGTCAGGTTCTCGGGGCGTTTCAGAGTGCTCTCGCGGGTTGCTTCGGTCATGGGGTTCAAGCTCCTGTCTCGTCGACAACCGGCACGCACCGGTGTCCCAGTGTCGTCCTCCATGAGCCTACGGATAGTGGCGATGACGGCCGGATTCAACGCAGCGGCGGGGTCAGGAATCCGTGTTTCCGGCCGCGGTATCCGAGTCGTTCCGGGCGGGCGCCCCCTGCACCGCGGACTGCAGTGATTCGGCGCAGGTCAGCAGCTCCGTGAGCGCGCCGCGCGCGCGCATAACGTCCTCGGCGGCGAGGTCGGAGGCCTGTAGTCCTTCGACGGCGGCATCCAGGGCCTCCAGCGCCTCCTGCTGGCTGGCGAGCAGGAACCCGACATGGGCGCGGTCGAGCCCTGCGGCCTCTCCGGCGGCGGCTGGACCCTGGGTCTCGCCATCGCGTTCGCGCAGCTGCTGGAAGAGGAAGTTGTTCTCGTCTTCCAGGACGTTGACACAGGCCTGCAGCTCACGTGCCTGGCGCATGATGTTGTCAATGCGCTCCTCCAGGTACTTGAGCTTCTCCGCGTCGCTGATGGCCGATGCCATGTCCTTTTTCAGATCCCAGATGAGCTCGTCCTGCTGGTCGATGATCTGCCGCAGCCGGTCCCGGTCGCCGCTCTCGAGGACCGTTACGTCGGTATTGCGGCGCTCGCCGCCCACCCCGACCGGCGTGTTGTGCAGCTGCCGTTCGATGACCTTGAGGCGCTCGTGCCAGCGGTCCGTGGCGGCGTCCACCTCCAGCCGGGTGTCGTCGTCGAGCTCGGCCCGGTTCAGCGTCTCCAGCAGTGCCTGGTAGTCCGCCTTCAACGCCTCCAGCGCGGCATCGGCGTCCTGGGGTTCGTTGTCCTCCGGCGCCGCCTGCGCCTCGGTGTCGGCCGGCTCCACCTCCGCTTCCGGATGCGCCTCGGTGGACGGTACCTCGTAGCCGGATTCCACGCGCTCCCAGTACGCGGCGTCGGAATCCGTCAGGTCCAGGGCCGCCAGTTCCGCCTCAATGGCGTCGCGGCGCCGTTCCAGGCGGGGCGCCCGGCCTTCCTCCAGGGTGGATGCCTCGTCCAGCAGGGCCTCGGTGCGCATCAGCTCGCTCTCGAGGAAGCGCCGCGCCTGAGCCATCAGGTCCTCCGGCGTGCTCAGCGCGACCGGCCGCCGGCGCAGCAGCCGCCAGGCAAGAAAGACGCTCAGTGCCAGCAGCAGCACCGCCGCCTCGATGAGCAGGATGAAAAAGACCGCGTTGAGCTGGATCATATTCTGGTTATCGGCCGCGGAGGTCCGCGCTGAAGGAAACAATGAGCGTTTCCGTAAGCTTATAGTATCCCCTGGACGGCCTCACCAGCCGCCAACCCGGCGGCGCCGGGGGTGCCGGCGGCTCTTGAAAGCCGGCTTCAATGTGCCTATAAAGCACTCCATCCGAACACGGGTACCGGCGTGCATCGCGCTCAAGCGCCGGCAAGCTCTGATTTTTAAAGGTATTTCGAGGTAGCCCCATGACCGTCAACGCGGAGCAGGAAACCCTGAGCTTTCAGACCGAGGTGCAGCAGTTGCTGAACCTCATGATCCACTCCCTGTACAGCAACAAGGAGATCTTTCTTCGGGAGTTGATCTCCAACGCCTCGGACGCCGCGGACAAGCTGCGCTTCGAGGCTCTGAAGGATCAGTCGCTGCTGGAGGACGATCCGGAGCTGAAGATCCGGGTGACGTTCGACCCGGAGGCCCGAACGGTAACGGTGACCGACAACGGCATTGGCATGACCCGGGACGACGCGGTCGACAACCTGGGCACCATCGCCAAATCGGGCACGCGGCAGTTCCTGGACGCCCTGACCGGCGATCAGGCGAACGACGCCAAGCTCATTGGCCAGTTCGGCGTCGGGTTCTATTCGGCGTTCATCGTGTCGAAGAAGGTCGAAGTGCGATCGCGCCGCGCGGGTGAGCCGTCGGAGCGCGGCATTCTCTGGGCCTCGGACGGCCAGGGTGCCTACGACATCGCCTGGGCGGAGCGGCCGGAGCGCGGCACTGAAGTGACCCTGCATCTGGCGGACGGCGAAGACGAGTTCCTCAACGGTTACCGGCTCCGGGAGATCATCCGCCGGTACTCGGACCACATCTCGCTGCCCATCGTCATGCCCAGGGAAGGCGACGAGGCCGACGGCGGTGACGAGACGGTCAACCGCGCCTCGGCCCTGTGGATGCGGTCGAAATCGGAGATCGCCGACGAGGAGTACCAGGAGTTCTACAAGCATGTCGCCCACGACTTCGAGGCGCCGCTGACCTGGATCCACAACAAGGTCGAGGGCAAGCAGTCCTACACCTCGCTGCTGTTCATCCCGCAGCGCCAGCCCTTCGACCTGTTCGACCGGGAGTCCGCCCATGGCGTGAAGCTCTACGTACGCCGGGTGTTCATCCTGGATGATACCGAGCACCGGCTGGTGCCGCGGTATCTGCGATTCGTGCGCGGCGTAGTCGATTCCGATGACCTGCCCCTGAACGTCTCCCGGGAGTTGCTGCAGCACAACGAGCTGGTGGACAGGATCCGCGGCGCCAACGTCAAGCGCGTGCTTGACCTGCTCGAACGGATGGCAAAGAACGAGCCGGAGCAGTACGCCACGTTCTGGGAGCAGTTCGGCACGGTGCTCAAGGAGGGCCCGGCCGAGGACTTCGCCAACCGCGAGCGCATCGCCGCGCTGCTGCGCTTCTCCAGCACCGCCGAGGAGGAGGGGGCGCCGTCGGTGTCACTGGACGACTACATCGCCCGGATGAAGGACGGCCAGCAGGCCATCTACTACGTTCACGCCGACAGCTTCAACGCCGCCCGGCACAGCCCGCACCTGGAGGTCTTCCGCAAGAAGGGCGTGGAAGTGCTGCTGCTCCACGAGCCGGTGGACGAGTGGCTGGTAGCCCATCTCGGCGAGTACCAGGGCAAGCGGTTGCAGTCCGTGGCCAAGGGTGAGCTGGATCTCGGCGAGCTCGGCGAGGAGGCGGACAAGGCGGAGCTGGAAGCCGCCGAGGAGGCGGTCAAACCGCTGCTGGAGCGCCTCAGGGAGACCCTCGCGGAGCGGGTTGACGATGTTCGTGTCAGCCACCGGCTCACGGACTCTCCGGCCTGCCTGGTGGTGGGGGAGTACGAATTCGGCATGAGCATGCAGCGCATGCTCAAGGCCGCGGGGCATCCCACCATGGCCAGCAAACCCGCGCTGGAAATCAATCCGGAGCATCCGATCATCCAGCGGCTGAACGCCGGAGAAGAGGATGGGCGCTTCGACGACTGGGCCCAGGTGTTGTTCGAGCAGGCGCTGCTCACGGAGGGGGGCCAGCTGGACGACCCGGCAGCCTTCGCCAAACGCCTGAACAGCCTGCTCACCCGCTGACCGGTGGTACGCCGATCCGCCGCAATCCCTTGATAGACGCGGTTCGGCGCGATATAAAGGGCGGCAATGTGAAGGCGCCGTGACCGCGGCGCCTTCGTCCAGGGGGTCCCCCACCGGCCGCCGGCCGCTGGGGGACCCGTCGTATTGGAATCGGACCCCGGTCCGCGCGCAGAAGGGTGGGAATGGCGTCTACCGTCGGCTCCGTGGAGCAAGCAGCGGCCTTTGAGCTCAAGGGTCGCATGGCAACCCTGACTGTCCTGCGTCTGTTAACCCCCGATAATGACACACTGAACCGCCAGCTGGAGGCCAAGGTGGCCGAGGCGCCGTCCATGCTGCGCGGCCTGCCCGTGGTTCTGGAGCTCAGCGCCGTGGCCGGGGCGTCGGCGGATCAGCTGGCGCTCTGGCTGGAGACCGTGCGCGGCCAGGGGCTGGTGCCCGTCGGTATCTCCGGTGCCGGTGAAGATGTGGCGACCGCGGCGAGGGAGCGGGGCATCGGCGTGTTCCCCGAGCTTTTCGGCGGCGAACGCCAGAGCCCGAAGCCCGGCTCCTCCCGGCGGTCGGCGGAGCCGGAGGTCTTGCCGGGTCGCGTCATCGACCAGCCGGTGCGTTCCGGCCAGCAGGTCTATGCCCGCGGCGGTGACCTGGTGGTGCTGGCCTCGGTCAGTCCCGGTGCCGAGGTGCTGGCGGACGGCAACATTCACGTCTACGGCACCCTGCGCGGCCGCGCCCTGGCCGGCGTGCAGGGCAACCGCGAGGCGCGAATCTTCTGCCGCAGCCTGCGCGCGGAGCTGGTCTCCATCGCCGGCCAGTATCAGCTCAGCGAACACCTGGGCGGCGACGGCGCGGAAGGCCCGGTTCAGGTCTATCTGGAGGACGAGGCGCTTTGCATCGTCCCGCTTGAGGCATAGCAGGGCCATTTTCGATTCGTACCCGGCCGGCAGGGAATCGGGCCGGGGTTCCCCAACGGTGGGAGGAAGACAGAGTGTCAAAAATCGTGGTAGTCACCTCCGGCAAGGGAGGTGTCGGCAAGACCACCACCAGCGCGGCCTTCGCCGCCGGGCTGGCGAAACGGGGCTTCCGGACGGTGGTGGTGGATTTCGACGTGGGTCTGCGCAACCTGGACCTGATCATGGGTTGCGAGCGCCGGGTGGTCTACGACTTCGTCAATGTCATCAACGGTGACGCCAACCTCAACCAGGCGCTGATCAAGGACAAGCGCCTGGACAACCTGTGCATCCTCCCGGCGTCCCAGACCCGCGACAAGGATGCCCTCACGCAGGAAGGCGTGGAGAAGGTGCTGGACGAGCTCCGGGAGAGCTTCGACTACGTGGTCTGCGACTCCCCGGCGGGTATCGAGCGGGGGGCCATGCTGGCGGCCTACTACTGCGACGAGGCCGTCGTCGTGACGAATCCGGAGGTGTCCTCGGTGCGGGATTCTGACCGCATGCTGGGGCTGCTGGCCAGCAAGACCCGCCGCGCGGAGCGGGGCGAGGAACCGATCCGGGAGCACCTGCTGCTGACCCGCTACTCGCCCCAGCGCGTGGACAAGGGGGAGATGCTCAGCGTCGACGACGTCCGGGAGATCCTCGCCATCGAGCTGCTGGGTGTCATCCCCGAGTCCCAGGCGGTGCTGCAGGCCTCCAACGCCGGCGTACCGGTGGTCCTCGAGGAGAGCACGGATGCCGGTCAGGCCTATGACGACGCGGTGGCCCGGTTCCTCGGCGAGGAGCGCGAGCACCGTTTCCTGGTCGAAAAGCGCGGCTTCCTCGGCCGCCTCTTTGGTGGATAGGTTATGAGCTTCCTGCGCTACTTCCGCTCACAGAAGCGCAACAGCGCCTCCGTCGCCAAGGAGCGGCTGCAGATCATCGTCGCCCGGGAGCGCGCCCAGCGCGACGGGCCGGACTACCTGCCGGCCATGCGCGAGGAGATCCTGGAGGTGATCCGCAAATACATTCCGGTGGACCAGGACGCAGTGCACATGGAAGTGGAGTCCGAGGGCGACTGCGAGGTGCTGGAGCTCAATGTCACGCTGCCGGAACGGGGTAGCGACCGGGCCGCGAATCGCTCCTGAACGCTGACCGGGCCGCCGGCATCAGATGCCGGCCTGCTCGGTCACGTCCACCTCCATGCGCAGCCGCTGACCCGGCTGGAGATAGCCGCCCTTGGCCAGGCCGTTCCAGCGGCGCAGGGCCGCGACGGAGACGTTGAACCGCTGGGCGATGCGGTAGAGCGAGTCGCCCTGGCGCACGGTGTAGTGCACGGCCTGCTTGCGGTTTGCCGGGGCAGTACGCAGGGCGGCGGTCGTGATGCCGCCCGAACTGGCGGTCCATACGGCGAGCTCCTGACCCGGGCGCAGCGTGTCACCGGGCGCCAAACCGTTCCAGCGCGTGAGCTCGGCGACGCTGACCCCGAAGCGGCGGGCGATCTCCCAGAAGGTGTCGCCGGACCGGACCCGATAGATCTGCTTGCTGCCGGGGCGGTCCCGGTTCTGTAGCGCCTCCCGCCGCTGGGATTCGCTCAGCGCGTAGTGGCTGGATGGCCGGCTGGCGATGGGGATGATGAGATGGTCGCCGGCGCGGATGATATGCCCGCGAAGATCGTTCACGTCCTTGAGCACGGAGACGGTGGTCCGGTATCGCCGCGCGATGCTGATCAGGCTCTCACCGCGAGCCACGCGATGGCGCTGCCAGCGCATGCGCTCGTCGTCGGGCACGTCCGCGAGGCCCCTGCGCAGATGCTCGGCGTTGGCCACCGGCAGCACCAGGCGGTGGGGGCCTTCGGGGGCCGTCGCCCAGCGGTTGTATCCCGGGTTGAGGCGGTACAGTTCGTCGATGCTCATACCCGCCAGCTCGGCGGCCAGGGCGAGATCGATCTGGCCTTCCAGCTCGACGACGTCCAGGTAGGGCTCGTCCGGCACGTGGGGCAGATCGGCACCGTAGGTCGCCGGCGATTCGAAGATGGCCCGGATGGCCAGCAGGCGTGGCACATAGCCCCGGGTCTCGCGGGGCAGATCCAGGTTCCAGTAATCGGTGGGCTCGCCGCGGCGCTCGTTGGCGCGGATCGCGCGGAGCACCGTGCCCTCGCCCGCGTTGTAGGCGGCCAGGGCCAGCAGCCAGTCATCGAACATGTCGTGCAGGCGTTGCAGATACGTCAGCGCCGCGTCGGTGGAGGCAACGATATCGCGCCGGCCGTCGTACCACCAGTTCTGGTCCAGGCCGTAGTGGCGGCCGGTGGCCGGTATGAACTGCCAGAGCCCGGCGGCACGTCCCGGCGAGTAGGCAAACGGGCGGTAGGCGCTCTCCACCACCGGCAGCAGGGCGATCTCCATGGGCATGCCCCGGGCTTCCACCGCTTCCACGATGTAGTGCAGCAGCGGCTCCGCGCGCTCCGCCACCCGGGCGATATAGCTCGGGCGCGAGGCGAAGTAGTCCAGGTTTTCGTCGATGCGCTCGTGCTGCGGCCGCGGCATGGCGAAGCCCTCGCGCAGCCGCTCCCAGACGGTCAGCGGCGGCGGCGACACGGCCGCGGCGGCCAACGCTTCATCGGGTGTGGGTGGTGGCGCCGCCCGGCGGACCTCCGGCGAGCGCAGCGCCGGGTGGTGGTCCGGATGGGTGGTTGCGGTGTCGCCGGCCTGGTCCAGGCGGATTTTCTGCAGCCCGGCGCAGCCGATGAGGCCGGCGGCCAGGACCGGGATGACTAGTGTGGGGATGACCCGCACGGCGCGCCTCCGTTGCTGTTCTTGTTGAGGTAAGGCTGGACAGGTTCCGCCAAGCGGGTGAATCGTCCAGCGTCTTCCCTAGCGGCGGTCGGCCGAAAGCGCGACGGGCTCCGATGCCGTGCTTTCCGGTCGGCGGATCCCTCAGCGCCCGTCCTTCCAGGCGCGGACCGTGCCGAATACGTCCACTGGCGAGTCTAGGCGGCGCCCGGCGTGTTGTTCTGCGTGCTGTTTCACGGATTCCGATCCGCCGCGCAGGAAGACGTTGGTTTCCAGCTCCAGCGCGATGGTGCTGGGCAAGGTCACCTCGTCGTTGCGGCGCTGGGCCGCCACCGTCTCCAGCCGCTGCTGGATAGCCTGGTTGTCCGGTTCCACCTGGGCGGCGAAGCGCAGATTGGCCTCGGTGTATTCGTGGCCGCAGTAGATCTGCGTCTCCGGCGGCAGCGCGGCCAGCTTCGACAACGAGTCATGCATCTGAGCCGGCGTGCCCTCGAAGACCTTGCCGCAGCCGGCGGCGAACAGGGTGTCGCCGCTGAACAGTACGCCATGACCCACGTAGGCGATGTGACCGGCCGTATGGCCGGGGATGTCCAGCACCTCGAAAGACAGTCCCATCGCCTCGAGCTCGGCCCGGTCCCCCTGCCCGAGGGGCGCCGTCATCCCGGGAACGCGTTCACTGCCCGGTCCGAAGACCGGTACATCGTGGGTCTCGAGCAGACGCGGCACCCCGCCGACATGATCCGGGTGGTGATGGGTGATGAGAATCGCGGTCAGGGTCAGGCCCTTTTCCCGCAGGTAGTCGATCACGGGCTGGGCCTCGCCGGGATCGACCACGGCCGCCTGGCCGGCGTCGTCCTGGAGGACCCAGATGTAGTTGTCCTTGAAGGCGCGAACGGGTGCGATATTCATCATGACCGGCATGCTAACCCCAATGCGTCGCTGCTGGCTAACCTTTCCGGGCATCCTGACGCGGGGGCGATGTAACAGTAAACTGTACGAGGGCCGGGGCGACGATCGACGAACCCGGCCCACCCCTGCTGCCGCTGGCGCGGAGTGAACACCGCTATGGAGCGTAGTCTGCGAGAGTGGTTCCGTACGCCCCTGGGGCGCGAGCTTGCCGAGGCGGAGCGCGCGGCGCTGGCAATGCAGTTGCGCCATTCCCCGGCCTCGACTCTGCTGCAGCTCGGCGCCTTTGGCGACGATCGCCGCATCGCGCTGTTCGGGAGCATGCGGCAGTATCTCGCCGACAACTGGCCCGACGGCCCGGTGGACATCGCCACCCGCGCCGAGGATCTGCCCTTCGCTTCCGACAGCTTCGACGTGGTCGTGCTCATCCACCGGCTGGAGTTCAGTGCCGAGCCGCATCAGGTCCTGCGCGAAGCTGAACGTGTCCTGGCGCCGGAAGGGCGGCTGCTGGTCGTGGGGTTCAATCCCTTCAGCAGCTGGGGGCTGCGCCATCTCTGGCGGCGCCCTGCCGGGGGCGAGCCCTGGTCCGGACGATACATAGCACAGTCTCGCATCGAGGACTGGTGCCGGCTGCTGGGGTTGCGCACGGCCTCCAGGCGTTACCTGTTTCATCGTCCGCCCTGGGGCGGGCACCGGCTGCACGGCCGGTTGCGGCGCTGGGAATCGCTGCTGGGCTCGGCGGTGCCCTGGCTGGGCGCGGTGCACCTGACCGTTGCCCGCAAGCACGTCGTGAAGCCGCTGCAGATGCGTGATATCGTCCGCCCTCGCCGAGCGGCCGTGCCCAACGGCCTCGCCCAGCCCACGACGCGGAGCCGACTGCATGTCGATCGTTGAAGTCTTCACCGATGGTGCCTGCCGTGGCAACCCGGGCCCCGGCGGCTGGGGTGCCGTTCTGCGCTACAACGGCCGCGAAAAGGACATCCACGGCGGCGAGGCGCGGACCACCAACAACCGCATGGAGCTCATGGCCGCCATCAAGGCCCTGGAGAGCCTCAGCCGCCCCTGCCGCGTGGTGCTGACCACCGATTCCCAGTACGTGCGCAAGGGCATCACCGAGTGGATGCCGAACTGGAAGCGCCGGGGCTGGCGCACCGCGGACAAGAAACCTGTGAAAAACGTCGAGCTCTGGCAGCGGCTCGACGAGCTGGCCCAGCGCCACGACATCGACTGGCGCTGGGTGCGCGGCCACTCCGGGCACGCGGAGAACGAGCGCGCCGACGCCCTCGCCAACCGGGGGGTCGACGAGGTCCTCGCCGGGCAATCCTGAAACCAGCAAGGGGCACACCAGATGCGGCAGATCGTCCTCGATACCGAAACCACGGGTCTTGAGCCGGAACAGGGTCACCGGATCATCGAGATCGGCTGCCTGGAGCTGGATCACCGCCGCCCGACGGGGCGGACGTTCCATCACTACCTGCAGCCGGACCGGGAGGTGGATGCCGGCGCTATCGAGGTTCACGGCATCACCAACGAGTTCCTCGCCGACAAGCCGCGCTTCGGTGATATCGCCCAGGATTTCGTGGCCTTCGTCGACGGGGCCGAGCTGATCATCCACAACGCGCCTTTCGATGTCGGCTTCATCAACGCGGAGCTGAAACGGCTGGGGGAGGCCTGGGCCCGGCTGGACGGCTACTGCAGCGTGGTGGACACCCTGGTGATGGCGCGGACCATGCACCCCGGACAGCGCAACAGCCTGGATGCGCTGTGCAAGCGCTACGGCATCGACAACGCCCAGCGCGAGCTCCATGGCGCACTGCTGGACGCCCAGATCCTGGCCGACGTCTATCTCGCCATGACCGGCGGCCAGGCAGCCCTCTCGCTGGGCGAGACCGGCGAGGACGGCGACGGGCTGGTACGCAGCACCGTGCGGGCGGTGGAGGCAAAGCAGCCCTTGCGGGTATTGCGGGCCAGCGACGAGGAGATGGCGGCGCACGAGGCCTTTCTGAACCGGCTCGACGAGGCCGGCGCGGACGGCTGCCTGTGGCGGCGGCTGCCGGATGGGTGAACCATGGCGGAGCTGATCCTGCCCCCGGGCACGGTCCGGGCCGTGTCCTTCGATCTGGACTTCACGCTCTGGGATCTCACCAATGTCATTCCCGCCGCCGAGGAGCGCACCATGGCCTTCCTGGCGGAGCGCGCGCCGGAGGTCGCCGCGCGCTACGACGCGGCGGCCATGCGCGAGCTGCGCGACGTGGTCATGGCCGAGCAGCCCGGGTTGCGTCACAACCTGACGGAGCTGCGCAAGGCCTGCATGCGGCGGGCGCTGGAGAGCGTCGGGTACCGCGACGAGTCCCTCGTGGAGGCGGCCTTCGACGTATTCCTCGAGGGCCGGCACCGGGTGCATATGTACGACGACGCCGTGCCCACGCTGAAGCGTCTGCGCGGCCAGGTCGCGGTCGGCGCGGTGACCAACGGCAACGCCGACATCGACCGTATCGGCCTGCAGGGCTTTTTCGACTTCCGTGTCTCGGCCATCGACGTGGGCGCGGCCAAGCCCGACCGTCTGGTCTTCGAGGCCGCCTGCCACCGCGCCGGCGTCGCGCCTCACCAGATGCTGCATGTCGGCGACGAGCCGGAAAGCGATGTCATCGGCGCCGCGCGTTACGGCATGGTAGCGGTCTGGCTCAATCGCAGCGGCGAGCTCTGGCCGGAGCACGTCGAGGCGGTGCCCCACGTGCAAGTCCGCAGCCTCGACGAGGTCGTGGAGCTGGTTCAGGGTTAGCGCCCGCATTCCGGCGTTGCTCGTTGGGGTCGCTGCACCCACGGGACGCCGACCCGCGCCACCCGTAGAAGCGCCGCAAGGCGCGACGGGGGCGGGGGTCACCGGACAGCCGGATCGCGCCTCGCGGCGCTCCAACGGCCACCGCGTTCGCCCACACCCCGGAGACACCGGGCCTCAGGCGCGCTCGCGAACGGGCGCAGTGAGGCCATTCGGTCCCCCCTACTGCTGATCCCCGTACCAGTACCAGCGCCCGTCGTCCTTGATGATCATGGCCCGCTTGGGAAAGGGCAGGGTGCCGAGGTCGGAGCGGATGCCGCCCCGGATGACGGCCTTGTTCTCGCCCACCGGCTCGATGCCGTCGGTGATGACCTCGTAGGTGCGGGTCATGCCCAGGAACTGCTGCATGACCGCCCGCTGCGCGGCCTTGTCGCGCCCGCCGTCGCGGTAATCGGTGTGGTAGTTGGCCATGATGGCCTCGATATCCCCGCTGGCGAACGCCTGCTCGTCGCGCTCGATGAAGGCCTGCACCCCCTCGGGCAGCGCCTGCTCGGCACTGTACGCCTCCGGATCCTCGGGTTCGCTCTCGATCCGGCCGTCGCGGACGAAACCGATGACATCGGCGGCGAAGCGGTCCGGGTAGTCGGTGTGAACGAAATGGCCGGCCCCCTCGTAGACCGCCGCCATCGGCTCGGGACCACGCTCGGCGAGCATCTCGTAGGCCGGCTTGATGATCTGGGTACGCAGGTCGGTCAGGCCGCTCAGCACCGTGGTCGGGATGAACGGGTCGCCGTCGCCGAAGACGATCAGCACCGGCACGTCGATCTCGGGCAGGCGCTTGTACAGGCTCTCGGGATCTTCCTGACGCACTTCGATGCCCAGGGAATAGACATCGCGCACGTAGGTCTTGATGTAGCGGTCGTATTCACGGTCGTTGCCGCGGATCATCTGCACGCGGGTCTCCGTGAGGAATCGGGCGTCGACGCTGTCGTTGCGGAAGTATCCGACCTCGGACGGCTCGACCTCGCCGGTCTCCTTGTTCACCTGCCTGAAGTAATAGAAGGCACGAATGTCGTGCTCGGTTTTCGCGAACTCGTTCTTCAGATGCCCCAGAGGGCCCCAGACCTGGTTCCAGCGCTCATAGTCGTATCGGTACGACGGATCGAACACCGGCCAGTCGACGCCGCTCGGCAGGCGGATGGCCGTCGGATACTCCTCCAGCCCGGAGGGCGCCTCGAGAATGACCTTCGACACGGCCTCCGGGTATCGCAGGGCGTAGCCGATCACCCACTGACCGCCCTGGGAATGGCCGAGATAGGCGGCCTGCTCGATGCCCAGCCGCTCCACGAGCAGCTCGTGGGCGGCCTCGCGGGTATCGTCCAGGGTGCGGGCCACGGGCTTGTCCAGGTTGCCGGGAATGGATTTGCCGTAGTTGGGCAGATCGAAGGCGACCACGCGCAGGCCGGCGGCCAGGGCGTCGCCCATCAGCTGCGAGAAATAGCCGGCGTTGGCCCCCTTGCCGTGGACGAGCACCAGGGTCTGCGCCTCGGCCTTGTCGCCGCGCCCCCGATAGACATCCATGTAGGCGATCTCCCAGGCGACGCCGCGACTGTCGGTGGTGGTGGCGTAGTCGACCGGATAGGCGTACTCGACCTGGTCGCGCCAGAAGCTCAGCGCGGGATCGCCGGCGGCGACCGTCGGGACGGGGCGTGCCTCCGGCTTCGAGTCGGGCGCCATTGCGCAGCCGGCGAGCGCCGTGGCCATGGCGGCCAGCAGCAGGCCGGCGAAATGGCGGTGAAACGGTGACGAGGTGGATGTCCGGGATCTCAAGGGCATTTCGTTCTCCTGCGTCTTGCCGGCAGCGCGGGCTTCCGGGGGAGCGCTTGATGTTGGTTACTGCGCCTGGCGCTGTTGGACGTACCGTCGGGGAAGGATTGCGGCACTTCCCCACCGCTCACAGCATAATTCTCCGCGACGAGACCTTTGTGAGCCAGATCAAACCGGGTTCAATGCGCCCGGGCCGCGATTCCGCTCGCGGGATGTGGCATAGCGGCGAGCCGACCCCATACACTGACATGGCAGCATCCTTGTAACCCCACGGGCTGTAAGCCCGCAAACCAGACTTCGAGGAACAGTGAGCGCCCCGAATCCCAATCCCAATGCCATGGCCAGCAACCAGCCGCCGCTGGTCAGCGATTCCATCCGCATCGGCGTGAGCTCCTGTCTACTGGGCGAGCCGGTGCGCTTCGATAGCGGTCACAAGCGGGACCGGTTCGTCGACGACACCCTGCGCGAGTACTTCACCCTCGTGCCGGTATGTCCGGAGGTGGCCATCGGGCTGGGTACCCCCCGGGAACCCATCCGCCTGGAAGGGGATCCCGAAGCGCCACGGGCGGTGGGCACGAAGAACCCGGACCTGGACGTCACCGGGGCGCTGGCGGCGTTCGGCCGGGAGCAGGCCGAGGCGCTGGGCGATATCAGCGGTTACATCCTCAAGAGCAAGTCGCCGAGTTGCGGCATGGAGCGCGTGAAGGTCTACAGCGCCAAGGGTGGCCCGCCGAACAAGAAAGGCGTCGGCATTTACGCCCGGGAGCTCATGCGGCAAAAGCCCCTGTTGCCCATGGAGGAGGAGGGACGCCTGAACGACCCGGTGCTGCGGGAGAACTTCATCGAGCGGGTGTACTGCTACCGGCGTTGGCAGGAGTTGATCGCGGACGGGGTGACGGCCGAGAAGCTGGTGGAGTTTCACACCCGGCACAAGCTCATCCTCATGGCCCATGGCAAGCAGCATCTCACGGCGCTGGGACGGCTGGTGGCCGATGCCGGCAAGCGGCCCATCCGCGAGCTGGCCGATGAATACGGGGCGCTGTTCATGCACGCGTTGAGCTACCGGGCCACTCGCCGCCGGCATACCGACGTGCTCTTCCACCTGATGGGCTATCTCAAGCGGACCCTGGACAGCGGTGACAAGGCGGAGCTGGTGGAGCTCATTCATCAGTACCGCCAGGGCCTGCTGCCACTTATCGTGCCGGTGACTCTGCTGCGTCACCATTTCCGCCGCCACCCCGAGCCCTACGTGGACAAGCAGCTTTACCTGACCTGGCAGCCGGCCGGCCTGAGCCTCTGGAACAACATCTAGTGCCGCCCGCAGCCCCCAGCAAGCTCGCCCGGACGCTCCTGCCGCTGGTTCTGCTGGCGCTGGCGGTCGGCGCGGTGCTGGCACTGTGGCTGACCCGCGCCGAGACCGACGCCAGACCGCCGCAGGAGCAGGTCTGGCCGGTGCGCACGGTGACCGTCTCTCCGGGACCCAAACAGCCCGTGGTCATGCTGTACGGCCGTGTCGAGTCGGCGCGCGCTGCCAGCATTCGGACCGCCGTGCAGGCCGACGTGCTCACCGTAGCCATTCGCGAGGGGGAGCGGGTGAGCGAAGGCCAGGTCCTGCTGCGTCTGGACGAGGCAGACCTGCTGCTCGTCCAGCGACAGCGCCAGGCCCAGGTGGCCGAGCTCGAGGCGCAGCTCGCTCTGCAGCGGCGTGAACGCGAGGCGGACCGCAATGCCCTGCAGACCGAGCGCGAGTTGCTGACCCTGGCGGATCGCGAGCTCACGCGCATCCGGCGGCTGGCCCAGGGCGGCTCCGCCTCGGATTCCCAGGTGGATGCCGCGGAGCGCGAGCTGCGGCAACGCCGGTTGGCGGTGAATCAGCGCGAGCTGGCGGTGGACTCCTACGAGCAGCGCATCAGCCAGCTGCGCGCGCGCATTGAACAGGCCGAGGCGGCGCTGGCCCAGGCCCGGCGGGACGTAGCGCGAACGGTGGTGCGTGCCCCGTTCGACGGGCGAGTGGCCGCCGTGGACGTGGCCGCTGGAACGCGGGTCTCGCCGGGTACCCCCCTGGTGCGCCTCTACGACACCGCGGCGTTGCAGGTGCGCGCGCCGCTGCCGAGCGTCCAGCTGGGCCGCGTGCGCGAAGCGCTGCGCGCCGGCGAGACGCTCGAGGCCACCGGGATTGCGGATGGGCTGTGCATGCCGTTGCGGCTGCACCGGCTGGCCGGTGAGGCCCAGCAGGGTCAGGCGGGCGGGGACGTGATTTTCGACGTGATGGAGGACCAGCCCCAGGCGCCGCTGGGTCAGTTCGTCTCGGTGGAGCTGCGGCTCCCGCCGGAGCCCCGGGCCGTGGCGGTCCCCTACGAGGCCATCTACGGCAACAACCGCCTCTACCGCGTAGCGGACGGACGGATGCAGTCCGTGGATATCCGTCGCATCGGCGACACCGTGCTGCCCGACGGCCGCCGGGCCGCGCTGGTCAGGGGCGATGCCCTCGAGCGCGGCATGCGCATCGTCGCCACCCAGATACCGCGGGCCACCAACGGCCTGCGCATCCGTGAGCTCGGGACGCAGTAGTGGCCGGGCCCGGGGATCCCATCGGCGTCTTCGCGCGCCACCGTGTTGCCAGCAACCTGCTGATGGCCATCATGTTCCTGGTGGGCGCGTACGCGCTGATGCAGCTCAACGTTCAGTTCTTCCCCACCTTCGACGTCCGCAGCATCCTGGTCTCGGTGACCTGGCCGGGGGCCAGCGCCGAGGACGTGGAAGAGAGCGTGATGACGCCCCTGGAGGATGAGTTCCGCGATCTGGAGGGGCTGAAGAAGCTGCGATCCGTGGCCCGGGAGGGCGGGACCACGATCACGCTGGAGTTCACCGAGGCCACGGACATGGGGGGCGCGCTGAACGACACGAAAGAGCGCGTCTCACGGGTGCGCAACCTGCCCGACAATGCCGAGGATCCCAGGGTGGTGCGGCTCGTGGACTACACGCCGGTGGCGCGGGTTCTGGTTACCGGCGATCTCTCCCGTCTGGAGCTGCGCGACCTGGCCCATCGCTTCAAGACCGAGCTGCTGGATCGCGGCGTCTCCAAGGTGGATCTCATCGGCATGCCGCAACAGGTCATGGCCGTCGAGGTGCCGAACGCCCGCCTCAACGAGCTCGGCATTTCCCTGCAGACGCTGGGTCAGCGTATCGCCGCCCAGAGCGCCGACGTGCCCGCCGGTGAGCTCGGCGCGGGCGATGTCGAGCGCCAGCTGCGGGGGCTGGGGCAGCGTTACGACGTTCCCGGCTTTCAGGACCTGCGGGTCGCCGGCGACGCCCAGGGCCGGATGGTGCGACTGGGCGATGTCGCCGAGGTGGAGCTGCGGCCGGCCGCCAACGAGGCATTGCTGAAATCCGGCGGCCAGCCCGCCATCGAGCTGCTGCTGCAGCGCGGCGCCGAGGAAAGCGCCCTGGCAGCGGCGCGGACACTGCATGCCTGGGCCGAGGAGACCCGGGCGACGCTGCCACCCACGGTGGATTTGCGCGTCTTCGACGAGCGCTGGGTGTACATCGAGGATCGCATCCAGCTGCTGGTGAAAAACGGCATTGGCGGGCTCATCCTGGTGCTCGGCGTGCTGTTCCTGTTCCTCAGCGGCCGCGTGGCGTTCTGGGTGGCCATGGGCATCCCGGCCTCGTTCCTGGCCGCCCTGGCCGTGCTCTGGCTGCTGGGGGGCAGCATCAACATGATCAGCCTGTTCGCGTTGATCATGACCATCGGCATCATCGTGGACGATGCCATCGTGGTCGGCGAGGACGCCCTCGCCCACTACGAGTCCGGCGAGGACGCCCTGGGCGCCGCCGAGGGCGGTGCCCGGCGCATGCTGGCGCCGGTGATGTCCTCGTCGTTGACCACCATCGCCGCGTTCCTGCCGCTGATGCTGATCAGCGGCATATTCGGGCAGATCCTGTTCGATATCCCGTTCGTGGTCATCTGCGTGATCCTGGCCTCGCTGGTGGAGGCCTTTCTGGTGTTGCCGGGTCACCTGCGGGCGTCCTTCACGCGTATGCACCACGCCGGGCCCAGCCGGCTTCGCGCCACCCTGGACCGGCAGTTCAACCGCTTCCGCGACGGGCCTTTCGTGCGGGCCGTACAGTGGTCGGTGGCCTACCGCTGGGCCACACTGGCCGGTGCCGCCGGGTTGCTGATATTCGCCGTCGCGCTGCTGGAGACGGGGCGGCTGCCGTTCACCTTCTTCGAGGGGGCCGAAGGGCCGCTGGTGGTCAGCAACGCGCATTTCGTGGCCGGCACGCCCCGGGAACGGGTGGAGGCGTACCTGGAGTCCGTGGACGAGGCGTTACTGGAGACGGAGGCCCATTTCGGCGGTGACCTGATCGTCGCCCGCACCAGCCGCATCGGCCGCACGTTCTCCGCGGATCCGCGGCTCGCCCAGGTGGGCGAGCACTACGGGTCCATTTTCGTCGAGCTGGTGTCGCCGGACCGGCGGGCGGTTCGCAACGAGTCGTTTCTGCGCGAGTGGCAGTCCCGTGTGGAACGCCCGCCCGGGCTGGAGAACCTGGTGTTCAAGGCGCCGGAACAGGGCCCGCCCGGCAGCCCGATCGCCGTCGAGATCGCCGGCGCGGACGCGCAGCGGCTGAAGGATGCAGCGGAGGAGCTCAAGTCGGCCCTGCGTCGTTATCCCGGCGTGTTCGCGGTGGAAGACGATCTGCCCTACGGCCAGGAGCAGTGGATCTACCGCCTCAGGCCCGAGGCGGAGTACCTGGGGCTTACGACGGCGGACCTGGGCCGGCAGCTGCGCGCGGCGTTCAGCGGTTATCTCACCCAGATCTATTACCGGGGCCGGGACGAAATCGAGGTGCGGGTCGGACTGCCGGAATCGGAAACCCGCCAGCTTGGCCTGCTCTACGACTTTCAGGTGGAGCTGCCGTCCGGTACGAAGGCGCCCCTGGCCACCGTCGCCGCCCTGGACAGCCGCCGCGGCTTCGAGACCCTGCGGCACGTGGACGGGCAGATGGCGGTGGAGGTTACCGCCGACGTGGATCCGCGCCTGAACAACGCCAACGACGTGCTGGCGGCCCTGGAGGAGGAATTCATCCCGGACCTGCGCCAGCGCTATGGCGTCTCCACGGAGTACGCCGGGCGGCTGGCCGACCAGGCGGAGACCCTGGACGACATGAAGCGCGGGCTGGTGCTGGCGCTGGTCATGATCTACATCATCCTCGCCTGGGTTTTCAGCTCCTACGGCTGGCCGCTGATCGTCATGGCGGTGATCCCCTTCGGCATCATCGGCGCCTTCCTGGGGCACTGGCTCATGGGCCTGGACCTGACGGTGCTGTCGCTGTTCGGCCTGTTCGGCCTCACCGGCATCGTGGTCAATGACTCCATTATCCTGGTGACATTCTTCCGCCAGGCCCGGGAACGCGGCATGGCTCTGCGCCAGGCCCTGGTCGAGGCGGCGCGGCTGCGGCTGCGGGCGGTGTTGCTGACCTCACTGAGTACCATAGGCGGTCTGCTGCCGCTGCTGTTCGAGACCTCCCTGCAGGCCCAGTTCCTGATCCCCATGGCCGTGTCCATCACCTGCGGCCTGGCCGTGGTAACGTTGCTGGTGCTGTTCCTGGTGCCCGTGCTGCTGTCCATCCACGAGGATCTGCGCCACTGGCTGCGCGCGCGGCTCCGAGGCGGCCCCGGCACGCGGGAAGGCGCGGTCAGCTGAGTCAACGAGGAGTCGAGTCTTGAGTCCGTCATCCGCCACCGCATCGCGTTTCGGGCTGATCATCATCGGCGACGAGCTGCTGTCGGGAAAACGCCGCGACAAGCATTTCTCGCGGATGATCGAGCTGCTCGACGCCCGGGGCATGGAGCTCTCCTGGGCGCGCATCCTCGGCGACGAGGCGGATCTGCTGACCGAGAACCTGCGCCAGACCTTTGCCTCCGGCGACGTGGTTTTCAGCTGCGGCGGCATCGGGGCGACGCCGGACGACCGCACCCGCCAGTGTGCCGCCGAAGCCCTGGGCCTGTCTCTGGCACGGCATCCAGACGGGGTGGCCGAGCTGCGGGCGCGTTTCGGCGAGCGCGAGATCACTGACCGGCGTTACCGGCTGGTGGATTTCCCGGAGGGAGCCGACATCATCCCCAACCCGGTCAACCGGGTACCGGGGTTCTCCATCCGCGACCATCATTTCGTGCCCGGCTTCCCGAACATGGCCTGGCCCATGATCGAGTGGGTGCTCGACAAGCGATATCCCCATCTGCACGCCCCGGGCACGCGTACCGAGCTGGCCATAATCGTGCCCGGCGCGCGGGAGAGTGACGTCATCCCCATGATGGAAGGCTTCGTCGACCGCTATCCCGACCTGCGCCTGTCCTGCCTGCCCTCCACCCAGACCGACGGATTTCAGCTGGAGCTTGGGCTGCGAGGCCCGTCCCGGGCCGTGGCCGCCGCCATGGATGAGCTCCGCACGGAAGTCGAGGCCCTTGGTTTCCCATGGCGGCCCGCCGGGCCGGACTAGGGCCGGTTCCGCCCTGGCTGGACGGTTAATGCCGCGGCGCGAATGGGCGATCCGTCCCGCGCAGCCGCGACTCCAGCGAATTTCCCGCCGGCGCTGGCGCCGGCAGCGGTCGATGCGTCGTCGCGGGCGTGGCATATGTGTACGGTTGTGCACTATGCTGAAGCTCCAGGGCATGGTGGTCCGTTGTCCGCAGCCCGGGTCGCGGTCAGCGCCCGGCCCAGGCGGCATCGACGCCCCCGCAAACAAGAATCAAGGGGCGTGAGCGCGAGGAGGAGCTATGTACGATTACATCATCGTTGGTGGCGGGTCCGCCGGATGCGTGCTGGCGAACCGCCTGTCGGCGGATCCCGATGTCAGCGTCTGCCTGCTGGAGGCCGGCAAACCCGACCGTAGCCTGTTCATCCACGTGCCCGCCGGCACCGCCGCGATTCTGCCGACGAAGCACTGCAACTGGGCCTTCCAGACCGAGCCGCAGCCCGGCCTGAACAACCGTCGCGGTTATCAGCCTCGCGGCAAGACCCTGGGCGGCAGCAGCTCCATCAACGCCATGATCTACATGCGTGGCCACCGGATCGACTACGACCACTGGGCGGCCCTCGGAAACCGGGGCTGGTCCTACGAAGAGGTGCTGCCCTATTTCAAGCGCTCGGAGAACCAGGAGCGCGGCGCCGACGCCTGGCACGGTGTCGGCGGTCCCCTGAACGTTGCCGATCTGCGCTCGCCCAATCCCATCGACGAGGTATTCGTGGAGGCGGGGGAGGCCGCCGGACACGGCCACAACCGGGATTTCAACGCCGCCGAGCAGGCCGGCGTGGGCCTGTACCAGGTCACGCAGAAGGATGGCGAGCGCTGCAGCGCCGCCAAAGCGTTTCTGACCCCGGTTCTGGACCGGCCCAATCTCACGGTTATCACGCAGGCCCATGTCACGCGGGTGCTGTTCGAGGGCGAGCGGGCCGTGGGCGTGGCGTACAGCCGGCGCGGCGCCGAGCACCAGGTGCGCGCCAGCTCGGAGGTGATTCTCAGTGCCGGCGCGCTGCAGAGCCCGCAGATCCTGCTGCTCTCCGGGGTCGGACCCGAGGCGGAGCTCAAGCGTCATGGCATCAGCCCGGTGCGCGTGCTGCCGGGCGTGGGCGAGAACCTGCACGACCACATTGACTACGTGGCCTGCTTCAAGTCGAAGGCGCCCGCCGCGCGGGAGCTTTTCGGTTTCTCCGCCCGAGGCGGCATGCGCATGCTGCGGGCCGTCGGCGAGTACCGGCGGGACCACACCGGCATGCTCACCACGAACTTCGCCGAGGCCGGCGGCTTCCTCAAGGCGCACGCTGACAGCGAGGCGCCCGAGTTCCAGCTGCATTTCGTCGTCGGCATCGTCGACGACCACAGCCGCAAACTGCATCTCGGGCACGGTTACAGCTGCCACGTCTGCCTGTTGCGGCCGCGCAGCCGCGGCAGCGTTCGCCTGCGCGACGCCGACTGGAAGAGCCCGCCGCGTATCGACCCCAACTTCCTCGGGGATGAACGGGACATGCAGGACATGGTCCGGGGATACGGGCTCATGCGGGAGATCCTGGATGCCGCGCCCCTGCGCAAGTACGCGGGCCGCGACATCTATACGGCGAATGCGCGCACCGATGCGGATATCGCCGAGGCCATCCGGCAGCGGGCGGATACCGTCTACCACCCGGTGGGCACCTGCAAGATGGGCCAGGACGACATGGCGGTGGTCGACGAGGAGCTGCGCGTTCACGGCCTCGAGGGCCTGCGCGTGGTGGACGCCTCCGTCATGCCCACGGTCATGGGCGGCAACACCAACGCCCCGGCGATAATGATTGGCGAGAAGGCCGCGGACATGATTCTGGGCCGTTCGGCGGTACCGCAGGGACAGGCCCGGGCGGAGGCCGTCTGAACGGCTGGTATCCCGCCATCGAGCGGGTCGGCGTCCCCTGGAGGGGGTAATCACAGTGGCCGCGTGTGCGGGTTGCCGCGCCGCCGCAGCTATCAGAAGCCCCAATGGTATCCTGGCGCAAGAGCCTCGCAGGCAAGTTCTTCGCGTTTTCGCTGCTGGCGGCATTGGTGCCGCTGCTGATCGTGTCGGCGCTGTACGACCGCTACAGCGTCAATCTGATCGATTCCCTGACCGGTGAGCGCATGGAGCGGCGGCTGGCGGCGGTATCCGGCCGCCTCCGTGCATTCATGGACGCGCGCTGGTACGCCCTGGAGAACCTGGCCGGCTATCCCGCGGTGCACACGCTGCTGCGCGCGGACGCGGAGCTGAACCTCGAGCAGGGGCTCAAGGCCGTGGTGGAGTTCGAGGCGGATCAGCCCGATCTCTACGGCGTGTTGCTCTTCGACCGCTGGGGGCAGCTGGTGCGTGCCATCCCCGGCCGGGCTGCCTCCGGGCCGCCCTACTGGGGCGAGGGCACCTTCTCTCTGGAAGGTCTCAACCGGATCGACACGCCCGAAGGGCGGATATTCGGCCCCGTGGCGCCGCGCACCGGGCATCCCGGTTTCTTCCTCATGGCCCGCGACCTGCCGGGTCGCACCCCGGGCGACGAGCGCCTCGGCACCATTGCGCTGCATGTACGCCTGTCCTCGGTCACCGAGCTGCTGGGCAACGAGGATGAGACCGGCCTGTTCTATCCCGTGCTGATGGCCGACGACGGCCGTGCGTTTTCCAACGTCGGCCTGCCCACTCAGCCGGACGGTCGCGTCATCAAGGGGGCGTCGCTGATACCCGGCTGGCGTCCCGCGCTGGTGGTCGAGGGCGAAGAGCTGGTCATGCCCCTGCAGCGGGTGCGTTACGCCATGGTCGTGGCCGTGGCCGGCATCGTGCTGCTGCTACCCCTGGTCTACTTCGTCTTCCTGCGGCGCACCCGTGGCCGCATCGGCCAGCTGGTGGACGGTGCCGAGGAGGTGGCCTCCGGCAACCTGTCCTGGCGTATCCGGCCCGTCGGCCGGGACGAAGTCGCCATTCTGGCCCGCGCGTTCAACGGCATGGCGGAGCGACTGCAAAGGGTGGTGCGCTCCACGGTGGAAATGGAGAAGATGGCGCTGCTGGGCCAGTTCGCGGCCGGCATCGCCCATGAGATACGCAACCCCCTGGCGACCGTGAAAACCAGCGTCCAGGGGCTGGCGGTGGGGGAGGCCGACACGGAGCGACGGCAGATTCTCAACGTGCTGGGCGACGAGATCGACCGCCTGGACGAGACCCTGGAGGAGGTCCTGAACTTCGCGCGGCCCCACGAGCCCCAGTTCGAGACCGTTTCAGTTCGCGACCTTTTCCGGCGTCTGCTGGGCATGGTGGACAAGCAGGCGCGGGACGCGGGCGTCAGCACCGTGGCCGCCGGCCTTCGCGACGCCCACGTGCAGGCCGATCCGTTCCATCTTCAACAGATCATGATGAACCTGGTGCTCAACGCGATGCAGGCCATGCCGGAGGGCGGCCAGCTCACGCTGCGGGCGGCGGCCGCAGGCGACAATATCGAAATCGAGGTCAGGGACACTGGCGTCGGCATTCCGGCGGACGCGCTGGGGCGGATTACCGATCCGTTCTACACCACGCGGGCCGACGGCACGGGTCTCGGGCTTGCCATCACCCGTCAGCTCGTGGAACTTAATCGCGGTGAGCTGAGTTTTGCCAGCGCACCGGGACAGGGGACCACGGTTACCATCACGCTGCCGCGGGCCGGCGGTGCCGAGGGAGCCGGGCAGGGCCGCGGGCACTAGTCAGCGGGTCCGCGGCGCCGCCCGCCATCAAAAAGGAATGAGCAGGGAGGAGTTGCCATGCGCTCGCCGCAGGTGCTCATCGTCGACGATGAACGGAATCTCGTGAACTCGCTGGTCTATGGGCTGCGTGCCCACGCCATCCGCGCCGAGGGCGCCTACGACGGTGCCTCCGGCCTAACGGCGGCGCTGCGGCTGGAGCCGGATCTCGTGCTGATCGACCTGCGCCTGCCGGACGAATCCGGCATCGAGGTGCTCGGCAAGCTGCGCGAGCGGCTCCCGGACATGCCGGTGGTGATGATCTCCGCCTACGGCGAGACCCGGGTGGCGGTGGAGGCGGTGAAGAAGGGGGCCGAGGACTTCCTGACCAAGCCCTTCGATCTGGACGAGCTGGTCCATCTCATTCGCCGCGCCACGGAGCACGGCCGCCTGTCCCAGGAGGTGCGCTATCACCGGCGCCAGTCCGTGGACCAGGACGGCCTGTTGGGCGCGTCCGACGCCGTGGCAACGCTGCGCGAGCGCATCGCCACGGTCGCCCGCAGCAACACGCGCACGGTGCTGCTTCTGGGCGAGTCCGGCACCGGCAAGGCACTGGTCGCGAGGGCGATCCATAACCAGAGCACGGTCGCCGACGGGCCGTTCGTCGAGATCAACTGCGCCGCGCTACCCGAGAGCCTGCTGGAGGCGGAGCTGTTCGGCGCCGAGAAGGGCGCCTACACGGGCGCGGATCACCGCCGGCCCGGGCTGGCGCAGCTCGCCGACGGCGGCACGCTGCTGCTGGACGAGATCGGCGAATTGCCGCTGCACCTTCAGGCCAAGCTGTTGCACTTCATCGAGAACCGCTCCTTCCGGCCGGTGGGTGCCGCCCGGGAGCGCGTTACCGACGTGCGTGTCGTGGCCGCCACCAACCGCGATATCGAGGCGGAGGCCCGGGATGGGCGGTTCCGCGCCGATCTGTTCTACCGGCTCAACGTGGTGCCCCTGGTGGTGCCGCGGCTGGCCGAGCGCGGCGGCGACATCGGCATCCTCGCGTTGCACTTCGCCGAGCAGATCGCTGGGGCGGAGAACTGCCAGCCCGTGACGTTCAGCCCCGAGGCCACGGCCATGCTCGAGGGTTACGGCTGGCCGGGCAACGTCCGCGAGCTCAAGAACCTGGTGGAACGGCTGACCATTCTGTATCCCGGTGCCGATATCCAGCCCGGCCATCTGCCGGCGGAGTTCGGTGCCGCCGAGCAGTCCGGTGAAGCGGGACTCCTGGACGCCCGTCTGGCCTCCACCGAACGCGACATCCTCCTGCGTGCCCTTTCCCAGGCCGGCGGTCAGAAGGGGCGCGCCGCCGCGGCTCTGGGCATCTCCCGTCACGCGCTGAAACGGCGCCTTCAGCGACTCGGGCTGCAATAGTCTTCCGGCGGTTCGCGAAGCGCGTGATGAGCGGTTACCGCTCATAACCCTTGCCCCGATGAGCGCCAGGCGCTCATCGGGGCAAGGGTTTATGGGCACGAGAAAGCCCAACACTTTGATTTCTCTGATCTGGAACCATTCTGGTGCAGCCCTTGCACCGTTCCATCCGCACGGTTTCGCGCCGTAGAAACAAGAAAGAGAACTGCCTTATGGGAGTGAGGAGAACCCGACGCCAGGTCAGGCGCGTGGTGGCCCTGCTGTTTGGTGCCGTACTGCTGTTCCAGGCGCCGCCCGGGGTGACCGCCGCGGCCAGCGGTGACGAGCTACTCGTCGGTTGCCTGTTCCCCATGACCGGACGCGGCGGCCTTTACGGCCGGGATAGCGTGGCCGCCATCGAGATGGCCGTGGCCGAGGTCAATGCCGACGGCGGTGTCGCCGGACGGCGCCTGCGGGTGCTGGTGGAGGACAGCAAGTCCAAACCGGCCTACGCGGTGCAGATCGCGGAGCGGTTCATACGCCGCGAGAACGTGCATTTCCTCTGCGGCGCGGTGAGCTCGGCGGTGGGGCTGGCGGTCAGCGACGTAGCCCGTCGCCGGCAGACCATTTTCGTCGGCACGGACCACGCCTCTTCGCGGCTCACGGGCGAGAGCCGGCATCCGTACTATTTCCGGGTCTCCAACAATACCCGGCAGTCCATGGCGGCGGGCGCGCGCTACCTGGCCGAGCTTCAGGCGCGCACGGGCTGGCGGCGCATCGGCTTCATCGGCCCCGACTACGATTACGGCCATGTCATGTGGCGGGACATGCGCGAGCAGCTCGATGCCCTCGGTGTGGATTACGAGATCGTCGTCGAGCTCTGGCCGAAGCTCTATGAGCCGGACTTTACGCCTTACATAGACGCGATCCTGGATGCGGCGCCGCAGATCCTGGTCAACGGACACTGGGGCGGCGATGCCGTCCAGTTCATCCGTCAGGCCGGGAATCTGGAGCTCTTCGAGCGCATGCGCTTCTTCAATTTCGACGCCGGCGGCAATTACGAGGTCATGGCCGCTCTGGGCGACGAGATGCCGCTGGGCGTGGTGCTCTCCGCCCGGCACCACAACAACTGGCCGGATACCGAGGCCAACCGGCGCTTCGTCAACCGCTTCTACGAGCATGCCGGGCGCTATCCCAGCTATGCCGCCGAAGGCGCTTACGCGGGCATCAAGGCCATTGCCCAGGTAGTGGGGGAGGTCGGCGATCCCCGTGACACCGACGAGCTGATCGCGGCGCTGGAGCAGCTCCGGCTCAAGCTCCCCGAAGATCCCGAGGGTTTCACCTCCTACATGGACCCCGAGACCCATCAGATCGTGCAGATGCAGGCCATCGGCGAAGTCGTTCCGAACCGGGCGTATCCGCCCGCTACCACCATGCTGGGCAACTGGCGCGTCTACGACGCCGAGCAGCTCAGCGGGTCCGGCGACGTGGTGCATCGCGAAACCGCCTCGCCAACGCAGTAACGGCAATACCCATAACAAGCAGAGGATGGAGGACGACATGCTCACGAAGCGGTTGAAAGGACATACGGGAGGCCGGCGGCTCGCGCTCGGTCTGATAACCGGCACCATGCTTGGCGTTGCCGGTGCGGCCTTGGCGGCCGACTCCGCCATGGAGCGCATGCAGGCGGACGCCCCCAACAACTGGGGCAAGTGGGGTGACGGCGACGAGGTCGGCGCCCTGAACTACCTGGACGCGGATCAGGTGATGCGGGGCACCAAGGCGGTGCGCAGCGGCGAGACCTTCACGCTGCAGATCCCGATGACTCACGGCAAGGGGCCGGTTTTCCCGGGCCGCGTGCCGACCATGCACTACATGGCCCAGGACGAAGGCATCTATGCCTCGGGCAAGAGCGACGTTCTGGCCGGCGGTGTGAAGTTCTCCGACGACGTGGCGTTCATGTACCTGCAGGGCACCACCCACGTGGACGCCCTCGCTCACGCCTGGTACGGCGACGAGGTTTACGGCGGGGTGTCGGCGGACTCCACGATCCACGGCCATACCCAGGCCGACGTGGCCGCCCTGGGCGAGCGCGGTATCGTCGGCCGGGGCGTACTGCTGGACGTCGGGCGTCACATGGGCAACGACAGTGACCGTCTCGCCCCCAATACCTGCGTCACGCTCGACGACCTCAAGGCGACCGCCGAGGCCCAGGGGGTTACCGTCGAGAAGCGCGACATCCTGCTGCTGCGCACCGGCTCGATACCCCGCTTCTACGAGGAAGAGCCCGACGCGGCATGGGATGCCATGAGTGAGCCCGGCCTTTGCTACAGCCAGGCGCTGGTGGAATGGATCGACGAAATGGAGATCCCGGCCATCGCCGCGGACAACCTGGCCGTGGAGAAGGTCGTCCAGCAGATCGACGGCGACACCGTCATCATCCCGCTCCATGGTGCGCTGATGCGCGACATGGGCGTCGTTCTCACCGAGATCCACTGGCTGGAAGCGCTGGCCGATGACAGCGCCGAGGACGGTCAGTACAGCTTCCTGTTCGTGGCCGCGCCGCTGAAGATGGAACAGGGTACCGGCGCGCCGGTGAACCCCGTGGTGGTGAAGTAGAACCGACTCACGAGAAAACGTGCCGGCGGATGCGCCGCCGGCCATCCGGAGGAGCAAGACCATGCACAAGAAAACCATGACGACATTCTGGACGCTCGCACTCGGCCTGCTGACCGCGGCGGGGCTGAGCCAGACGGGCACGGCTCACGCCCAGGACGAGGAGATCAAGATCGGCTTCGCCATGTTCCTCTCCGGCGCCGCCGCCGGCCCCTTCGGCGTGCCGGCGCGCAATGGTGCCGAGCTGGTCGTGGAGGCGCTCAACAAGGGCGAGTTCCCGGCCCCCTACGACGGCAAGAAGGGCATCAACGGGGCGAAGATCACCACGGTGTTCGTCGACGAGGCCAGCGGTGAGGTGGTGGCCGACTACCGCAAGATGGTGCAGAAGGACGAGGTTGATCTGGTCATCGGTTACATTTCCAGCGGCAACTGCAAGGCCATCGCGCCGGTGGCCGAAGAGGTTGAGCGCCTGACCCTGTTCTTCGACTGCGGCACGCCGCAGGTATTCGAGGACGTGGTGACCGATCCCCACTACCTGTTCCGCACCGGCGCCCACGCCACGCTGGACAGCGTCGGGGCGGCGCGCTACCTGCTGGCGGACAAGCCCGACACCGGCTCCATCGCCGGCATCAACCAGAACTACGCCTGGGGGCAGGACTCCTGGCGGGACTTCACGGCCGCCGTGGAGGCCCTGAAACCGGGCGTGGAGATCACCACCGAGCAGTTCCCCAAGATCTTCGCCGGCCAGTACGGCTCCGAGATCTCGGCGCTGCTGACCAACCCGGCCGATGCCGTGCACTCGAGCTTCTGGGGTGGCGACCTGGAGGCGTTCGTGCTGCAGGGCGCGGCTCGGGGCCTGTTCGCCCGAACGGACGTCATCCTGACCACCGGCGAGTCGGCCATGCACCGGCTGGCCAACCAGATGCCGGAGGGCACGGTCATCGGCGCCCGCGGGCCCCATGGCGTGTTCGCCCCGGAAGGGCCCATGAAAGCCTGGCTGGAGAAGGCCTACATGGACCGTTACGGGGTGCGCGCCACCTATCCCACCTACAAGATCACCCAGGCCATTCTCGCCGCCAAGTCGGCCATCGAGATGGCGGCGGGCGACAGCATGGGCATGCCCGATCAGGAGTCGGTGATCGACGCGCTCGAAGGGCTGGAATGGGAGACGCCGTCCGGCACCGTGCGCATGGGTATCGCCAATGGCCACCAGGCCGTTCAGGGCACGGCCTACGGCCGGTTCAAGTACAGCAACGGTGAGGCCACGGTGGTGGACATGACGCGCTTCGACGCCGAGTGCGTCATGCCGCCGGATGGCATGGACGGCCTGGAGTGGATCGAGTCCGGCTTCAAGGGCGCGGAAGACTGCTGAGGCGGTCCCCGGCAGTCCCCGTGGCGCTCCGTCGGGGCCGGGTTCCCCGGCGGAGCGCGGACTCAATCCGCTAACGGGAAACCGTCATGCTCACATACGTTGCGATCGTGCTGGACGGCCTGGTCTACGCGTCCTGGCTGTTCATGGTGTCGGTGGGTCTGACGCTGATCTACGGCGTCATGAAGATCCTCAACATTGCCCACGGCAGCCTCTATGCCATTGGCGCCTACACCGCGGCGTCGCTCGTGGGCGCGTACTTCTCCGCCGGGTACGTGCCCGTGCTCAGCTTCGCCGTGCTGGTGGGCGCGGCCCTGGCCGCCGGGCTGGTCTGCGGGCTGGTCATCGAGCGGGGCGTGCTGCGATTCATGTACGGCCAGGACGAGGTGCTGATGATCCTGGTCACGTACGCGATATTCCTCATCCTGGAGGACCTGATCAAGGTGTTCTGGGGGGTGAGCCCGTACTTCGCCTTCCAGCCCTACGGGATGCTGGGCAACTTCGACGTCATGGGCCTGCCCTATGCCGGCTATGACTTCCTGCTCATGGGCCTGGCCGGCCTCACCGGTCTCGGAGTCTGGTGGTCCATCAACCGCACCCGGACGGGCCACCTGCTCACCGCCGTCATCCACGACCGCGAGATGAGCACCGCCATGGGCGTGAACGTCAAGCGGGTGTACACCGTGACCTTCGTCATCGGCGCGACGCTGGCGGCCCTGGGCGGCGCGTTCACCGCGCCGAAGATCTCGGTGACGCCGGGCATTGGCGTGGAGGTCATCGTCCTGGCCTTCGCCGTGGTGGTCATCGGCGGTCTGGGCAGCATCGGCGGCGCCATGATCGGCGCATTGCTGGTGGGCATCCTGCGGGCCGCGGCGGTGCATCTGCTCCCGGAAGTGGAGCTGTTCGTCATCTACGCCGTCATGGCGCTGGTGCTCGCCTTCCGGCCCTATGGGCTGTTCGCCGCGCCGGAGGCCCGAAAGATATGAACAGACGAATGGATCCCACACTGGTCTCCCTGGCGGCCGCGTTGCCCGTGCTGCTCGTGCTGGGTTATGCCCTGCCCGACTGGCTGACCTTCTATCTGCAGGTGTCCCTGGCCAGCGGCCTGGCCGCGCTGGCGGTGATGCTGCAGATGCGCGCGGGCCTGGTGAACTTCGGGCAGGGCCTGTACTACTGCCTCGGTGCTTACGCCGGAGGCATGAGCGGCCATTTCCTCGGCATTACGGATGCGCTGGTGCTGCTCCTGCTAGCCGTGGTGCTGAGCGTGGCCGTGTCCTTCATCGTCGGCTTCCTGGTGGCCCGCTACCGGGAGATCTTCTACGCCATGCTGTCGCTGGCGCTGTCGATGATCCTCTACGGCCTTCTGGTGCGCGCCGAGGCCCTGGGCAGCACCGACGGCTTCAACCTGCCCTCCACCACGTTCCTCGGCTATGCGCCGGAGGGCCAGGCGCTGCGGGAGGCCGGCTACGTGTTCACGTGCATCGTGGCGCTGGCCATCGCCGCCGCGGTGCACCGCTATCTGCGCTCGCCGCTGGGCGCCATCGGCGAGGCCGTGCGCGAGAACGAGCTGCGGGTGGAATACCTCGGGGCCTCGCCGCGGTACGTGGTGCACCTGATCTACGTCATGGCGGCGGCCATCGCCGGCATCGGCGGCGTACTGGCCGGGATATCCGTGGGGCACGTGGATCCCAACCTGGCCTACTGGACAACGTCGGGCCAGTTCGTCTTCATCGCCCTGCTCAGCGGCACCGGTAACGTCGCCGCGCCGCTGATCGGCGCCTTCCTGCTGGTGATGATCCGCGTCTACGCGGTGGAGTACTCGCCCTACACGTGGCAGATGATCCTGGGCGGCGTGATGCTGCTCATCATCATGTTCCTGCCCGGCGGCCTGTGGTCGCTGACGCGGCTGCGGAAGAAGGGGGGCCTGACATGACAGCGATCCTCCGCAGCGAGGGCCTGCACAAGCGGTTCGGCGCCGTCAGCGCCGCCACCGACGTCAACCTCAGCGTCGAGGAGGGCGAGATCGTGGCCCTGATCGGCGCCAACGGCGCGGGCAAGACTAGCTACGTGAACATGGTCACGGGCTACCTGCGGCCGGACGCCGGCCGCATCCGCCTCGGGGAGACCGACCTGGTGGGAATGAAGCCGCGCCAGGTCACCCGGGCGGGCATCTGCCGTTCATTCCAGGTGGCGCAGATATTCGGCGAGCTGACGGTGCTGGAGAACGTGCTCATCGCCCTGGCTATCGCCCGGGGCGGGGCGTCCAGCGGCTGGCGCGGCCTGAGCCGGCCGGAATGGATCTCGGCCTCGGAGGAGGTCCTCGAGCAGTTTCAGCTCGCCGAGCACCGCGACGCCACGGCCGGCACGCTGGCCCAGGGCGTACGCAAGCTGCTGGACATCGCCATGGCCACCGTGGCCTCGCCACGGCTGATGATGCTCGACGAGCCCACCAGCGGCATTAGCGTGGACGAGAAGTTCGCGGTGATGGACACGTTGATGTCCGCGCTCCGGCAGCGTGGCGTGACGGTGCTGTTCGTCGAGCACGACATGGAGATCGTCGAGCGCTACGCCCGGCGCGTGGCGGCCTTCTACGACGGACGCATCATCGCCGACGGCGACGCCGCCGAGGTGCTGGTGGATCCGGACGTGCGGCAGTACGTCGTCGGTGGCGAGCTGCACCGGCGCGGCGGACAGGGAGGAGGTGAATGATGCTCAGTCTCAGGGATGTCACGGCGTCCATCGCTCGAACCACCATTCTCAACGGCGTCAGCCTGGACGTGGCGGGCGGCCAGACGGCGGGTCTGGTCGGCCGCAACGGCGCGGGCAAGACGACCTTGATGCGCGCGATCATGGGGCTGCTGGCCATCAGCCGTGGCGAGATCCGACTCGACGATCATGAGCTCACCCGCATGCCGCCGCATCAGCGGGCCGGCATCGCCGTGGGATACATGCCGGAGGATCGCCGGCTGGTGCCCAACTTCACGGTGAAGGAGAACATCCTGCTGCCGTTGTGGGCCACGGGTCGCGGGCCGGACCAGAACAGGCTGGACTGGGTCTTCGAGCTCATGCCGGAGATCGCCGGCTCGGCCGAGCGCAAGGCGGTGACCCTAAGCGGCGGGCAGCAGAAGCTCGTCGCCCTGGGGCGGGCGCTCATCTGCGGCAAGCGCCTGCTGCTCCTCGACGAGCCCTTCGAGGGCGTCGCCCCGGCCCTGGCCCGCCGGCTTGCCGAGGTCATTGCCGACCTGCAGAGCGAGGGCGTGACGGTGGTTCTGTCCGAGTCGGACTATACCCACTCGGTGGGGTTGCTGAACCGCCTCTTCGTCATAGAGCGTGGCGTCGTGGAGGAGCGCGACCTGACGGTTGCCTGAAGCCCGCCGCGCCGCGCCAGCGCGGCGCTAGACCGGCCAGGGAAAGCAAACACGGCGGGGCGGGGCATTGCCGTCACCCGCGCGGCAACGCGGTTTCCGTGACCACTGGACGCGGGTCGAGCCGCTTCCCAGAGCGCCGCGGGCGCCGGGCCAGCTGTGCATTCTTGATAACCATCATGCACCGATGGCGCAGACACGCTATCCTCCACCCATAAAAGTGCCGAAACGTTAAAATTGCCTTCGGCCTCACGAATGCCAAGCAGGGAGCCAGTGGTGCGGTCCCCGGGGCCACCGCGACTCTCCGGATTCACAAAGATCCGTTCCGAGCCTTATGACGCCTGAAATCGAGCGCGCGCTGCGCCTTTGTCCCGACCTGCCCAGCCTTTCCGGCGTGGCGCTGCAGATCGTGGAGATGGGCCGCGATCCCGATGTCGACGTGGGGGCCCTGGCGAGCACGCTGGCCCACGACCCGGCCCTGACCTCGAAGATCCTGCGGGTCGCCAATTCGCCCCTCTACAGCCAGCGCCGCCGCTGCGAGAACCTCCGGCAGGCCGTGATGCTGCTGGGGCTGAACGCCACGCTGACCCTGGCGCTGAGCTTTTCACTGGCGGACAGCCTGCGTGGGGCGACGGGCGGGACGGCGATGGTCGGCCGGGTCTGGCGGCGTTCGCTGCTGGCCGCGACGGCGGCGCGTCTGGCGGGGCATGCGCGGGGTCTGGAATCGGTGGAGGAGCTATTCCTCGCCGGCCTGCTGCAGGATATCGGTATTCTGGCGTTGCGCGCCGCGCTACCCGAGCAATACGACGCGCTGCTTGGCAAGGCGAGCGATCATGATGCCCTGGTGACGATGGAGTACGAGGCACTGGGTTGCGATCATGCCGAGGCGGGCGCGTGGCTGATGCAGAAATGGGGGTTGCCGGATTACCTGCCGCTCGCGGCCCGTGGAAGCCATCGCCCGGAGGCGGGCCGGGCGCCGGCCGAGCTGAGTCGTTTCGTCGCCTGCGTCGCTGTCTCCGGGCCGGTCGCGGACTATGCGCTCCAGCCCGAGGAGACGGCCATGGATACCCTGGTCCGGCAGGCCGGCGCTTGGCTCGACATGGACGACGATGCCGCCGTGGCGTTGGTGGAAGGCCTTGCGGAGACCGTTCCCGAGATCGAGTCCCTGTTCGAGTTCAGCATACTGGAACCGCACCAGGCCGCGGCCCTCAAGGATCAGGCCCGCGAGGTGCTGGCGACCCGCAATCTCCAGCTGCTGCAGGAGGCGACCGAATACCGCCGGGAGGCCGCCGAGTACAAGCGTTTGCACAGCGAGCTGCAGGAGCAGGTCGGCCGGGACCCGCTCACCGGCCTGTACAACCGCGGTCATCTGGATGCCTGCCTGGAAGAGGAGTTCCGGCATGCCCTCGCCGAGGGCTGGCCGCTTTCCATCGGCTTTCTGGATCTGGATCACTTCAAGGTCGTCAACGACCGACACGGCCACCAGGCGGGCGACGCCATACTGGTGGAGGTGGGGACGTTGCTTCGGCGCCAGGTGCGTGGCGAGGACATCGTGGTGCGCTACGGCGGCGAGGAATTCGTCATCCTGTTGCCGGGCACGCCGCCAACCGACGGCGTTCAGGTCTTCGAGCGAATCCGCCGGGCCATGGGCGCGCAGACATTTGCCCTGCCGGATGGGACGGGCATGACCGTGACGGTCTCCATCGGGGTTGCGGGCCTGGGTGCCGACGGCACGGGCTTCGAGGACACCGACCATCTGTTGCGTGCCGCCGACCGCGCGCTCTATCTTGCCAAGCGATCAGGGCGCGACCGGGTGGAGGTCGCCGGGTAAGGCCGCGTTGAGCGCGCCTGGCGGCGGTTCAGTCCAGCACCTGTTCCGAGGGCTGGATCGCCCGTTCATCCGGATTGCGCCGCCATACCGACAGGTTCAGGGCCGCGGCGTAGCTCAACCAGGCCAGGTAGGGCACGATCAGCAGCCCCGCCAGCACGTCGGCCGCGAGGAAGCACACCAGGGTCGCCAGCACCGCGAGCCAGAGAAAGGCCAGGATAACCAGCGCCCCCCTGAGCCGGCGCAGGCCGAAGAATACCGGCGTCCAGATCGCGTTCAGTGCGATCTGACAGGCCCAGACCGCCAGCGCCAGCGGTACCACGGCCGCCCCGGAGTAGGCCACCCGCCAGGCGGCGACCGCGATGGCGAGATAGAGCAATGTCCACGCCACCGGGAATAGCCAGTCGGGCGGGGTCCATGCCGGCTTGTCCAGCCCGCGATACCAGCTGCCGGGCGAGAACAGCGCACCCGTCGCCGCTGCCGCGGCACAGGCACCCAGAAATGCGAGCAGAGTCAGCAGGCTCATGGCATGGATCGTCGCCGGTTCGATACCCGAACCTAACCGATCGGGCCTTCCGACCCAATGGTCGTAGTGCCAAATCGCTCCGCGGAGCCGCTAGCCTTTAGGACGGCGGCGGCCGGGGATCCACCCTCCGGCAGTGGAGGGCGGATCCTGGCGGCGCTACTTCGCAACCACGAATAGCGCCGCGTTGCCGCGCCGGATGTGAAGCAGCAGTCGATCATGGCCCTCGGCCGCCTGCTGGAAGGTGGTCGGCGAATCCACGGGCTGGCGGTTGACGGAGGTAATCACGTCGCCCGGCTGCAGGTACTGGGCAGCGGGGGAGTTCGACTTCACGCCGACCACCAGTACGCCCTCGACCTTGCCGTGCAGCGGGGAGCGTTCGTCGAGCTGCGAGATCTTCGCACCCTGCACCGGGCCCTGTTGAATCACGCCGGAACCGGAAACGGTCCGGGCATCGGACTCGGCGACCGTCGCGGTCACGGTCTTGCGCTCGCCGTCGCGGATGATCTCCAGCTCCACGGTGTCGCCGATCTGCATGAGGCCGACAATCTTCGCCAGCTCGCTGCCGTCCTCCACCGGCTCGCCATTGGCGGTAACCACCACGTCGCCTTCCCTGAGACCGGCCTTGTCGGCCGCCGAGTCCGGGGTCACCTGCGCGATCAGCGCGCCGTCCTTGGCCTCCAGCTCCATGGCCTCGGCGATTTCGGACGTGAGGTCCTGCACCCGCACGCCGAGCAGGCCGCGCCGGACCTCGCCGTGCTCGATGAGCTGATCCACCACGGTGGTGGCCATGTTCACCGGCACGGCGAAGCCGATGCCGATGTTGCCCCCGCTGCGGGAGAGTATGGCGGTGTTGATCCCCACCAGCTCGCCGTGCAGGTTGACCAGTGCGCCGCCGGAGTTGCCGGGGTTGATGGAGGCGTCGGTCTGGATGAAATCCTGGATGCGCACCTCGGACATCCGCCCGGAGAGGCTGCGCCCCTTGCCGCTGACGATGCCGCTGGTGACGGTGTGCTCCAGGCCGAATGGATTGCCCAGGGCGACCACGTAGTCGCCGGCCCGAAGCGTGTCGGAGTCGCCGATCTCCACGGACGAGAGGTTGTCCGCGTCGATCCGTATGACCGCCAGGTCCGTTTCCGGGTCCGAGCCGATGACCTCGGCGTCGAACTCCCGGTCGTCATTGAGGCCGACGCGGATCTCGTCCGCCTTGGCGATCACGTGGTGGTTGGTGACGATGTAGCCTTCCTCGGCGTCGATGATCACGCCGGAGCCCAGGGACTGCACCTGCCGCTCGCGCGGCTGCTCGGGGGCGTCGAAGAACTTGCGGAAGAACGGATGCTGCATCAGCGGATGCTGCTCCATTTCCACCGTGCCCTTGGTGGCGATGTTCACCACGGCCGGCGAGACCCTCTCAACCAGCGGCGCCAGGCTGGGAACGTTGCCGTCTTCGCCTACGGCCGCGTCGGGCAGTGCCGCGGTGGCGCCGTGACCGGCGAGTGCCAGCAGCAGCGCCGCTACGGGTAATATGCGTTTGAGCACAGTCTGCATCGATTGACCTCTCCTGAGTCCGGTTTTCGTGTTCATGCTGAATTCGGGGTGCGCGAATGGATGCGCATCGCCTGTCCCGACAGGCAGCGGCGCGTGAATGTTCCCGCCCTTGGGGCGCGGTGGGCTCGCCGACGCCCGGTTGCGCTTGACGCAACTCGAACGATCGACTTGAATTCCGGGCTAATGCACCCCACCCGGGGTGGGGCAAAGGGAGGTGTTACATGACTGAGCATCAGCACGCCCCTCATCCCGGCGGCGAACCTCCGACGCGGGCAGCCAGTAAGGGCGAAACCGCGAAATACGTCTGCCCCATGTGTCCCGGCGTTGAGTCGCCCGAGCCGGGCCAGTGCCCGAAATGCGGCATGGCCCTGGAGCCGAGCGCGCCGACCGCGCCGGCGACCCGAACCCAGTGGACCTGTCCGATGCACCCCCAGATCGTCCGCGACGAGCCGGGTGAGTGTCCCATCTGCGGCATGGCGCTGGAGCCCATGCAGGTGACCGCGGAGGAAGCGGACAATCCCGAGCTTCGCGACATGACGCGTCGGTTCTGGGTGGGGCTGGTGCTCACGGTGCCGGTGTTCATCCTGGCCATGGGCAGCATGGTGCCCGGCCTCGGCGTCCAGGCGCTGGTCCCTCATGACCTGCGCGTGTGGCTGGAGCTGGGCCTGGCCACCCCGGTGGTGCTCTACAGCGGCTGGCCGTTCTTCCAGCGCGCCTGGCGCTCGGTGGTGGGGTGGAACCTGAACATGTTTACCCTGATCGGCCTGGGCACCGGCGTTGCCTACGTGTACAGCGTGGTCGCCGCCGTGTTTCCGGATATCTTCCCCGCATCGTTCCGCGGCGAGAGCGGCCAGGTGGGCGTGTACTTCGAGGCCGCCGCGGTGATCGTAACGCTGGTCCTGCTCGGACAGGTGATGGAGCTGCGGGCCCGCAGTTCCACCAACGCCGCCATCAAGTCCCTGCTGGGACTGGCGCCTAACACCGCACGTCGCGTCAACGACGACGGCAGCGAAGCGGATGTTCCCCTGGAGGATGTCCAGATTGGTGATCGGCTGCGGGTGCGGCCCGGTGAGAAGGTACCCGTGGACGGCACGGTCGTGGAGGGCAGCTCGTCCGTGGACGAGTCCATGATCACCGGCGAGCCCATCCCGGTGGAGAAGGGGGAAGGCGGAAAGGTCATCGGCGCCACCGTCAACGGCACCGGTTCCCTGGTGATCGAGGCCGAGCGGGTGGGCAGCGACACGCTGCTGTCCCAGATCGTGCAGATGGTCGCGGAGGCGAGCCGCAGCCGCGCGCCCATCCAGAACCTGGTGGACGTGGTGGCGGCCTACTTCGTCCCGGCGGTGGTGGTCACGGCGGTGATCACGTTCGTTGTCTGGGGCATCTGGGGGCCGGAGCCGGCCATGGCCTACGCCCTTATCAACGCAGTGGCGGTGCTGATCATCGCCTGCCCCTGCGCGCTGGGCCTCGCCACGCCCATGTCCATCATGGTCGCCAGCGGCAAGGGCGCCTCCGTCGGCGTGCTGTTCAAGAATGCCGAGGCCATCCAGACCCTGCGCCAGGTGGACACCCTGATCATCGACAAGACGGGCACGCTCACCGAGGGCCGGCCGCGCCTCCAGGACGTTGTCGCTCTGGAGGGCTTCGACGAGAGCGCGGTGCTGAGCCTGGCCGCCACCCTGGAGCGCGGCAGCGAACATCCGCTGGCGGCCGCCATCGTGCAGGGGGCAGAAGAGCGGGGCGTGGCGCTGGAGCGCTATACCGACTTTCAGTCGGTGACCGGCAAGGGTGTCGAAGGCCGAATCGGCGAGCGGCACGTGGCGCTCGGCAACCGCGCGCTCATGGACCATCTGAGCGTTGATGCCGGCGAGCTGGGCGAGCGGGCGGAGGCCTTCCGGGCAGAGGGCAAGACCGTCATGTTCGTGGCGATCGACGGCAAGCCGGCCGGCCTGGTGACCGTGGCGGACCCGGTGAAGGAGACCACCCCGGAGGCGATCAAGGCCCTGCACGCCGAGGGCATCCGCATCGCCATGCTGACGGGCGACAGTGAGACTACTGCCCGGGCGGTGGCGGGGAAGCTGGGCATTGACGAGGTCATCGCCGAGGTGCTGCCGGAACAGAAGGCGGAGAAGGTCAAGGCGCTGCAGCGGGAAGGACGCTTCGTGGCCATGGCCGGTGACGGCATCAACGACGCCCCGGCGCTTGCCCAGGCCCAGGTGGGGATCGCGATGGGCACGGGCACCGACGTCGCCATGGAAAGCGCCGGCGTCACGCTGGTCAGGGGCGATCTCAACGGGATCGTCAGGGCCCTCAAGCTCAGCCGCGCGACCATGCGCAACATCAAGCAGAACCTGTTCTTCGCCTTCGTCTACAACAGCCTGGGCGTGCCGGTGGCCGCGGGTATCCTTTACCCGTTCGTCGGTATTCTGCTCTCGCCGATGATCGCCGCGGCGGCGATGTCCTTCAGCTCCGTGTCGGTGGTGGGAAATGCCCTGCGTTTACGGCGGCAGGCGATCTGACGGGACCGGCGGTGGCGCCGTCGCACGCGGCTGCCCGCCGCGTTTGACAAGGCTATCGGCGCCGATTCATCCTTGTCGCGACAATCGGCATCCCACCCGGGGTGGGGTGCCGGCATAACCCCAGGGAGCGCCCGATGTCCGACCATACTGACTGCGGCCTGAACCTAGACCCCCAGATCAAGGAGGATGCCCGCCGGCGCCTGCTGTCGGTAAAGGGCCACGTCGACGGGGTGGCGAGGATGCTCGAGCGCGACGAGGTCTACTGCGTGGACGTGCTCAAGCAGGTCAGCGCCATCGAGGGCGCACTGCGCAAGGTCGGCGACCTGGTCCTGCGAAGCCATCTCAGGAACCACGTGGTCACGGCGCACGAGCGGGGCGATACGGACGCCATCGTCGCCGAGCTCATGGAGGTGCTTAAGTACCGCAAGTAGCTCGCGTCACGTGCTGAGGCGTTGGGCACGGATGCGGCACGCCGTCAACGTCCATGGGCGGCCTGGCCGCGGGAAGGGAGAGCGCTCTTGCCCGAGATCATTCCGAACTGGCATCCCGTACTGGTGCACTTCACCATCGGCCTGTTGCTAACCGGTACCCTGTTCTACCTGCTGGCGCTGGTTCTGCCCACCGAGCGGCTTTCCCTGGAAGCCGTGCTGGCGGCACGCTGGGTCCTGATCGCGGGGGGTGCGATCACCGTCGCCACCTTGATCGCGGGCTGGTATGCGTATAACAGCGTCGCTCACGACGACGCCGCGCACGCGGCCATGACCGGGCATCGCAACTGGGCTCTGGTCACCGCGGCAATTTTCGCCGTGCTGATAGTGTGGGAGGCGATGCGCGCGCGCTCCGGGCTCAAGGCCTCCGGGCGAGTGGGCGCGGCGTTGCTGATCGCCGCCTTGCTGCTGGTGGTGACCGGCTACAAAGGGGGCGAGGTAGTCTACCGCCACGGCGTTGGCGTCATGTCTCTACCCGCGACCGGGGATCATGGTCACGCCGCGGGTGAACACGATCACCAGACGACGGATGTCCACGAGAAGAGCACCGGGGCCATGGGCAGCACGGACGACGGCGGGTCAGTTGCCCCTGACGAAGGTGATGACGCCGGCACCCCCCATGATCACGGGGATCACGAACACTAGGGAAACGCTGAATACTTACCGGGAGCCTCTGGCCGCCCGGCGCGAATTAGTCAGCGTTTCCCCCAGTCGCCATGCACCGTATTGGGCGTTCCCCTGTTCACCGTCATGCGCCTATCGCTTACGCGCGGCCAGTGTCCGGGCCAGCTGGTCCAGGTCCGTGGGCGTATTGACGTTGGCGAAGGCACCGGGCCGGTCGCGGAAATCCACTTCCACTACACGTCGGGACTGGAGCCAGTATCCCAGGCGGCGTTCGCCGCCGCGGACCGCCTCCGTCAGTGCTTCACGCAGGTCGCTTCGCATCAGGGCGAAGGCGGGTTGGATCCGTTCGCCGTCGTGGGGCAATGCCACCTCCGCTCGTGCCTGCGCCAGCGCATGGCGCAGTCTCGCCACCAGGTCGTCCGGCAGTAGCGGGCCGTCACAGGGCACGAACGCCGCCAATGGCGTGTCGATCGCGGACAGCGCCGAGGCAATGCCGGCCAATGGGCCCTGAAAGCCCGGTTGCGCATCGCGAACCACGTGGAAACCCAGCGACCGGTAGCGCTCCAGGTTGCGGTTGGCGCTGATCATGATGGCCCCGACCTGGGGGCGCAGCGCATCCAGTACGTGCTCCACCAGCGGACGGCCGGCCAGCAACATCAGTCCCTTGTCCTGCTCACCCATACGGCTGCCCCGGCCGCCGGCCAGTATCACGCCGGTAACCGCCGAGGGGCCGGTGTCTTCGCTGACCATGACTACCGGTCCCTCCCGCCGGGCCGTAGCACGTCCAGTATGGGTGAGGCGGACTGCATGGTCCCGAGGACCACGCGCTCAGGACCGCCAACGGCAAGGGCCATGCGGGCGGCCTGCAGGGCCTGTTCCCGGATCGCATCGCCTTCGACCTGGTTGATCAGCGCCACGACGCGGACAGAGCCGGTATTCTGCAGTGCGCCCTCCGCGGCGCAGAGCAGGCGGGCCAGATGGCGCGGCTCGATGGGAGCGCCCGGCTCGAGGTCCATCACCGCCGAAAGCCGCTCCGGACGGTGGGCGATCGACTCGTCCAGTGGGCGTCCCAGTACGGCGGCCGAGGTTACATGCACGACGAGGTCCGTGCCGTCCGGGATCACGGGCTCCCCGGGCCGGGGTGCCTTGATGCCGCGCATCCGCGCGCCGTCGGCCTTGACCAGGGTCAGCGTGCGGCCGGTCAGCCGGTGGATGGACGCGATGGTATCCGCGGCGACGCCGGCAACACGGCCCGGCTTGTCGGACTCCGCCGCATAGGCCAGGCGCCGTTGAGTGCGCGCGGCGTGGACCGCCTCGGGAAGCGACCGGGCGGACGCGACGATGCGCGCGTCCACCAGTGAATCCGGTGGCGGCGTGGTCATCACCGTGGCGGTCAATGCGAAAGGGCCGCTCCACTCGGCGGCCAGCCGGTAGAGCGTGGTCTTCTTCCCCCCGGCGCCGACCGCGCAGACGATCCCACCCTCGACACCGAGTGCCTCCAGCAGCTCGCTCATGGCCGCCACCGCGTATTGCGGGCCGGGGCCAGGGGCAAATGGTGGTCGCCGAGGCCCGATCCGTTGGCTCGGGAATGGAGCTTCCAGTCTGTCATGGGACTTCCTTCAGTGCCTCAGTCCGGGATTCTGACGCAAAGCGCTCGGCACGTGGACCCTTCGCCGCATGGCGTGTCTTGCTTCAGCGGCTCGCCAAGGCATCATGGAAGGGCGGCGCGATGCGGGAACCGGTAAGAAACGGGGTGCTTCATGCAGGGCGAGGCCCGCTCATCATCCGATTGCGAATATCTCGACGTGGTCATCGTCGGTGCCGGGATCTCGGGCATCGGCGCCGCCTATTACCTCCAGCGGGAGCACCCCCGGCGCAGCTACGCCATTCTGGAGGCCCGGGGCGCCAGCGGCGGGACCTGGGATCTGTTCCGGTATCCCGGCGTGCGTTCCGACTCGGACCTCTACACCTTCGGTTATGCCTTCAAGCCCTGGGTCGACGAGAAGGCGATTGCCGACGCCGGCGGCATCCTGGCTTATCTGCGCGAGACGGCGGCCGAGAACGGTATCGATCGGCGAATCCGCTATCACCGGCGGCTCCGGTCCGCGGCGTGGTCCAGCGACCAGGCTCGATGGGTGCTGGAGATCGAGTGCACGGATACCGGCGAGCATACCCGTCTGGCCTGTAACTGGCTGTTCTGCGCGGGCGGCTACTATAGGTACGATCATGGGTATACGCCGCATTTCGAAGGTCGTGAGCGATTCCCGGGGCCGATCATCCACCCGCAGCGGTGGCCGGAGGACCTGGATTATGCCGGCAAGCGCGTCGTCGTGATCGGCAGCGGGGCGACGGCGGTCACGCTGGTGCCGGCCATGGCGCGTGAGGCGGCCCACGTGACCATGCTCCAGCGCACGCCCACCTACATCCTGCCGGTGCCGTCGGTGGACACTCTGGCCGAGCGGTTCAAGCGGCTGCTGCCCGCCGGTCTCGCCTACCGTTTGACCCGGCGCAAGAACATTGCCCGCCAGCGCTGGGTCTGGCGGCTGTCCCAGCGCTATCCACGGCTGGTCCGGTGGCTGATCCGTTACGTGAACAGGAAGTCCCTGCCGGAAGGGTATCCCGTGAACACCCATTTCAACCCGCCCTATGACCCCTGGGACCAGCGCCTGTGCGTGGTCCCGGACGGCGATCTTTACCATGCCATTAAGGCCGGTCGGGCGTCGGTGGTCACCGACAACGTGGAGACCTTTACCGAGCGGGGCGTGAGGCTCGCCTCGGGCCAGGAGCTGGAGGCCGACATCATCATCACGGCGACCGGTCTGGAGCTGCTGCCGTTCGGCGGTATCGAGCTCAGGGTCGACGGCGAGCCGGTGGATCTGCCGGAGCACGTAGCGTTCCGGGGCATGATGTTGAGCGGCGTGCCCAACTACGCCTTCGCCGTGGGTTATACCAACTCGTCCTGGACGCTGAAGGTGGACCTGGTCTGTGCCCATCTCATGCGCCTGCTCTCCCACATGGACGCCCACGGCTACGACCACTGCCGGCCCGAGCTGCCGGAGGCCGGCATGGCGACCCGGCCGCTGCTCGACTTCGACGCCGGTTACGTCAAGCGCGCCATGCACAAGCTGCCGAGACAGGGCGATCGTGCCCCGTGGCTGATGGCCATGGACTATTACACCGACGTCAGGATGCTCAGGAAGGGGCCGGTGACCCATGCGGACCTGCGCTTCTACCGGGCGGAGCGCGCACGTGCGCCCGCCGCGCGTGGGC
>JACDUA010000021.1 GCA_013519935.1 Ectothiorhodospiraceae bacterium WFHF3C12 | reverse complement strand
TCGGCTACCTGCCGCTGACCCGCGACGAGGCCTCGCTGTTCTTCCGACTGATCAACCGCCGCTATGAGCGTGCGGCGATGATCCTGACCTCCAACAAGTCCTTCGCCGACTGGGGCGAGGTCTTCGGCGAGCAGGTCATCGCCACCGCCATCCTCGACCGGCTGCTCCACCACGCCACCACCATTAATATCAAAGGCGAGAGCTACCGGCTCAAGGAGAAACGACGCGCGGGACTGCTCAAAACCAATCCACCGGCCGGGGCGGAAGATCCCGAGACCGGATCCACCGAGCACAACCCGAAGGAGGAGGACACCGACGCAGCCTAAGCGCCAGCCAGCGGGGCTCGTCACCCCCGAGGACCGTCAATCACCGGACATTTTGGTCCGGGGAAAACCGGACAAACTCAGCCGGCGTTGACAGCGCTGGACATGATCGAGCGGGGAAGGCGTCGTCTCGCTCGGCATCGTGGTCCGAGGGGGCTGACCACGGACCACGCCCTGCATGCCCATGGCCCGCATCAGCCGCGCCACCGTACACCGAGCCGCCGGGATCGCCTCGCGGTGGAGCTGGCGGTAGACCTTGCGCACCCCGTAGACGCGGAAGTTCTCCTCCGAGACCCGACGGATCTCGGTGCTCAGCCAGGCGTCATGCTGGCGTCGTGCTGGCAGCCGCTCGGGATCGGCCTCGCGGGCCTTGTGCTCGTAGTACGTCGACGGGGCGATCGGCAGCTGCGCGCAGATCGGCTCGACCCCGTAGACCTCGCGATGGCGGTCGATAAACGCCATCATCACTTCCCGTGGCGGTCGAGCTCCGCCTGGGCGAAAAAAGCCGAGGCCTTGCGCAGGATCTCGTTGGCGCGCTTGAGCTCACGGTTCTCCCGCTCAAGCGCCTTGAGCCGCTCACGCTCGTCCGTGTCCAGGCCTGCGCGCTCACCGCTGTCGCGCTCGCTCTGGCGCACCCAGCGGCGCAGCGTCTCGCTCGTGCAGCCGATCTTCGACGCTATCGAATCGATCGCCGCCCACTGCGAGCTGTAGCTAGCCTGATGCTCGCGCACCATCCGAACCGCCCGCTCGCGAACCTCCGGGGAATACCTCGTCGATGTGCTCATGACTCGATCCTCTCAAAGTCTCGAGTCTCCGGGAATGCCGGGGCGGTTCAATAGCTACGCTCATCTATCGACGGACAGGCAACCTCTTGGCTGTCTAGCTACTGCTCATACACACTAAACTCCGAAGCACCATCCACAAATTGGGTGTCGACGTCGACCAAGCTTTCGCGCTAGCCGAACAGACAATCATCTAAGCATGCTGTCGCACGCGGCCGCCGCCCCCGCGGTCGATCCGAGACCAGAAGCTACCACTAAGCGGAATGCAGTGCTCCAATGGGAGACGCGAAGCCACCACCCATTACTTACCGTATCCCACATGCCTAAGGGTCTAAACAAATGATTCCAAAAAGTGGAACGTCCAGCCGAGGGAAAGAGTATACTTCTGGGCATTTTAACGGAGAAGCGCTGGGCTTCTCTTTGCTCCTAATTACTGCTTTCGCCTTAGTTTTCGTTATCGGCATTCTGTTACTATACATGACCATATTCTGGGCTCCCATCAGTCGAGACCAAGAATTATGGGCGCAGTTTGGCGATTTCTTCGGCGGAACAGTGAACCCGGTTTTAACATTCCTTACTTTAGTTGCCCTCATGATTACCATCTCCATTCAAAGCAAGGAGCTCTCTCACACAACTGATGAAATGCGTGATGCCAGGATCGCGCAGCAGCAACAGTTGCAAGAGTTACAGGCACAGCGAGAGGCACAAAATACTAGAGAAAAAAGGAGTCTAACCATAGATATGCTTGACCGATGGACGAGTGCACAAATGCGCGCGCACAGGACGACCGCATGGGACTATCTTTATGCGAGACTTTTGTCATACGAATCAAGCCATCGCGCAACGGTTAATCTAGACGTTTTTCGGCGCGAAGAAAAGAAGACATTCGAGCATTTTGCAGAGGTTTGTCATTTTTTCTCAGACGTCAACAAGCTCCTTGACGAGGATTTAATTGATCATCAGCTTTTCCAAACGCTGTTCCGAGACTCCGTCTATCCGTGGTTTCGACTCTTCGAGGATATCAACGTGGGTGATGTGCCAAGCGCCGGCCAGCCAGCGCAACGCGAGTATGAAGAGCGGGTCAAGCGCTGGTACGAAACCAAAGTCTTTTCACTTAAGAAGCATTTCAAGGTAGATCCACTTGACCTGAGCCAAACGCGGACCTAAACAACCTGTATCCATGTGTAGATTTGATCCACAGGCAAGCGAAACTTATGCATGATCTCGGTCGAGCCGTTCTGAGCTGAAGCGACTGCGCAAACTTGAGGAGAAGGATGGAAAAATGGTCGCGTCGCACATGCCAACACGATTGAATGGAACGATTGACCGCTCTGGGTCGAGGAGCGACACTTTCCTCCTAGCACCAAGTCTTCTGCCGGCGACAAAATGAGGCCAAAGGGGCAGATCCCCCACCAGCCAAATACCCGCGTTTGGACCGGTTCACATGGGCATCTCGTGGCTGCGACCATCGTTAGCGGGGTGTCAGTAGCATTAATGGGCCGTCAACGTCCAAGCTCCTCGTCTTCCGGCGCGTTTACTACCTCGGTTGCCTCCTCCGGCGTCATCTTCCCAAAGAGCACGTCCATCATGTAGGCAACCCTATCGCTCCCTGTCCCGAACTTATTGGTATTCAGGGTGTTCGGCGCACGGTAGTTGACGCGCCCAACCCTTTGGCCTCCGTGAAACATCTCGATCTCAGCGCGGCTGAGGTAGATGGCCAAATCCCATTTCCAGTAGCCGACATACTCGATTGTGAGCTTATCCAAGTCGTGTTTGGAACCATCCGGCGCTACGGTGTAGTCATATTGGTGCTCGGCCAGCCAGTGCTCTATAGCCTCAAGGAAACCACGCTTTGTAGCATCGTCACGGATGACCACAACTTCCTTGGTCACCCGTGTGACGGATGGCTCCGATGCCGTCCCGGAATATCGTGGCGCCGCGCACCCCGACACCATCAAGACGACTAATAGAGCAGCAACACCCCATCTCATTTACCCTTCCCCCCTAGAATTATTAAATGATCGCGACCCTCACACGTACCTCGCGACGCAACGGCATTCCTTGTGCACGGCCACTCGCATTTCCATGTGCCAGGCTCGAGCTTCCGGGTACGAATTAAAGGGGCCGTGCCATTGCCCATGTCTGGGGTCCGAACCGCCAGCAAGGCCCCGGCCTTCCTTGCAGAAGGCGCAAGCTCCCGTATGCAAAACTGCCTTATGAGGGCCGGCCTGCCAGTTCTCGTATATGAAGTACGCCACCCACCACCTTTCCCAGCAATCGTCATGCCGGAGGGCTAACCGGAGCGAGGTATAAAGCGCGGTTCGCTCTAGGGTCAGTTGTAACATTCCGACATCGCGCGAGCGACCGGCCGGGAGCGGGCAGTCCAAGTGTTGGAGTGTTACAACTGACCCCGCGCCCGCTTGGGGCCGCCCACGCGGTCAATCTGCGGCCAACAGCGCCCCATTTGACGTGGCCCTAAACCGGGCGAGCCTGAGAGCATCTGCGTGGACGACATGTCACACATATAGCCACTGCCAGACAACCGCAAACGCTGGAAATGTCCCTACCGCATACGGCACGTAGATATCTGAGACTAAGTGGTGCCCCAGTGCCGCCCTCAACCCTGCTATAGCCACACAGAACTCGTATCTGAGGAATGGAAGCTCAACTTCCTTTCTGTCCGGGTGGAACTCACCGCTGGGGTTATGTACCTCCAGCACAAGCGTACGGCTAAACCAATATTTTCTAATTGACTCTTCAATTGGAATCGCGTGAAATTCGCTCTGGTCGTCGTCCTCTATCGCGGCTTGTTGCCAGCCCTCCGCATATTTGATTCCTGATTCGCTCTGAAATTTATTGATTTCATCTTGTACGAGGCGTTGATAGCAATCTGACGATTGGAAGTAGTTTTCCACTACTCGCTGAACTTCAGCGTGCCCTTCGCGCGAGTACAGCCAGTAGCGCCACACTAAATACAGCCATGACAAATGCGCGATCAGGAGGATCGTATCCGGTGTCTCTAGCACAACACCTCCGCCACCGAGCGTAACCGAATTAATCTGCCCGCCGGCCAGCCCGTAAATGCCAAGTGCCAATGACACCGTGACCAAATTCCTACGTTGCCGCGCCCAAGTAGATCGGTCGGAGTTTGTATCCATTATCTATTCTGTGATCAGGATATTCGGTTCCAATGATATTACCATAGCCCGATTGAGCGACCGCTATGGGTGGGCATTGGCCTCTGCGCACCACCCTGATCGACCAAGGCTGCAAGGCTGGGGTCGGACCTACGCAACTCGCGGAAAGAGCAGTGATTACCGACCGGATTAATACCGTTCTTAGCGCTTAGCCGGCCGATTGTGATACGAAGAATGCCATTATAGCGCGCCCGCCTACTGCCTTCGGGCGGCGTGCGTGAACCAGAAGGTCTGATCGCGGAATAGGGGATGGTATGTCGCTAGTGGTTCTGCGCACCCCCGACGCGTTAGCATTCTCGCACGGGAATGTTCGCCAGGGCATCCAGGCTAAATCGGTCGATCCGGCCCCCGGGAGAGGTCCCTTAGCTGCGATCGCGCGTGACCAAGCCGCTTCGGCGCCCCTGATTGGGACGGATCCATTCCTCTGGCGAGCTCGAGGGGGAAATTCGCGAGGTAGGTCCAGGGCGAAAGGTTCTCCGGTCCTCGCCTGTCTCAACCAAATCATCCCATACCGTCTTAGTGCGCTGCCGACTTATCATCGTTGCTTTTCAGCACTCAGGACTGTGCCAGCCGGCGTAAGAAGGCATCAGGCGCGTCCTGCGTTCCCTGGGCCCGAATCCTCGCGGTATCGTCTGCCTCCACGACCCGCCGGCTGCATGCGGATCCGCCTGGCGGATTTGGCCCGGCTCATCGGATCTTGAGTGCCTGCTGTCGTGTATCAAAATAGGTACACCCAATAATCTTTGTCCGGCTGCCCGGCCTTCGGTATCTTGGTCGCTGTGAATTGTTTCGCATTTGGGGGTTAGTGGGGGACAGCACCGTATGATCGAGCGCATAGACCGGGCCCTGGCGGCGACCAAGGCGACGATGTTGATAATCCGGGGCGGACAGATCGAAGGCGTTGCCGATGACGTCCGCGACATGCTGGTACAGCTCCAGGATGAGCTGCTGCAGGTCCGGGACGTGGCGGAGGATCTCACCGCGGAAGTCGAGCGCCTGCGACAGGGTGAACCGAAGGGCGCGCCGACCACGGATTAGCCGGCGTGCTCGGGTCGGTGTGACCCGTTCCCGGTGTTCGGTGCGTCCACGGCCTGCCCGTTACCCGGCGGCTTTACGCGAACGCCGGGCGCGTCAGACGGCCTGCGGGTGGCGATGCTGGCCGGGCCCGGCTCGGCGTTTCAGCTGGCCAATGTCCGTTGCGGGGTCTCTCGCTGTTTCCGTCCGACGCCTCGCCGACCAGCAAACGGCACCGGGATGCTACCCGGCCGGATGGGCGCCTCCCTGGTTCAGGCCCGCTATCCCTTTCCGAATCAGCGTCGCCAACCGCTGGGCGCCGGGCCCCGCGGCGTCCGGGTCCGGTTGAACCAGGTAGAGGCAGCCCCAGCGCTCGGCGCCGTGGCGCAGGGGCAGCGGTTTCAGCGCCCCGCTGTCGAGCTCTTCCCGGATGATGTCCTCGGCCACCCAGGCGAAACCCATGCCCAGGGTCAGGGCGCGGATGGAGGTGGCCTTGTTGGTGACGGTCAAACGGGCCCCGGCGAAGTCCCAGGCCCCCTCTCGGGTGCGCCGTACCCCGGTGTCGCGGATGACGATATGCCGGTGGGCGCGCAGGTCCGACAGCGCCACGCTCCGGCCGAGGTTGTGCAGGGGATGTGAGGGGGCCGCCACGGCGCGGAAGCGTACGTGCCGGATGGGATCAGCGGCGTAGCTGGCGGGCAGGTGCCCGGTCACCGCCAGGTCCACCTCCCGCTGCTCCAGCAGTTCCTCCGTACCGCCGAGCACGGACTCGAAGAGCTGGATGCGCATCTCCGGATGCTCCCGGGCGAAGGCATCCAGAACTCGCAGCAGCAGCCAGGTGGGGAAGAGGATCTCCACGGCCACCCGCAGCTCCGCCTCCCAGCCGCCGGCCAGACCGGCCCCGGCCGCCTCCACGCGGCCGGCTTCCTCCACCAGGGTCCGCGCGCGGCGGTAAAGCACCCGGCCGGCAGCCGTGAGCACGGCTTTGCGGCCCTCGATGGTGAAAAGCGCTACCCCGAGCAGCTCCTCGATGCGGCGCACGGCATAGCTGATCGTGGACTGGGATTTGTTCAGCGCCTCCGCGGCGTTGGCGTAGCCCCCGGTATCCACCACCGCCACCAGGGCCCGCCATTGTTCGAGGGAGATCCGGGGTGCCGTCATGGGATCGATCCATTCGATGAATAAGGCCAATATTTTGAGATTTTATATCGCTCCAATGAATACTTAAATGGCCTCACCAACTCGATGGAGGTGAGCCATGACCAAGCTTCTTCTGATCAACAGCAGCGTATTCGGCAATGACGGCCAGTCGTCCCGGCTGGCGGACGACTTCGTGGCCCGCTGGCGGCGGCAGGCGCCGGACCTGGCGGTTACGCGGCGCATTCTGTCCGACGAGCCCCTGTCCCACCTGACGGACGAGCGCTTCCGCGCCGCCCTGACCCCGGCCGCCGAGCGCACGCCGGGGCAGCAGCGCGAGGCCGAGCCGGCCGACGCGGCGGTGCAGGAGCTCCTGGATGCCGACGTGCTGGTGCTGGGCGTGCCGGTCTACAACTTCCACGTGCCCTCCACGCTGAAGGCCTGGTTCGACCACGTGGCGCGGGCCGGGACCACGTTCCGTTACACGGCGAACGGGCCGGAGGGTCTGCTCACCGGCAAACGGGCCTACGTGTTCGTGACCAGCGGCGGACGCTACAGCGGCACCGACGCGGACTTCGTCACGCCCTACATCAAGCACTTCCTGGCGTTCCTGGGCATCGAGGACGTGGAGTTCATCCGCGCCGAGGGCCTGGCCATGGGCGAGGACGCCGCCCGGGGCGCCCTCGACGAGGCAGCCGAGCGGATCGCGCGGCTTGCGGCGTGACTGCAACCGGTGCGCCGCCGGGAGGGCAGGGGCGCGGCCCTCGCCCTTCCGGCTGTCCTTGTTCAACGGGCCAGCACGGTTCGGCGCAACGCTTGGCGATTGCGCACCACGTTCGTGCCGCTGACCCTCCCGACGGGTTCGTCAGCCGCTGATGGCGACTTCCTCGCCAAGGTTGTAGCCGCCCTTGAGCTTCAAACCGCGCTGGTCGGAGAAGTCGATGGGGGTGTATTCGTTGGACGGCAGCCCCTTCGGGTATTCCTCCAGCAGGCCGACGGCCTGGTAGGCCTCGGCCACCAGCTCGGAGCAGAACACGCTGGAGAGGTCCTCGCCGCCGCTGGTGCCGCCGACGCGGTCCCAGGCCGCGCGCAGCAGCTCGATCTCGTTGCGCTCGTAGGGCCGGCGGGAGAGCTCCTTTCGTCGCTGGGCCAGCGCCTTGACCATGTCGTCCCCCAGCGGCTTGCTCAGTTGCCGCCAGCTGGCTTCGCCCCGATAGGTGCTCAGCCGCTGGCTCAGGGGCACGAGCTGGACGCCCTTGGTGGGTTTGTCGAACTCGAAATGGTCGATGTCGCCCAGCGTGGTGGATTCCCACAGCAACACGGCGTCATCGAAGGCCGGCATCCGCAGGACCATGCCCACGTGGGACCATTTGCCGCCGGAGAAGAGCTTGATGAGGTTGGATACCGCGCCCTTGCCCGAGAAGAGGATGAGGTCGCCGGTTTTCAGCTCGGAGCGGATCTCGTGATAGGCCGGCATGGCGCACACTCCCTGTTGCCCGTCTTGTTCTTGTTCGCGCGATTGAACCGCGTTCCACGCGGATCGTCACGCTCAGCGAAAGCATGGCCCGTGTCGGCGGCCGAGGCAACCGTCTCGGGCCGCGCATTGGGCGCAATATTTCGCCATTGGACCGTTATTGAGGTATCGTCACGCGGCTAAGCAATAAAAAAGCGCGTTTCGCCAGGTAGTTGATTACGCGAAGCGCCAGGGCCGGGGGGTACCGGCCCGTCTGGACGAATGAATGGACTTCACGATTATGGGACAGGGTCGTTGGAGGCGGGATGGCGGAGCTCGACAGTAAATATGTCGCTGGCCGTCCCGGCCGGGTGCCGCTGAGTCGGTTTCGACGGGCCTGGCACAATTTCGTCACGCTGAACGGGCACACCGATCCGGATCATCCGGAGTATCGGCGCGTGTACCTGATGAACGTGCTGTTGCTGGTCTCCACGGGCATCTGTGCGTTCTTTTTCACCTTCCACCTGATCACCGCGGACCGATTCAATGCGCTCGCGGGTGTCAATGGCTTCGGGGTGGTGGCCGCCGGCGGGCTGATGATCGACCTGCGCCGCTTCCACCGGGTCGAGCGCACCGCCACGCTCATCAACCTCTTTGCCCTGTTCGGCCTGGCGTTCTTCCTGGCGGTGGAGTACCGCAACGACGCCGCCGCCATCTGGGCGGCGCTCTATTACCCCTTCGCGTTCTTCCTGAAAGGCGTTCGCTCCGGGGTCCGCTACGCCGTGGCATACACGCTGCTGGTGGTGCTCATCGTCGGGGTGGACGTCGCCGTCGTGGACCCGGTGTCCGCCGAAGCGGCGCTGACCTCCGTGCTGAACGTCCTGGTGGGAACGCTCTCCTTCTTCGCCTTCCTTTACTACTACGAGGTGACCCGCGAGGAGGCGGCGGACCGGCTGCTGGCGGCGCGGGAGCGCCTGACCCAGCTCTCTCACACCGACGAGCTCACCGGACTCTACAACCGGCGCCACTTCGAGAGCGTCTTCCCCGGCGAGATCAAGCGCGCCCACCGGGAACGCCGGCACTTCGGCCTGCTGATGCTGGATGTGGATTTCTTCAAGGCCTACAACGACCACTACGGCCATCCCGCCGGCGACGATGTGCTCAAGCAGATCGCCGAGGTCATGCGCCGGTGCATGCGCCGCACGGGCGATCTGGTGTTCCGTCTGGGCGGCGAGGAGTTCGGCGCGCTGCTCATGGTGGAATCGCCGGAGGACGCCGAGGCCATCGCCGAGGCCATCCGCGAGGACGTGGAAGGACTGGCGCTGCCGTCGGAGGGGACGCATCAGGGTATCGTGACGGTGTCCATCGGCGTGCGCCTGGTGGACGACGATGTCCCCCTGGCGGACCGCCATGCCGCGCGGCTCATGGCGGAGGCGGACGGAGCGCTCTACGACGCCAAGCGCCAGGGCCGCAACCGGGTGGTGCGTTTCGGCGCGAGCGAGGCAGCCCGCGCCCAGGGGCTGGGATAGACTCCGGCCGCCGGCCCCTCCGTGGGCCGGCGTAATGCGCCGCCCCCCCCCGGTCGATGGGTCAGTCCATCAGTGCGCGGACGTGGGCCGCCACGGATCTTTGCAGGGCCTCCAGGTTGTAGCCCCCTTCCAGGGCCGAGACAACGCGTCCCCCGGCCGAGTAGTTCGCCGCCGCCACCAGCTCGCCGGTCAGCCAGGCGTAGTCTTCCTCGGTGATGCCCAGGTCCGCCAGCGGATCGTCCCGGTGGCCGTCGAACCCGGCGGATATCAGGATCAGCTCCGGATCGAAATCGAACAGCGCCGGCAGGCCGTCGGTGGAGAAGCGGCCGCGGAATGCCGCGGAACCGCTGCCGGGCGGCAGCGGGATGTTGCAGATGTTGCCGGGGCGGTTCTCCTCGCGGCCGCCGCTCTCCAGGTAAAGCGGGCGCTGATGGATGGAGACGTAGAGATACTCCGGACGGCCGTCAGCCATGGACTGGGTGCCGTTGCCGTGGTGGACGTCGAAATCGACGATGGCCACGCGCTTGAGGTGGTGCGCCGCGACCGCATGGGCCGCGGCCACGGCGATGTTGTTGAACAGGCAGAACCCCAGGGCCTGCGCGCGCAGCGCATGGTGCCCTGGCGGCCGCACGGCGCAGAAGACCCGGCGCGCCTCCCCGCCCAGTACGGCATCCACCCCGCGACAGACCGCACCGGCGGCGTACAGGGCCGCCTCGCCCGAGGCCGGCGAGACGACGGTGTCCGGTATCAGTGCCGACTCGTCCTGGGCGGCGATCGCGGCCATCGGCTTGCTGGTGTCCGCGTCCAGCACGCGATAGCCGCTGGAGGGCACGGCATTCAGCACGGCGGTGACGTACGCCGGGTCGTGGATGCGGCCGAGCTGCTCTCGCGTGGCGGGCACGGCGTCACGCCGCGCCAGGGCCTCGAAGCCGGGCGCCTCCAGCGCCGCGAGGACCGCCTCCAGCCGTCGCCGGCTTTCCGGATGGTTCGGCCCGGTGTCGTGGGCCAGGCATGCCGGGTGGGAGATCAGCCAGGTGGCACGGCTGGTCTTTACCGCGCGCCCCGGCGCACGGGGGTACGGTGTCGATTCTTCCGTGTCACCGTCTCTGGTTGGTTGCCCGTCGGTCATCGGCCGTGGTCCTCGGCGAAAGCGGCGTGCGGAACCGGACTCTGGCGGTCCGCCCCGGGAAAATCGCAGATTGCCGGGAGATGGGTGTTGATGGCAATCAAGCGGATCGCCGGGGCAGGGTCGTCGCGCAATGCTTTGCCGCCGCGCCGGGCCGGATTTCGCGGGCAGGGCGTGAGTAATACGCCTGGCATGCCGCGCCATCGTTGACCTGGATCACCGGCGTCTACCGCGCCTGCTGTGATAGTGGCCGTGAACGTGGGTGGTCGGGTCGCCGGCATTCGGTTCCCGGTCCCGTTAGAGCCAGTGGTCAGTGTGAGGAGTGACAGCATGAGTGCATTCGACGAGGCGTGGCGGATCGACGAGTCCGCCTTCCCGGCCGGCGGCGACAGCGCGGAGCAATTGCGCTTTGCGCTGCAGTACGCGGTGCTGGCGCCTTCCGGACACAACACCCAGCCCTGGCTGTTCCGGGTGTCGGCGGACACCGTCGACGTCTACGCCGACCGCCGCCGCGCCCTGCCCGTGGTGGACCCGGAGGACCGGGAGCTGACCATGTCCTGCGGTGCCGCCGCCGAGACACTGGTCGTGGCCCTGCAGCACTTCGGGCTCGGAGCCCGGGTGGCGGCGTTTCCGGAAGAGGGTGAGGGCGACCTCGTCGCGCGGGTGAGCCTGAGCGGTGAATCCGCCGATCCGGCGGCTGTCGACGGTCTGTTCCAGGCCATTGCCGAGCGCCGAACGGTGCGCCGGCAGTACGAGGACCGGCCCGTGCCGGACGCGTTGCTCAACCGCATGAGCGCCGCCGCCAACGAGCTGGCGGTGTCCTTCGACGCCTTCACCGACGAGCCCACCCGAACCGCCATCTCTGGCCTCGTGGCGGAGGGGGACCGCATCCAGTTCGCCAACCGCAGCTTCCGGCGGGAGCTGGCCGCCTGGATCCACTCCCGGCGGGCCGACTCGCGGGATGGCATATCGGGTGCGGCCTTCGGCATGCCCGATCTGCTCTCGCCGGTGGGCGCGGCGGTGGTGCGCACCTTCGACATGGGCAACAAGGTGGCGGAACAGGACCGGGAGATCGCCGCCGGCGCGCCCGCGCTCGGCCTGCTTTCCACGGCTGGGGACGATGGCCCTTCATGGCTCAACACCGGCCGGGCCCTGGCCCGCGTCCTGCTGAGCGCCACGGCGGAGGGCGTGCGCTCGTCCTATCTCAACCAGCCCATCGAGACGCCGGAGCTTCGAACCCGGCTCGCCTCGGTTTCGGGCGTGCAGCGTGTCCCGCAGCTGCTGCTGCGCTTCGGCTACGGTCCCGTCACCGATCCGGCGGTGCGCCGGCCCGTGTCCGAGGTGCTCCTTTAGCGGCGGTAGCCGTGTCGGACAAACGCCGCTGATTCCCGGCTTTCGCAGCCGGGCGCCCGGTGTCGAGGGAACGCCGCCGCGCTGCGCCATCACCGTTCGGGAGAGTCCGGCGATGTCGCCCCGACCTGATCTTTCCGACGCCGGCGTCGCCGGCCGACAGCCTTAAGCCGGACGAGGAGCCAGCGCAGCGTCGTCGTGAATGTCGCCGCACGCAGCTCGCGGGCCCGGGCCTGGTAATGGGCGAGCATCTGCGGTGAGTAATCGGCCCGATCGGTGGGGTAGCCCGGTTCCGCCAGGTCGTCGAGCTCCTGTGTCAGCTTGTCCAGTAGCCGTTGGTCATCCATACCGCGCACTCCAGGGAATGTACATACCACTAGGTACAATTCCGGGCCAAAAAAAGGGCGCCGGTGCGTCCCGCGTTATTCCTGCTTGGCAAGCGCCCGAAGCAGCATCCGGGCCCCCTCGGTCGCGCGATTGAGCGCCTCCGGGCTCTGCTCGGCGCGGGCCATGGTGTATCCGCCCTGGATCGCCGCCACGATGAGCGCGGCCGTGCGCTCGCAGTCCACGTCCGCGCGGATCTCGCCGGCCTCGGCGGCGCCCCGGAGCTCTTCGGTGAACCGGCGCTCCAGGTGCCGGAAATACCGCTCCACCGGGCGGCGCAGGCGTTCGTCGCCAACGGCGGCGTCCCAGACCATCCGGCCGACGCGGCAGCCGGCCAGCGCATCCGAGCGATCCACCAGGAAATTGCCGATGCGCTCCACCGCCGGAGCGTCGCCCGCCATGATGGCCTCGAAACGCTGGATGCGGTCCTCGACCACCTCGTCCATGGCCTCGGCGGCCAGCTCCCGCTTGCTCCGGAAGTGATGGTAGAAGCTGCCCTGGCCCGCGCCGCTGCGCTGCTGGATGTCCCGCGGGCTGGTGGCCTCGAAACCCTTCTCCCAGAGCAGGGCCTTGGTGGCTTCCAGTATGGCTTCACGCTTGCTCATGAGTACATACTAGTAGGTACAGAATGGGCGTGCAAGTTCGCCATTGGTTGGCATGCGTTCCATGGCTGGACTACCGTGCAGGTAGGGCAACGCCGGGGCTCATCCCGGCGCGGGCCCGGGAGGTAACGCCATGCGGTCGTCGATCATTGCCCTCCTCGCGGTGCTGTCTCTGGCAGCATCCCTGCCGTTGCCGGCGGACCAGGATGATCCCCGGCTGGATGACCTCTTCGAGGAACTGCAGCAGCTCGATACCCGCCGGGACCAGCGGGCCGGCGCCATCCAGGCGCAGATCTGGCACATCTGGTATCTCCACGACGATGCCGAGGTGAACGAGGCCATGGAGCGTGGCCTGAAGGCGCTGGCCCAGGACCGGCACGAGGACGCGGTGGCGGCATTCAGCCGGGTCATCGAGCTGGACCCCGGGTTCGCCGAGGCCTGGAATCGCCGTGCGACCACCTACTACGTCATGGACCGGTACGAGGAATCGCTTTCGGACATCGAGCGGGTGCTCGAGCTCGAGCCCCGGCACTTCGGGGCCCTTGCCGGGCGCGGGCTCTGCCTGAAGGCGCTGGATCGCAAGCGCGAGGCGTTGCAGGCGTTCGAGTCGGCGCTGGACGTCAATCCCCACATGGAGGGCGTCTACCTGGAGATCATCCGCCTGCGCTCCGAGCTGGGACAGGCCGTCTAGCGCGCCCGTCGCGGAGCATCTCTCGTTAGGCCAGGTCGTCTGGCCGGTAACGGCGATCCCATGACACGGGATTCACCATGCCCTCCCTTTGTCCAGTCCAGCCCCGCGAGGGTGGTGTTTTCCGGCGGTGGTTGACCCCGCTCACATTTTCCCGTCCGGCGGCGTGCTAAAAATGTGTCACGCCAGCAGCATACTCCCGGGCGTACCAGATCGGGTGGCTGCTCAATAAAGGATCGCTGGACCAAGGGGTTGGAAAGCCCCGGCAGGTATTGATGACTTCAAGACACCTATCCCGTCTGCTGATTGCATTCGCCGCTTTCTCTCTCTCCGCGTCCCTCGCCGGCTGTGGCGGTGGGGGCGGTGGCACGGGTGACGATGATTCCGGGAGCGAGATACCGGGCGATTCGTCCGGGCTCCCTGTGCTCTCGATCGCCGACGCCGAGGCCGTGGAGTCGTCGGATACGCTGGCATTCACCGCCACGCTGAGCGAGCCGGCCGCTGAGCCGGTCAGCTTCACGGTCGAGCCGGAGGGTGCCACGGCGGAGGCCGGTATCGATTTCAGCGCAGAAGCCGCAACGCTCGTCTTCGATCCCGGCGAGAGCACCAGGACCGTGGAGGTCGGCCTCATTGACGATGCTGTCGCGGAGTCCCTGGAAGCGTTCACGCTCACCGTCACCGGCATTCAGGGTGCTTCGATGCCCGAGAGCGCGGCGATCGGCACCATTCGCGACGACGATTTCCACGCGCTGGACGAGTTCGACTCCGATTGGGACGCCGTGGGCGCGTTCGCGCCCGCCTCCGTCTGCGCTGATTGCCATCGCGCCAGCCCGCGGGGCGAGTCGCCGGCGGTGATGCGCGAGCCGGCGCCGGGCGGCGTCTCGCCCTCGCCGGAGGGGGAAGACATCAGTCCCTATGCCGGATGGCGGCATTCCATGATGGCGCACAGCTTCGACGATCCCTATTTCCAGGCGGTGATGGCCCAGGAGAGCGAGCGTTTCCCCGAGCTGGCCGGCTTCATCGAGGACAAATGCCTGACCTGCCACTCGCCCATGGCCCGGACCCACGCCCATCAGACCGGCGAGGGCCTGGGCCCGGACGGCTATTACCGCGCCGAGAGCGCGCTGGACGATATGCATGCGCGGGAGGGAGTGAGCTGCACGGTCTGCCACCAGATCCAGGACGACGGCAACCTGGGAACCGCGTTCTCGGGCAGTTACACCATCGACGCCGACGCCGAATCGCCGACCATCTACGGGCCGTTCCAGAACCCCGTCAGTCAGCCGATGGAGCAGGTTAGTGGCTATACGCCCGCGCATGGCGAACATCTGGGGAGCTCGGCGGTGTGCGCGACCTGCCATAACCTGCGCACTCCCACCCTGGACGCGGATACCGGCCAGCCCACCGGCGAGGAGTTCCTGGAGCAGGGGCCGTACTTCGAGTGGCTGAACAGCGACTACCGCGATGGCGGGCCCCGGGCATCCAGCTGTCAGGATTGCCACATGGCCTCGCCGGACGAGGACGGTTTCACGACCCGTATCGCCGTGCGTCCCAATGGCTCGGTGAACACGGCCTGGCCGGAGCGTAACCCTTTTTCGCCCCACGATTTCACCGGGGGCAACACCCACGTCCTGACCATGCTGCGGGAATACCGCGAGGAGCTCGCCATCGACACGGGGACCAGCGTGGCCGGCTTCGACCGCAAGATCGAGGATACCCGGCGGATGCTTGGGACCGCCGCGAGCCTGGATGTGGGGATAGGCGGCGTTAGCGGCGATGGCCTGGACTTCTCGGTGACCATCACGAACCACACGGGCCACAAGCTCCCGACCAGCTACCCGAGCCGCCGGATGTGGCTGGAGGTCGTCGTCCGTGATGCCGGCGGCGCCCGTGTCTTCGCCTCCGGGGTGCCCGACGACCGGGGCCGATTGGGCGTGGACGCGGCGCACGTGGCGGAGCGGTGCCTGGCGCCCGACAAGCCAGCGGGCTTCGACAACGGCGGCTGCTACGAGCCCCATCGGGACCGGATCACCGCATCGGGGCAAGTGGCTATCTACGAGCCCGTGATGGCGGACACCAATGGCAGCATCAACTATGTGCTGCTCAAGGCCGACCACTATCTCAAGGACAACCGCATACCGCCCGCCGGCTTCCGCACCGATGCCCCCACATTCGAGCCGGATACGGCGCCCGCCGGCGTCGAAGGGGACCCCGACTTCAATCGGGCCGGCGGTACCGAGGGCAGCGGCACGGACACGGTGCACTACGCGCTGCCGGTAACCGGGGCTACACCGCCGTTTACCGTCTCGGTGCGCCTGTTGTACCAGTCCATTCGTCCCGCCTTCGCCGAGGCGGTCCACGGCGAGGACTGGCGGGTGAGCCGGTTCAAGACGCTCTACCTAAACGTGCCGCCCGTGGTGGAAGTGCTGGCCGAGGCCTCGGCCAGCGTGGAATAGACGCGCCGTCGAGGCGGTCATCGCGTCATGAACGCCGGCCGCCTCCTTTTGGCATCATACGGCGATGATGTGTGCCCTGGTCATCGGTCGGCGCCCGTCGCTGCGCGAGCTCACTGAGCCGTTCAACCTTGTCGTGATTCTCGGCGGCGGCCTCATCGGCCTGTCCATCGGGCTGGTCGCCGGCGCATCGCGGCCGGCGGACGGGCTGATCTGGCTGCTGCTCGGGGCCGGGCTGGTACAGCCGGCCCTGGAGGAGCTGCTCTTTCGCGGGGTCATTCAGGGGCAATTGCTGGACAAGCCCCGGTTGGCGAGGCGCCGGCTGGGTGTCAGCGGCGCCAACGCCCTGGCCACGGTGGCCTTCGCGCTGCTGCACCTGATCCACCGGCCGCCCCTGACCGCGGCCCTGGTCGTCGTCCCCTCCCTGATCTACGGCCACAGCCGGGAGCGATACGGCGGGGTGGCCGTGCCCTTCCTGCAGCACGCCGTGCACAACATCGCGCTCTTTCTCGGCTTCGCCCTCGCCTGATCCCACGTTTTCGAATGGCCGTGAAGGGTGGGTCAGCTCGCCGCTGGCAACCGCTGCCTGCCCGGGTTCCGTTGATGAAAATCAAGTTTGTGTCTGATTGTTTCGCTTCGGCTTCCATCAGTTGACTGGTATCAACCGAGTCTCCCGGACGGATTACTACATTCCGCGCTACGGGCGCGCATGGCCCGCAGGACACTTGAATAACTCCGGATTCCCGGGAGGGAAATAGATGGGTAAGTCAAATTACAGTCGACGCACGCTGGGCGTGGTCCTGACCTCCGCGTTGCTTACGGCGGGACTCGCAGGGTGCGGCGGCAACAGCAGTTCCGGGAGCTCCGTGGAGCCCCTGCATATCCAGGAGGCGTATCTCAATGAGCAGGCGGGCCAGATCGGCGGCGACACCACCGCCACGGCCCGGTTCACGGACGACAGCGGCACCGACTGGACGGTGTTCAACGTCGCCAATCACCTGTCCCTGACACCGGTCCAGGTCACGAAGGGTGCGGTTTCCCGTGTCTCGCTGGATGAATACATTCACGACATCGAGCTGGTGGAGTCCGGCGGGGTGCGCTATGCGCTGGTGGCCCTGGGCGGCGCCGGCGTTGCCGTGGTGGACATCAGCAGCCCGACGGCGCCGACCTTGCTCCATACCGTGCCCGTGAACTACTACCAGGACGGCATTACCTTCGCCGAGGGCGGCGGCGGCCTGGTCGAGGACGCGGTGATCGAGGGCACCAACGGGCCCGTCGTGGCGTTGGCGACAGACGGTACCACGCTGTGGATCGGCAACGAGGCTTACGGTATTCAGCGCACCGCCCTGTCCAACGTGCTCGGCACCACGCCCGTGACCGAGGCCGACGGTACGCTCCAGATCGACAGCGAGGTCTACACGCTGCAGTTCGCCGGTGAGCATCCCTGGGGCGGGCCGGAGGATCTCCAGCTGCATGACGGGAACCTGTACGCCGCCCAGGGCTTTCTCGGCGTGGGCGTGTTCAATCCCGACACGCTGGCGAAGGTCGGCTACTACAACATGTACACGGACACCTCGGTGACCGAGGACTGGTTCGTGGACATGGATGTGGCCACTGAAGTCCAGACCGGGAACCTGGATCCGGAAACCGGCATGCCCAATTACGATCAGGCCTCCTTCGAGATCCTGGAGGTTTGGCATGGCGATACGGACGCGCCGACCCCCTGGGCGAACTTCGACCGTTACGGCAAGTACTACTACGACGCCCGCTCGCTGGACGTCGCCGACTTCGGCACGGATACGCGGGTGTTCGTTGCCTACGGTCTGGGCGGCCTGGTCGCGCTGGACGCCAACGACCCGACCAGCCTGAGCTACCTGGGCTACGCGCCGGCGGTGCCGGCCCATGGTCCGGACGCGCCCACCGGCCAGCAGTCGCAAAGCCTGTTCCCCTACTTCGGGGCCGGCATGCTCAAGGAGGCTGGCACGGTCGACGTGATGGCCGATCCGGCCAACGACCGCGTGTTCTATTCCGACCACTTCGCGGGGCTGGTCATTCTGGACGGCGCCAGTGATCCGGCCGCCAACTGGCAGCAGGCCGGCGCGCCCTACGACAACGACACCATTGGCGACCTGGGCGATCACTGGCCGGATTACGAGTTCGTCACCTCCTATGACATGGGCGACTACGATCCGGAGGACAACGAGTCCCTGCCCGTGTGGATGTACGAGGCGCCCAGCCTGCTGGTGACCGGCGAGATCAGCGGCCACGGCAACGCCTTCGAGCTGATGCCGACAATCGATCCGGCCACCGGCAACGTGGACGTGATCATGGCGAACGGCTCCGGCGGCATGGACTTCCTCGACCTCGGCGATCTCGGTCAGGCCGATCTGGCGGACCGGTTCAGCGTCCCGGTGCATTTCGCCACCACCGACGAGGTGGGCGCCGCGGCGGACGGTACCGCGACGGCTGACGTATCCATCGGCCATACCCAGGGTGTGGCGACCACGGATCAGTACCTGTACGTCTCCGACGGGCCGCACGGCATGAGCGTGTGGCGGATTGCCGACGACGCCGGCAGCCCCGTGGATGACGTCCACCTGGTGGCCAACACGCTGATGGAGGAGTATCCGGAGGACGCGGGCGGTACCACGGTCTATCCGACCCCGCACGCCTACAACAACGTCCTCCAGCCGGAGAACGGCCTGGCGTTCGTAATGTCCCAGAGCCTCGGCATGCGCCGGGTGGACATCAGCGGTGCCGAAGCCGGCAACGGTGTTCCGGGAGCGCCGCTGCTGCTGACCCCGCAGCCCTCGGACTTCTACGAGCACAACACCGCGAGCGGCTCGGTCGGCGGTATCAGCCGGCAGGACCACGTCTACGACGTGGACTTCCACGGCGACTACGCGGTCGTGGCCGACGGAAGTAACGGTCTGACCGTCTATGACCTTACCGTCGATCCGACCCTCGGCGGCGCCCACGTGGTCGCGAACCTGGGTTCCGAGTCCGGCAGGCCCGGCCTGGGGCGTACCTCCGGCGTCGAGCTGTGGACCAATTCGGACAACGGCCGCGTCTATGCCTTCGTCGCCGCCGGACATGCCGGCGTGGGTGTCGTGGACATGACCGGCCTGCTGGTGGACGGTGATCCGGACGGCATGGAGCTGGTGAAGCTGTTCGAGCCCATCAAGCTGGAGCTGGAGGATGACGGCACGCTGCATGTCGGCAAGGCGGACAGCCGCAGCATCGATGTCGACATAGTCGGTGACCACGTCTACTACAGCTACGGCGGCTTCGGTCTGCTCGCCTACAGCATCGAGGACATGCTGGCGCCCCTGCCGGATGGCATCGCTCCCGACAACATCTGGGAGATGCACGACTACGACTATCGACCGGAAGCGGTCGGCGCCTACCGTATGCAGGACGAGCCGGGTATGGAGGGTTCTGATCCCGAGGCGCTGTACATGACGCCGCAGTACTTCCCGGCCGACCGGCTGCTGATCGACGACAACGGCGAGTGGTACGTCCTCGACGAGCCGCGTCTGCTGTTCTACGTCGCTTACGGTGCCGAGGGCGTCGCCAAGATCGACTGGAGCGACCCGGCCAACCCGACCCTGATGCAGCATCAGGACACCGTCGGCGAGGCCACGGGCACGGCCATCGCCCACGGCCGGGTGTACGTCTCCGACCACGAGGGCGGACTGGTGTTCTTCCGCTAACCGAGGCCTCAAGGCTCCAACGAAAAAGGCCGGGCATTGCCCGGCCTTTTTTTGTGACCCGAATCGTCCGGGCGGTGGCTGTGCCGAACGGCAGTCAGGACAGTGGCGAGCCCGGCAACCCAAACGCCGAGGATGATCTCTGCAGGGCATTTCAGGTAGGCCACGTGGTGGAAAGCGCTTCGCTTTCCCACCCTGCCGGCGTTTGCATCCGGGGGCGTCGTGGCGGTGTGTCGTAGCGTCGCCAGGGCACGCCGGAGCCCGGCGTTGCCGGGCCCCGTGGCGGATTCGTTCAGAAGCGGTAGCCGAGCCCCGCGCTGAAGACCCAGGGATTGATGTCCATATCCACGTCCTGATTGATGGCGCCGGAGAATTCCGCCGTGCTCTCCATCTGGATGTACCGCGCCTCGGCGTTGAGCAGCAGGTCCTCTTCCAGGAAGACGTCCAGGCCCAGCTGGCCGGCCGCGCCCCAGGTGTCCTCCATGTCCACGTCGAGACCGGTGACGCTCGAGTCCTCGTCGTAGAAGTAGGTGTAGTTGACGCCTGCCCCGACATAAGGCTTGAACGCGGTGCCGGTGGGCAGGTGTACCTGAAGGCTCAGGGTCGCCGGCAGCTGCTTCACGTCTGCCAGTTCCTCCACGCCCAGCCCCTGGAGGCGGTTGTTGCCCTCAAGGTCGTGCTCATAGGGCAGGGCCGTGGCGAACTCCACGCCGAAGTACTCGCCGAACAGGTAGCTGGCGTTCAGTGCCAGGCTGGTGGCGTTGTCCAGGCGGATCTGGGTACCGGAGATCCGGCGGAGGCTGTCGCTCTCGTTGTCCGTTGCCATGGCGCTCATGGTGCCGCGGACGATCCACGGTTTCTCCGCAGCCATGGCGGTACCGGAAACCCCCGTGGCGGCGATGGCGATCGCCAGAGCCGAGGATAATGTGCTTGCTCTCATGGTTCTCTCCCTGTTTGGAAATGCTTGCCCGATCAGGCTGCTGCACCGTGGGAGAGTCTAGTAACGGGGTCGATGAATCCTGTTGACATTAATCAATCGACAGACCGTATGGCGGCTTTCCCTCGGAGGCATTGATGGGGCTAACGGCCGCCGACGCCAGGGGCGAAGTCGTCCAGCGTTCCGAGCAGCGTCATTGCGTTGGCAAGCCCCGCGTCCGAGGCGGTGTTGTTGAAGATGCACCAGGTTTCCGAATGCTCCGCGTACTCGCGGAGCTTGTTGGCGAGATCCTCCAGAAAGGCTTCCGAGTAGGCGGAGTAGAACCGGCGCGGGCTGCCGTGCAGACGCAGGTAGACGCAGTCCGGGTCGCCGCCCGGGTTTTCGGCGCCGTCCGCCGGCGGCGGGTCGACGGCCGCGCGGCTGACCCCCTGCTCCTTCAACAGCGCCTCCGCCTCGTCCGCGAACCAGCTGGCGTGCCGGGGCTCGCAGATGATGCGGCCGCCGAAGCCCGCGCGCAGTTGTTCCAGGAAATGTGCAGCGGGCTTGGCTTCGAATGTCAGGGAGGGTGGAAGCTGTACAAGGATGGCCCCGAGTTTTCCGCCCAGGCCAGCCGTCTCGCCGAGAAACTGTTCCAGGCCCTCCGTGCTCCGCAGGCGCTGGTCGTGGGTCAGGCCGCGCGGCAACTTCACGCAGAAGCGGAAGCCCTCCGGCACCTCGGAGGCCCACTTTTCATAGAGACTGCGGCGGTGACGGCGGTAGAAGCTGCTGTTGAGCTCCACGGCCGGTAGTCGCGCCGCATACCGCGCGAGGTGGGTGCCCTCGCCGGGGAAGTCTGGCTGCAGGGTCTTCGGCAACCGCCAGGTTGCGCATCCGAGGTGGACCATGAGTCGGTTTCGGCCGCGATCGTCCGTGTCTACAACGTCTGGTGCGCGGGCAGGGACTTCAACCGCGCCCGCGGGGACGGGCCGCCGTTTTTCGGGACGCCGCTACAGCCGGTCCGGTCCGGTGCGGCAAACCCGGCATGCTCTCTAGTAGACTCGGCCTCATCACCCGCGTGTAACCGTGTGCCTGCAGGCACGGGAGGGGGAGGCAGACATGACCCAGAGTCTCTATAACGTGGTCTTCCGGGGGGCGCTGACCGGCGCCAAGCCGGAAGACGAGGTGAAGTTCGAGCTGGGGGCGCTGTTCAACGCCTCGGCGGAGAAGATCGAGGCGCTGTTCAGCGGCAAGCCGGTGGTGGTCAAGCGCAACGTGGACGCCGCCACGGCGACCAAGTTCCGCGCGGCCTTCGAACGTGCCGGCGCCTTCTGCGAGCTCGTCAAGGCGGACGATGCCGGCGATACCCCGGCGCCCCGGGACGAGGCGGATGCCGGGTCCGAGCCTGGACCGCAGGCCGAGCAGCCGCGGCCGCCAGAGGCAGAGCGTGAGACGGCTGCGCCGGAATCCGGCGTCGAGGAGGTGGCCGCGGCCCCTCCGCCCCCGGCCGAGGAACCGGCAGCCGAAGGGGCATCGACCCCCGCGGGTGACGACGAGGCCGCTTCCATCGCCCGTTCCGGTGACCCCAACGGCACGGTGCTGGAGCGCAGCATCTCCAGCAATGTTTCCAGCCTGTCCATCGACGAGTCCGACCGGCCCCACCAGCCCCACGAGGACGTCCCGCCGCCCCAGGTGGACATCAGCGGGCTGAGCCTCGCCGAGGACGATGCGCCGCTGAGCCAGCGGCCGAAGGAAGCGCCCCGGGAGTTCGATACCAGCGGGATGGCGCTGGAACCGGCCCCGGCCGAACGCTCCGGGGAAGCTGACTAGGAAGCCGCGCGAGGCGCCCCGGAAGGCGCTGTAACGGGTGGGTTGGAATCCGTCTCGCCGCCCACGGGATCGTGCCTCGATTCCCCTGTCTGATGCCTGACAGGCCGCCATGACCTGCGTTCGGGGCCCGGTGCCTGAAAATGCGATTGAATGCGCCGACGCGGTCACATTGCCTGGTTACGATGGTATAAACAGCGCCGCTTATCCCAGTTCGGGCCACTGCCATCATGACCCCACAGGACGACCTGGCTGCCAGTCTCGCCGCCTTTCCCACGAGCGATATGGCCGTGCTGTGGCTCAAGGTCATGGCCACCGGTATCAGCTTCACGCTGTTCGTCTTCGTGGCGGTGTTCACGGCCGCGGCCCTGCGCCAGCGTGACGGCTATGCCGGGGTGGCTGCGCAGTTCGCGCTGGCGAACCTCTTCGCCGTGCTCTATATCGGCTCCGATGCGGCCGTGCGCTTCGACGTCCTCACGGGCGACCTGGGCGACACCCTGTTCTGGTACCGGTTGGCGCTCAGCGCGGTCTACCTGTCTCTCGCTGCCTACATCAACCTGTACTGGGCCATGGATCGGCGCCATCACGGCCGGCACTGGATTCGGTACGTACTCTGGGCATTCGCCGGCACCGTCGTGGCGTCCATCTGGGTGGAGCATCCGTCGCTGATCATCGCCAGCGAGGCGTTGACCGTGCGCGACATGTCCGTATTCGCCGACTACGGGGCGGCGGCGCCATGGTTCTTCGGCGCCGGGTTGGTGCTGTTTCTGGGGTTCTGTCTGGGCATCGTCAGGGTCATGTTTGACCGTGTCGGCGGGCTCGGTCGGGTGGTGAATCTGGCCGGATTCGCCCTGCTGCTGGTTGCCGGCGTCCACGACTCGCTGCGCGAGTTCGGGGTTTATCTGTTGCCGTTCAGCACCCTGGGGCTGGGGTATATGTGCTTCCAGATCGGTGCCTTTGCGTTCATCGGCCTGCACTATGCCAACACCCTGCGCGAGCGCGGCCGGCAGGAGCGCCAGATCGAGCAGCTGACCCAGGCGGTGGCCCGGGACAAGCTATCCGGCCTTTACGCCCGCCGCTACCTGGAGCCGCTGCTGGACGAAGGGGCAGTGACGGGGGCCGGCCTGCTGTTCCTGGACCTGGACGATTTCAAGGCTATCAATGACCGCCATGGTCACCATGCCGGCGACGCCGGCATCGCGGCGGTGGGCCGGGTTTTGACTGAGCACGTCCGTGCCGGCGACATGGCTTGCCGCTGGGGTGGCGACGAGTTCCTGGTGCTGGTGGGTGAAGCGGACGATGTCGCGCTGCGGGGCCTGGCTGAACGCCTCGGCGAGGCCGTTCGGGCCATACGGCTGTCCGAGGCCCCCGGACTGCAGGTGGGCGCGAGCATGGGGTTCGCACTGCTCCGCGACGATGACTGGCGGATCAGCCTGAGCCGTGCGGACCAGGCCCTGTACGAGGCCAAGCAGGCGGGCAAGGACCGGGCGGTGCGGGCGCGTCTGCCGGACGTCGAAGAAGGGAAGCGGGTCGCCAATAGTTCGTAAATGTCGAATTCAAATCAAAGGGTATTCGGATTCTTCTGAACGCCGGTTGCGGCTAATGTGTTCGGACGACACGGGAGACGGGAGGAGACCGCCGTGAAGCTGACCATCAGGCCGTTGAACATGCGTATGACCCGGGCCGTGGCCCTGTTCGTCGAGGCGCGCGTCCGCGGCGCGCTGGGGCGGGTGGCCGCCGGGGCCGAAGCCATCCGGGTGACCCTGCAGCGCAACGCCCAGCCGGGTGCCGAGCTCAAGGGCTGCAATATACAGGTAACCCTGCCGGGGTTGCCGCCCATCGTCGCCAGGGCGACTGACCGCGACCTCTACGCGGCCATATCCAGCGCCTGTCTGCGCGCCGGCGCCGTGGCCCGGCGGGCCGAGAGCCGGCGCAGGCAGCGCATGACTGCCGAACCGCCGCGGTTACTGTCACGGGCGGGTTGAGCGTCTTCACTCACGGACGTGACGCAGGAAATCCCGAAAGCGTTCCGACGGCGGATTCTCGAACATCTCCCGGGGATCGCCGTCGTGAACGATGTGGGCGTCGTCCATGAACAGCAGCCGCGTGGCCGCCTCCAGAGCGAAGTGAACCTCGTGGGTGACGATGAGCATGGTCATGCCCTCCTCGGCGAGGCCGCGCATGACCTCCAGCACCTCGCCGCGCAGCTCCGGGTCCAGGGCCGAGGTGGGCTCGTCGAACATCATCAGTTTGGGATTGATCGCCAGGGCCCGGGCGATGGCCACGCGCTGCTGCTGACCGCCGGAGAGGGCGTCCGGGAAGTAGCCGGCCCGGTCCACCAGTCCGACGCGCTCGAGCAGCCGGTCGGCGATCTCGCCGGCCTTCGCGCGTGAATACCCGCGGGCCTTGCGCGGGCCCAGCATGACATTCTGCCGGGCCGTCATGTGGGGAAAGAGGTTGAACTGCTGGAAGACCATGCCGGCTTCCAGGCGCAGCGTGCGCACGTTGGTGCTGCGCTGGCGCACGCTCTTGCCGTCGACGAGCAGGTCGCCCTCGTCGATGCGTTCCAGCATGTTCACGCAGCGCAGAAACGTGGACTTGCCGGAGCCGGAGGCGCCGACGATGACCACGACCTCGCCGGCGTCGACGGTGAGGTCGATGCGGTCCAGCACCGTGTGGTCGCCGAAGCGCTTGGTCATCTGCCGGCACTCGATCATGCTCACAGGATGCGCATCCTCTTCTCGATCAGCTTCATGATCATCGCCAGCGTGAAGGTCATGGCCAGGTAGATCACGCCGACCGTGGTCCAGACCTCGATGGCGCGGCCGGTCTCCGCCACCAGCCGGTCACCCTGCTGGGCCAGCTCGCCCACGCCAATGACGATGAACAGGGCCGAGTCCTTGAGGCTGATGATGAACTGGTTGCCCAGCGGCGGCACCGAGCGGCGGAACGCGATGGGGCCGACCACGTCGGCCAGCACCTGTCGGCGGGACAGTCCCAGGGCCAGGGCGGCGTCGATCAGCCCGCGGTTCACCGACAGCACCGCGCCACGGATGATCTCGGTGATGTAGGCGCCGGCGTTGAGGGCCAGGCACACCGAGGCCGCGGTGAAGGCGGAAAAGGTGAGCTGGGTGCCGAATCCGAGGGCGATCATCGGCACGGCGAAGTAGATGAACATGGCCTGCACCACGATGGGCGTGCCGCGGATCACCGAGACGTAGACGAACAGCACCCAGCGCAGCAGCGGCACCTGGAACGCCAGAGCGAGCCCGCTCAGGGTGCCGATGACCATGCCGCCGCCGATGCCCAGCAGCGTGATGTAGGCCGTGAGCTCCGCACCCTGCAGCAACTGCGGCACCGAGGCCCAGATGACGTCCCAGCTGAAGTTCATCCCGGGGGCTCCTGGCTAGCGGGTCGGCGCCCGCCCCGGCGTGGGTGCGGGCGCCCCCGTCGGGCGGGGTCAGTCCGACGTCTGGCCGAACCACTCCTTGTAGAGCTTGTCGTAGCGGCCGTCTTCCATCATGGCCAGCAGCGTGATGTTGAACGCCTCGCGCAGGTCGCTGCCCTGGGGGAAGGCCATGCCGTAGGACTGGGCTTCCAGGTTGGGACCGACGGCCTTGACCTGGCCGCTACCTGCCGTGCGGATGTAGTACTGGACGTTGGGCGTGTCGTGGAGAGCGGCGTCGGCCCGGCCGGTACGCACCTCCAGGTACGCCTGCTCGGCGCGCGGGAAGCGCTTGATATCCGCCGGGTCGAGCTTGGGGGCGTACTCGGCGGCGGTGGTCCCCTGGGTCACGGCCAGCGTCTTGCCTTCGATGTCGTCGGGACCTTCAACGCTGTCGTTGTTCGCGCGGACCATCAACATCAGGCCGCTGTCGTAGTAGGGATGGGAGAAGTCCATGACCTCCTCGCGCTTGGAGGTGATGGTGATCGCGGCGATGGCGCCGTCCACGCGGGCGGTCTGCAGGGCCGTGAGAATGCCGGAGAAGTTCATGGTGGTGAACTGGTATTCCCAGTCGTTCGCCTCGGCCACGGCGCGCCAGAGCTCGATCTCGAAGCCGGTCCACTCGCCGTCCTTCTTGAACATGAACGGCACGAACGACGGTGGAATGGCGATGGTGAGCTTGTCCTGGGCGGATAAGGAGAACGGCGCTGCGCACGCCAGGACCAGGATCATCAGCAAACTGACTATCCGCGTCTTCATGGCCAGATCCTCTCGCGGTTGCGCGGCAGGGGGCCGCAAGGAAGCTTTCTCTACCCTTGCCGACTGCGCGGGGCGTGTCAAATCCACGCGCCCGCCGACCGCCTCATGCGCAGGCCGACGAAACGCCGTTGTGCCGACGGCCCGGCTGGCCTAGTGTCGGTATCAGGCACGAGCCAGAGCGGGGGCGATGCCATGAGACGCAAGTTGATGGGGCTGGCGGTTGCCGGCGTGCTGGGTCTGACGCTGTTGCCGGAGATGCTGGCCGCCAACACCAAGCCGACGCTGCACTGTGAAGAGGGCAAGTCCATCGAGCGCGCCCTGGGGCGTGCGGGATTCCGGGTGGTGGCCTCCGGCGGCTTCGAGAGCGGTCAGGCGCGGCCCGTGAAGCTTCAGGTCTGGGAGCGGGACAACCGCGACTGGGTCATCACCGAGGCCTACATGGCGCGCAATCGCACCTGCGTGGTGCGGGCGGGCGAGAAGCTCCACATGCTCTACTAGCTCGCGCCGGCGTGGCGGGCTTGCACGCTCCGCTGCCGATGCGGTTCGCCTGTTGTAGAGTGTCGGCTCTCGAGACCTCGGGGGCGGTATCACGACATGGCAGACGGCGAAGCGGCAACGGGAGCGAGCGCGAGCTCCGGCGCGAGCGGCCCGGCGGTCCGTCCCCTCGCCGGGGTGGCGCTCATGGCCCTGGGCGTGAGCACGCTGCCGCTGATGGACGGGCTGGCGAAGTACCTGAGCAGCGAGTATCACGTCGTCCAGGTCACCTGGGCACGCTATCTGTTCCATCTACTGCTGCTTTCGCTCCTGCTCGCCGGGCGCCTGCGTCCGGCGGAGCTGATCCCGCGCCAGTGGGGGCTGCAGCTGCTGCGCAGCGCCCTCCTGCTGGGGACCACGCTGTGTTACTTCGGGGCGGTGTCGTATCTGCCGTTGGCGGACGTGCTGGCGCTCGCCTTCATATCGCCCGTGGTGAGCACGGCGCTGGCGCCACTGGTGCTCGGCGAGCACGTGGGCGGGCGGCGCTGGGTGGCGGTGGCGCTGGGGTTCGCCGGCGCCCTGGTGGTGATCCGGCCCGGGCTGGGCGTTTTCCACTGGGCCTCGGTGCTGGGGCTCGGCGCGGGCTTCTTCTATGGCAGCTATCAGCTGGCCACGCGGCGCCTGTCGGGCAGCGGCCGCCCGGTCATCACGCCGCTCTACACCGCCGTGTTCGGCGTGGTGGTGCTGAGCGTGATGGTGCCGGCTTTCTGGACGATGCCGGATGCCGCCGGCTGGGTGCTGATGGCGGCCATGGGCGGATTCGGCGCGCTGGCGCATTTCCTGATCATCCGCGCCTTTGAGCACGCCGCCGCACCGGTGCTCGCGCCGGTGAACTACGTGGAGATCGTCGCCGCAACGGCCCTGGGCTGGGTCGCCTTCGGCGACTTCCCCGATCCCTGGACCTGGTCCGGCATCGCGCTGATCATCGGCAGTGGCTGCTTCATCGCCCTCGCCGAGCGCCGCTGACACGGCGCCCGGAGAACCGTCACGTCCCTCCGGTCAGGCCGGCTGGCCGGTATAGCCGTCGCGCAGCTCGCGCTTGAGGACCTTGCCGATGGCGCTGCGGGGCAGCTCCTCCACCAGCTCCACCGCCGCCAGGCGCTGGGTCTTGCCCAGCCGTTCATTCGCCCAGCTCATGATGTCGGCGGGCCGGGCGTCGGCGCCGGCGGCCGGGACCACGAAGGCCACGGGCGTCTCGCCCCAGCGCTCGCTGGCCACGCCGACCACGGCCACGTCGGCGATCGCCGGGTGGTCGCGCAGCACCGCCTCGATATCCGAGGGGTAAACGTTGAAGCCGCCGCTGATGATCATGTCTTTCTTGCGGTCCATCAGCACCAGGAAGCCGTCTTCATCGAAGCGGCCCACGTCGCCCGTGCGGATGAAGCGCTTGCCCTCCGGTGAGTACCACTCGGTCTCGGCGGTTTTCTCCGGCTGATTGTGATAGCCGATCATGGTGGCCGGGGAATGGCCCACCACCTCGCCCATCCCGCCCGGGCCGACTTCGTTGCCGTCATCGTCGATCAGGCGGACGTCGTGGCCTTCCGACGGCTGGCCCACGGTGTGCAGCTTGTCCGGATGCTCGTGGGCCAGCAGCATCATCGTGCCCCCGCCCTCGGTCATGCCGTAGACGTCGATCAGCCCGCCTGGCCAGCGCGCCAGGACATCCCGCATGAGCTCCGCCGGGAAGGGCGCGCTGGTGCTGAGCTTGAGCCGGAAGCTCGAGAGGTCGAAATCGTCGAAATCCGGCACGGCCATGATGCGCTGGTACTGCACGGGCACCAGAATCGTGTGGGTGACGCGATGCCGCTCGGCCAGCTCCAGGTAACGGCGGGCGTCGAACCGGGCCATCATGAGCGCGGTGCCGCCCAGGCAGATCGTCTGGAAGAACGGCACCAGCGTGGTGTTGGAGTACAGCGGCGTGGAGATCAGCGTGACGGCACCCGGGCCGATGCCGTAAAGCGGCGTTGCCCCGCGGCGCACGTGGCCGAAGCGCATCTGGTGCGGCTGGACGATGCCCTTGGGTGTGCCGGTGGTGCCCGAGGAGTAAATGATGTTGAACGGCCACTCGGGCTGGATCTCCACCGGCTCGGGGCCGGCGCCCTCGGGCAGCAGCCAGTCGTCGAGCGCACGGCCGGCGTTGCTGCCATCCAGGGTGATCCAGCCGGCGCCGATGCGCTCCCGGACGCCCGCGAGCTTCTCCGCCATCGCTTCGTCCACGAAGAGCAGCGCCGCCGAGGCGTCGTCGATCATCGTGGCCAGGCTTTCGGCAGTGGCGGAGGGCGCCAGCGGCGCCACGGTGACCCCGGCGCGGAGCGCCCCGAGGTAGACCGCCGCGTATGCCGGCGAGGTGCCGGCGCAGATGGCGATGACGTCCTTCGGCCGCAGGCCGTCACGCTGCAGCGTGGCGGCGATCCGGTCCATCCAACCATCCAGGTCGCGGTAGGTGACGCGCTCATCGTCCTGGATCAGCGCGATGGCTTCCGGGTGCTCGGCGGCGGCCGCCCGGATCAGCTCCGGTACGCTGGCGAAGGGCTGTTGGATCAGTTCGGCGAGGCTCATGGCGTGGGTTCTCCGCGTCTATCGGATTGCTCGGGCAGGCGGGAGCGCGAGTCCCCGGCGCCGGCGCACGCGCCGCTCCAGCTCCCCGAAGGCCCGCCATTCTACCTGGCATGGGCGGGAGCGCCGAGACAGTCCAGCATCGCGGCTGCTCCGGGCCTGGTCACGGAGCGCCCCAAAACGGTGCGCGCCTGACGTTTTGTGATGGCCTTCGCGTATCTCGCGCGTCCGTGCGTCACAATCTGAGAAATAAGAATCACGCAGCCAGGCCATGGATCCGGCGCATTCCGATCAGCCGCCGATCGAGAGGAACATGGCAGAGACAGAGATCAATCCGCGCTATCAGCTGTCGCTGTGGACCGCCGAGTTCATCGACCCCCTGACCGAGCGGCGCTATCGCCAGTATGTCGAGCCCACCGTCGCCCGGTACCTGCGCAACGCGCTCTTGATCTGGGCCAGCCTCTGGATGGCCTTCGCCCTAACCGATCTCTATCAGTTCGGTCTGAGCGAGACCTTCGTGGAGGCGCTGGTGGTACGGGGGATTCTCGCCGGGCTTATCGCGCTCGGCGGCGCCCTGGTCAGCCGCCGGCCGAGGCTTGCCACGGCCGGCGTGGTGGTTACGCCGTTGGAGGCGCTGGGCTTCACGCTGTTCTTCCTGTTCTATTTCGTCACGCCGGCGGAAGACATTCCCTGGATCGTCGGCCTGACCATGGTCATGATCATCGGCCTGTTCGTGCTGTTGCCGAACCGGCTCGTGCTATCGGCGGGCGTGGCGGTCTATGCCATGGCCGGTACGCTGTTGAGCGTGGCGGCGGTCACGCCCGATACGACCTGGTCGGGTATGACGGTTCTCGCGTTGATCCTGATGGTGCCGGTCGTCTCGGGGCTGTTCGCGGCCTACCGCTTCGAGGCGGTTCGGCGCCGGGAGTTCGCGGCCCTGGAACGCGCCCAGGCGGAGATCGAGCAGCGCCGGGCGCTGGAAAAGGAGCTTCAGCGCCAGGCCGCCACCGACCCCCTCACCGGGGCCTGCAATCGCCGGGAGTACGAACGGCGCTTCGAGCAGGAGGTGCATCGGGCACGTCGGCACGACCGGCCGCTCGCCATCTGCGTCCTGGATCTCGACCACTTCAAGCATGTCAACGACACCTATGGTCACAATGCCGGCGATGCCGCGCTGGTGCTGACCGCGGACATCTGCAGGGCGGAGCTGCGCGAGAGCGACATCCTGGGGCGCCTCGGTGGCGAGGAGTTCGTCGTGATACTCCCGGAGACGACGGCGGCCGCGGCGGCCCATGTCGCCGAACGGCTGCGGGTGCAGCTTGAGCGCACGGATGTGGTGGCCAGTCAGCAGCGGTTTCGCCTCACTGCCACTTTCGGCGTGACGCAGCTCGCCGAGGGCGACCGGAGCATCAATGATCTGGTGCTGCGCGCGGACGAGGCGCTCTACGAGGGCAAGCGCACCGGCCGCAACCAGGTTCGCGCCGCCTGATCCTTCCGGGGGGAGACGACGGGCGGCCGGTCCCGCCGGGATGGCTTACGAGGCCTTGCCAGTGAGCAGCAGCCGGAATGCCGTGTTGGCGGCCGCCGGGTCGGGATGGCGGTCGCAGATGAAGTCGCTGTAGACCGTGCCCTCGCCGATGCGAATGATGAAATAGGCAAGGTCGTCCGTCTTCATCTGCGGTTTGATGTGCCCCGCGGCCACCTGCTGATCCAGCAGGTCCCGCCAGGTGTCCACCAGCCGCTGCTGAAGCGGGTTGACGTTGGACGTGAGCACCTGTAGCCCGAAGCGGGGGTCCTCCTGCAGAAACCGGCGCAGAGGCTCGGCCTGCATGATCTCCACGTTGAGCTCGTAGTAGATGCTGGCCAGATAATCGACCCCCTTCAGGTTGGGGTCCTGGTCCGCCCGGGCAACGGCTTCGTCGAAGAGCTGCTTGTAGAGCGACCAGATGATCTCGCCGAGCAGCAGCTCCTTGTTGCCTACCCAGCGCATGAGCGTGGCGCGGCCCACGCCCAGTTCCTCGGCCAGGGCCGAGAGATTCAGGCGCTTGCCTTTCAGCCACCACCGCCGGGCTTCCCGGAAGGCGGTCAGGGGCGTGGGACGGGCTTCCTTGCCGTCTTCGTTCAGGGCTACGGATAGCGGCGTAAGACGGCTCGCCATGGAATTCCCCCTTGCTGAGGCGGATGTGGATCCGCTGTCGGGCTGGCCCGGGGCGGGCGTCGGGCATTTCCGACCGCCCCCGTGCGTCAATTATACAGTTATTCAGAGCGTGTCCAGCATGGACGACGTCGCGACCAGCGTTGATTGCCGAATAATGTATCACTGACGATACAGCCACGCTTAGTCACATGTGTTCGTTGCCGCTTGACGCGGCCTTTAATTCGAGTATTCTAGAAATATGGAAATGAATTCAGCAGTTGCCAGACTGGCGGCTCTCGCACAGCCCCTGCGGCTCTCGGTATTCCGCTATCTGGTCGAGGCGGGACCGGGCGGCGCCAGCGTCGGCGAGATACGCGAGGCGGTGGCGGCGGCGCCCGCCACCCTGTCCTTCCATCTCAAGGAGCTGCAGGCGGCGGGGCTGGTCGACACCTGCCGGGAGGGTCGGCGGATTCGCTGCCGTGCCCGCTACCAGGCCATGAACGAGCTCATCGGTTACCTGACCGAGAACTGCTGCCGCGGTGAAGGCGCCGCGGCGCCCGGCGGCGAATGCGCCATCACAGAGGGAGAAGCATCATGAAGCGATTGCACGTGCATAACAGTGTTCGCGACCTCGATCGCTCGGTCGCGTTTTACACCGCGCTATTCGGCCAGGCGCCGAGCGTGACCAAACCGGACTACGCGAAGTGGATGCTGGACGATCCGGCGGTGAATTTCGCGATCTCCACCCGGGGCGCCGGGACGGGCGTCGATCACCTGGGTTTCCAGTTCGACGACGAGGACGATCTGGACGCCTTTCGCGAGCGGGCGGTGGCGGCGAGCACGGCGAATCGCCCAGAGAACGACGCGGTCTGCTGCTATGCCCATTCTGACAAGCACTGGTCCGAGGATCCGGACGGTCTGGCCTGGGAGGGCTTCCGGACCATGGGCGAGGCGGCCGTGTATCACGCCCCGGCGAATTGCTGTGCCGGCGACGAAGCCCGCCAGGGCCAGGGTGAGGCGTCCTGCTGCGGATGAGGCCGGCCTTGGCGGGCGCGCGTTGATGCCGGCGCGTCCTGACCTGGATCAAGTACCCGGGTGGCCATTACCCCGTAGGGTATATGGCACGGACAACACGCGAGGATCTGGAGCCAATATGCAGTCATTTCCCCATCATTACAGTGCCGCGGCCGATGGCGCCGCCGAGGGCACCGTGCGCGTCACCGCCGGCGACCGGATCGGGCTGGATACGGCACCGCCGCCGGAGTTCGGCGGCCCGGAAGGCGAGTGGTCGCCCGAGCACCTGCTGGTCGCCTCGGTTGCCGACTGCTTCGTGTTGTCCTTCAGGGCCGTGGCCCGCGCCAGCCGGCTTGAGTGGGCCGGGCTGCGCTGCGACGTCGACGCGGTTCTGGACCGTGACGACGAGCGCGTGACGCGGTTCGTGGCCTTTTCGGTCCGGCCGCGGCTCACGCTCGCCGCCGACGAGGACCGGGAGCGGGCGGAGAAATGCCTGGACAAGGCCAAGCGGCATTGCCTGATCACCAATTCACTGAACGCGCGCGTGGACCTGGAGCCGGAGATCGTCGTCGCCGGGCAGTCGCGGGCCGCCACGGGTTAGCGGTCTCTCCCATCCGACCCGGCCACCTGGTGAGAAGCATCGCGGCTTGACGATTATCACAGTTTTCGTCTGCTTCTTTTGGCAGGCTTCCGAGTGACAGGGATGGCCTCCGGCCTCGGATTCAGGGAGAGCAAGCGCATGTTTCAGCTAGTCGGACGGGTGGAGGCGCTCCACAAGCGCCGCGATCAATACGCGATTCTCGAGCTACGGCGTCATCAGGCGGGCCTGCTCGGCGACATGGTCAAGGTGCTGGTTCCGGCGCTGGTGCTGGTGCGCGACGGCGAGCCGGATCAGGGCGCGCACGTGGAAGTGGGTGCACAGTCACTGGCCGAGGCCGGCATTCCGCGCCGCGAATGGGACTGTCTGCTGGTGGCGCGTTACATCAGCGAAGGTGGGTCCGGTGGCGAGGACGACGCCGATTCCCGCCAGAGCGTGCCATCGGTGAACCGGCTGGCCGGGGGCGGCCGCGGCTGACCACGCGGCGCAGCACTCCTCAGTTCTTACGGGCCTGTCGGGTTTCCGTGAGCTCGTCGTCCAGTGAAAGGTGGCGCAGCCCCTCCGGATCCAGCAACCGGAACTCGCTCCCATCGGCAGTGACGAGACCGTCCCGTTCCAGTTCACGGAAGCCGCGTGTGAAAGTGGCTCGATCCATCATTAACAGTGATGCGATGTCCGCCCGGCGGGCCGGAAAGTAGAAGCGTCTCGGCTCGTTGCCCAGCGCCTGGAAACGCTCCGAGAGGTCGAGGAAGAAGGACGCGATGCGAGCGCCCACGGGGCGACGGCACAGCTGATATATAACCTGGTCCAGCTTTAGCAGCTCCCGGCCGATCGCCTTGTGCAGGCCATCCTGTAGGGCCGGGTAGTGCCTTGCAATTGCCAGGACCTCGCGCAACGGCAGGCTGATCACCGTCGCGGTGGTTATGGTCTCCACCCGGCACTGGTGGCGCAGGGTAAACAGGGACTGGATGTCCAGGAAATCCCCGGCGAGATAGAAATCCATGACCTGACGCTGGCCGTTGGCGTTGTTGACCTCACCCTTGAGCAGGCCGGTGCGGGCCATGTAGATGCGGTCGGTCCTGCCGCCCTGATCGAACAGCCTCTCGCCCGGCTGCTGCGAAGGCAGCACCTGGGCGATGGCGATGAGCTCGTCCATGACTTCGCCAGGCAGGTTGCGGCCGCGGGTATCGCCGCCGAAAGCGACGTAAAGCAACGGCGCCAGGGTCGCCTGTGACTTCATTCTATGGATCCATTGACCGTGTTTGCGGCGCCGACGCGTTCAGCATAGGTGAGTCACGTCGGTTTGGCCACGCCCTTGTCAGTCCAGCAGCACGCCGGTGCTGCGCAGCTCCAGCACCTCGGTAATGCGACGCCCGTCCCAGCGCAGGGCGAGATGGCGGGACTGGCGCGCCGGTGGGATCAGCGCCCGGGGCCGGAACGCGCCGGCGCACTGCCCGCCGCCGTGGCGGACGCTGTCGTAGACCACGCCGGTTGCCCCGGCGGAACGCAGCGCCATGCCCAGGGGCTGGGAGCCGGCATAGCTCTCCGGGTCATACCACTGGGGGCGTTCCCGTCCCAGTCCCCGAATGTCGTGGAGCTGGGCCTGCAGGTCCACGCAGTAAACCCGCTTCTGCACGTCGATGGGCGGCTCGTCGCTCAGCCCGAGGAAGCGTTCCGTGTGGTAGACGGATTCGCGTATGGCGGTCTCCTCGACCCGGGCGCAGTAGTACACGCCGAAAGACCCGTCGGAGAAACGCGACCCGTCCGGGTTGAGGTGGGTGAACGCGGCCATGATCGGGGTGCTGCCGGGGCCGGTTACCCGCTCCTGGGGTGGTACGAGGCTGATATCCCCGGCTTCCTGGCGTACCCGCGGGTTGGTTATGGCCTCCAGCTGGTAGACGGCCTCCAGGTCGGCCGGGTCGGCGACGCGGTCGAATACGCCCACGGGCGGGAAGCGCGAGGCGACCACGCGGTAGCTCGGGCGCCACTCGATCCTCGTGACGGGAATGTCCTCTATCGAGAACACGCGCTCAGCCGCGCTGGGCGTCAAGCCAGTTCCGAACCACGAACAGGTCGGACACCTGTCCGGAGAGCATCCGCTGCACAGGCGCCGCGCCTCCGAACGGTGAACCGGCATTGGGCCGTTTGATCCATCCGGCAGCCGCGTCCGCCCGCGGCAGCAGGATCTGCAGCGCCTTGTAGATGCCCAGGACGTAGGACAGACGCTCGAGCTTGTCCTGATCCAGAGTCGCCCGCTCCGGGGCGCGCTTCCAGCGCTTGTAGGTGGTGGCGGGCACGGCGAGCAGGCGCTGGGCCTCGACGTCCTTGAGGCCCCACTCCCGGACGATGTTGAAAAAGGTCCGCAGGCCCGCAGCGGCCATGTTGGCCTGATCGCTGCCGGGCATCGGGCGGGCATTGGCGTTCGGCATGACGGCGCCTCCGTTTGGTAATGACCCCTATTGTAGGCTATATGGGCTATTTAGAAACAGGAAAAGACCATGTGGTCTTTTTCGAGGCCTGGCTGGGGCGCGAGGGCTTGATCCCGCGGCGCCCTTGCCGCAAAAGGGACCCTGGTTGCCATCGGGAGAGCGCGCGTGGTCAGAACGAGTTGCATACTGGCGGTGCTTGTCCTGCTCGCATGCGCGGGCGGTGCCGGGGCGGCCGGCCTGGCCGATCTGCCCGTCGGGCGCGTGCTCGTCGACGGCGAGGCCCATGCCGCGCACATTGCCGACGATAGCCGTGAGCGCGGCCAGGGATTCCAGCATGTCCCGGCCGACCGGATCCGCGAGGCCATGATCTACTTCCATTTTCCGCGGCCGGTGGTGCCACGCTTTCACATGCGCAACGTCGCCGCCCCGCTGGCCATCGCCTGGATCGACGCCGACGGCCGGGTAATCGGCATCGATATCATGGAGCCGGGCGGCAGCGGCTATGTGCCACCGGGCCCCATCACCGCCGCTCTGGAGCTCCACCCGGCCCGGCTCGACGCGCTGGGCCTGGACGTCGGCAGCCGGGTCCGCGTCCAGCCGGGCGAATAGTGTGAGCGGCCTCGCGATTTAGCTGTCGCGTTGCCGAATCGCCATCGCACTGTCATAAGCCTGCCATCCCCAACCCCTGAAATATGCGCGCCCGGCCGGAACGGGCCGGCGAGGATCGGGAGTGTTCGAAATGCTGTACGAGACGGTTTGTGGCCACTGCCCGGTGCCGGGTGGGTGCCGCTACCGGGTTGGTGGTGTCGGTGTCGCCGAGATTGCGCACTGGGCGGTGTACCGCCGCGATGCCGGTGCGCTGCTGCGGCTTTACCCGCATCTGGGTGTCGAGCAGGTGCGTCGGGCAGTGGAGCGCTACATCCTCTGCCCGGGGCACGACGGCAAGGAGCCGCCCGAGCCCTGCCGGCGGGCCCTGCGCGCGGTTGCCTGAGCACGGGGTGGCGTCCATCATGGAAGTTGCCCCGGGGGATCGGTCCGGCGCCGTGGCCCGGCGTCATCGCGCCGGACCCGTTTTCTCACTGATTTCAGCGACACCGGCGCCCCTGGATCACTCGGATCCAGCGCGTTGGCGTCGGCGCGGCACGGCAAGGACATATCACGGCTATGACTGGACTGGTCTGTTTCGCCCATGGCAAGGAAAGCGGGCCGTGGGGCAAGAAGATTACCCGCCTGGGGGAGGTGGCCCAGCGGCGCGGATGGCGGGTGGATAGTCCCGATTACCGTTTCACCCGCGATCCCGACGAGCGTGTCGCGCATCTCCAGTCCCTGGACTATGGCGGCGAGGCGCCCCTGGTGCTGGTCGGCTCCAGCATGGGCGGGTACGTGTCCGCGGTGGTGAGCAACCAGTGGCGTCCGGCCGGGCTCTTTCTCATGGCCCCGGCGCTTTATATGCCGGGCTACGAGGCGGACGTCGCGCCGCGAGCCGAGCATGTGGCGGTGGTCCATGGCTGGCGCGACGACATCGTTCCGGTCGACAAATCCCTGGAGTACGCCCGCCGCTACCGCGCCGAGTGCCATCTGCTGGACAGCGGCCACACCCTCAACGACCAGCTGCCCCTGCTCGGCGTGCTCTTCGAGGCTTTCCTCGCGACAGTTGAAGACTAGCGCTCGTTGGACGGTTCCAGCGTGCCCGCTCGGAGCCTCGTTTTTGTTGCGGTGCAATAGAGCATGTTGCCGGGCGATCTGTCAGCTGTGTGAAAAATCACCCGTTAATGGCCCCGATTTTTGCGCTGTGTCAGGTGGTTGAGCAATGAGTTTCGAGGGCGTTACTCAAGGTAACGCGCTCCGGAAAGCGCCGCGTGGTGCCGTTTTCTTCCCCTCACGGCGCAGACCTTCGCCATTTCTGTCGCTGTTGCCCGAAGGTTTTGTTTCTCTGCGTAACAGGCTGACCGACGGCGAATTTTATTGCTGCAGCGCGTCACTTTTTAATGCCTTGTTTTCGCGGGAGACAGTGCCCGTTGGCACCGGCGTTGCTTGGGTGATTGCTGCCCGAGCGAGCGTTGGGCCGCCCGCGGCCGACCGGGGATCGCGGCCGTGGGCGGCAATCAACGCATGGCGGAGTCTCACGGCGCAGCCGGCAACCCGAGGGGAACCGGTCAGCGTCGATCAAAAAAGAACACACCCATCCGAAGGGAGTGAGAGGAGAGAACCATGACCGACCAGAACGACGATCGTAACGACAAGAAGTCGACCCAGGCGGGTATCAGCCGCCGCGACTTCCTCAAGGCCGGCACTACGACCGCCGTCGTCGCCGGTACGGCACCGATGTTCTTCGTTCGTGGTGCCTGGGCCGAGAAGCACATGGAGCCCATCGGCAACTTCCCGGTAAAGGGCAAGACCGTGACCTTCGGCTTCAACGTGCCGCAGACCGGTGCCTACGCCGACGAGGGTGCCGACGAGCTCCGTGCCTACAAGCTGGCCGTCAAGCATCTCAACGGTGGCGGCGGCATGCTGGAGACCCTGGCGCCAAGCTCTCTCACCGGGCAGGGCGTGCTGGGCAAGAAGGTGGACTACGTCACGGGTGATACCCAGACCAACCCTGACGCTGCCCGCACCAGCGCCCGCCGCATGGTCGAGCGCGATGGCGTCATCATGTACTCCGGTGGCTCGTCTTCGGCCACGGCCATCGCCCAGCAGTACCTGGCCCAGGAGATGGGTATCATCTTCATGTGCGGCCTGACCCACTCCAACGACACCACGGGCAAGGACAAGCGTCGCTACGGCTTCCGGCATTTCTTCAATGCCTACATGTCGGGCAAGGCGCTGGGGCCCGTCCTCGCGGGCACCTATGGTGAGGACCGCCGTGCCTTCCATCTCACGGCCGACTACACCTGGGGTCATACCCAGTACGATTCCATCAAGCAGTTCACCGAGGCCGAGGGCTGGACGACGGTGAACAACATCATGACGCCGCTGGGTACCACGGACTATTCCCAGTTCCTGACGGCGTTCCTCAACTCCGATGCCGACGTCCTGGTGCTCAACCACTACGGCAAGGACATGGTCAACTCGTTGACCCAGGCCGTGCAGTTCGGCGTCCGCGACATGCAGAAGAACGGCAAGGACGTCCAGGTGGTGGTGCCGCTGTACAGCCGCCTGATGGCCCAGGGTGCCGGCGCCGCCAACATCGACGGCGTGTTCGGTTCCACCAACTGGAACTGGACCCTGCAGGATCCGGGTTCCCAGGCCTTCGTGAAGTCCTTCGAGGACGAATACGGCTTCCCGCCCTCCCAGGCGGCGCAGACCTGCTACGTGCAGACCCTGCTCTACGCCAACGCCTGCGAGCGTGCCGGCACCTTCTACCCGCCCGAGGTCATCAAGGCCCTGGAGGACTTCAAGTTCACCGGTGCCGGTCCGGGCGAGGCCATTTACCGCGGTGCCGACCACCAGTGCTTCAAGGACATCCTGGTGGTGCAGGGCAAGGGCCCGGACGAGAAGCAGGGCGAGTACGATCTGCTCAAGATCCATCAGCAGGTCAAGCGGGACGACGTGATGTACCCGGTGGATACCTTCCCCGGGGAGCTCGGCCCGTACAAGCCGGCCTAAGTCCAACTGCAACCACGGTCCGGTCCCCATGGGGCCGGATCGTCTGTTCCCTGCCGGCTTAGCCACGCTGACCCCAGCAAGGAGGCGCGGGCGGCGTATCAACAGGTGAGACCATGTCCGTTAACGACGTTTTCCTGCAATTGGTGACGGGGCTGCAGCTGGGGGCCATTTACGCCCTCATCGCACTGGGCCTCACCCTTATTTTCGGCACCCTGGGCGTCGTCAATTTCGCCCACGGTGCGCTTTATGTCATCGCCATCTACGCGGCGGTGGTCATCGGCGGCCAGATCGGTTTCTGGGCGGCGGTGATCCTGGTGCCGCTGCTGCTCTTCGTGGTGGGCATCCTCATGGAGCGCGGCATCATTCAGTATTTCTATGACCGACCGCATACCGACCAGATACTGGTGACCTTTGGCCTGGCCCTGGTCATCGAGGAAGGGGCCAAGGCGATCTTCGGCGCCAACAACATCCCCTATCCCATTCCGGACTGGGGTACGGGACAGATGCTCTTCTATGGCACCGGCGCGACCATACCGGGGGTGCCCCGTTTCGAGGAAATGCCCCAGGTCTGGATGCCGTTCATCGAGGGCATGCTGTTCTACCCGAGCTGGCGGATCATCCTCATCGCCGTGTCGTTCCTGGCCATCGGCGGGCTCTTCGCCCTGCTGCAGTTCACTCGATTCGGCCTGGTGGTCCGCGCGGGCATGCGCGACTCCGAGATGCTGCGATTCCTCGGCATCAATATCACGGCCCGTTTCGCAATCGTCTTCGGCCTCGGCGCACTCATCGCCGGCATTGCCGGCGTGTTCGGGGGGCCCATTACCCAGGTGACCCCGGACGTGGGCATGCATCTGCTGGTGCCGTCGTTCCTGGTGGTGGTGATAGGCGGCATGGGCTCCCTGCCCGGCGCGCTACTGTCGGCCATGCTGCTGGGCATGGCGCTGTCGTTCTCGGCCGAGTACTCGGCCGTGCAGCAGATCGTCATCTACCTGGTGGCCGTCGTCGTGTTGCTGGTCCGCCCACGCGGGCTGATGGGCAAGAAAGGAGTATTGGAATGAGCACCGAGTATCGACCGCATTCCTGGCCGCGCGAGGGTATCGTGCTCGGTGTCTTCGCAGTCGTCGTTTTCGCCATGCCCTGGTGGCTCACCTGGATCGGCGGCTACGAGGCGTTGGCGACCAAGATCGTCATCTGGGCCATATTCGCTCTGGGTTTCGACATCCTGCTGGGCTTCACCGGCTACCTGTCCTTCGGCCACGCGGCCTTCTTCGGCACTTCGGGCTATGTGGCCGGGCTGATGTTTCTGCACTACTCGGAGAGCATCATCCCCGCGCTGCTGGCCTGCCTGGTCGTGTCCATCGTGCTGGCGCTGGTGCTGGGCTTTCTCACGTTGCGGCGCACCGGCATCTATTTCGCCATTCTCACGCTGGCTTTCGCGCAGATGCTCCACGCCGCGGCACTGTCGATATTCCAGGAGTGGACCGGCGGCGACAACGGTCTGACCATGAGCGCCCAGCCCAATCTCTTCGGCCTGCCCATGGATGGCCTCAACGTCTTCTATCTGGCCGCAGTGCTGGTGGTTATCGGGTTCGCCATGGCACGCCAGATACGCCGCTCGCCGTTGGGGCTCATGCTGCGCTCCATCAAGGAGAACCAGATGCGCCTGGAGTACACGGGCGTCAACGTCATGGCCTACAAGATGACCGCCTACCTGATCAGTGCCATCTACGCCGGTACGGCCGGATGGCTGATGGTGGTCTACGAGCCCTACGTGGCGACCAAGTTCCTGCACTGGTCCACCTCCGGCGAGGTTGTGATCATGTCCGTCATTGGCGGCGTGAACACCCTCATCGGTCCGATGATCGGTGCCGCGTTCATGATGTACTTCGAGAACGTGGTGCAGTCGGAAATCGGCGAGCTGTGGAAGCTCGTTCTGGGTGCGATCTTCGTGCTGATCGTTATCTTCCTGCCGGGCGGTTTCGTCGACGGTTACAACCGCGTGCGCAAGGTGCTGGGTCAGAAGGTACCCAGCCGCCGGCACAACGTGCCGGACTCCCCGGAGTCCATGCGCAAGCTGCGTGAGCGTGGCAGAACCGCCGAGGCCGGCCGCACCGATTAAGCAGGAGGAGACCGCATCCATGACTCAGACCGATTCCAATTTCCTGCTGGATGTCCAGGGGGTGTCCAAGCGCTTCAGCGGGCTCCAGGCTCTGAACAACGTCACGCTGCAGATTCCGGAGGGCTCGGTGCACGCCATCATCGGGCCCAACGGCGCCGGTAAGTCGACACTGCTCAATGTGCTCATCGGCCTCATCGAGGCCGACGAGGGCACCGTCCGGTTCGACGGCCGGGAGCTGCGCGGCATGAAGCCCCACGACATCATCCAGCGGGGCATCGCCCGGGTGTTCCAGACGCCGCAGATCTTTCCGGCCCTGAGCCTTCTGGAGAACGTGGCCATCGCCCGCCTCGCCAAGCGCGACGGCAAGTTCGCCATCAAGTGCGTGGAGAACCTCGGCCCCGGCAACGAGGTGAGCGACGAGGCCGCCGAGATCCTCACTGAGGTGGGATTGGGCGATCACGTCTACGAGTCCGCCCAGAACCTCGCCCGCGGCGACAAGCGCCGGCTGGAGCTGGCGGTGTGCCTGGCGGCCCACCCCAAGCTGCTACTGCTGGACGAGCCCACCGCCGGCATGTCCCGGCACGACACCAACCGCACCGTGGAGCTGCTGCAGCGGATCTCGGAACGGGGCATGACCAAGATCGTCATCGAGCATGACATGCACGTGGTGTTCAGCCTGGCGGAGCAGATGACCGTGCTGGCCCAGGGCCAGGTCATCGCCAGCGGCGCACCGGCGGATGTGAAGGGCGATCCGAAAGTTATCGAGGCTTATCTCGGAGGGGGACCGAAGGAATGAGCGCTACCGCAGAGAACGCCGCGGCCGCGGGTGCGGGCCAGAATCAGGCCTTCCTCTCCTGCCGCGACATGCACGCCTACTATGGCGAGAGCTACATCGTCCAGGGCATGAGCTTCGACGTGCCGGAGGGCGGGATCATGGCCCTGCTGGGCCGCAACGGCGCGGGCAAAACGACAACGCTGCGTACTATTGCCCGCGCCCACGAACCCACGCTGAAGCAGGGCGAGATCTGGCTCGCCGGGCAGCCGCTACACAAGATGAACGCCAACAAGGCGGCTCGTGCCGGCGTACAGCTGGTCCCGGAGGATCGGCGGATCATCCCCGGCATCACCGTGGAAGAGAACCTCATCGTTGCCCAGGTCGCGCCGGGCACCGGCTGGAGCATCGAGGAGGTCTATGAGCACTTCCCGCGGCTGGCGGAGCGGCGTCGGCAGGACGCCGTGACGCTTTCCGGCGGCGAGCAGCAGATGCTTGCCGTCGCCCGAGCCATGGCGCGGGAGGTCAAGCTGCTGCTCCTGGACGAGCCCTACGAGGGCCTGGCGCCGCAGATCGTCCAGGAGATCGAGCGGATCGTCGAACACGTCAAGAGCCTGGGCATCACCACCGTCATGGTGGAGCAGAACGCCATCGCCGCCCTCCGGCTGGCGGATACCGCGGTCATCGTGGACATGGGCGAGGTGGCCTATCAGGGTGACGCCCAGGAAGTGCTCGACAACAAGGAACTACGAGAAGAATACCTTGCCGTATAGGTGACGGGCCTTCGGGACCGTTCGCCTGACAGGTAAGGCGCAGTGTTCTTCCTCCTCCCCCCGGCGGCGGTGGGATTCTCGTCGTCGCCGTCCGCCGGGGTATCTTTTTTCTTCCGCCGCGTCATGGAACGACGTGGCCGGCCCCTTCGAAACCTTCGCCGTCACCGACCGGGCGCATGCCAGTGTGGTCTTCCGAGGTCGGCAATACGTATTGCCTGCGTCGAGCTGATCGCCGCGAGGACGCGCCTCCCACGGTGCCACGGCCGGGTCGCCGCGGGAGCCTGATCGCCCGCACGGTGTCGTAAGGCACCGGTCGGTCGTATCATGTTGGCCCCACATGAGGAGGGCCGCGAAGCATGTCGAGTTGCTGCAGCGAAGACCAGTGCGGTGGCGTGGAGCTGGCGCGGGCCGGCCAGGCCCGGGTGCTCTACTGGGTGCTGGCGCTGAACGCCGTCATGTTCGGCGTCGAGTTCACCGCCGGCTGGCTGGTTCGTTCCACCGCGCTGGTCGGCGACTCCCTGGACATGCTGGGCGATGCCCTGATCTATGGCGTGACCCTGTTCGCGCTGCACCGCGGTCTGCTCTGGCAGGCGCGGGCGTCCATGTTCAAGGGCGTGGTCATGCTGCTCTTCGGCGTCGTCGTGTTCGCCGAGGTGCTGAACAAGTTGGCTCACGGGCTCCCGCCCCTGCCGGGCTGGATGGCGGTGGTCGGCGCTCTGGCGCTGGCCGTGAACACCGTGTGTTTCGCCCTGCTGTACCGTTACCGCGATGCCGGCGTGAACATGCGCTCGACGTGGATCTGCTCGCGTAACGATCTTGTCGCCAACAGCGGCGTCCTGGTTGCCGCCGGTGCGGTGTGGTATCTGGACAGCATGTGGCCGGACATCATCGTGGGCGTCGGCATCGCGATTCTGTTCCTGAATTCATCGCGCGGCGTGCTTCGTGACGCCGCCCAGGCGGCCACCCAGGCCCGAGCCGGCGCCTGAGCGCCTGGAAGGAATGATGGAATAGCGCAGCGTACCCCGCCTTGCCAACCTCACTCGCGCCGCTGCGCCAGAAACCGGTCGAGCTGATTGGCGAACTTCTGCCGGTCCGCCTGGCCGATGGCCGGCGGGCCGCCGGTGTCGACGCCGCTGGCGCGCATGGTCTCCATGAAGTCCCGCATGGTGAGCTTGGCCTTGATGGTATCGGCGGTGAACAGCTCGCCGCGCGGGCTCAAAGCGTGGCCGCCGGCCTCGATGACCTCGGCCGCCAGCGGTATGTCCGCGGTGACGACAAGATCACCCGTCTTCACCTGCCGCACGATTTCGCTGTCGGCCACGTCGAAGCCGGAAGCCACCTGCACGGCGCGGATGTTCGGCGCGGGCGGTGTCTTGAGGGCATGATTGGCGACCAGGGTCAGCTCCAGTCCCGTACGCTGTGCCGCACGGAAAAGGATTTCCTTGATGACGCCCGGGCAGGCGTCGGCATCGACCCAGATTCTCATCCGTCGCCTCCTCCAGGCTTTTCGAAATAACGCATCCAGGCGCCGAAGCCGTTCCGTGCCAATTCCCGGATGGCTTCCGGCGCTTTTGCTGGCGACCCGCAATCGTACGGCGGTGCCGGGTCGTATTCCATGCTCGGTTGCGCTGCCTGGGCGGCCATTGAGCCACGACGTTGGGGCAGCTCCGCCCCTGGGGGTCCGCCTACCCCGGAAGCGGTAATTCAGGCGCCCCGCAGGGATCTGGTCCGGTTCAATGCCTCTTTTCAATCAGTTACGTTCTGCCGACCTGGTCGCGGTACCGGGTCAGAAACCTTGCGCCTGTGTCCAAATTGCAGCACCGTGGTTCGCAACCCAAGAACAAGCCAATAATCTCAAAGCTTTCACACTGGTGCGAATCAATAATCCTCGGACCCGGAGGGCCGCGACCGGGATGTCCGCCCCGGCCCGAGACTGTCAACAATCTTGGCTGGTGAGTGGTCGGGCCCACGACCGGCGGCCGCGTCGATCGTGCCCCCGAAGTCCGGACTGACGACGGTCAGCGGTACACCGGTACGCCCGTTTCGCCGGTGCCTCGCTCGATCACGCCTTCCTCCCTGCCGTTTGAGTCGCGGATCATGACAGGAACATCCCTCGTCGATCAGGCGATCGATAAGCTGCCCGGGGTCTTCTACCTCTTCAGCGAGCATATGGAGATTGTCCGCTGGAACGCCGGGCTGGCGGCGGCGACCGGGATACCCGAGAGCGCCATAAGTGGCATGGGCCCGCTCGATTTCATCGATGCGGCCGATCACGCCAGCGTCAACAGGGCCATTGGGCGCGCGCTCAGCCAGGGCGAGGCGACGGTGGAGGCCCGCCTGCTATCCAGCGGCGAGGCGAGCGCGCCCCATCTCTTCACGGCGCGGCTGCTTGTTTCCGGCGGCACCCGATACATCGTGGGTCACGGCGTGGACTTGTCCGACCGGACCGAGGCCGAGACCGCGCTGCGGGAAAGCGAGGCGCGGCTCAGGAGCTTCATCGACAACACGACGGAAGGGGTGTATTCCTTCGAGCCGCAGAGCCCCGTTCCCGTTCATCTGCCGGCAGAGGAGCAGATCGAGCGGTTCTACGACGGGTGCATCGTGGACTGCAACAGGGCCATGGCGGCGATGTACGGCCTCGATGACGAGAAGCAGCTCATCGGCCTGACCCTGGAGGAGGCCCACGGCAGCCGGGACGATCCGGCGAACCTGGCGTTTCTGCGCCAGGTCATCGAGTCGGGGTACCGGGTGGCCAACGTGGAGTCCCGCGAGGTCGACGCCAATGGGCGGACGGTGTGGTTCGCCAACTCGGTGGTCGGCGTCATCGAGGACGGAGCACTGGTTCGGGTGTGGGGCTCCCAGACGGACATCACCGAGCGCAAGGAGGCCGAACAGAGGCTACGGCTGTCGGCGAGCGTCTTCGAGAACACCCACGAAGGCGTGATCATCATGGACCGGGATTGGCGGATCATCGACGTCAATCCGGCGTTCCTGCGCATTACCGGGTTCGACCGCGCGGACGTTGTCGGCCGAAACTCCAGGGCCTTTCGCACCGGTGACCAGGACGACGAATTCTTCCTGCGAATGCGCCAGCACCTGCGGGACAGCGGCGTCTGGCGCGGCGAGGTCTGGAACCGCCGCAAGGATGGGTCGGTTTACCCGCAGCAGCTCACCATCAGCAGCGTCATCTCCGACAGTGGCGCGCTGACGCACTACGTGGTCGTATTCTCGGATATCACGCAGCTCAAGCGCTCCCAGGAGCAGCTGGAGTTCCTGGCCCACAACGATGTCCTGACGAAGCTGCCGAATCGCGTGTTGCTGCAGGAGCGGCTGCGCCATGCCGTGACCCAGGTTGTCCGTCGCGGAGATCATCTGGTCGTCGTGTGCCTGGATCTGGACCGGTTCAAGAACATCAACGACAGCCTTGGGCACAGCCGGGGCGACGAGCTGCTGGCCGCGGTTGGCGAGGCCCTGACCGAGGCACTGCGCGCCGACGATACGGTTGCCCGCGTAGGCGGCGACGAGTTCGTGCTGCTGTTCGAAGGCATCGCCGAGGCCGATGGTGCCGCCCGCATCGGCGACAAGCTCCTGACCCTCTTCGAACGCCCCTTCACGGTGGACGCTCGTGAGATACGCCTGACCGCCAGCATGGGAATCTGCGTCTGCCCCAGGGACGGAACGGACGCCGATGAGCTGCTCAGAAACGCGGAAGCCGCCATGTACCGGGCCAAGGAGGCCGGGCGGAACAACTACCATTTCTATACCGAGCGCCTGACCCGGGAAGCACACCGGCGTCTGACGCTCATCAACGACATGCGACGGGGGCTGGAGCACGACGAATTCTCCCTGGTGTTTCAGCCGCAGATAGCGCTGGCCAGCGAAAGTATCGTGGGTATGGAAGCGCTGCTGCGCTGGTCACATCCGGAGCACGCGCAGGTTTCGCCCGCCGAGTTCATACCGCTTGCCGAGGATTCCGGGTTGATACACCCGATTGGCCGGTGGGTCCTCATGACCGCCTGTGAGCAGGCGAGACGCTGGCTGGATGGCGGCTTCGCGTTCGGCAAGGTCGCCGTCAACGTGGCGGGGCCCCAGATTCAGCTGGGTACGCTCGCGAATGAGGTCAACGCCGCCCTGGAGGCGTCCGGCCTGCCGGCACGCTACCTGGAGCTGGAAGTCACCGAGAGCTTCATCATGCAGCAGGCGGACAGCGCGATAAGCCAGCTCCAGGCACTCCGGGAACGGGGCATAACGCTGGCCATCGACGATTTCGGCACGGGCTACTCGTCACTGAGCTACCTCAAGTCATTGCCGGTTCAGAAACTGAAGCTGGACAAATCCTTCGTTCGGGATATCCCCGCGGACAGCAACGACATGGCCATATCGGCCGCCGTGGTGGCCATGGCCGGCAGTCTGGGCCTGACCGTCATTGCCGAGGGCGTGGAGACGCCAGCTCAACGGGACTTCCTGCGGGAACAGGGTTGCAGTGAAGTCCAGGGATTTCTTTATGGCCGCCCGGCGCCGGCGGAGCATTGGCCGGGCGCCTTTGGCTAGCGGGTCTGGCGGATCGGGGTCAAGGGGTAACGATCAGCCGCCGGCGTCCGCCGCGGGAAATCCATCCGCTCCCGGGTTGTCCGGCGGGAACTCGACCTCGCCGAGCGTATCGGTAGAACCGCCGCGCCCGGCCGGACGCGGCGGTATGGTGCTCCGGGCAGCGCCGCCGTATCCAGCGGCGCCTGTCAGCCATCGGTCGCCTTAGGGCTGGGTCGCCCGGGCGCCGGAATCGCGCCGCACGTCACTGATGGCGGAGTTGCTCTCCGTCACCGTGAAGTCCGTGTCCGGACCCCAGAAGGCCTGCCGGAACCGGGTGGCGCGGCTCGCGTCGTTGCTCAACTGGGCGATGTTGGCCATGCGGAACATGGTGCCGATGTCGCCGCCGCGGCCGCTGGTGGGCGCGAAGTGGCCCTCGCCGTCGGTCTCCACCTGGGTGAGGATGCTGGAGGCGTCCTCGACGTTGCCGCGGTTGGTGCTTGCCGGGGCGAGGGTGTCGCTCTCACCCCACAGCGTGATGACTTCCACGTGAGAGGCCAGATCGCTGTAGATGCGTGTGGTGAACACGGTGTCCGGCTGTACCGGGATCACGCAGTCGGCACCGATACGGTTGGCGGCGTTGAATGAGCCCCCGCCGCCCTGGGAGTGTCCAGCGGTGCAGACCTTCTGGCCCAGGATGCTGCCGTAGCGCGAGCGGATGCCGTTGAGGGCGGACTGCATTTCCTCCCCGGTGCCGGAGTTGGAGGTGTTGGCCGCGGCAACGGCGATGCAGTGGGAGGCCACCGACTCAAGGAGGCTGGAATAGGTGAGCGAGGTGCCGCCGGTGCCGTTACCCCAGACCAGCACGTTGTATTGTCCGGAACCGCCGCTGGGGATGTAGTAGGTCGAGCTCAGCCCGCTGACGCGGTTGACGCTGCAGGGGCCGTCGTCCTCGGCTTCGTTGAACAGCTCGGCGAAACCCTCGCCGCCGCCACCACCACCGTTCAGGGCGAACGCGCTGGTGGAGAAGAACAGACAGGCCATCATCGCGGCACTTCCCAGTGCCAGTCGCTTCATTGTCCAGTTCATGATTGTTACTCCCAATAATTTCGTGATCTTGCGCCACATGATCGTGCCCAGCCGCCGCGGTGCGGCGGTCGGGGCCGCCTCCTCCCTGAGGTCGTTTATCCTCCTCCCGTTCCGACCCGACACATGTGTCGGGTCGGATAGGCAATTCTAGGAACACCCACTGAAATCTTTCTATAACAGCAGCGACGCTAAATGCGGAAAGGTGGCATGTCGGGTTTCATCGCAGGTGCCGCGTTGCCGTATCAGCCACTTGCGACAAATCGCCGGCGCGGAGATTGGAATGGGCGAAGCCGCAATCCGCCGGTCACGGCTCACGGGCTTGCCCGGTATCGCGCATCGCGGCGCTCCTGCAGGGGCATCGGAACAGGCCGCGTCGCCCGGGCCGATCGGAAGGACGGATCGTGGGCCACTCCTCGGAGATGGCCGTCCGGCTACGCGAAAGAACCGGAGTAGCCGCCCCGGAAGACCTTTCGGGCCATCGCGGTCGTGAACCCGCTTGGCACCGCGACGGCGTGTTCAGCTGACCAGGGCGTGCCCGGGAGGCCGGGCCGTCAGCCGCCCGCGCCGGCCGTCAGCCATTGCAGGAGCGTATAGACCGTGCCGATGGCAAACAGGCTGCCGAAAATGATCTTGTTGTACCTGGCGAGCCAGCCCGGGAGGTAAATGTCGAAGTTGTCCCGCCGGTCATCCGTGTAGCGCGCGGCAACCCCTGTCAGCGGGCAGCTCCAGCGATTGAGGAGGATGACCAGGACCTCGACCATCACCACGGCGATGAGGATGCCCGCCGAGCCCGGTCGCCCGGCATGGGCGAAAAACGGTATCGCGACGATGCAGCCGGCGAAGAAAGCCCAGATCACGGTGTGAGCCAGCTTGATCGACACCAGCGCCGTTGATGGGGACACTCGATCTCTCCTGGCCGACCCGGCGCCGGGAGGCGCATTCCCGTACGCCGCCAAATCAACGGCTCGTGAACTTGAGCTCGATCCGTCGGTTCCGGGCGTAGGCCTCGGCCGTGTTCTCGTCCACCAGCGGCTGGTGCTCGGCATAGCCGGCGGCGGCCAGGCGGTCCGGCGGAATGCCGCCCTGTTCGACCAGGAAGTGGACGATGGAGTTTGCCCGCGCGGTGGACAGCTCCCAGTTGGAGGGAAACTCATCCGTATCGATGGGCCGTCGGTCGGTGTGGCCCTCAACCATCAGCACCCACGGCAGGTCGCCGGGCATTTCGGCCATGACGTCCTTGAGCGTCCGGGCCACGCTCTGCAACTTGTCCTTGCCGTTGGGGCCGATCTCGGCCGAGGCCGTGGCGAAGAACAGCTCCGACTGGAACATGAACCGGTCGCCGACGATGCGGATATCCTCGCGGTCGCCCAGGATCTCCCGCAGCCGGCCGAAGAACTCCGAGCGGTAGCGGTTGAGCTCGCGGACCTTCTCCACCAGGGCCAGGTTGAGCCGCTCGCCCAGGTCCTCGATGGTCTCCTGCTGCTCGGCGACCGTCTCCTTGGAGATCTCCAGGGCCTCGGACAGGGCGGCGAGCTGATCCCGCAACGCCTGGATTTCCTGTCGCAGGGTGGCGATTTGCGAGCGCTGCTCGGCTGTGAGTTCCTCGCGCTTGGCCAGAGCCTCGTCGCGCTCCTCGATCTGCGCCAGCAGCTCCTGAATGCGGATGTCCTTTTCCTCGATGGTTTCCTGTTTGAGCTGGGTGGTCTCTTCGGCTTCCGCCAGCTGGGCCTGCAAGGCCTTGCTGCGGTCCCGGGCCTGAGCGGTGGCCGCTTCCTGCTCCTCCAGGGCGGCCGCCAGCTCGCCGACCCGCTGTTCCAGGTCGTCCTTGACCTTGCGCAGGGCGTCAATGTCCTCCTGCAGCGAGGCCAGCTCGCGCAGCTTCACTTCGAGGGTCTCCTTCGAGACCGAGAGCTCCTCTTCCAGCCCCTCGATTTCTTCCCTGAGCGACTCGACCTGCTGCTCGGTCATGGCCAGCTGCTCGCGGCTGCCGCGCAGCTGGGCACGGAGCTGGTCCCGCTCGGTGATGGTCGCCTCCAGCCGGCCGCGCAGCTGCTCCAGCTGCCGGCGCAGCTCGCGGCTCTCGGAGCGCTTCAGCGCCAGGGTCTTGGCGAGCTCGTCCACCTGCTCCTGCAGCGAGGCCAGGGCCTGGTTCTGGCCGCTGACCACGTTGCTGAGATAGAGCTGTGCCAGGGTGAACATCATCAGGGTGAACACGAACACCAGCAGTACCGTGGCCAGCACGTCGACGAATCCGGGCCAGATGTTGGGCGCCTGACGGGCGCGTCTGCGGCCTTCGAACAAACCGTCTACCCCCTGTCGCCGCTATCGTGGGACGATCGGGCCAGGGTGCGGCTGAGCAGTCGCAGCTCGTCGCGCAGCTCGTTGACGGTCTGCTGGCGGCCCTTGCTCACCTCCTCGTAGATGGCGCCCAGGTGGCCGTCGATGCTGCGAAGCGCGTGACTGAGGGCGTCGTCGCTCTCGCGCTTGCCGGCCAGGGTGTCGCTGAGCTCGGTCAGCGTGCCCTGCAGCTCGCCCTGGGCGCGGGTGAGGTTGAGCAGCCCTTTCTGCTCGCTGCGCGCCTGCTCGGCGAGGTTGGCGATCTGCTCGGTGAGATCCAGCAGCCGCTGATCGGCGCTGCGCCGTTCCGTCTCGCTCTGGGACATCACCCGCTGCAGCTTGTCCAGGCTGTCGGCGGTGTTCTCCAGAAGCGCCTGGATATAGGCGGGGACGGACTGCTCGCCCTCGCCGCCCAGGCCGCCGCTGGACAGCCGCGTCTGGCCGGCCAGCCATTCCTCCAGATCGTTGTAGAAGCGGTTCTGGGCATGGCCGGCCTGCAGGTCGAACAGCCCCAGCACCAGGGCGCCGGCCAGGCCGAACAGCGAGGAGCTGAAGGCGGTGCCCATGCCGGCCAGGGGCTCCGCCAGCCCGCCCTTGAGCTGGCGGAACATCTCGCCGACGTTCCCGGTGCCCACGTCCAGGGCGCTGATGACGTCGCCCACCGAGCGCAGGGTGTCCAGCAGGCCCCAGAACGTGCCCAGCAGGCCGAGGAAGATCAGCAGCCCGGTCATGTAGCGCGACAGGTCCCGGGACTCGTCCAGCCGGTTGCGGATGCCGTCCAGCACCGCCTGCATGGACAGCGTGGACAGACTGCGCTGTTCGCCTCGGCGGCTGGTGAGCAGCCGGGCCGCGGGGGCCAGCAGACCGGTGCGCGGCGGCTCCGGCACGGCCTCCACGTCATCGCTGGCGAAGGCCCGGAACCAGCGGGCCTCGGGGCTGAGGATCCAGACCTGGCGGAAATTGATGATCACCCCCAGGGCCAGCACGGCGAGGATCATGCCATTGAAGATGGCGTTGGACATGAAGGCCTGAGCCAGGGGTTGGGCCAGCAGCAGGCAGATGACAATCACCGCCGCCAACACCAAGGACATCCACACCAATATACGGCTTGGTTTGCGCACAGCCCCCTCCCAATGTTCCTGGGCCCGTTCTTCTACTTCCCGAAAGGTTAGTACATACGGGTTATTGATCTTGAACAGTTACCATAACGTCATTGGGTTTCAGTGACTAATCCCGCGATCATCGCTCTTGTTCGGCGCGAACGGCGGGCATCGGATAGAAGGGGAGGTAATGCATGTCCGGGTGGGTGGTCCTGGGTGTCGTGCTCGCGGCGCTGGCGGTGCTCGCGCTCCATGATGTCCTGCAGCCGCGGCACACCATACTGCGCGTGTATCCGCTGCTCGGGCATCTGCGTTACTTCATCGAGGGAATCGGCCCGCAGCTGCGCCAGTACGTTATCGCCTCCAACGACCAGGAGCGCCCCTTCACCCGCGACCAGCGGAGCTGGGTCTATGCCTCGGCGAAGAAGGAGAACGACTACTTCGGTTTCGGCACCGACAACGAGCTGGAGCGCTCGCCGCACTACCTCATCATCAAGCAGGACACGCTGGCCCTGGAGATGCCACACCCGGCGCGCAGCGACGAGCGGCAGACCTATCCGTTGCCGGCGGCCAAGGTGCTCGGCGGTGCGCGTGGCCGGCCGAAGGCCTTCCGGCCGGCGTCGGTGGTCAATCTCTCCGCCATGAGCTACGGCTCGCTGAGCGCTCCCGCGGTGGAGGCGCTGAACCGCGGTGCCGCGGCGGCGGATTGTCTGCAGAACACGGGCGAGGGCGGCATCACCCCGCACCACGACCACGGCGGCGAGCTGATCTGGCAGATCGGGACGGGCTATTTCGGTTGCCGCGACGCCGACGGCGGCTTCAGCCTGGAGCGGCTGCAGCAGACCCTGGAACGCCAGCCCCGGATCCGGGCGCTGGAGATCAAGCTCAGCCAGGGGGCCAAGCCGGGGGTCGGCGGCATTCTGCCCGCGGCCAAGGTGACGCCGGAGATCGCCCGGATCCGGGGCGTGCCCATGGGTCGGGACTGCGTCAGCCCGGCAACCCACAGTGCCTTTCATGACGCCGACGGGTTGCTGGATTTCGCGGAACGGCTCGGTGAAGCGACCGGGCTGCCGGTGGGTATCAAATCCGCGGTGGGCCAGGAGGCCTTCTGGACAGAGCTTGCCCGGCTCATGGCCGCCGGCGACCGGGGCGTGGACTTCATCACCGTGGACGGCGGCGAGGGCGGTACCGGCGCGGCGCCGCTGGTGTTCAGCGATCACGTGGCCCTGCCCTTCAAGCTCGGTTTCGCCCGGGTTTACCGCGCCTTCGCGGAGCAGGGCGTCCAGGAGCGGGTGGCCTTTATCGGCTCCGGCAAGCTGGGCTTCCCGGAGACGGCCCTGTTCGCCTTCGGGCTGGGCTGCGACATGGTCAACCTGGGCCGCGAGGCCATGCTCGCCATCGGCTGCGTGCAGTCCAAGAAGTGCCATACGGGCCATTGCCCGACCGGCGTGACCAGCCATCATCCGTGGCGGGTCCGCGGCATCGAGCCGGTGCTCAAGGGTGAGCGCACGGCCAATTACCTGATCAACCTGCGCAAGGAGTTGATCCGCCTGAGCCGGGTCTGCGGCCAGCAGCACCCGGCGCTGGTGACACCGGCCCATCTGGAAATCCTGGATGGTCGCTTCGGTGCGCGGGGCATGGCCGAGGTGTTCGACTACAAGGCCGGGTGGGGGCTGCCATCGGCGGCGGACCAGGACGCGCTACGCGAACTGATGGGTTAAGCCTGGTGGCCCGCGCCAGGGTGCGCCGTTATGCTGGGCCGCTAGCGGGGTGTCTGGGTGGGTATGAGGACGATCCGCCTATCGCCGCGGGGACGCGCCTCCCACGGGAGCGCCCCGAAGCCGTGGATCTCTTGTGGGAGGCGCGTCCCCGCGGCGACGGGCGAGGCCCGATCCACCGGGCGCGTGGCGAAAGCGGGCCCGGGGGTGCCGTCCAGGGCGACTCCGGGCGGGACTGGCCATAATAAAACGAGGATTAGGGATGAAGACCATCAAGGGATTTATCGTCGGTGCCGTCATCGTCGGCGCCGTTGGCTTCGCTTTGGGCTACAACCATGGCCGGGGTGCGCCGCTGCTGACCAATCCTTTCACGGAGTACACCCTGTCCGACCAGGTGCGCGAAAGCGCCGACCACGCCGGAGAGAAGCTCAAGGAAGGCGTGGACAAGGCCACCGAATCCGTCAAGAAGGCCCTGGAGTAATCACGTGCTGAAACTGAGCGGCGATAGCCGGGCGATGCTGGGCCTGGCGCTTCTGGTCGTTGCCGGGTTTCTCGTCTACCTGCTCTCGCCCATTCTCATGCCGTTCCTGGTTGGCGCGGCGCTCGCCTATCTGGGCGATCCCATCACCGACCGCCTGGAGGAATGGGGGCTGAGCCGGACCCTGGCCGTGGTCGTGGTGTTCGTGAGTCTGACCTTGCTGGTGCTCGGCGCACTGCTGCTGCTCATACCCGGCCTCGGGCAGCAGGTGGATTACCTGCGCGAGCAGTTGCCGCTGCTCATCGACTGGGTTCGGGTCAGCGCCGTGCCATGGCTGGAATCGACCCTGGGGGTCGATGTCGCCGAGGTCGGGCTCGAAGAGATCAGGAGAGTGGTGACCGGCAACTGGCAGACCACCGGCTCCGTGGCCGCCACTGTAATCAGCGAAACCACGCGGTCGAGCCTGGCGCTGGTGGGCTGGGCGGCGAACATCGCCCTCATCCCCGTGGTGACGTTCTATCTGCTGCGCGACTGGGACGTGCTGATGGAGGCCATCCGGGACCTCCTGCCGCGGGACATCCAGCCCGTGACGGTGCGGCTGGCCCGGGAGTGCGACGAAGTGCTCGGGGCCTTTATCCGCGGCCAGCTGATGGTGATGATCAGTCTGGGCGTGATCTATTCCTCCGGTCTCTGGTTGGTGGGGCTGAAGCTGGGACTGCTTATCGGCATCGTGGCCGGCATTGCCAACGTGGTGCCTTACCTGGGCTTCGTCGTCGGCATCGCCGCGGCCGTCGTCGCCACCCTGGTGCAGTTCGGCGAGCCGCTCATCCCGCTGGTGCTGGTGGCCGTGGTCTTCATGGCGGGTCAGCTGCTGGAAGGCACCGTGCTCACGCCGCTGCTGGTGGGCGACCGGATCGGCCTGCACCCGGTGGCGGTAATCTTCGCCGTCCTCGCCGGCGGTCAGCTGTTCGGCTTTGTCGGCGTGCTGCTGGCCCTGCCCGCTGCGGCGGTGATCATGGTGCTCCTGCGCCATGCGCACGACCGCTACCGCGCCTCCGGGCTGTATGACAGAGCGCCGCCGGAGCAGACGGGAACGACCGAGGAATGATTTTTTTGCCACAGATGAACACAGATGGACACAGATTAGGGATTCGCGTCAGATTCTGCGCTCCCACGCAGGCATCGGCCATGGATCGAATCACCGGCAACTTGGGAGCGGCTGGCCCGGCGCGATCTCTCAGCAACAGAATCTGTGTTTATCCGTGTTCATCTGTGGCTAAACGCCTTTTCAGAACAGCGGCGTTGCGAGAGACAGATAAACCCGGTGCTCGCCGCCCTCGTCGAAGCCGTAGGCGTAGCCCAGTCCCACCCGCAGGTTGATGATGTACAGGGCGTTCAGGTCGGCGTAGAGCTCCGTGCCAGCGCCGGTCTGGTAGCCGTCCGGCTCGTTGCCGAAGGTCCAGGCCGCGCCGGTGTCGGCGAACACCCGGCCGTGGAGCCGGTGGACGCCAACGAAGGGCGTCGTGATGGCCCGTTCCACCGTGGCGATGGGGAAGCGCCATTCCGCGCTGCCAAGCTGCATGCGCCGTCCCGTGAGCTCGGCGAGGCCCGTCGGGTAGCCGCGAAGGGGATAGGCGCGGCGGTTGAACAGGAAGCTGCTGCCAAGCGGTCCTTCCTGGGCCGGCGCGCTGCCGCCGAGCTCGAAGGGCCGCGGCCACTCCGTGCCCCAGCCGCCGGCGATGCGCAGCGCCAATACATGCTTGCCCCACAGGCCGATGAATTCCTGCCAGTCGAGGCTGTAGACCTCGCCGCTGAAGTCGCTCTCCAGCGCTTCACTGGTCTCCGCGGCTACGCGAAGCGTGCGCCCGTCCAGGGGGCTGATGGCCCGCGATGGCGACACCGTGTCGTCCCAGGTCACGGCCAGGCCGAGAATGCCGTCTTCCTCGGGGCGCTCGGCCGGGCCGCCGGCCGGGCGTTCAACGTCCTCCTCCCAGGACCAGCCAATGCCCAGGTGTGCGGCGAGCAGGTAATCCAGGCGCACCAGCGGGAATGACGCCACCAGCTCCGCCTGATCGTGGCGGCGAATGGACTCCAGCTCGTCCAGGTCGTCGTCCGCGTAGTCGAAGCTGTGCCAGCGTTGCAGGCTGAGCCGGTAGCGGCCGTCGTAGGCGTAACTGAAGCCGCCACCCAACAGTTCATGCTCGAACTCGTAATCCGCGGCCAGAAGGTACTGGTGTACCCCGAGCGCGTCCTGGCCGGTGGTGTAGCCGCCGAGTTGCAGGACGTCCTCGGTGGCGTAGAGGGTCGGCATCCACCAGCGGGGCAGCAGTGAGCCCCACGGGTTGTAATCCGTAACCGGAGCGTCGCCGGCGTTCCCGGACGCAGACTCAGGCGCGGGCAGCGGCGGCGCGTTGCTGGCAGGCACGCCGGCCTGCAATGGATTTCGCAGGTGGAAGATATCGAAACCGCCGGCGGTATAGCCCCGGTAGTAGAGACTGCCGTCCGCGGCGGGTGCCGGTGCAAACGCCCCGCCCAGGACGTTGGTCAAGGTCACGGTCTCGCCGGTGCGCAGATTCCGCCGGCGCAGGTTGTAGATGCCCCCGTGGGCGGAGCTGTAATAGAGGTACCGGCCCTCGGGCCCGACCACCGGCTCGGTCTCGATAATCGGATCGTCGGTGATCGCCCGCCATTGCCGGGTTTTCAGGTCGAAACGCTCCAGGTCCCAGCCGCTGCCGGGACGGAACAGCGCGGCGATCAGATGGTGACCGTCCGGCGTCCAGGTCAGGTGGGAGAGCACCACGCCCGGGGCGCCGCGCCAGAGCGTCTCCAAGGCTTCGCCTTCGTCATCGAGCATGACGAGCTCGCTGCGGTCGGCGGCGATGCGAACCGCGGCGATGCGTGTGCCGTCCGGGGCCCATTGCGCGAAATGGTAACGGCCGCAGTGGGTAAGCCGGCGCGTTCCGCCGGTATCCGGATCGACTCTGTAGAGGTCGTAGTAGAGGTAACGGCTCTCGCACAGCTCCGGCTGTACCAGCAGCAGTCCGGCCGCCTCGTGAGGTACCGCCAGACGGGCGTAGGGATGGACCTCCACGAGCTCGCGAGTGTGCCCGTCCGGCTCGCGCACGACGATGGCCGGGCGCTGGAGGCTGTCGCTGCGCAGGTAGTAGAGGCGCCCGTCGGCGCCGACCCGCGGCGCGTCGGTACGGTAGCCGTGCTCGGTGATGCGTTCCCCCGTCCTGATGCCGGTGCTCCGCGCGGCGGCTATCTGTGGGTCGTAGCGGGTCCACAGATAGCGCTCGAAAGCCGGCCACAGGGTGGGGCTGTCCCAGCCCAGCACGCTGCGGAAGTTGCTCTGCAGCAGGAATGGAATGAGGTTGTCGCTGTATTCCTCCACCAGCTGTCGGATCGCGCCGCGGCCGAAACGCCGTTCCAGGAACTGGAAGAAATGCACGCCGTAGAGGTAGGGCACCGTCCCCGCCGGCCAGCTGCGAATGCCGCTCATGCTGACCTGGTCGAAGGGCTTGATGCCGTCCACCACCTCCATGCGCATCAGCATCTCGTAGTAGGCGCTCTGGCCGCGGCCGGTGCCGCGGGCGACATCGGTCTCCACCCAGGTGGCGATCCCCTCCGTCATCCAGGTGGGCTGAAAGACGTTGGGGAACAGCAGGGGGTGCCGGCCCAGGCCGTAGCGCAACGCCCAGGGGACGCCTTCGGCCTTGTCCAGGTGCAGGACGTGGGTGTACTCGTGGGCAATGAGCAGCGACAGCCAGTCGCCGTAGTCCTCCAGGCCGTCCACGGCGTCCGGCGGCACCAGGTAGAGCTGGGAGCGGTTGAAGGGGAATGGCGTGGCCCAGCCGTTGGCGAGATCCGATTCGTCGGTCAGCACCAGCTGGGTCCGGCTGCCGGGCAGCCAGCCCAGGTCGCTGCTCAGCCGGTCGTGGATGGCCTCGGCCCGGCCGGCCGCCTCCCGTGCCAGGCGCTCCTGTCCGGCGGCGAAGTGGACCTCGAAATGCGCGGTCGTCAGTGTCCGCCAGTCCAGCGCCGGGTCCACGGCCCGGGCAGAGGGCAGCAGCAGGAGCATCCCGGCGAGGGCGAGGCAGAGTCGGCACAGACGGTCCATGCGGGCTTCCTTCCTCCGTTCGAGTGCGCAGCATACTAGGGAAAGGCCTTGCCCCGCGCCCTTGCCGGGGCCGCAAAATGCGAACCGGGCCCTATCCATCATGAAGGCCGATGATAGACTCCGGCCATCGGTGGGCGAGTGGGAACGTGGTCACACTGGGCATGGACCGCTTGATCTTCAGCACGCGCGGCCTGGTCATTCTCCTGGGGCTGTTCCTGGGGCTGGCGCCGGGGCTGTTCCCATGGCTGTCCCGGGCCGATGCCTGGTCCTACCGACAGGCGGCTGCGCTCAACCCGTCGGTGCCCGACGACCGGGTCATTCTCGCGGAACTGCCCGCCCCGCCTGGCGCTGACCCGCAGTGGCTGGAAGCGGCGAGCGGCCGCGTGGAGGCCCTTGCCGACGCCGCCGCCCTGGCGGTGGTCATTCCGTCCCACTGGCTGCCGGCCCTGAACTGGACTCCGGAGGGGCGCGCGCTGCAGCGGCAGCTGCGCGAGCGCGGCGCGGTGCTGGGCGTCGCCGCTTCCCGTGCACCGTCCTGGGGCGGCCCTTACGCGGCGTTGCCAACGCAGCCGACGGCGCTGGATGCCTACGTGCAGGCCGTTCCCGGCAGCTGGTTGCTGCATCCCGCCGCCCGGCTCGGTCAGCCCCGAGTCGTGAACCTGGTGGTGGAGGCGTTTCCATCCGCCGCGGCGGAGGGGGCCTACCCCCTGATATGGATGGATTCCGGCGGCGAGGTTCGCGGTGACCTGGCCGCCGTTCTCGCAGGCCGGGGGCAACTCGGCGACCCGGTGGCCTGGCTGTACGGCCAGGGGGTGAGCCTCGGCGAGACGTTCGTCGCCACCGGCGTGAACGGCGCCGTATTCGTGCCGCCCCACGGCGGTCAGGCCGTCGCCGT
>JACDUA010000020.1 GCA_013519935.1 Ectothiorhodospiraceae bacterium WFHF3C12 | reverse complement strand
CGTCCGGCAGGCCATGGTGTTGACCAACAACCCGGACAAGCTGCGCGCCCTGGCCGCCGGCGGCGTCGAGATTGCGGGCCGCCAGGCCCTTTACGGCAGCCTGAATGATCACAATCACCGCTATCTAAGCGCCAAGGCGGAACGGGCGGGCCACTGGCTGGACGAAGTCCTCGACACCCGCTCGAGTCGGGATTGACTGGGTCAAGGCGACGCGGAAGTGCTTCCTTGTCCGGGCAGCGGCATTGTACGTGTCTCCTGGAGCAGCCGGCTCAGCCGGCCGGCGTAGTGATGGACCAGCCGCTCGCCCAATTCGGCGGTGCCGCGGCGGGCATCCCCCACGACGCCCGCCGGATTCAGGTCCTCGGCCAGCCAGGCGAGATTGCCTTCCGCCTCCGGACCGACCCGATTCCCGGCCGCGGCGCGATCGGCGCCGCTGGACGGATGGTGGTCCAGCCGGTCCGCGCGGATCCGGTCCGGGTACAGGTGGCGCATCATGGCCGTTTCCAGCGCGCCACCATGGTAGCCGTGCCGCAGCTCGGTCTCCGGCAGGACGGTGGCCGCCTCCGGCAGCGGCGAGCGCTGGTAGTGGTATTTGACCACGATCATCCCGTGGCGGTGGCGCAGACGCAGTGCCGCGATGTCCATCACGGCGCTGTTGCCGCCGTGTGCGTTGACCAGCACCAGGCGCAGGACGCCGGCGCGGGCCAGGGCGGCTCCGTAGGCTTCGAGCAGCGTTATAACGGTCTCGTGGGGCAGGGTAAGCGTGCCGCAAAAGTTGGCATGCTCTTGGCTTGCGCCGACCGCCAGAGGCGGCAGCGTCACCAGCGGGAACCCGTCCGGCAGGCCGTCCAGCGCCGCCGCCAGCAGACCCTCGCCAATGTCCAGATCGGTGGACAGGGGCAGGTGGGCGCCGTGCTGTTCGATGGCGCCCAGCACCATCGCCGCCACCGTATCGCCGGGCAGTACGCCCGTCTCGACACTGGTCAGGTCCTGCCAGCGGCAGGGCAGGGAAAGGGACATGATCGAACCTCCGTGGCAACCAGTTCTGTATTCGCGTCACGGGCGCACGAGGCGGCCATAGAGGTCGCCGGATGGCAGTCCGCCGGCACCGGATTCGAGCCATCGCGCGACGGCTTCCGGTCCGTGCCATGCGCTCCAGAGGAACCGGCGGCCCTCGCCGGCGACGACATTGAATTCATAGTGGCCCAATTCGGCGAGACGTGTCACACAACGCCCGGCCACCGGCAGCGCGCCGGCAACGAACTCGACCGACAAGGCCGCCAGTGGCCGGCTGAGCCCGGCAAGCACCTCCGCCTCGTAGCCCTCGACGTCGATCTTGCAGAAACGCGGCTCGCCGTACTCGCCGATCAATCGGTCCAGCGTGGTGACCGGTACCCTGATCCGGTGATCCCACCGGACCTTGCGGAACCCCGCGTTGCGCGCGCCGATGCTGGCTCGCCACTCTTCGGCCAGCGTCGAGACCGTGGGCGTGGCGGCGCTGATGGCCAGCTCGGCCTCGCCCTCGGCGGCGCCGGCCGCCATCGCCAGCAATGTCACGCCGGGCCGGTACCCGCTCAGGCGGCGGAGCCAGTTGAACGGCCGCGGCTGGGGCTCCAGGGCCACGACGCGCGCCCCGAGCCCACTGAACGCCAGGGTGCGGTCACCCAGGTGGGCGCCGATGTCGAAAACCAGGTCACCGGAGCGGACAAAGCCGGCATAGAGCCGGCGCAAACCCCGTTGGCGCCCGGGGCGGTGGTAGATCAGCATGGATCGTGCGAGGCCGAAAGTCTGCCGGAGGGCGCCGCGCTGGCGGGTCATTCAGCCGGCTCCTGTCGCGCTCGCGACGGTAACGGATTCAGGGCGTAATACATGAGGCGGCTCCTGGCTGGAATCCTGGTGGCCAACCTGTTGCTGCTCCTGCCGCTGTGGTTGCAGTTCCTGTCCTTCCGGCCGTACTGGCTGGCACTGGAGGCCGTGTTGCTCGTGCCCGCGCTCGCTTTGGCGCCGTCGGGCTGGGCGCGGTGGTTGCGTCACCTGTCGGTGGCCGCCGTGATGATCTCGCTGCTGCTGGGCCTGAGCAACGCGGCGACCCATCACGTGCTCGGAAGGCCGCTCAACGTCTACCTCGACATAGCGCTGCTGGGCACCGTTTACAACCTCCTGAGCGGCGTTCTCGATACGCCCCTCGCGGTCGTGGTGGCTGGCCTGGGCGCGGTGCTTCCGGTGTTGGCCTTCATCGCGCTGAATAGAGCCGCCGCCGCGCTCCAGGTCGTACGCCGCACCGCGCCCACGGTGACGCTCGGCACGGCAATGCTCGTCGGCGCGGGCGTGGCCTTGGCCGCCGAGCTGTGGAATCCGCGTACGCTCGCCTTCGCCCGGACGCCGATGGTGGACACGCTCAGCTTCCAGGCCGAACAGCTCATCGAGACGCAGCGGGCACGCGACGCGTTCCAGCGGGCAGTCTCCGAAGGGGGGCGTGCAACGCGTGCGCTCGGACAGCTGGCGGGCCGGGACGTCCTCCTGGTGTTCATCGAGTCCTACGGCGCCGGTGTGCTCCGTCGCGAGCCCTGGCGGGACCGGCTCGAGCCCGCGCTGAGCGAGATGCAACGGCGGCTCCACCGTGCGGGGCTGCGAATGGCCTCGGGGGTGATGCGCTCGCCCATCCGGGGCGGGCAGTCGTGGCTGGCGCACGCCAGCGTGCTCAGTGGGTACCGGGTGGATAACCAGTTCCGCTACCGCCTGCTGCTTTCGAGCGGGGAGCCGACGCTGGTGGATGATTTCCGGGCCACCGGCCACCGAACGATGGCGGTCATGCCGGCGATCACCATGGCGTGGCCGGAGGGGCGGGCCTATGGGTTCGACGCCATACATGCCGCCGACGACCTGGGTTATGCCGGGCCACGGCTGAACTGGGTGACGATGCCGGATCAGTACACCCTCCATCGCTTCCAGCAGTCGTTACGTCGGCCGGCCGGGCGCCCGGTGTTCGCCAAGATCGCCCTGATCAGCAGTCACGCGCCCTGGACGCCCGTCCTGCCGGTGCTCGACGACTGGACCCGGCTGGGTGACGGCAGTGTCTTCCAGCGCTGGACGGATGCCGGTGAGCCGCCGGAGGAACTGTGGCGGGACCTGGACCGTGTCCGGGTCCAGCACGCCCGGGCGCTCGACTACACGTTGCGGGTGGTGACGGCCTGGGCGGAGGCCTACCTGGGCAGGGACGATCTGCTGATCCTCATGGGGGATCACCCCGCCGCGCCGATGATCAGCGGCGCGGATGCCGGGCACGGCGTGCCGGTTCACGTCATCTCCGGGAACGCGTCCCTGCTTGCGCCCTTCCTGGAGCGCGGATTCGGCCGGGGGGCCCGGCCGTTGCTGGCTGACGGCGACGTCTCGCGGGTGCCAGGGGTCGAACGCCTGCGCGGCTGGCTGCACGCCGCTTTCGGCTCGGCCGGGACGGGATCGCCGGGGGAGAAGCGCGCCGCGGCGGCCTCACCGAACCCGGGCCTCATCGCCCCAGCAGACCCTTGAGGCAGTCCAGGTAGCCGGCCTCGTCGGGCATGGCATTGTCGCGCTGGGCACGCCAGAGCATCTCGGCGAGGCACTCGATCATGGCGTGCTCGGCCTCCACGGCGCTGCCGCGGCGCTCGGTCAGGCGCTGGTGGACATGACGCACGCCCTGGGGCCGGTCGGTGGCCACCTGTTCGCGGATCGCGATGTGCATCCCCATGTGCAGGAAGGGGTTGGTTTCGCCGTCCTCCGGCAGGTATTCCCGTCCCAGGGCCTTGTCCTCGTTCTCCAGCAGGGCGTGATACTCGGGATGGTCCGCCACCACGTCGGCGATCATCCGTTCCACCGGCTCCAGCGCCTCGCCGGCCCTGGCCTTGCGCCAGCTCTCCACGTAATAGCGACGCATCTCGTCGCGATTCTGCTCAAAAAACATAGCCTGCACCCGAAAATAAGGCCGTAGAGGTAAAGCCCAAGGAATCAGCCACAGATGAATGCGGATGGACACCGATGTATGTAATTAGATGTAACCTCTTGCCAGCGTTGAAAAGATCCCAATCGATTCATCGCCGCCCCACTCCGCCCGCAGACGTACGGCGTGCCTTGAAAGGGGGGGATGGGACCGCAGGATGCCCGAGCACTTGCGCATACGCATTGCGGAATCCGTGTTCATCCGTGTTCATCTGTGGCTACCTTTTTCCCGCCTCCAGCGAACGCGGCCTTATCCCTGAACTCGCACAGGTCGTAGATCACGCACTCGCCGCAGCGGGGTTTGCGCGCCGTGCAGACGTAGCGGCCGTGCAGGATCAGCCAGTGATGGGCGTCGTGGCGGTATTCCTTCGGCACCACCCGCGCCAGCCGGTCCTCCACCGCGCGAACGGTCTTGCCCTTGGCGATGCCGGTGCGGTTGGAAACCCGAAAGATGTGGGTGTCGACGGCGATGGTGGGCTGGCCGAAGGCGGTGTTCAGGATCACGTTGGCGGTCTTGCGGCCGACACCGGGCAGGGCCTCGAGGTCCTTGCGGTTGTCCGGCACCTGTCCGCCGTGACGATCCACCAGCAGGCGGCAGGCCTGGATGATGTTCCTGGCCTTGCTGTTGTACAGCCCGATGGTCTGGATGTAGTGCTTCAGCCCCGCTTCGCCCAGCTCCAGGATGGCCTGCGGCGTGTTGGCGACCGGGAAGAGCTTCGCCGTGGCCTTGTTGACCCCCCTGTCGGTGGCCTGAGCGGAGAGCACGACCGCCACCAGCAGCTCGAAGGGCGTGGTGTAGGTCAGCTCCGTGGTGGGGGCCGGATTGGACGCCTTCAGCCGACGGAAGATCTCGCGGCGCTTGTCCTGATTCATGCCGTCGCGCCGCCCCGCGTCTCCCGGGCCCGGTGGGGTGCGGCCGTCACGGCGCGCCGCCGGTCCTCCAGGCGGCGGTCGATCACGTTTTTCAGGGCCAGCAGCAGGCCCAGGCCGATGAATGCGCCCGGCGGCAGCATGGCGAGCAGGAACCCCTGGTAGTGCGGGATGATCTCCACGGTGAGCTGCCGGCCCCAGTCGCCGAGCATCAGATGGGCGTCGGCCAGCAGCGTGCCCTGGCCCAGTACCTCGCGCAGGGCGCCGAGCGCCACGAGCACGCCCATGAAGCCAAGCCCCATGGCAAGCCCGTCGGCCGCGGCGCGTCCCGGTGTGGTCCGGGAGGCGAAGGCCTCGGCCCGGCCCAGGATCGTGCAGTTGGTGACGATCAGGGGGATGAAGATGCCCAGTATCAGGTACAGCTGGTGGAAGAAGGCGTTCATAACCAGCTCCACGGCCGTGACGAACGAGGCGATGATGAGCACGAACACGGGAATGCGGATCTCCGGGCGTACCCAGTTACGGATCAGCGAGACGGTCAGGTTGGAGGCCACCAGGGTCAGGAGCGTGGCGAGCCCCAGGCCCAGGGCGTTGACCACGGTGGCGCTGACCGCCAGCAATGGGCACAGCCCGAGCAGCTGCACCAGGCCGGCGTTGTTGGTCCAGAGACCTTCCCGGGCGATGTCGAAGTAGGCTTTGTCCTGCACGTCAGTCCGTCCGCTTGCGGGCGAAGAGCGCCTGCCGATGGGACCGGAAGTATACCAACGCCTCGCGCACGGCCCTAACCACGGCCCGGGAGGTAATGGTGGCGCCGGTGAGCTGATCGAAGGTCCCGCCATCCTTGGCGACCCGCCACTGCCGCGGCTGCGGGCGCTGGAGGCTGCGTCCGCGGAACTGGGTGATCCAGTCCGACCGGGCTGCCTCTATGCCGTCGCCGAGCCCGGGGGTCTCCTGGTGGCGTACCACCCTCACCCCCGCGACCGTACCGTTGTCGCGCACGCCCACCAGCAGCTTGATGGCGCCGTTGTAGCCGTCCGGGGCCACGACGGTCATCACCGCCGCCACGGGTTGGCCGTCGCGACGAGCGCGGTAGACGGGCAGCGGGTCGTCACTGCCCAGGGCTTCGGGTGCCGTGATCGTCACCGTGTCCGTGACCACGTCGTTGTCGTAGCTGCCCGCGGGTACGATCTCGTGGATCAGTGCCCGGGTGGCCGCGGCCTCATTGGCGGCGATGCGCTCGGCGGTGCGCTGGTGCACGAAGGCGACGATTGCCGTCCCGGCCACCGCGAAGCCCATCAGCAGTCCGCCGGCCAGCGCCATCTCGCGTATCGTCGGTGCCTTCACTGCCCGAACACCCTTGGCTTGGTGTAGGTGTCGATCAGTGGCGCGGCCATGTTCATCAGCAGCACGGCGAAGGCAACGCCGTCGGGGTAGCCGCCCCAGGTGCGGATGACGTAGACGAGAACGCCGATGCCGGCGGCGTAAACCAGCCGCCCCCGGGGCGTGGTCGCGGCCGAAACGGGGTCGGTGGCGATGAAGAACGCTCCCAGCATGGCGGCGCCGCTGAACAGGTGGAACACCGGTCCGGGCCGCAGGTCGGGATCCGCGGCCCAGAACACCAGGGCCATGGCGGCCAGTGCGCCCAGCACGCCGGCCGGGATGCGCCAGTCGATGACGCGACGGTAGATCAGCCAAGCGCCGCCGAGCAGAAACAGCATGTTGATCCACTGCCAGCCGCGGCCGGCAATGGCGCCGAACAACGGCCCGGCCTGAATCTCCCCAAGGGTGCGGGCCATGCCCAGCTGGGTCTTGATGGTATCCAGCGGGGTCGCCATGGAGACGGCGTCCAGCTCGGTGCCCGGCGGCAGGCTGCCGGTGAAGATCCGCGTCAGGGCCTCGCCGGCACCGACGGGGCCGTCGCCCACGCCGGCCGGCGGCAGCCACAGCGTCATCTCCCGCGGGAAGGAGATCAACAGCACCACGTAACCCACCATGGCGGGATTGAAGGGGTTGTAGCCCAGGCCGCCATAGAGATGCTTGCCGAACACGATGGCGAAGGCGCTGCCCAGAGCGGGCAGCCACCACGGCGCCAGCGGCGGCAGCGCGATGCCCAGGAGAACGCCCGTGACCACCGCGCTGTAATCGTTGATGAACACCGACACCGGGCGAGCGCGCAGCCGAAGCATGACAACCTCGGCGCCCACCGCAACCACGGTGGCTACCAGGATGTTCACCAGCACGCCGATGCCGAAGAACCCGGCCGCCGCGGCGATGCCCGGAACCAGGGCCAGCAGCACCTCCCGCATCATCGCGGAAACGCTGGCCGGGGGACGCAGGTGCGGCGGCGTGAATACATTGAAGCGCATGCGCTACGGCCCCTGGTTCGTGCTCGCCGCGTGGCTTTCCGTCGAGCCCGGCCGCCTACCGCTAGCCATCGTCATCCTGGCTCGCCGATGTGTCTTGGGAACTGGTTCCGGCCTCGCCCCGCTTGCGTTGCAAGGCGGCCTGGACGGCCGCCTTCCTGTCCTCGGTGGATTTCTCTTTCTCCCGCAGGGCGGCCTTCTTGCGTTGACGTTTCTCCTCGCGTTCGCGCTGCTCGCGTTCCAGACGTGCCTGGCGCAGCTCATAGCGCTGGCGGGCGATGTCGGCCCTGTGCCGTTCCTCCTCCTGGGCGCGCACCTCGGACTTGGCGAAGCGATAGTACTGCACCAGCGGGATGTGACTGGGGCAGACATAGGCGCATGCGCCGCATTCGATGCAGTCGAACAGGTCGTAGTCCCTTACGCGATCGAGATCCTTCGCCCGGGCGTGCCAGTAGAGCTGCTGAGGCAGCAGGCCTGCCGGGCAGACCTCGGTGCAGGCTCCGCAGCGGATACAGGGCATGGCCTGGTCCGGCCGGGGAAATCGCGTCTCCGTGGTTACCAGCAGGCAGTTGGTGCCCTTGACGACCGGCAGATCGTCGTCGCTCAGGCCGAAGCCCATCATCGGCCCCCCCATGATGAGCCGGTCGGGATCGCCGGTGTAGCCGCCGCAAAGGGCGATGAGCTCGTGCATGGGTGTGCCGATACGCGCGCGGACGTTGCCCGGTCCGGCAACGCCTGGGCCGGTGATGGTGACATAGCGCTCCACCAGGGGCCGTCCATGGCGCAGGGCGTCGTGCACGGCCGCCGCCGTGCCCACGTTCTGGCAGACCACGCCGACATCCGCGGGCAGGCCGTGGCTGGGCACTTCCTTGCCGGTGAGCGTGTAGATAAGCTGCTTCTCGCCGCCGCCGGGATAGCGGGTGGGCACCGGCACCACCTCGACGCCCTCGGCGGCGATTGTGCTGATTGCCGCGGAGAGGGTCTCGATGGCCTCCGGCTTGTTGTCCTCCACGCCGATCAGGCACTGGCGGGTGTCGAGGGCGCGCATCAGCAGCAGCGCGCCGTCCACGACGGCCCCGGCGCGCTCGCGCATCAGCATTTCGTCGCAACTGATGTACGGCTCGCATTCGGCGCCGTTGAGGATGAGCTGTTCCACGGCGCTTTCGGGGCCCGTATTGACCTTGACGGCGGTGGGGAAGGCGGCACCGCCCAGGCCGACGATGCCGGCCTCGCGCAGGCGCCGGCGCAGCGCGCCGCGGGACATCGCGTCGGTCTGCTGCGCCGCCGCGGGGATCCATTCATCGGTGCCGTCGCCCGCAATGACCACGCACAGGGCCGGCAGACCGGAAGGATGGGGTACGGGCCGTTCCTCGACGGCTTCCACCTCGCCCGTGATGCTGGCGTGGACGCCGGCGCTGAGATAGCCCTCGGGCGAGCCGATCAGTTCCCCGGTGCGCACGCGCTGGCCCGGCTTCACAACGGGCCTGGCGGGCTCGCCGATATGCTGGTCCAGCGGGATGACGACGCGGCGGGGCAGGGGCGCGGTCATGCTCGGCCGGCTGGTGGACTCGCCTTTATTCCCCGCCAGCTGGATGCCGCCGGGGAAGTCCCGGAGCGCACGGGTCACCGGGCGGCCTCGATGCGGTTCTCCGGGAAGGGCCAGCGCCAGTTGCGGATGTCCGTCTCCACCGGGCGCATGTAGATGCAGTCCACCGGGCAGGGCTCCACGCAGAGGTCGCAGCCGGTGCACTCATCGCGGATGACGGTATGCATCTGCTGGGGCGCGCCTAGTATGGCGTCGACCGGGCAGGCCTGAATGCATTTGGTGCAACCGATACATACGGATTCGTCGATCCAGGCCACCGTCGGTTGTGCTTTCTCCGTCCCGTTGTCCGGGTTGAGCGGCTTGGGCTCGACACCCAGTAGATCCGCCAGGGCCTGGACCCCGGCTTCCCCACCGGGCGGGCACTGATTGATGTCCGCCTCGCCAGCCGCGATGGCCTGCGCATAGGGACGGCAGCCAGGGAAGTTGCACTGACCGCACTGTGTCTGCGGCAGGATCGCATCGATCCGGTCCACCACCGGGTCGCCGTCCACCCGGAAGCGCACGGCGCCGAATCCCAGCAGCACGCCGAAGACGCCAGCGAGAACGCTCAGTGCGAGAATTGCCTCAAGCATGGTCGTATACGTGCAAGTCCGTTCGGCTCATGGTCCCGCGGTGACCAGGCCGGAGAAACCCATGAAGGCCAGCGACATCAATCCCGCGGTGATCAGGGCGATGGCGCCGCCCTGGAACGGGGCCGGCACATCGGCCACCGCCAGCCGTTCGCGAAGGGCGGCGAACAGGACCATGATCAGCGAAAAGCCCGCCGCAGCCCCGAAACCGTAGACAGCCGACTGCAGCAGTGTGTTCTGTTGCTGAACGTTCAGCAGCGCGACGCCCAGCACCGCGCAATTGGTGGTGATCAGCGGAAGAAAGATGCCCAGCACCTGGTGTAGCAGCGGACTGGTCTTGTGCACCACCATTTCCGTGAACTGCACCACCACGGCGATGACCAGGATGAAGCCGATGGTGCGCAGGTACTCGAGACCCAGTGGCGCCAGCAGATAGCTGTGCACGAGATAGCTGCAGATCGAGGAGAGCGTGAGCACGAAGGTCGTGGCCAGTGCCATGCCCATGGCGCTCTCGAGCTTCTTCGAGACACCCATGAAGGGGCACAGCCCCAGGAACTTCACCAGCACGAAATTGTTGACCAGCACCGTGCTGATCAGGATCAGGGCCAGCTCGGTCATCCGTCCAAGACCTCCCGCGCAGCCCGCTGTCGCGTTACTTGACCCGCATGCCCGGCTCCGCGCCCTCGTCCGGGGAGAGCAGGAACAGGTCCCGTCCGCCCGGACCGGCCGCCAGAACCATGCCTTCGGAGACACCGAAACGCATCTTGCGTGGTTTCAGATTGGCCACCACCACGGTCAGGCGGCCTTCCAGGTCCTCGGGCTGATAGGCCGTCTTGATACCCGCGAAGACGTTGCGCTCGTCGCCGCCCAGATCCAGGGTCAGCCGCAGCAGCTTGTCGGCCCCCTCCACGCGTTCGGCCCGGGCGATTCGCGCGATGCGCAGGTCCACCTTGGCGAAGTCGTCGAACTCGATCTCCGGGGTCGTCTCGACCTGCTTCTCGGACTCCTTGCTGGCGGCATTGGCCGCGGCCAGGCTCTCCTTGGACTCTTCCAGCATGGCGTCGATCTGTTTGGGGTCGATGCGCGTCATCAACGCCTTGTACGGATTGATCCGATGGTCGAGCAGCGGTTTCTGGGCATCGCCCCACGCCTGCGGCTGAATGCCGAGGAAGGCCTCGGCGTCGGCCGCCATCTTAGGCAGAACGGGCTTGAGATACACCGTCAGCACCCGGAACAGATTGATGCCCATGGTGCAGATGGCCTGGAGCTGCTCTTCCTGCCCGGCCTCCTTGGCGATGACCCAGGGTTTCTGCTCGTCGATGTACTGGTTGGCGGTGTCCGCCAGGGCCATGATCTCCCGAATGGCCCTGGAGAACTCGCGCTTCTCGTAGAGCTCGGCGATCTGCTCGCTCTTGGCGGTGAACTCCCGGAACAGCTCCGGCGTGTCCAGCTTGGCGGACAACCGGCCGTCGAAACGCTTGGTGATGAAGCCGGCGCAGCGGCTGGCGATGTTCACCAGCTTGCCCACCAGGTCCGAGTTCACCCGCTGGGAGAAGTCCTCCAGGTTCAGGTCCAGGTCGTGAACGGTGTCCGCCAGCTTCGCGGCGAAGTAATAGCGCAGATACTCCGGGTTGAGATGGCGCAGGTACGTGCTGGCCATGATGAACGTGCCCCGCGACTTGGACATCTTGTGCCCGTTCACCGTCAGAAAGCCGTGGGCGAAGATGCGCGTGGGCTTGCGGAACCCGGCGCCGTCCAGCATGGCCGGCCAGAACAGGGCATGGAAGTAAATGATGTCCTTGCCGATGAAGTGGTAGAGCTCGGCCTCTGAATCGGCATTCCAGAAGGTGTCGAAGTCGATGCCTTCCCGATCGCAGAGGTTGCGGAAGCTCGCCATGTAACCGATTGGCGCGTCCAGCCAGACGTAGAAATACTTGCCCGGTTGTTCGGGGATCTCGAAGCCGAAATAGGGCTGGTCCCGGGAGATGTCCCACTCGCGCAGGCCTTCGTCGAACCATTCCTGGAGCTTGTTGGCCACCTCTTCCTGCAACCGCTCGCCGGCCCATTCCCGTAGCATGGCCTCGAAGTCCTGCAGCCGGAAAAAGAAATGCAGGGACTGGCGCTCCACCGGTTTGGCGCCGGAGATCACCGATACCGAGTCCTTGAGCTCCGCCGGCGTGTACGTGGCCCCGCAGACCTCGCAGCTGTCGCCGTACTGCTCCGGTGAGCCGCAGCGCGGACAGCTGCCCTTGATGTAACGGTCCGGCAGGAACATCTCCAGCTCCGGATCGTAAGCCTGGGTGATCTCGCGCTGGTCGATGTGCCCGCCCCGGCGCAGATTGTCGTAGATGAGGTTGGCGTAATGCCGGTTCTCGTCCGAGTGGGTGGTGTAGTAGTTGTCGAAGGCGACGTGGAAGCCGGCGAAGTCCCGCTGGTGCTCCCGGCCGACGCGCTCGATCAGCGCCTCCGGCTCGATGCCTTCCTCCCGGGCCTTGAGCATGATCGGCGTGCCGTGGGCGTCGTCGGCGCACACGTAGTAGCACTCGTTGCCCTGCAGCTTCTGGAAGCGGACCCAGATATCGGTCTGGATGTACTCCACCAGGTGCCCCAGATGAATGGGCCCATTGGCATAGGGCAGGGCACTGGTGACCAGGATCTTGCGCGTCATATGCAAAGAAACACCTTTCCCGGGAAGGGCGAGGATTATGCCAGATTCCGGCAGGCGGTGGCGACGCGCGGGCCGGCCCGCGCGGCTTGCCTGCGATTCGGTCCCGAAGGGAGGCGGCGCTACGCTAGAAGGCTTTGTTCGCCTCGGCGGCGCGCTTGAGGCTGTCGAAGCGCTCGCGCAGGGCGCGGATCACGCCCAGTGTCATGTAAAGATAGACGACGAATGCGCATATCAGCGGCGCCAGAGCCAGGCCGCCGAAGATCAGGCGCTGATCCAGCGGGCCGGGGTTGGCGATGGTCGCCCAGAAGTGGATGAGGGTTCCGCCGCAGAGTCCGCCCAGCAGCAGCATGGCCACGGACGCAACGCGTACCCGTGACAGCAGATCCCCGGTCGTGTCGCGGTTGAAGCCACCGATCAAGGCCATGATTCGTCCTTTTCGTTATTCAATCGACCTGTTGCCGGGCGAACGCCTCGGAGACGCCACAGGCTTCCACGTATACCTCCAGGTCGGCGTCCCGGGTCTCATTGCGCAGCGATGCCGCCCCGTCCGCGTCCAGTGCGCCGGAGACCCGGTCCCCCACGGTCACGGCGTCCTCGCTCATCAAACCGATGATGGTGAAATCGCCGGCCTCGGTCTGCACCGCGGCCACGGCATCGTCGGCGTTGAGCAGCTTGACGGTACCCTGCATGATCACCCCCTGCGAATCTGCCCCGGCTTCGTTCTGTGACGTGCCCGTCGGTTACCTCCTCATCGAAGCTAACACGCATCTGCCGGAGCGCTTTGTGACGCGGGCCACAGGGCTTGGCCGCTACTGCCGATCGTCCGGGCCTTCCGGGGCCGGCTCGGGAAACACCGGCACTCGCGCCCGCACGCGCCAGCCAAAAGTGCTGTTGCCGTCATAGGAGAGGCCGCCCGCGCGGGTTTCGATGTTGACGAACGACTGACCGCCGGCGTCTTCGAAGGTCAGGCCCGTAACGGTGGCCCGGGCCTGGTCGCCGCTGCGCGTGAGATTGGTGGTGTGGTTACGCCGGTCCAGGCCCGTGAACATGAAATTGCCGAAGGCCAGATCCCCCCGGCCCGTGAGCCTGCCGCTGACCGATTGCAGGTCGATCTCCATGGTGGGGCACCAGTCCCAGCGCGACGGGTCCGGCGAGGGCTTGCGCAGCGCCACCGCCCAGGCCTGTCCGGCCCGTGCCGCCTGGATGTCGCGCTCGCCGACGGCCACCGGATAGAGATAGACCGTGACGGTATCGCCCCGGTCGCTGCGTAGCGCATAGCCGTCGGTGAGCTCCAGTCTGGAACCGTTGTGGGTCACATGGCCCTCGACCCGGCGCTCCGCGGCCAGAGCGGGTCCCGGGATCGACAGGGCCAGGGCGATGGCGGTGAGGACGGCTTTCATGGGCGCTCCCTGTCCGGTGGATGCAGTGGCCGGACATGGTGCTTTGGCGCGCGGTCTCGCACAACACTCCCGCGTCGGGGTTGCGAACTGCTTCGCCGATTCGTTTTGTCCCCGCGGCTGTCGGACTACAATGCCCGCATTCAGGAACGTGACGAGGTGAGAGCGCCATGGCGCAGGTGCAGCGAGAAGCAGTGGATCAGGTCCTGGCCGAATGGGTTGAGCCCAGCCTGGGGCGCAGCCTCGCCGACGCGGGGGCGGTGCGCGACGTCCGTGTCGACGGCGACGCCGTGACCGTGGACCTGCACCTGGGATTCCCGGTGGAGCGCTACCGTGAGCGTCTGCAACAGGCCCTCGCCGCCGCGGTCCGCGACGGGACCGGCGCGGCACGGGTGACGGTGAACGTGGACTGGAGTATCGCCGCCCGGGAGGTCCAGGCCACGCTCAAACCCCTCGAGGGCATTCGCAACATCGTCGCCGTGGCCTCCGCGAAGGGCGGTGTCGGCAAGTCCACCACCGCCGCCAACCTGGCCCTCGCGCTGGCTCAGGAAGGGGCCCGGGTAGGCGTTCTCGACGCCGATATCTACGGCCCGAGCCAGCCGCGGATGCTCGGCGTGCAGGGCGCGAAGCCGGAAAGCCCCGACGGGAAGACCATCAAGCCGCTGGAAAACCACGGTCTGCAGATCATGTCCATCGGGTTCCTGGTGGAGGAGCAAACGCCCATGGTCTGGCGCGGGCCCATGGTGACCCAGGCCCTGACCCAGCTGCTCACCGAGACCCGCTGGGAAGACCTGGACTACCTGATTGTCGATCTCCCGCCGGGGACGGGCGATATCCAGCTGACACTGTCCCAGCGGGTACCCGTCAGTGGTGCGGTGATCGTCACCACGCCCCAGGACATCGCCCTGCTGGACGCCCGCAAGGGTCTGAAGATGTTCCAGAAGGTCAATGTGCCGGTGCTGGGTGTGGTGGAGAACATGAGCATCCACATTTGCAGCCAGTGCGGCCACGAAGAGCACGTCTTCGGCGAGGGGGGCGGCGACCGGCTGGCGCGCGAGGAGGGCGTGGACGTCCTCGGGACGCTGCCCCTGGATATCCACATTCGCGAGCAGGCTGACGGCGGCCGCCCGAGCGTGGTCGCCGACCCGGAGGGTCGTATTGCCGAGCTTTACCGCGAGGCGGCGCTACGCATGGCTGCGCACCTGTCGCTCCAGGATCAGGTGAGCAGTTCCCGGTTCCCGAACATCCAGGTGGACGACGACTGAGGCCCTGCGATCGCCGGGGCTGTACCGGCGTTGATGTTGCAGGCAAAATTGCGGCTTCTTCGGCCGGGCGGTCAGCAGGGTAAGGCAAAGCATGAGCATCAAGTCCGACAAATGGATCCGGCGCATGGCCGCCGAGGGGATGATCGAGCCCTTCGAAGGCGGCCAGGTCCGGGAGACGGATGGCCGGCAGATGATTTCCTACGGGACCTCCAGCTACGGCTATGATGTGCGCTGTGCCGGCGAGTTCAAGATATTCACCAATATCAACTCGGCCATTGTCGATCCCAAGAACTTCGATGAATCCAGCTTCGTGGACGTCTCGGCGGACGTCTGCATCATCCCGCCCAACTCCTTCGCCCTGGCCCGGACGGTGGAGTATTTCCGCATTCCGCGCAACGTGCTGACCATCTGCCTGGGCAAGTCCACCTATGCCCGCTGCGGCATTATCGTCAACGTTACGCCGCTGGAGCCGGAGTGGGAGGGTCACGTTACCCTGGAGTTCTCCAACACCACCCCTTTGCCCGCCAAGATCTACGCCAACGAGGGCGTCGCCCAGATGCTGTTCCTGGAGTCCGACGAGGTCTGCGAGGAGTCCTATCTGGACCGCAAGGGCAAGTACCAGGGCCAGCGCGGGGTAACCCTGCCGCGGACCTAGCGCTGATTAGCCACAGATGAACACGGATAGACACGGATTGCGCTGATTTTCGCCTCGCTGTGGAGCGCAGTCGGCCACGGCGTGATCGCCGCTGGACTTCGCCCCGATCCGGCTATCGGCGTCTATCTGTGTTCATCTGTGGCTGGTAAGCCTTTCAGTTCCTTCAAGGTCATGACGTAGTCGCCTTCCTCCGGGTCGCTGTGCTCGATGCGTACGGCCAGGTAGTGCAGCGACGGCGCGCACCACAGCACGGTGCGGCCGTCACCGTCGGCGTCCGTGCGCACTACGCGCAGGGTCTGGAGCTCGCCCAGCCCGGTATCCAGGCGCTCGCGGCCATCGACGCGGAAGTGATAGGTGCGCAGCCGGCCACCGTCGGCGACGTGGTAACTGAGCTCACGTTCGCCGGCCGAAAGGTCGTGCATCAGCTGCAGCGAGCCCACGACCCGGTCCCGGGTGCCGGGTGGGATATCCAGCCGCCACGGGTGGCCGCCGACGTCGTTGACCACCTGGCCGTCCTCCCAGTAGAAGCGCAGCTCGCCCGCGCGGGCCTCGTCGCCGGTTCGCCGGTAGGTATAGCGCAGAGGTCGCAGCCCGCGCTCGACGATCAGCCCTTCGCTGCGCTCGTGGACTTCGGCATCCCGGAACAGGGCCGCGAGCCCGCTCGCCTCGCTCCTGGAACGGTAGCGGTAGTGTCCGTCGCTGGGCCGGCTGAACGCGACCCGCGTCTGTGCAACGGTGAATAGGCCGCGCTGGACGTTATAGACCGCTGTGAACGGAGGCGGGATATCGCCGGCACGCGCACCGGCCGAGGCCGAGAGAAGCAGCAGGATTGAGAGCCAGAGCCCGCGCACCTAGAGCGCTGCCAGCGCGTCCTCGGCGGTAATCGCCGGCGGCGTGGCGCGGGGTTGTCCGTCGAAGACGAGCTCGCGGTCGCGCATCCGCGCGCGGCCCTCGGCGATCCAGCGCACGGCGAGAGGATAGATGCGGTGCTCCTGGGCCTGCACCCGCTTTGCCAGCGTCTCCGCGGTATCGTCGGGATACACGGGCACGCGGGCCTGGACGATCACCGGCCCGGCGTCCAGCTCCGGGATGACGAAGTGCACGCTGCAGCCGTGTTCCGTGACCCCGGCCTCCAGGGCCCGTTCATGGGTGTGCAGTCCCCGGAATTCGGGCAGGAGGGAGGGATGGATGTTGATCAGCCGGCCCTCCAGGGCACCGACGAAGGCCGGCGAGAGGATGCGCATGAAACCCGCCAGGACCACCAGCCCGGGCTCGTGGGCCCTTACCCGCGCCAGCAGGGCGGCGTCGTAGGCCTCCCGGGTCTCGTAGCCGCGGTACTCCAGCACTTCGGCGCCGATGCCGGCGCGCCGGGCCCGCTCCAGACCGTAGGCGTCCGCGCGGTTGCTGATGACGGCACGGATGTCGATGGGTAGCGAGCCGCCCAGCTGGCCGTCGATCAGCGCCTGGAGATTGCTGCCGTTGCCTGAGATGAGTACCACGACGGGCATCGGATCGCGATTCATTCGCCACCCTCCAGTATTACGTGGGGCTGATCCGCGCTGGCCATGACGGTGCCGATGCGCCAGGCCCGTTCGCCTGCGGCCTGCAGGACGGATACCGCCGTCCGCGCATGGTCGTCGGGAACGACGACGACCATGCCCACGCCGCAATTGAAGGTGCGATACATCTCGGCAGTGCTGACGTTGCCCCGTTCCTGCAGCCAGTGGAACAGCGCGGGCCATTCCCAGCTGGCGGTGTCGAGCCGGGCGGCGGTGCCGGATGGCAGCACCCGGGGCAGGTTCTCCGGCAGCCCGCCGCCGGTGATATGTGCCGCGGCATGGAGCGGCACGTGCTCCATCAACTGCTGCAGGGCCGCCGCGTAGATACGGGTCGGTGCCATCAGCCTGTCCGCGAGCGGGCGGCCATCCACCGGAGATTGCAGGCTGGCGCCGGCATGCTCGATGATCCGCCTTACCAGGGAGAAGCCGTTGGAGTGAACGCCGCTGGATGTCAGGGCGATCAGCGCGTCCCCCGTCGAGACCCGGCCACCGTCGATTATGGCGTCCTTCTCAACCACGCCGACGCAGAAACCGGCCAGGTCGTAGTGCCCCTCGGCGTACATGCCGGGCATCTCGGCGGTCTCGCCGCCAATGAGTGCGGCGCCGGCCTGCCGGCAGCCTTCGGCGATGCCGCGCACCACCTGCTCCGCGACATCCACGTCCAGATGGCCGGTGGCGTAGTAGTCGAGGAAGTACAGGGGCTCCGCGCCGGTGACGATGACGTCGTTGACGCACATGGCCACGAGGTCGATGCCGATACCGTCGTGCCGGCCGGTCTCGATGGCGAGCTTGAGCTTGGTGCCCACGCCGTCGGTACCGGATACCAGGACGGGACGGCGGTAGCGGTCGACCGGCACCTCGAACAGACCGCCGAAGCCGCCGAGACCGCCCAGCACGCCCTTGCGGTGCGTCGCCGCAACGCTGTTTTTGATACGCTGCACCAGCTCGTTGCCGGCGTCGATGTCGACACCGGCGTCCCGGTAGCTCAGGCCGCTATGAATACGTTCGTCGCTCACTTCGCCTCCGCGTGTTGGAAGTGCGTATGGTAGCCGCGCGCCGGGGTCGGGGGAAACGCATCGTCCGCCGAGCGGTGCCGGCCGTGCCGGGGCCGTTGTTCGCCGGCGAAACGCTGATATGGTACGTGCTTCAGGGAAACGCTGAAGCTCTGGAGAGGGTCAATGCCAAGGCGTCTGTGCTGCGCGCTATTGCTGCTTGTCGTCGTCCCCGCGCTGGAGGCGGCCACGGTGGAAAACCTCCTGCAGGTGGAGGTGCCGGTGGAGGACCAGAGCGCGGAGCTTCGCGAGGAGGCTTTCCGCGCCGGCCTGGCCACGATGGCCGTGCGCCTGACCGGCCGGCCGGAGCTTGCCGGGTCCGGCGTGGTGGCGCAACTGCGTGAGACCCCTTCGCGGTTCGTGCAGCGGTTCCAGTATCAGCCCGGCGACGAGGGGCTGCGCCTGCAGATCACCTATTACGGCGAGACGCTGCGCAAGGCCCTCGTCGAAGCCGACATTCCCGTCTGGGAGGCCAACCGGCCGCCGGTGCTGGTCTGGCTGGCGGTGGAGCGGCAGGGTGGCCGCGTCATCGTCGGCGCCGACCAGGCCGCGGACACCCGGCAACTCGTCGAGGAGGCCGCGCTTGGCTACGGGCTGCCACTGCTGTTTCCCAAGCTCGACGGCACCGACCGCGCCGCGGTGACGTCCTCGGATATCTGGGGCGGCTTCACGGATCCCATCGTGCAGGCGTCACGACGCTACGACACGCCGCTGATCTGGGTCGGCCGTCTGGAACAACGCGGCGGAAGCTGGGCGGCGCGCTGGCGGCTGGTTACCGACGACGGCCGCAGCGCCTGGAGCAACAGCGCGGGCACGCAGCGTGCGCTAATGGATCAGGCGGCGGCCGAGCTCGCCGGACGACTGGTCGGCCAGTACGCGGTATTACCGGATCTGGATGCCGCGCATACGCTGCGTGTGCATGTCCGCGACGTGGACTCGGCCGAACGCTATGCCCGGCTGGAACGGTACCTGGCCGGGGTCAGCGGCGTCGCCGGCGTCCGGTTGCTTTCCGTCGAGGACAACCAGGCGACCTACGCGTTGACGCTGGAAGTGCCGGTGGAGCGGGTACTGCGGGATCTCGAGCGTTCCCGCACGCTCATTCCCGTCGCCGCGCCGGGCACGGGATCGGTCCCACGGAATGACGACAGCGGCCAGCGGGCACTGGGTGCCGACGAGCGCATGTTCCGGCTGTCGCCGTGAACCCCCGGCATATTCCCAATATCATCAGCGTGATGCGGCTGTTCATGGTGGCGCCGGTGGTCGCGTGGATCCTCGGGGGCCGCCCGGCACCGGCTCTGGTGCTGTTCCTGATTGCGGGCGCGTCGGATGCGCTGGATGGTTTCCTCGCCAAGCGCTACGGTTGGCAGAGCCGCGTCGGCGGCTTTCTGGACGGTATCGCCGACAAACTGCTGCTGGTGGGATCCATGCTGGCGCTGGCCTGGATGGGCGCTCTGCCCGTGTGGCTCGTTGCCGCGGCCATGGCGCGCGACGCCATCATCGTGACCGGCGGCGTCGCCTTCCGGTTGCTCGTCGGGCCCTTCACGGCGGAACCGAGCCGGCTGAGCAAGCTCAACACGGCCCTTCAGATCGGGGTCGTGGCCCTGGCTCTGACACGCTGGCTCGGCGTGGCCTATCCGGATCCGCTGGTCGCCGCGGTGCATGCGGCCTGCCTGGTGCTGGTGGTGGCAAGCGGTGCCGGCTACGTGGTCGTATGGGGCCGCCGTGCCGTGACGGAGCTGGCGGGGCGGTCGTGAACCGCCCCGCCGTCAGACGCCTCAGAAGGTGTAGCCCAGCGTGAACAGATAGGTGGTGTCGGCGTAGGCATTGTCGCCCTGGGGATTGTCGTCGTAGTCGTAATTGACCTGGGCAGTGCCGTTGAGTCCCGCCACCAGCGGGAAGCGCACGCCGGTCCGGGTGTAAGCGAGGAACAGGGCGTTGTCCTCGCCCACGCCCTTGAGCAGCTCGTGGTTGTGGAATAGCGTCATGCCGTCGTCGAAAAGCTCCTGGGTGAAGTCCAGGGCCCAACGGGCCGCCACGCTGCTGTCATCCTCGGCGTCCTCGATGTCCTCGTAGTCCTCGCGGATGTAGCTCCCGCCCAGTTCCAGAGCCAGATTGGTGTCGTCGGTTTCCAGGGCCTGATAACCCATGCCGGCGCCCAGCGTCGAGCGCAGCCGCAGATCCTTGAACTCGTCCCGGAGGAAGGACATGTTCGCGTTCACGTACCACTTTTCCGAGACGAAGTGGTCGTAGCGGCCGTAGGCGCGCTTCTCGTTGGCGCTGGTTTCATCGTCTTCCTCGGCGTAAATGGCCGAGAAACCGATGGTATATCGGTTGGACTCGGTCCGTGCCACGAATTCGCCGGAGCCGTAATAGGACTCGCTGTCGGTATTGCCATTGGTGGCGCGCAGACCGATGTTCACGAACCCGCTGGTCTTCAGGGCGGGCTCAGGCGTATCCCCGGGGTGGATTTTCGTGACAGCGGCGGGATCGAACACGACCGGGCCGGCGGCATCCTCCGGCTGCACGCTCAGACGGCCGTCTTCCGTGACGGTGACGACGCCAATCACCTGCGTGCCGTCCTTAAGCGTGACAACGGCGTTGCCCTCCGTGGTCACGGAACGGATCTCGCCCCACGGAATGGTGACCTCGGCGTAGGGTGTCTCCAGGACAAGCTCACCCTCGCGCATGCTCGTGACGGTGCCGTTGAGCCGGTCACCGCTGTTGGTGACCACCGTATCGGCCAGGGCCGCGCCGGGGAGCAGGGCGGCGAGCGCCAGCAGGGTGGTGTGTCGTTGTATCACGTTGACCTCCGATGCTTGGATGGGATGAGCCCGACACCCGACGCACGAGTGCGCGCGGTGCCGATGATGGCCGCAGCGCCGACCGTGCACAAGCCTTGGGTACCGAACGAGGGAAATCAAGGTTTGCCGCGTTCCGCCCATGCCGATTGGCGGGGGGTGCCGGGATGGGGCAAACTCTGTGCGCCATGAAGCACGAAGACACCGGCATGCCACCCCAGCTGGCGCTGGATATCCGCTGGGAGCCCGATGCCGCCCTGGAGGATTTCCTCGCGGGGCCGAACGGCGCGGCAGTGGCCGCCATTTCCGCGGTTGCCGCGGGGCGTCAGGCCGGGCCGGTCTATCTCTATGGTGAGTCCGCCACGGGGAAATCCCACCTGCTCAAGGGCGCCTGCCGGGCGGTGAACGCCCGGGGTGAAGGTGCTGCTTACCTGCCGCTGGATGCGCTTCTCTCGCACCCGCCCGAGGTCCTGGCGGGCATGGAAACGACCCGCGTGGTGGCGGTGGATGGCCTTGAGGCGGCGGCGCAATCGCCGCAGTGGCAGGAGGCGCTGTTTCACCTGTTCAACCGGGTCCGCGACGCGGGTGGTGGCTTTCTGGCGGCGGGCCGGGGCCATCCGGCGCATCTGGGCCTCGCCCTGCCGGATCTGGTCTCGCGACTGCGCTGGGGCCTGGTCTACCGGCTCCTGGAGCTCTCCGAGGCCGACAAGAAGGCGCTGCTGCAGCGCCGCGCCCGTGCCCGGGGCCTGGAGATGCCGCCAGAGGTGCTCGATTATCTGCTGGCCCGGCACAGGCGCGATGCGGCATTCCTGTTCAGCGCACTGGACAGGCTGGACGACGCCTCGCTGCGGGCGCAGCGGCGCCTGACCATTCCCTTCGTCCGCCGGGTCCTCGCCGGATCAGCCTCCTGAGTCGGATGCGTTCTCACCGCTCGGGTCCGCGTCCGCTACGCTGCGGGCACGGGTCAGGCGCACGTAGACCAGCGCCAATACGAAGTAGGCGACACTCAGCGATGCCTCGGCAAGGCCCAGCCAGCGACCGGGCGGCGGGCCGGCTGCTGTGGCCACGCCGTGGAGGAAGTACAGCAGGATGAACATCGTGCTCCAGGCGAGCGTATAACGCCGGCCGGCCAGCACGCCGCGCACCGGTACCAGCAGCGGCGCCAGGAGAACGGCGGCGGCGACGCTCACCAGAGGGTCCGGCGGCGGATCCAGCCACAACAACCAGGCCGCAAGGAGTGCGAAAAGCGCCAGGTAACAGCCCGCCGCCGCGCGGTGGATATGTCTGGCCACGCCCATTACCGGCGCCGGTCCATACGGCCGCGACGCAGATCCACGGCGGCCTCGGCCAGTCGCCGGCCCAGCACGCGGCACAGTCGTCCCTCCACCTCGGCGACCGGCTGGCTGCCGTCTTCGCCGGCGACGTGGCTGGCGCCGTAGGGGGTACCGCCCAGCCGGGTCTCGCGCAGATCGGTCTCGGTGTAGGGAATGCCCACCAGGTACATGCCGTGATGCAGCAGTGGCAACATCATGGAGATCAGCGTCGTCTCCTGACCACCGTGCATGCTGCCCGTGGAAGTGAAGACGGCGGCGGGTTTGCCGGCCAGGGCTCCGCCAAGCCATAGCGACGACGTACTGTCCAGGAAGTGCTTGAGGGGCGCCGCCATGTTGCCGAACCGGGTGGGACTGCCCAGCGCCAGGCCGTCGCATTCTTCGAGGTCGTCCAGCGTCGCGTAGGGTGGGCCCGCGTCCGGTACCGGCGGTGATACGGCCTCGCTGGTGGGCGACACCGGCGGCACCGTGCGCAGCCGCGAGGCCGCACCGGCGACGGCGTCCACGCCGTGGCAAAGCTGGTTGGCCATCTCCGCGGTGGCGCCGTGACGCGAGTAGTAGAGCACCAGGACTTCGGCTTCGCTCATAGGATGTCCAGCACCGCTTCCGGCGGACGTCCCAGGGCGGCCTTGTCGTCATTGAGGACGATGGGGCGTTCGATCAGCCTGGGGTGCCGGACCATGGCCGCGATCAACGCGTCCCGGTCGAGGTCGGGGTTGTCCAGTCCGTTGTCCTTGTATTCGGCTTCCTGGCGGCGGATGAGGGCCCGCGGCTCCAGGCCGAGCCGGTTGAGGATGTCGTCCAGCTCCGCGGTCGTGGGTGGCGTCTTGAGGTATTCCTGCACCAGCGGCTCATGGCCTTTTTCGCGCAGCAGCGCCAGCGTCTGGCGGGACTTCGAGCAACGCGGATTGTGCAGTATCTTCAGCGTCATCAGTAGACCTCCGGGTCCATTTCGGCTACCGTTCAGTGCAATTGGTTACCGGTTGCGCAGCAAAATAGCAACAAGAGCGCTCCGGGCCGGTCGGCGAGGCCGGGCCGTGAACGGTAACATGGGGTTGCTGGCAGACTTATCGAGTGGTTCCGCAAGGCAGCACAGGTGACGGCATGAACTCCCGCATTGGCGCTCGTATCGGCGGGGCGATAGTCGCAATCGTCCTGGCGTTGGCGGTTTCGGGCTGCGTGGCGCCCATTTCCCGCGAAGACCCCGCGCCTGTCCAGGAGATGAGCGATGCCCGGCAGGCCATCCAGTCCGCGAAATCGGCCGGCAGCGCCCGCTATACCCCCCAGACCCTCCAGGAGGCCGAGCGGCTGCTCGCGCAGGCCACCCGCGACCTCAACCGGGGCGAGTACGTTCGCGCCAGAATGGCGGCGCTTTCGGCCAAGCGGCACGCCATAGTCGCTCGGGAGGCCACTCTCCGGGTCAATAGTCCCCCGAATTGATCGATACGGGGCGCCGGGGCCGCGCGGATGCCTGAACGAATGCGGCAATGGCTGCACCTGATCGCCCCGTGGTTGCGGGAAGCTGCCGCCTTCCTGCGCTATCTCGTCGAACGCTTCCTGCGCGATCAGTGTCCCGAGAGCGCTGCCACCCTGGCCTATACCACCCTGTTGTCCCTCGTGCCGCTGCTCACGGTCATCGTTTCCGTGCTGTCGGCCTTCCCGGTATTCGACGCCATAAGCGGGCAGCTCAGGGGTATCGTGCTGGGCAACTTCGTACCCAGTTTCGGCGCCACGGTGGAAGACTATCTGGCGCGATTCGTCGATCGGGCCGCGGGGCTGACGCTGGCCGGCGCGCTCGGTGTCTTCTTGTCCGCGCTGCTCATGATCTCGGCGATTGACCGGGCCCTGAACCGGATCTGGCACGTCCACAAGCGCCGTCGTCCGTTTCAGGGCTTCATGGTCTACTGGACCGTGCTGACGCTGAGCCCCGTGCTGCTGGGCGCGAGCGTGGCTGTCAGCTCCTATCTGCTCACGGTCTCCCGGCTGGTCGACCTGGAGGCCCCCGGCCCCGTCGCCGCGGCCGTCCTGCGGGCGCTGCCGTTCATCGCCGAGGTCGGCGCCTTCCTGTTCCTGTACATGGCCGTTCCGAACCGGCGGGTGCGGGTGCGTCACGCGCTTGGCGGCGCCATCGTGGCGGCGCTGCTGTTCGAGGCCGCCAAGGCCGGCTTCGCACTGTACGTGCGCATGGTCCCGGGTTTCGAAGCGATTTACGGGGCGCTGGCCACTATTCCGCTGTTCCTGATCTGGCTCTACGTCTGCTGGCTGATCATCCTGCTGGGTGCCGAATGGACGCAGGCGCTGGGCGCCTACAAGGCTGGCCGCGCCGGACCCCTGGCGGGGGAACGCCATCGACTGGTGGCGGCCCTGCGCATCCTCGGCCGGCTCTGGCAGGCGCAGCAACACGGCACCACACTGGGCCGCCGGGAGCTGGTGCGCGCCGAGCCCCGTATAGGGGACCGGGGCCTGCAGGCCATCATGGACATTCTCGAGTCGGTGCGGCTGGTGCAGAAGACGTCCCGCGGCCGCTGGGTGCTGTCCCGGGACCTGGCGGGCTTCACGCTGTTGGAGCTCTTCCGTGCCCACCCGTTCACCCTGCCATTGGATCATCGCGCGCTGGACCCCAACGATCCCTGGGACAGGGCGATAGGCGAACGCCTCGATGCGGCGGCCGGCGCGTTGACGGAGGCCTTCGATGTGCCGCTGTCCAGGCTGCTGGCCGCGCCCGTCGACGAGGCGCGAGAACAGGGCCAAGCCGGGTCGGGAGGAAGCTGAACATGGTGGACTGCCACAAGTGCTATGTCTCCGGTCGTGTGCAGGGCGTGTTCTTCAGGGCCAGCGCCCGGGAGGAGGCTCAGCGGCTCGGCGTGAGCGGCTATGCCAAGAACCTTCACGATGGGCGCGTGGAGGTGCTTATGTGCGGCGAGCCCGACGCCACCGCGGCATTCCGGGCCTGGCTGAAGAACGGGCCGCCGCAGGCGGTGGTGACCGAGGTGGAGTGCGAGGCTGTCAGTGATCCCGGACTGTCCCATTTCGACATTCGCTGAAAGGGCCGGTGCCGGAGGCCACAGTCCAGCGCTACCTTTACGCGAGGGCCGATACATGGAACCATATGGCGCCTTGGAGAGCGCCCGATGGTGCGCGCGGGCGGATGCGTTCGGGCGGGCCCTTGCCGCGCCTTTCTGGATTGGAGCAACGAATGCCGTTGGGGGTGCGTCCAGTGGCTGTGAGGGGCGCGCAATCGGCCGTTCGTTTACCGGAATCGATAACTCCGGAAGTTGTGAGGGAAATAATGAAGAGCAAGCTTTTCGCGCTTTGTCTGGCGCTCGCCGCCTTCAGCGGCCCGGCGCTGGCCGATGGTGACCCCGATGCGGGCGCCCGGAAGGCCGTTACCTGTCTCGGCTGTCACGGTGTCGAAGGTTATCGCAACGCTTACCCGTCGTACCATGTGCCGAAGCTCGGCGGCCAGCATGCCGACTATCTGGTGGCCGCGCTGAAGGCCTATCAGAACGGGCAGCGCAGCCACCAGACCATGCAGGCCCAGGCGAGTCAGCTCAGCGAGCAGGACATGCAGGACATCGCCGCGTACTTCGCTCAGGAGCAATAAGGTGGGGGCTATCATGATCAAGAGGCTGAAACTGGGAATGGCAGCGCTGGCGTTGGTCGTGTCCCTTCCCGTCGCGGCGGTGGATCGGGGTGATCCCGCGGCCGGCGAGCGCAAGTCGGCCACCTGCGCCGGCTGCCACGGCCAGGCAGGGCGTAGTACCAATCCGCAGTATCCCATTCTCGCGGGGCAGTACGCCGATTACCTGTACCGCACCCTGGTGGACTACAAGACCGGGGCTCGCCAGAACGCCGTCATGAAGGGGATGGTGGCGAATCTGAGCGAGGAAGACATGTGGGATCTGGCGGCTTACTATGCCGCTCAGTCCAGCGATCTGTACACGATGGATCGCTGATCGCCATCCCGTCATTCATCGGATAAAGGCGCCCTCGGGCGCCTTTTCCTTTGCGCGCTTGCCTTCCTCAGGAGGACTGCGCGGCTGAGCCGCCGTCTTCCTTGTTGACCCGGTTGCGGCCGGCGTTCTTGGCGTTGTAAAGGGCCCGGTCCGCGCGGTCGAAAACCGCCTCGCGGGAGTCGGAGTCGCCGAACCCGGCGACTCCTGCGGACAGGGTAACCGGCAGGCGCTGGTCCCCCGCGTGGAACGGTGCGGTCTCGAGCGCGGTGCGCAGCTTCTCGGTGGCCTGCCAGGCCCGTTCGAGGTCCGTCTCGGGCATGATCAATACGAACTCCTCGCCGCCGTAGCGGGCGAGGAAGTCCGTCTCACGGACGTTGGAGCGCAGGACCCGGGCCGCCGTGCGCAGAACCTTGTCGCCGGCGGCGTGTCCGAAACGGTCGTTGATGGACTTGAACCGGTCCAGGTCCATGACCGCCAGGCTCAACGGCGCGCCGTAGCGCCGCCACCGGGCGTATTCGTACTCCAGCCGGTCCTCGTAGGCCTGGCGGTTGGCGAGCTGGGTGAGACCGTCCACTTCGGCCCGGGCCTGCTGTTGCAGCAACCGCTGCCGCAACCGGTCCGCCTGCCTTTCGGTAGCCTCGAGGCGGGCGCTGAGTTCACTGATGCGCTGTTCGGTTGCTTGCTGGCGCTGGATCTGGCTACGACGGTAGGCGTCCATGTGCCGGGTAATGGTGTCGAGCTGGGCGGCCACGCTTCGTTTCAGCCCCTGCAGGTCGCCGGCGGTGGCGACCTGCTCCTGCATTCCGGCCAGCTCGTTGCGTATGGCGTCATCCAGCGCCTGGCTGTCCTCGCGATCGCCGGCAATGTCGGCCTCGGAGTCGTCAAGAAAGGCGTGGATGTCGAAGAGCCGTCCGGTGAGCTGGTGGAGGAACGCCTGCAGGGCCGCCATCTCTTCCTGGGAAGCGTCCACCACCAGATCGGTGACCGCCTCGACCGTCGCCGGCAGCTCGGTCATGGGGAGTTCGGCGTCGAGCCGCCGCTTGAGCCGTCTGGCGCTATTCTCGGCTTCCTCGATCCGTACCAGCTTGTCGATGAGTCGGGCGAGGGGGCCGCGCACCGTGGCCGGCACGGTATCTGCCGGGACCGTCTCGTCCGCCTCGGCCCTTGTGTTACCGCGCCGGAGCAGTCCGAACAGGCCGCCGTTGCCGCCCCGTGCGGCTCGTGCTGCCAGGTCCAGCGCGGCCTCCCACGCGTCCGGTTGATCGCCCCGGTCCAGGTTGCGCAGGAGCGAGCGGGCCCGGGCGCGCATGTCCCGGTCGTCGCAGCGGCGCTCCAGCACCTCCAGAAGAGCCGACGCGGCATCCGGAGTCGTATCATGACGTGGTTCGGTTCTTTGCTCGCGAAGCAGGGTGTCGGCGATCTTGCGCACGTGGCCTTCGACCCGGTCGATGGCGGCTTCGTCCCGGACCGAGGCGCGCAGCGCTTCCAGCTCCCCCTGCCCGGCGGCGGGCACCGCGGCCGTGCCGAGGCGCACCAGGGCGCGCCGGAGAATGGCGACTTCGCTCTGCAGCTCGGACTCGCGGTTTTCGGCCTCGGAGAGCGCGGCCTGGTAGCGGGCTTTCCATTCGGCGTCGGCGGGGGCGTTCTCGTCTTCCGGCATTGTCGGCCTTGCTTGCTTGCGGACTTTGTTGAAATCATAGCGGAGACGGTTGCCGCCGCTAAGCGGATTTCCATTTCCCAGGGAGACCCGACGCTTGAACCCCCATACGCATCTTGTCGTCATTGCCCATGGCAGCCGTCGCGAGGCCTCCAACGAGGAGGTCGCGGCGTTCGCCGAGCGCCTCGGGCAGGCCATGGGCCCGGGCGGTTCCTACGAGGCCGTGGGATGTGCCTTTCTGGAGCTGGCCGAGCCCTCCATACCCGATGCGATGAATCATGCGGTGGCCGCCGGAGCACGGCAGGTGGATCTGTTCCCGTACTTTCTCGCCGCCGGCCGGCACGTTGCCGAGGATATACCCCGCATCGTCGGTGAGGCCCGGGGAAGGCACCCCCATGTTGGCTTCCGCATCCTCGAGCACTTTGGCGCCTGGGATGAACTGCCGGATATGATCGCGCGGGGCCTCGACGCCGGCTGAGCCCGCCGGGCTCAGCCGGATGCGACGATGGCTGCGTACCCTTCCCTGTAGCCCGGATAGATGAGGCGGTAGCCGCTGTCCTTCAGGCGCTGGTTGCCACAGCGCTTGTTGCTGCCGCGCAGCCCGCCCGGGTCGCCACTGACCCGCTCGGGACGGGGCAGGCCGAGCAGGCCGGCGATGTAGTCCATGAGCTCGCATTGGGTGCATGGCGCGTCGTCGACACCCAGGTAGACCGGCCGGGGATGCGATAGAGCGCCCACATGGGCGAGGACGCCGATGCAGTCGCTTTCGTGGATGCGGTTGGTGTAACGGGGCGGGTCGGCCACGCAGGGTTCCTGCTGCCGGACCTTGTCGATCATGCGGGTCCGGCCCGGCCCGTAGATGCCGCCGAAGCGTACCGAGACGCCACCGGCGTCAGCGGCGATGCGCTCCGCTTCCAGCATTCGCCGTCCGGAAAAACCATTCGGCTCGGTCGGGCTGGTCTCGTCTACCCAGCGTCCGTCCGTCTGGCCGTAAACGGCCGTGCTGGAAACGAATACCAGCCTTGCGCCGGCCGTTTCCGGGAGCCACTCGACCAGGTTGCGAAGGCCCTCGACGTAAGTCAGCCGGTAGGCCTCGTCGTCAAAGCGGCCCGGCGTGGCCAGAAAATACACCAGGTCAATGCCCGGGGGTGGAGCGGGCAGGCTGCCGGGGTCCGTGAGATCGCCGCGCAGGGGCTCGACCGGTTGCGGCAGGGGGGCGGCGCTGCGCCGCAGACCCCAGACACGTGCGCCCTGGGCGATCCAGTGCTCCGCGAGGCCCTGGCCAATCTTGCCGTAGCCCGCAATGAGGATGCGTTCGTTCATGGCCGTTCAAGTCCGGTGGATGTTGCGGCGGCCGCGGGTACAATGGGCCGCCGTTCGCGCCAACGCAGAGGAAATCGCCGATGACCGCGCAGCGCCTGGCGCGTTTGCGTGCCACTCTGGATCGCCGTCAACCCGATCTGCGGGTGATGTTGGACCAAGTGCACAAGCCGCACAACCTCTCCGCGATACTCCGCAGCTGTGATGCGGTGGGCGCGTTCCGCGCCCATGCGGTGACGGCCCGCGGCCGGGTCTCCGCGCACCGGCACAGCTCCGCCGGTGCCGGTCAGTGGGTGGATATCGTGACCCACCCGACGCTGGAGGATGCGATCGCCTCGGTGCACGCCGAGGGATTCCGCGTCTACGCGGCTCATCTCTCGGAGCAGGCCGTGGACTACCGGGACATCGATTACACCGAACCCACCGTGCTGCTCATGGGTGCCGAGCTCTGGGGGGTGAGCGACACGGGCAAGGCCCTTGCCGACGGTCATGTCATGGTGCCGATGTTCGGCCTGACCGAGTCGCTGAACGTCTCCGTGGCCACGGCCGTGATGCTTTTCGAGGCCCAGAAACAGCGCCTGGCGGCGGGCATGTACGATGCCCCCCGGCTGGACGCGGATACATACCGGCGCACGCTGTTCGAGTGGATGCAGCCGCGGGTCGCGGCCTACTGCCGCCGTCATGGGCTGGACTATCCGGCGCTGGACGAGGACGGGCATGTTGTCTGGGAGGCCCTGCGCCGGTAAGGGAACGGGGGGAGGGCCCCGCGACCCTATTGCGGGTACCAGGTGTCGTTGAGGGCCTGGAAGACCTTGAGCGGGTAACGGTTGCTACCGAGGCTGCCGTTGTAACGGGCCAGGGCACGGGTGAGATCGCCGTCCTCCCGGTCCAGGTAGTAACGCAGAATCGTGCAGCCCATGCGCAGATTGGTCTGGACATTGAACAGGTTGTCCTCCGGGTGGCCGATCTCGTCCAGCCAGAACGGCATGACCTGCATCAGCCCCCGCGCCCCGGCGTAGGAAATGGCGAAGCGGTTGAAATCGCTTTCCACCTCGATGACCGCCAGCACCCATTCGGGTTTCAGCCCGGCGCGTTTTGCTTCGCGGTGGAGCAGCCGCAGGAATTCCATGCGCCGGTCGGTGTCGGGCATGCGCGCCTTCAGCCGCGCCGACATGTCCAGCAGCCAGACCTCGGCATCGAAGCGGCTGGTGAAGCTGTCGGAATCCTCCACGGCCTGCTTCAGCGCGGCGCGCAGGGCCGGGTCCACGGCCTGGGCGCCGGCTGCCCCCGCCATCAGGGCGAGGGCGGCGACGGCGAGCGCCACCGACCGGAGCGGGCGAAGACCCCGTGCGGGGCTGGGGCGGCGTTTCATCCCGGCCCGATCCGTTCCCGGAGGAAGTCCAGCGCGCCCTCCATGGGTATGTTCTGATTCTCGCTGTCGCGCCGGCCGCGGTACTCCAGGGTGCCCGCCTCGATGCCGCGGTCGCTGACGACGATCCGGTGGGGCACGCCGATGAGCTCCATGTCCGCGAACTTCACCCCGGGGCGCGCCTCGCGGTCGTCCCAGATGGGGTCCAGTCCGGCGTCCAGCAGCTGCTGGTAGAGCTCGCCGGATTTCTCCGCCACCGCCTCGGAGCGGTGGATGTTGATGGAGATCAGGGCCACCTTGAACGGCGCCAGGGGCGCGGGCCAGATGATGCCGTTGTCGTCGTGGTTCTGCTCGATGGCGGCGGCCACCACCCGGGAAACCCCGATACCGTAGCAGCCCATGGTCATCAGAGCGTCGCTGCCGGACTCGTCCAGCACGGTGGCGCCCATGCTCTCGCTGTACTTGGTGCCGAGCTGGAATATATGGCCGACCTCGATGCCCCGGGTGATGGACAGGGTGCCGTCGCAGTTGGGGCATCCCTCACCGGCCTTGACCGTGCGCAGATCGGCCGTGGGCGGCAGGGGCATGTCCCGGTCCCAGTTGAGATTTACCCAGTGGTAGTCCTTGCGATTGGCGCCGGATGAGAAATTGACGGCCGCCGCCGCGCGGTGGTCCACCACCTGGCGGAGGCCTTCCGGCAGCCCCCGGGGGCCAATGAAGCCGCGCGGGACCCCGGTGGCGTTCAGGGCCTCTTCCGGTTCGGCCAGGCGGATATCGCCGGCTTCCAGGGCCCGGGCCGCCTTGACGGTGTTGAGCTCGTCGTCGCCGACGACGTAGAGCACCGCCGGCTCCCCATCGGCCATGACGACCACGCTCTTGACGATCTGGTCCACGTTCAGGCCCAGCAACTCCGCTTGCTCCGCGACCGTATGGATATCCGGCGTGAGCGCCTCGCGGGCCTCGGCGGGTTGCTGCTGCGTCGGCTTCGGCGGCCGGCTCTCGGCGAGCTCGGTGTTGGCGGCGTAGTCACAGCCGTCGCAGGCGGCGATGGCGTCCTCGCCGGAATCGGCCAGCACGTGGAACTCCTCGGAGACGCTGCCGCCGATGTCGCCGGTGTCGGCCCGCACGGGGCGGAAGTCCAGGCCCAGACGCTCGAATACGCGGCTGTACGCGGTACGCATGGCGTCGTAGGTTTCCTGCAGCGACGCCTGGCTGAGGTGGAAGGAATAGGCGTCCTTCATCACGAACTCCCGTGCCCGCATGACGCCGAAGCGCGGCCGGGTCTCGTCGCGGAACTTCGTCTGGATCTGGTAATAGGTCAACGGCAGCTGCTTGTAGCTGCGCAACTCGCGCCGCACCAGGTCGGTAATCACCTCCTCGTGGGTGGGGCCGAAGCAGAAATCCCGGTCATGGCGGTCGCGGATGCGCAGCAGCAACGGGCCGTACTGATCCCAGCGGCCGGATTCCTGCCAGAGCTCGGCGGGCTGAACCGCCGGCATCAGGACTTCCATGGCACCCGTGCGGTTCATCTCCTCACGCACGATGGCTTCCACGTTGCGCAGCACGCGCAGGCCCAGCGGCAGCCAGTTGTACAGGCCGGCGGCGACCTTCTGGATCATGCCGGCCCGCAGCATCAGCTGGTGGCTCACGATCTCGGCGTCGGCGGGCGTTTCCTTGGTAGTGAAGAGGGGAAAACGGCTCACTCGCATGGCGGCGATTGTCCTTGATCTCGCGTGTTCGACGTGTATGCGGTCGGCGCCCTGGAGGTGTGGCGGCGCCGCCGCATTACACTAGCCGAATCGTGCGCTGGAATCGACGCCCCGGCGTAGCGGGAGACCGTCGGGGATCCTGCCGGCTACTGCGTCTGTTCCTCGCAGTAGACCTCGAGATACTTGCGGTTCCGCTCCACCCGCTGCTGCCATTGCTCCTCGGTGTAGCGGGTCACTTCGCCGTCGGCGGTTCGGAATCGTCCGCCCGGACCGGCGGTTTCCAGCGTGCTCAGGTTCTGTCGCGCGATCCGGCAGTTCTCGGTTATGGCGTCCTCGTTGCTGGCGGACGTGTCCTCGCTGTCTTCCTGCGGTTGCTGCGTCGCCGTGCTGCGGCTGCCCCCGCCGTCATTCGAGGACGACCCGCCGGACTTTGCCGACGGCGGTGCGGCATGCACGGAGACAGCCTCGGCCTCGACGCCGGTAGGCGGCTGCTGGCCGTAGTTCACCTGGCCGTCCTCGTCCACCCACTTGTAAATCTTCGCCGAGACGCTGAAGGCGAGAATCAGTGCCGGAATCGCTACGGCCACCACCCAAGCGCGCATGCGAAATCTCCCTTTAAGTATGGTTTTGCCGCACCATTATGGGCCATGAAGACGGGCGTGCCGCAAACGGCTTCGCAAATTGGGCATTGAGGGAACTCCGACCGATTCGCGGGCGAGCGCGCACGCGCCGCGCGTCAAGAGGCCCGCGGTAAATGCTCAGCGTTTCCTCGACGGGCGTGCCGCGCGGTGGCCAGGGGCCGTCGTGGGCATGCTGCACCGCCTTGACGCGTCAGGCGTTCCCAAGTAGGTTTGACGGCTTTAAACTCGGCCCCTGCGTGCCCTCCGCGCAGGTCCGCGTCACCCGTTCAGGACACTCATGCGGCATATCATCTCGATTCTCGTGGAAAACGAATTCGGCGCGCTCGGTCGTGTCGCGGGGCTGTTTACCGCCCGCGGCTACAATATCGAGTGCCTCACGGTGGCGCCCACCGATGACCCGACGCTGTCGCGCATGACCCTGGTCACCGTCGGTGACGACAACATCATCGAGCAGATCATCAAGCAGCTTAACAAGTTGCTGGACGTGGTGAAGGTCACGGACATGACCGAGGGCGCCCATATCGAGCGCGAGATGATGCTGGTGAAAGTGCCGGCCAGCAATAATGAGGCGCGCGAGGAATTCAAGCGCCTCGCGGATATCTTCCGCGGCCGCATTCTGGACGTGACGGACAAGATCTACACCATCGAAATGACGGGCACGAGCAGCAAGCTCGACGCCTTTCTGGAAGCGCTGGGCAAGCGTACGCCACTGGAAGTGGTGCGCTCCGGCGTGATTGGAATCGCGCGCGGGGAGAGGCACCTGCGCGTCTGAACGCGGCGCGCGCGGCGCCCGCCAACCGAGACGACGAACCGTTGGGGGAATCATGAAGGTCTATTACGATAAGGACGCCGATCTCTCCGTCATCAAGGGGATGAAGGTCGCGATTGTCGGCTACGGCTCTCAGGGCCATGCCCATGCCAACAATCTCAAGGAATCCGGCGTGGACGTGGTGGTCGGCCTGCGCAAGGGTTCCGGCTCCGCGAAGAAGGCCGAGAACGCCGGCCTGGCGGTCGCCGAGATCGAGCAGGCGGTGGCCCAGTCGGATCTGGTCATGATCCTCACGCCCGATGAGCATCAGGCCCGGATCTACAACGAGCAGATCGAGCCCAACCTGAAGCAGGGTGCCGCCATCGCGTTCGCCCACGGCTTCAACATCCACTTCGGTCAGATCGAGCCGCGCCCGGACCTGGATGTCATCATGGTGGCGCCCAAGGGCCCGGGTCACCTGGTGCGTTCCACCTATGTGGAGGGTGGCGGCGTGCCATCGCTGATCGCCATCCACCAGGACGCCAGCGGCAAGGCCAAGGACATCGCCCTGTCCTATGCCTCCGCCAACGGTGGCGGCCGGGCCGGCGTCATCGAGACCAGCTTCCGCGAGGAGACCGAGACGGACCTGTTCGGCGAGCAGAGCGTGCTCTGCGGCGGGATTACCGCGCTGATTCAGGCCGGCTTCGAAACGTTGGTCGAGGCCGGTTACGCCCCGGAGATGGCCTACTTCGAGTGCCTGCACGAGACCAAGCTCATCGTCGATCTGCTCTACGAGGGCGGCATCGCCAACATGCGTTACTCCATCTCCAATACGGCGGAATACGGTGATTTCACGCGCGGGCCGCGGGTTATCAACGAGCAGTCCCGGCAGGCCATGCGCGAAATCCTCTCCGAGATCCAGAACGGCGAGTTCGCCAAGGAATTCGTGCTGGAGAACCAGGCCAACGCGCCGAGTCTCAAGGCCATGCGCCGCAAGGCCGCGGAGCACGAGATCGAGGTGGTCGGCGACAAGCTGCGCAACATGATGCCCTGGATCCGCGAGAAGCAGCTGGTGGACAAGAGCAAGAACTGATCCGGCGCCCATCCGGACGCCTTCTGCCAAGGCCGGGGTCAACCCCGGCCTTTTCGTTTCGGCACGCCCCGGTACTCGCGGGAGCCGGGGCCTTGCCAGTAGAATGCTCTCCATGACTGCGGAACCTCAACGCAAGCCCACGGACGAACCGGAGCCGGAGAAGCCCACGCGGCTTCGCAGGCGCGGCATCTACCTGCTGCCCAACCTGCTCACCACGGCTGCGCTGTTCTTCGGTTTCTATGCCATCGTCGCGGCCAACAACGCCGACTATCAGCTGGCCGCAGTGGCCATCTTCGTGGCCATGGTCATGGATGGCCTGGACGGACGGGTGGCGCGCCTCACCAACACCCAGAGCGATTTCGGCGTCCAGTACGACAGCCTCTCGGACATGGTCTCCTTCGGCATCGCGCCGGCGCTGGTGGTATACCAGTGGAGCCTGGAGGGGCTCGCCGGGGTCGGGCCCATGGCCGGCAAGCTGGGTTGGCTCGGGGCGTTCACCTTCAGCGCCTGTGCCGCGCTCAGGCTGGCGCGATTCAATACCCAGGCGGGCGTGGCCGACAAGCGTTATTTCCAGGGATTGCCCAGCCCGGCGGCGGCGGCGGTGCTGGCGGGCATGGTCTGGGCCGGCAACCGCTTCGAGCTCAGCACTGCCTACAGTGGCTTCCCGGCGCTGGCCATCACGGTGGCGGCGGGCATCCTGATGGTCAGCAACGTGCGCTATTACAGCTTCAAGGAAGTGGATTTCCGCTACAAGGTTCCCTTTACCGCGGTGGTCATCCTCGTGCTGATCATCGTGTTCGCCTCACTGCATCCGCCGACGATGCTCTTCGGCGCGGCGCTCGCCTACATGGCCTCCGGGCCGGTGTTAACCGTGTTGCGGCGGCGCCAGCGCCGACACCGGGGTGGTTGAAACGGCTGGTGTATAGGCGGCTGCAACGGTAACGTCTGTTTCCATGGACAAGCGCCGGCTGGAATACCTGCAACGCATGGGCATCGACGTCTGGGTGCCCCGGGAAACCGGGGCAGAGGCCGCCGTGGCGTCGCAGCCCGCGGCCGAAGCACCGGCCACCGCGGCGCCGTCCCCGGCGGCATCGGCCGAACGCGATGAAGCGGCGCCCGACTGGGACTGGCCGGCCCTGGAGGCGGCGATTCGAGCCTGCACGGCCTGCCGGCTGCACGAGTCCAGGACCCAGGGCGTGGTGGGCGTGGGGGACCATGCGGCACGGCTCATGGTCATTGGCGAAGCGCCCGGCGCCGAGGAGGATCGCCGCGGCGAGCCCTTCGTGGGCCGGGCCGGGCAGCTGCTGGACGAGATGCTGCGTGCCATCGGCCTGTCCCGGCGGGACGGCGGCGTCTATATCACCAACATCCTCAAGTCCCGGCCGCCGGACAACCGGGATCCGCTGGCCGACGAAGTCGCCGCCTGTGAGCCGTATCTGCGCCGCCAGCTCCAGCTCATACAGCCGCAGGTCATTCTGGCCGTGGGCCGGGTCGCTGCCCAGAACCTGCTGAAGAAAGAACAGCCACTGGGCAAGCTCCGGGGGCGATGGCATTTCTATGGGCCGGACGAAACGCCGGTCTGGGTGACCTATCACCCGGCGTACCTGCTGCGCTCTCCGGGCGACAAGGCCAAGGCCTGGCAGGATCTGAAACAGGTCCGCAACCGGTTGGCGTCGGTCTCATGAGCGCCGTGCCGTCGAGTCTGCTAACCCTCATCCGGCCCATGCGGGAATCGGACGTGGGCGCCGTCAGCGCGGTGGAGCAGGCGGCCTACGACTATCCGTGGACTCCCGGCATATTTCGCGATTGCCTGAATGTCGGCTATAGCTGCTGGGTGCATCTGGTCCGGGACGACGTGGTTGGCCATGCAATCATGTCCTACGGCGCGGGCGAGGCGCATCTGCTCAACATCTGCGTGGACCCCACCTGGCACGGCTATGGCATCGGCAAGCGGTTGTTGCACCGGGTCATTCGCGATGCCGAGCGCCTGGGGGCCTCGCGGGTCTTCCTGGAGGTCCGGCCCAGCAACGCGGTGGCCGTAAAGCTCTATCATCATACCGGATACGCGCAGATCGGCCGGCGCCGCGACTATTACCCCGATGTCGACGGGCGCGAGGATGCCCTGGTCATGGCTCTGGACCTGCCATGGTCGGGGCCGCGCCGGTAGATCGGCCCGCCATCGAAGCCGGGAAATAGGCCATTGGAGGCTGAGAACATGAATAACGGACCGGAACCGCGTTCGGGCGGGAGCGCCCGGCGGGCGGTCTGGAGCTGGGCCCTCTATGACTGGGCCAATTCCGCCTATGCCACGGCCGTTGTGGCCGGCTTTTTCCCCATCTTCTTCCAGATGTACTGGAATACAGGCGTGGACGGGGCGGTCGCCACCAGCCGCCTGGGATTCGCCAACGGCCTGTCCGGTGCGATTATCGCCGTCTCCGCACCGGTGCTGGGCGCCATTGCCGACTATGCCGGGGCCAAGCGGCTGCTGCTGGGCGTGTTCATGCTGCTGGGCGTTGCCGGGACGGCCCTGCTGAGTCTCGTGGGCCCGGGCAGCTGGCTGACTGCGGCGGCGCTGTTCGTTCTGGCCAACGTCGGCTTCATGGGGGCGAACGTCTTCTACGATGCCCTGCTGGTGGCGGTGAGCCGGGCGGAGCGCTGGCACTTCGTCTCCGGACTGGGCTTCGGCATGGGTTATCTGGGCGGCGGGCTGTTGTTCGCCGGCTGCGTTGCCGCCACGCTGCAACCGGAATGGTTCGGCCTCGCCGACAAGGCCGAGGCGGTCAAGGCGAGCTTCCTGGCCACGGCGGTCTGGTGGCTGGTCTTCGCCGTCCCGCTATTCCTCTGGGTGCCGGAGCCGGCGCCGCGGGTTCGCGGATTCGGGGCGGCCGCGCTGGCGGGGCTGCGCGAGGTGCGGCACACGCTGGCCCGGGTTCGGGCGATGCCGCAGATCCTGACGTTCCTGATTGCCTACTGGCTGTATATGGACGGCGTGCACACCGTGTACGTCATGGCCGTAAGCTATGGCCAGGCGCTGGGCTTCGGCAGCGACAAACTGATCATGGCGCTGCTACTGGTACAATTCGTCGGGTTCCCCGCCGCGATCGCATTCGGCTGGCTGGGGGAGCGCATCGGCGCGAAGACCGGCATCTATATCGGGCTGGGCGTGTACACCGTGGTGAGCCTCTGGGGAATCTTCCTCACAAACGTCTGGGAGTTTTTCGCGATCGCGGTACTCGTCGGACTGGTGCAAGGCGGCGTGCAGGCGCTGAGCCGGTCGTTCTACGCCAGGCTGATTCCGCCGGCGGAGTCGGGCGAGTTCTTCGGGTTCTACAACCTGCTCGGCAAGTTCGCGACCCTGATCGGGCCGCCCATGTTCGGTCTGTTCGGCGTGTGGTTCGGGCAGCGCTATTCCATGGTCGCGCTGATCATCCTGTTCGTCGCCGGTGGTGTCGTCCTGTCCCGAGTGACGGAGCGGCACTCGCTGGGTGCCAGCGTGCGCACCGGCAACGCGAGCGGCACCGATGCAGGTTAGGCGCGGTACGATGTTTTCAGGAACGATGGCATGAATGAAGGGCAGGATTCGAGACAGCGGCGGCGGCTTTCACCCTGGCAGGTGGTCAAGAGCATCCTGGCCGCGGCGCTCGGCGTGCAGAGCGAGGAGGCGCGCGAGCGCGATTTCAGCAAGGGCAGCCCGGCGCCGTTCATCATCGGCGGCATCATATTCACGGTGGTCTTCGTGCTGGTGCTGGTGTTGATCGTTCAGATGGTGGTGAGCAGCGCGGGCGGTTAGTCGCGCCGGTTCGCGACCAGGGGCCGCGCCTGCGAGAGTCGGTGGCGACGTGGGGAATGCGGTGCGCGGCGCCCATTCGCCCATGTGCAGGATTGTCCCTTGTCGCGGCAGGGACGTCGCCCACACAGGGGCTTGGGCGTACCGGGGCTGACGTCGTGGCCGCCGCTCTCCATATCTTGCATGGACCACGGATCAGCGTTTATCCGCGTTCATTTGCGGGGCTCACGTGCTTCTCACAAAGCCTCGATGCGGGCGTACTGGTCGTCCAGCTTGGCCAGCGCGGAACGCGCCTCGTCCACCTTGTGCCGTTCCTTGTCCACCACCTCGGCAGGGGCCTTTTCGACGAAGCTGGTGTTGCCGAGCTTCTTTTCGCCGCGCTCGATTTCCTGGCGCAGCCGGGTGCGTTCCTTGTCGAGCCGCGCCAGCTCGGCGTCCTTGTCGATGAGCCCGGCCATGGGCACCAGCAGCTGCATCTCCCCGACCAGGCTCATGGCGGACTCGGGGGCCTGGTCGCGATCCGCCACCCAGTCCAGGGATTCGATGCGCGCCAGGAAGTCCAGATACCAGCGGTTGCGCTCGACGCGTTCGCGATCCGCCGTCGTCGCGTTGGCGAGGATCACGGAGAGTGGCTTCGTGGGGGCGATGTTCATCTCGCCGCGAATCCGGCGCACGCCGAGGATGAACTGCTGCATCCAGGCCACCTCGGCTTCCGCCTCGGGATCCCGGTGCCCGGCGTCGGGCCGGGGATAGGGCTGGAGCATGATGGTCTCGCCCTGCCGGCCGGCCAGGGGCGCGACGCGCTGCCAGATTTCTTCGGTTACGAAGGGCATCAGCGGATGCAGCAGCCGCAACACGGTCTCCAGCACGCGGACCAGGGTGCGGCGAGTGCCCCGCAGTGCGCGTGGATCCTCGGCGTGCTGGAGGATGGGCTTGGACAGCTCCAGATACCAGTCACAGTACTCGTCCCAGACGAACTCGTAGATGGCCTGGGCCACCTGATCCAGGCGGTAGGCGGCGAAACCTTCGTGCACTGCCTGCTCGGTCTGCTGCAGCCGGGAGATGATCCAGCGGTCCGCCGGTGTGAGGGTGACATCATCGCTGTCGAGGCCGGTGTCCTGGCCCTCGGTGCTCATGAGCACGTAACGGGCGGCGTTCCAGAGCTTGTTGCAGAAATTGCGGTAGCCGTCCACGCGGCCCATGTCGAAGACCACGTCCCGTCCGGTCGTGGCCAGCGAGGCGAACGTGAAACGCAGGGCGTCGGTGCCGTGGGCGGCGATGCCATCCGGGAAATGCCGGCGCGTCTGCTTCTCGATCTTCGGCGCCAGCTGGGGCTGCATCAGCCCGCTGGTGCGCTTGGCCACCAGCGATTCCAGATCGATGCCGTCGATGATGTCGATGGGGTCCAGGACATTGCCCTTGGACTTGGACATCTTCTGACCGTCGGAGTCGCGCACCAGGCCGTGGATGTAAACCTCGCGGAAGGGCACGTCGCCCATGAACTTCATGCCCATCATGATCATGCGGGCGACCCAGAAGAAGATGATGTCGAAGCCGGTGACCAGCACGCTGGTCGGGTAGAACAGCTCCAGCCGCCCGGTCCTTTCCGGCCAGCCGAGAGTGGAGAAGGGCCACAGCGCGGACGAGAACCAGGTGTCCAGGACGTCCTGGTCCTGCTCCAGCGGGGTCTCGCCCAGGCCGTGCCGCTCGCGAACCTCGGCCTCGCTGCGGCCCACGTACAGGTTGCCCTCGGCGTCGTACCAGGCCGGGATGCGGTGGCCCCACCAGATCTGGCGGCTGATGCACCAGTCCTGGATGTCCTCCAGCCAGTTGAAATAGGTCTTGTCCCAGTTGCCGGGGATGAACCGGATGCGTCCGTCCCGCACGCACTCGATGGCCGGGTCGGTGATCTCCCGCTTGCCGCCGGGACGGCCGTCGTCCTGGGTGTCGCGGGTCAGGTCCACGAACCACTGGTTGGTGAGGTAGGGCTCGATCACCGCGCCGCTGCGATCGCCGCGGGGCACCATGAGCTTGTGGTCCTCGACCTTGTCCAGCAGGCCCAGCGCTTCCAGGTCCTCGACGATGCGCTTGCGGGCCTGGTAGCGGTCCAGGCCCCGGTACGCCGTCGGCGCATTGTCGTTAATGGCGGCGCTTTCGGTGAGGATGTTGATCACCGGCAGGTCGTGGCGCTCGCCCACGGCGCTGTCGTTGAAGTCGTGGGCGGGAGTGATCTTCACGCAACCGCTGCCGAACGCCGGATCCACGTAGTCGTCGGCGATGACCGGGATCTCGCGTTCCGCCAGCGGCAGGCGGATGGTTTTTCCAATGAGCTTGCGGTAACGCTCGTCGTCGGGGTGAACGGCGACTGCTGTGTCGCCGAGCATGGTCTCCGGGCGCGTGGTGGCGACCACCACGTGACCGCTGCCGTCGCTCAGCGGATAGCGCATGTGCCAGATGTGGCCCTGCTCCTCCCTGGACTCCACCTCCAGATCGGACACGGCGGTGTGCAGCACCGGGTCCCAGTTGACCAGGCGCTGGCCCCGGTAGATGAGGCCCTCGTCGTAGAGCCGGACGAATACCTCGCGCACGGCGTTGGACAGCCCGTCATCCATGGTGAAGCGCTCGTGGGTCCAGTCCACGGAGGCGCCCATGCGGCGGAGCTGGTTCTGGATGGTGCCGCCGGAATGGGCCCGCCATTCCCAGACCCGTTCGACGAAGCGCTCGCGGCCCAGATCGTGGCGGGTCTGACCTTCGGCGTTGAGCTGGCGTTCCACCACCATCTGCGTGGCGATGCCGGCGTGGTCCGTGCCCACCTGCCAGAGCGTGCGGTCGCCAAGCATGCGGTGATAGCGCGTCAGCGCGTCCATGATGGTGTCCTGGAAGGCGTGCCCCATGTGCAGCGTGCCCGTGACGTTGGGTGGCGGGATCATGATGCAGTAAGGATCCCCTTCCCCCCGGGGCGCGAAATGGCCGTTGCGCTCCCAGGTCTGGTACCAGCGGGCCTCGATCTTGGTGGGGTCGTAGGTCTTTTCCATGGATGCCTGCCAGCTCAATACCTCTGCGAATGCCTGTTCAAAGCGGCCGGATGCGCGGCCGGGCGCCGGCGACGATTCGGCCGTCGTCGCGGCGCGACAGTATAACGGGTCTGGCGCGCTCGTGCCGGGCAGTGGCGCGGCGACGGTTTAACGCGATTCGTCGTCGTGCCAGTGGCGTTCCCGGCGCAGCCGCTCCAGCGTCTCCTGGGTGGCCTGCGGAAGCGCTTTGCGAACGGCCTGCTCGATACGCTCGCGAAGGTACTGCTCCAGGCCGGCTTCGTCCGGTTTCTGTCCGGCTGCCGCGGCGGACGGTGCCTCGTCGGGGTTGACGTCGAGACGGATGCCGCGCCGACGCGCCTCGTCGCCGGCCACGGCCACCTCGATGAGGATCGGACGGCCCTGTGCGTCGACGTCCGTGACCTTCATGCGCCGCGCTGGTCCATCCGGTGGGTGTGGGGCTCGCTGCCGTGCTCGCGATAGGCCCGGAAGCGCGCCCGGCTGCCCTGCAGTACCTCCGGTGACTGGTTCACCACCTCCGCCACGCGCTCATGCTCGCTCCAGTGGGCGGGCAGGTTCTGCGCCAGGTTCACCAGCACGTCCCGCGGTGTCTGCTCGCCCGCCTCGGTGCCAATGAGGATGGGCTCGCCGTCAGCCGCCTCCATCCGGGCATGGGGAAGGAAGCTGCCCTGGCGGAACGTCCACAGCAGCTCATCCAGGCGGGAGGCCTCCGCCGCGTCGGCGACGCGCAGAAACAGCCGGTGTCCCTGCTGATAGGCCTTCTCCGCCAGCCGGCAGGCGAACAGCGCGCGCTCCCTGTCGGAGTCGCCCGGCAGGATGTAGAAGTCCACTCTCATCATCCGCGACTCAGGCGTTCTCCTCCACGCGGTCAAGGAGATACTGGGTAAGCAGGGGAACGGGTTTGCCGGTCGCCCCCTTGTTGTCACCGCTGTTCCAGGCGGTGCCGGCGATGTCCAGGTGCGCCCAGCGGAATTTCTTCGTGAACCGGGACAGGAAACACGCTGCCGTGATGGTGCCGGCGGGCCGGCCCCCGATGTTGGCCATGTCCGCGAAGTTGCTCTTGAGCTGATCCTGGTACTCCTCCCACAGCGGGAGCTCCCACGCCCGGTCCCCGGCCTTGCGCCCGGCGCTGAGCACGTCGTTGATCAAGGGGTTGTTGTTGCCGAGCAGCGCATGGGCCTGGTGGCCAAGGGCGATGATGCAGGCACCGGTGAGGGTGGCAATGTCGATGACCGTCTGGGGCTCGTAGCGCTCGGTGTAGGTCAGCGCGTCGCAGAGGACCAGCCGGCCCTCGGCGTCGGTGTTGAGGATCTCCACGGTCTGCCCTGACATGGTCGTGACGATGTCGCCCGGCTTGCTGGCGTCGCCGTCGGGCAGGTTCTCGCTGGCGGGGACCACGCCGATGACATTGATGGGCAGCTCCAGGCTGGCCACGGCCTTGATGGTGCCAAAGACCGAAGCGGCGCCGCACATATCGAACTTCATCTCGTCCATCGCGGCCCCGGGCTTGATGGAGATACCGCCGGAATCGAACGTGATGCCCTTGCCGACCAGGGCATAGGGCTTCTGATCCCTGGGGCCGCCCTGGTAGTGCATGATCATGAGCTTGGGCGGCTGGCGGCTGCCGCGAGCCACCGACAGCAGCGCGCCCATGCCCAGCGACTCCATGTCCTTGCGTTCCAGCACTTCCACTTTGAGCTGCTTGTGCGCCTTGCCCAGGGCCTCGGCCTGTTCGGCGAGATAGGTGGGTGTGCAGATATTGCCGGGCAGGTTGCCCAGATCCCGGGCGAAGCTCACGCCCTCGGCGATTGCCACGGCCTCGCGCTGCGCCTGCTCGCCCCCCGGGAGCTCGCGCCGGCTGGGCACGCTGACGGTGAGCTTGCGCAACGGCCGACGCGGTTGGTCCTTCTTGCTCTTGAGCTGGTCGAAGCGGTAGAGCGTGTGGGAGACGCCGAGCACGGTCTCGCGGACACGCCAGAGGGTGTCCCGGCCCTTGACGTGCAGGTTCGAAAGATAACTGACGGCCTCAGCGGCCCCCGCCTCCTGAAGCCGGTTGGCCATGACCGAGACGGCCTGCCGGAACCCGCCGTCGGTGAAATCGCGCTCACGGCCGAGGCCGATGAGCAGCACGCGGTCGCAGAGCACGCCCGGCACGTGGGTCAGCATCAGTGACTGGCCCAGCTTGCCTTCCATGTCGCCGCGGCGGAGCAGGCCGGAAATAAAGCCGTCGCTTGCCGCGTCCAGCTCTTCGGCGGCGGCAGACAGGCGCCGCGGCTCGTAAATGCCCACCACGACGCAGGCCGATCGCTGTTTCTCCGGACTGCCGCTCTTGACGCTGAATTCCATCGGCGACTCCTCATGCCTCGTTGTGCTCGCAGTGAATCGCAGCCGCCGGGCGCACCCGGGCAGCCGGCCGAAGCACCATCTTAATCCATCAAAGCGTCTTCTTTGCAGTGTTCGTGCCGAAAAGCGCCATAACGCTCGGTTTTTCCAACATCGCCGTGGCGCTGCGCCGCCGCGTTCCGGCGCCGGCGCTCCCGCGCACTTCCCGGCGGGCCCTCGGGACGGCCATAATCATGCCCGCGCAATGCCCCGGAAGCGAAGGAGCCGCCCTTGAGGCCCGCCATTGTCAGCCGTTATATCGCACGCGAGGTGCTGACCGTCTGGGTCGCGGTTATCGTCGTGCTGTTCCTGGTGCTGCTCACCAATCGCTTCGTGCGCTACCTGGGTCAGGCGGCGGAAGGCGACGTGCCGGGGCAGATGATCCTGCAGCTGCTCGGTTACGAGGCCCTTTCCCAGCTGGGTATGACCATACCCGCGAGCTTCTTCCTCGCCACGGTGCTGGCCCTGGGCCGGTTTTACCGGGACTCCGAGATGGCCGCCATGGCCGCCTGCGGCATCGGTCCCGGGCGGCAGCTGCGGGCGGTTTTCCTGGTGGCCGTGCCGCTGACGCTGGCCGTGGCCGGCGTGACGCTTTTCGTGGCCCCGTGGGCAGAGCGCGCCAGCGACGAGCTCATGGCCCAGGCGGAGTCGCTGCTCCTGGTGCAGGGTGTCCAGGCCGGACGCTTTTTCCAGCCCAAGGGCATAGACGGCATGGTCTATGTGGAGAACGTGGCCGGCGACGGCCACACCATGGAGGGAGTCTTCCTCAAGGGGCGACGCGACGGCGAGACCGTTCTGCTGCGTGCCGAACGCGCCACGCGAACCCAGGACCCGGAAACCGGCGCCCGATACCTGGTCCTGCACGAAGGCAGCCGCTACGAGGGTGTTCCCGGCGCCGGGCAGTGGCGCAAGTTGCGTTTTCGCGAGCATGGCATCCGCATCGAGGCGCCGCCCGCCCGGGAACCCGACGCGGACCGCGGCGGCCTGCGCACTGCGGCGCTGCTGGCCTCGGACCGGGCCTTTCTGCGCTCGGAGCTGCAGTGGCGGGTGTCGTTGCCGCTCATGCTGCTGGTGCTGAGCTTCGTCGCCGTTCCCCTGTCCCGCAGCGGTCCCCGTGACGTGCGATACACGAGCATGTTCGTGGCGGTGTTGATCTACCTGCTCTACTCCAACGGCCTGGCCGCCGGGGAGGAGTGGGTCAAGCAGGGCACGGTGCCGCTGTGGCTCGGGCTTTGGTGGATTCACGGCGTCGCCCTGGCGGTGGGTGCCATCTGGCTGGTCCGCCAGTTCGGCTGGCCCGGGCGTTGATCATGGGCATACTCGACCGCTACATTGCCCGTACGGTCCTGGCCAGCGCCCTGCTCACGCTGCTGGTGGTGCTGTCGCTGGAGGTGGTCTTCGACTTCCTCGCCGAGACCGAAGAAGTCGGCCGGGGCGACTACACCACGGTCCAGGCGCTGCTTTACACGCTGCTCTCCGCCCCGTACCGCGCCTACCAGACCTTCCCGTTCGCCACCCTCATCGGCAGTCTGCTGGGGCTCGGGGCCATGGCTCAGCGCCATGAGCTGGTGGTGATACGCGCCGCGGGCGTCTCCGTGGGCGGCGTGGCCCGCTCGGTGGTGCTGGCCGGGCTGGTGCTGGCGGCCATCGCCTTCGTGCTGGGCGAGCTCGTGGCGCCGTCGGCGCAGCGAACCGCGGAGCGCCTCAAGGCGGAGGCCATCAGCGACCGGGTAACCAAGGGCGAAGCCACCGGTTTCTGGGCGCGGGACGGGCAACACTTTATTGAGGTGGACCGGGCCCCAACGCCGCGGCGCCTGGAGGGATTGCGGGTCTATCGGCTCGGCGCGGACGGCGGTGTGGCTTCCGTTCTAGAGGCGCCGGCGGCCGACTACCGGCGGGGGCAATGGCGGCTGACGCGGGCGACGATCACGCGGCTGGAGGGGCAAGGCGTGGCGGTAACCCGGCAGGGCCCGGGCGTGTGGGAGACCGGCCTCGAACCCGAGGTGCTGGATGTCGTGGTCGTTGAGCCGAGCCGTCTGCCGATCTTCGACCTGGCCACCTACATCGACTACCTGGAGCGCAACGACCTGGAGAGCGAGCGCTACCGGCTCGCTTTCTGGGTGAAGATCGCCACGCCCATTGCCGTGGTGACCATGCTGGTGCTGACGGTGCCGCTGGTCTTCGGTTCCCTGCGCGAGAAAGGCACCGGGCGGCAGCTGTTCCTGGGTATCATCATCGGTATGGCCTTCTATTTCACCAACCGCGTGCTCAACTACGTGGGACTGGTCTACGGTCTCCCGGTGATGTTGAGCGCTCTGGGGCCGCCGCTGCTGTTCCTCGCGGCGGGCATCTGGGGTATGCGTCGGTCGCGCTGAGATCTGCGGGCAGGTCCCGTCACCGCGAAGACCGGCCGGAAGGCGTTTAGCGGCGGCGGGCCGTGCGGACCATGACCGTCCCGGAGGCAATGTCGTGCCAGCTGCGACCCTGAGCGTCGATGAGTTGCCAGAGAAAACCGAGCCCGGCCGCCGCCGCGGATAGAGCCGCCACCACGAATCGTATGCTCGCCTGACGCCAGGTGACCGGGCGGCCATCGGGCTGCTGCAGGCGCAACCGCCAGGCCTTCATGCCAAGGGTCTGACCCGCCCGTGTCCAGAACAGGCCGAAGAAACCGAAGGCGATGAGCGTGAGGTAGAGGCGGAACAGCAGGTCACCGGCGGGCACCGCCCGGCCGTGGGTGAACGGCAGCAGCGCGCCGGTGGCGACCATCCAGAGCCCGACCAGCAGCAGCAGGTCGTAGATGATGGCGGCCAGCCTGCGTATCAGACCGGCGGGTGCGTCGGCATCCGGGTCGATCATTGAGCGGGACCCCACAAAAAAAGCCGCCATCGATGATCTCGGGCGGCTTTCGTCGTATCTGGCGCTCCCACGGGGATTTGAACCCCGGTTACCGCCTTGAGAGGGCGGCGTCCTGGACCACTAGACGATGGGAGCGGTGCGATCTGTCTGCCGGCTTCGCAGGGCAGCCCGTCGCTGGTAGGCTGTCCTATGTGCCCTTCGCAGGGGCTGGTATTATACGCACTCTTCTCCATCGCACAAGCCATAGACCGTGTCCGGCACAGAGGCCAATTCCATCGACTCAATAATAATCCCGCGCTCCGATCACCGGATATCGCGCGCCGATATCAGCGAGAATGCGCTCAAGGTTCTCTACCGGCTGAAGAACGCCGGCTTCGAGGCCTACCTGGTCGGCGGCGGCGTCAGGGACCTCTCCCTGGGGCGGGAGCCCAAGGACTTCGACATCGCCACCGATGCCCGGCCCGAAGAGGTGAAGGATCTGTTCCGCAACTGCCGCCTGATTGGCCGGCGCTTCCGCCTGGCCCACGTGCATTTCGGCCGCGAGATCATCGAGGTGGCGACGTTCCGGGCCTTGCATGACCCCGGCGCGGACGACGACGAAGCCGTTGAAGGCGAGGTGGCGTTCGAGGACGGGCGCATCGTCCGCGACAACGTCTACGGAACCCTGGAGGAGGACGCCCTGCGCCGGGATTTCAGCGTCAACGCCCTGTACTACAACATCGCCGACTTCTCGGTGGTGGATCATGTCGGCGGCATGAGCGATCTGGACCAGGGCCTTATAAGACTCATCGGCGATCCGGAGGTCCGCTATCGGGAAGATCCCGTGCGCATGCTCCGGGCAATTCGTTTCGCCGTGAAGCTCGGTTTCAAGCTGGAGGGGCGCACCGCCGAATTGCTCCCGGAGATGGCCCCGCTGCTCGAGCACGTGCCAGCGGCGCGGCTGTTCGACGAGGTCCTGAAATTGCTGCTCTCCGGCATGGGGCTCGAGACCTTCGAGATGCTGCGCCAGCATGGGCTGTTCGGGCCCATGTTTCCGGAGACCGATGCCGCGCTGGAGCAGGACACCCACGGGATCGCCCTGCAGTTCATCTCCCGGGCGCTGGACAACACCGACCGCCGGATCGCCGAGGACAAGCCCGTGACCCCGGCCTTCCTGTTCGGCGCGCTGATGTGGCCGGCGGTGCAGCTGCGCATGCGCGAGCTCATGTCCGACGAGGGTCACAACGCCAACTCGGCGGTCCAGGAGGCGGGCGCCGCCGTTCACCAATCCCAGGTGCAGAAGGTCATGCTGCCCAAGCGCTTCGGCATTCCCATGCGCGAGATCTGGAGTCTTCAGCCGCGACTGGAGCGTCGCAACAAGCGCGCCCTGCGGCTACTCGGCCATCCGCGGTTTCGCGCCGCCTACGACTTCCTGCTCCTGCGCGCCGAGGTGGGCGAGGTGGACGAGGCCGTGGCGCAATGGTGGACGGACCTCCAGGAGGCCAACGGGGAGGACCGTCAGGCCATGGCGGGCAAGGGATCGAAGGCGCCGGCGAAACGCCGCCGGCGTGGGCGGCGCAAGCCGCAGGGTGACTCCCAGGCGCAATGACCCGTGCCGTAACCGCCTACGTGGGCCTTGGCAGCAATCTGGACGATCCCGAGCGTCAGGTGCGGGCGGCGCTGGCGGCGCTGGACCGGCTGCCCGGGACGTCCCTGACCGCGGCCTCGTCGCTGTATCGCAATCCGCCCATGGGGCCCCAGGACCAACCCGACTACGTGAACGCCGTCGCCCGGCTTAGCACGGTGCTGGAGCCGGTGGCGCTGCTCGATGGGCTGCTCGGCATCGAGCAGCGCCAGGGTCGGCGGCGCGGCCGGCGCTGGGGCGAGCGGATACTGGATCTCGATCTGCTGCTCTGGGGGGAGCGGGAAATGGCCCATGAGAGGCTGACTCTACCCCATCCGGGCCTGCATGAACGCGCCTTCGTGCTGTATCCTCTCGCCGAGCTGAGCCCGGCGCTGCGCGTGCCGGGCCACGGGCCCGTGGCGGTGCTGTGCACGCGCGTCGACGGCAGTGGCCTGCGGCGGCTGCCGGATTGAGCGCCGGGCCCGCGTTGGGTCTGGACCTTGAGGGGGTGACCGGCGAGGTGGCATGAGCGAGATTCCGGGATACTTGGTCGTCGAAGGGCCCATCGGTGTGGGCAAGACGAGCCTCAGCCGTCGGCTGGCCGAGAGCTTCGGTGCCGAGCTGTTGCTTGAGAAGGCCGAGGAGAATCCTTTTCTGGAGCGCTTCTACAGGCAACCGCGGGACGCCGCCTTTCCCGCCCAGCTCTATTTCCTGCTGCAACGCGCCGAGCAACTGCGGGCGCTGCGCCAGACGGACATGTTCCGGCCGCGGCTGGTGGCGGACTTCCTCTTCGACAAGGACCGCGTGTTCGCGGAGCTGAACCTGGACGCCGATGAGATGGCGCTTTACGAGCGCGTCTACTCGGAGCTGGCCCTGAGCATCCCCCGTCCGGACCTGGTGGTCTACCTGCAGGCGCCGGTGGAGGTCCTGCAGGCGCGTATCTCAAAGCGCGGTATCGGTTACGAGCAGGGTATGGATCCGGGTTATCTGGAGCGTCTCAGCGAGGCGTACATCCGCTTTTTCTACCATTACGACGGCGCGCCGCTGCTCATCGTCAATACCAGCGAAATCAATCCGGTGGAGAACGATCCCGAGTACGAGCTGCTGCTTGACCGCATCCAGGAAATACGCAGCGGGCGCCACTACTTCAATCCGTCGCCGTTTGCGCTGTAAGCTAAGGCGCTTCTGAGGTCCGGGACCGCGACCGTTGACGGTTCCGACGAGCACGAGAGGTGTGCATGTACGCCGGTATCAAGCCCCACGACGACAAGCCGGTAACGGTTTCCCGTTTGCACCGCATGAAATCGGAAGGCGAGGCCATCGCCTGCCTGACCGCCTACGACTATACCTTCTCGGCGGTGGCGGATGCCGCCGGCGTTGACGTGGTGCTCATCGGTGACTCCCTGGGCATGGTGATGCAGGGGCGGGATACCACTATCCCCGTGACGGTGGACGATATCGTCTACCACACGCGCTGTGTCACCGCCGGGCGCCGGCGCGCCCTGGTCATGGCCGACATGCCCTTCATGAGCTATACGAACGCCGACGAGGCGATGCGCAATGCCGGCCGGCTGATGAAGGAGGGCGGCGCCCACATGGTCAAGCTGGAAGGCGCCGGCGACCAGGCCAGCCTGGTCCGGGCCCTGTCCTCTGCCGGCGTGCCCGTCTGCGCCCATCTCGGCCTGCAACCCCAGCTGGTGCACAAGATCGGCGGCTACCGTGTTCAGGGCAAGGACACCGCTGGCGCCAGCCAGATGCTCCAGGACGCCCAGAAGCTCCAGGAGGCCGGCGCGGACATGCTGCTGGTGGAATGCATCCCGGCCTCACTGGGCGGGGCGCTGGCCAGTCGCCTGGATATCCCCGTGATCGGGATCGGCGCGGGGCCTTCGTGCGACGGGCAAATCCTGGTGTTGCAGGACATGCTGGGCATCACGCCGGGCAAGACTCCCAAGTTCTCCAAGGATTTCATGGGTGAGGCCGAGTCCGTGCCCGCGGCGGTACAGGCGTACGTGAGGGCCGTCAAACGCGGGCAGTTCCCGGCCGAGGAACACTGTTTCTGAAGCGCCTGCCGCCATGCACACGATCAACCGGCTGACAGAGCTGCGCCAGCAGGTGCGTGAGTGGCACCGTCAGGGTCTGGAGGTGGGATTCGTACCCACCATGGGCAGCCTGCACGACGGCCATCTGGCCCTGGTCAAAGCGGCCCGGGCGCGGTCCGATCGCGTCGTGGTCAGCATCTTCGTCAATCCCATGCAGTTCGGTCCCGGGGAGGACTTCGACAGCTATCCCCGCACGCTGGATGCCGACTGTGCCCAGTTGTTGCCGCTGGGCGTGGACGCCGTCTTCGCGCCGCCGGTCCGCGAGGTCTATCCCGACGGCGACCAGCTCAGCACGCGCGTGGAAGTGCCCGGCCTGTCGGATATCCTCTGCGGCAGCTACCGCCCGGGCCATTTTGTCGGCGTCGCCACGGTGGTCGCCAAGATGTTCAACATGGTGGCGCCGGATCTGGCGGTCTTCGGCAAGAAGGACTATCAACAGCTGGCCGTCATCCGCCGGATGGTCCGCGACCTCAATTTCCCCGTGCAGGTCGTGGGCGTCGATACGGTGCGCGAAGGCGACGGCCTGGCCCGCAGCTCGCGCAATGCCTATCTCTCGGCCGAGGAGCGTGAAACGGCGTCGCAGATCTACGCGACCCTGCGGGAAGCGGCCGAGTGGCTCAAGGCCGGCCCGGCGGACGTGGCCGCGCTGGAGGCCTGGGGGCGTGAGCGCCTCGACGGCCGCGGGTTTCGCACCGACTATTTCAGCATCCGGCGTCAGGCGGATCTGCAGCCGCCCGCGCCCGGGGATCGCGAACTGGTCATCCTCACCGCGGCGCGCCTGGGCAGCGCGCGGCTCATCGACAACCTTGAGGTCAGCTTGCCGGGGCCGCTGGCCTGAAACCGGGCCGGGCAGGGGCGGCAGCGGGCGGTACTGTCGTCCGGCCACGACAACACTTGTTGTCGCAGAAGTGAATCCGTATATTCTTGCTGCTCTGCAATAACGCCGGTATCGGCAGGGAAGAGGACGTGATCGTCACCGGCTCTCGTGTTCGCCCGGATGGGCCGCCACGAGGGAAGACGGGGCATCTTCCGAGGGGACGAGGTGATTGTTATGCAGCTGAACATGCTCAAGTGCAAATTGCATCAGGCCCGGGTGACGCTGACCGAGCTTGATTACGAGGGATCCTGCGCCATCGACCTTGACCTGCTCGAGGCCGCGGGAATTCGCGAGTATGAGCAGATCCACATCTATAACATCACCAACGGCGAGCGCTTCGCCACGTATGCCATCAACGGCGAGCGCGGCTCCGGGATGATCTCCATGAACGGCGCTGCCGCCCACAAGGCCGGCGAGGGCGACCGTATCATCATCTGTGCCTATGGCGTGGTGGACGAAGCGGAGCTGGAGGACTATCAGCCGACGCTGGTCTACTGCGACGAGAACAACCGGATCACCCACCGTCGTAGCGCCATCCCGCTGCAGGTCGCCTAGTCGGCCAACCCCCCGTGGCGCGCTCAGGCTCCGAAGCGCGCCACGATCTCACGCACCAGCGGTTTCATGAAAAAGCTCTCCCGGGGCATGAGCTCCGGGTGGAAACCGTGCGCGCTCAGCGCCTCCGCGACCACGGGTCCCACGGCGGCCGTCACAGTGGATTGTAGCGCCCGCTGAACCCGTGCCTCGATGCCGGCCGAGCGGGCCATGCGCATCAGCCTGTCGACCTGTGCCTTGCTCGTGAACGCGATGACGTCGATCCCGCCGCGGGAGAGGGCGTCGATGAGGTCCATCACGCGCTGGTCGTCCGCTGCCGAGGCGTAAACGTAAGGCGCCACCGGCAGCACCCGGGCACCGGCGTCCTCCAGGAATGCCGTGAGCTTGGGGTTCGGTTCTCCGTAGAGCTGGACGCCGACCCTTTGCCCGGCGATCTCGTGGCGCTTCAACGTAGAGATCACGCCGTCCGTGGTCGGCTCGTCGGCGGCCACGTCGCCGCGCAGGCCGATCTCGCGCAGTGCCCGTCCCGGCTTGGGGCCGCGGGTGAGCCGGCGGGCATTGCCCAAAGCCTCGACGAAGGCCTCCCTGAGCTGCAGCCCGTCGGCGAAGCGTACCAGCCGCCGCAGACCCTCGCCGGTGAGCAGTACCATCCAGTCCAGCCCGTGGGCCGAGACCTCCCGCAGCCACCCGTCGACGCTTTCCCGGTCGGGCGTGTCGAGAATGCTGACCAGCGGGCAGCGCCAGGTGGTGGCGCCGCGTTCCTCCAGCATGCTGGCGAACAGGTCCAGTTCCCGCGTCTCCGGCAGGGCCACGGTCACGCCGTCCAGGGGCAGGGTCATCGGTGTTCTCCCTCGGGATGCAGATCGTGAGACCATCCATACTATAGGAATGGCCGGAACCGCTGAACGCCCGCGGAGGGGCGCCGGCCGCCCCGAACGGATGCCTGAGAAAGGAGCGCACGAATGGAGGGTTTCAAGGCCTCGCCCGCCTGGATATCGCTGATGCAACATCGCCGCGTGCTCTCGGGGCTGTCGCTGGCGCAGCTCTTCGAGCGCGATCCCCATCGGTTCCAGCGTTTCTCCGTCAGCGACGACGATCTGCTGCTGGACTACTCCAAGAACCGGCTTACCGGGGAAACCGTGGAGCTGCTCGTCGAGCTGGCCCGGGAGGCGGACGTGGAGGGCTGGCGGGAAGCGCTTTTCAAAGGCGAGCCCGTCAATGGCACCGAACAGCGCCCCGCGCTGCACACGGCGCTGCGGCAACCCCCGGAGGAGGCGCCGCGGCCCGGTGGCGAGGACGTGGGCGCGGCCGTGGCGGATTGTCTGCAACGCATGGAGACGATCAGCGAACGGGTGCGCGGTGGCGGATACCTGAGCGATGGCGAGGTCCGGGACGTGGTCAGCATCGGCATCGGCGGTTCGGATCTCGGCCCGAGGCTGGTGGTGGATGCCCTGTCGGACCTCGTCGACGATGGCGGCCCCGAGGTTCATTTCGTTGCCAACCTGGATGGGGTGGAGCTCACCCGCGCACTGCGCCACTGCGATCCCCGGACCACCTTGTTCGTGGTGGTCTCCAAGAGCTTCGGGACGCTGGAGACACGGGTCAACGCCGAGCAGGCGATGGCCTGGCTGAAACAGGCCGGGCTGTCCGATACCCAGGTCCGCGAGCGGGTCATTGCCGTGACCGCTCGGCCGGATCGCGTGAACGACCTGGGTCTGGACGGCGAACGGGTATTGCCGCTATGGGACTGGGTCGGTGGTCGCTACTCGATGTGGTCGGCAGTAGGTTTGCCCATCGCTCTCGCCTTTGGCATGGCCGTTTTCCGCGAGTTGCTGGAAGGGGCCCGGCATATGGACCTCCACTTTCGCGAGGCCCCGCCCGAGCGGAACATGCCCATGCTCATGGCGCTGCTGGGCATCTGGTACAACAACGCCTTCGGCATTCCGAGCCGGGCGGTGGTCCCCTATACCGACCGCCTGCGCCTGCTGCCGAACTATCTCCAGCAGCTGGAGATGGAGTCCAACGGCAAGCGGGTCACCCGCGACGGCCGTGAGGTGGACTATCAGACGGCCCCCGCCGTCTGGGGGCAGACCGGCACCAACGCCCAGCACGCTTTTTTCCAGACCCTCCACCAGGGTACCCACATGGTGCCGGTGGACTTCATCGGCGTCGCCGAGGACGTCGGCGGCGGTCGGGGTGACGCCAGCCAGCTGACCGCGAACATGCTTGCCCAGAGCCGCGCGCTGATGCTCGGCCGGGACGAGGCGGGCATTCGCGCGGTCATGGACGCGGAAGGCCTGGACGCCGATCGGGCCGAGGCGTTGCTGCCCCACCGGCTCTGCCCCGGCGGCCGGCCCTCCAACACCCTGCTGTTGCGCTCTCTTACGCCGCGGAGCCTGGGGCGGTTGCTGGCGTTGTACGAGCACCGCACTTTCGTCCAGGGGGTGGTCTGGCGCATCAACCCCTTCGACCAGTGGGGCGTGGAGCTCGGCAAGCAGCTGGCCGGCGAGGTCTTCGACGTTCTGCGGGGCGATGCCGCGGCGACGGACCTGGATGCCTCGACGCGGGGGATGCTGGGTCAGCTCACCGCGTGGGGGTCGGAGTAGGGGGTAAGGTCCCGTCAGCCGCTCGCCGGCTCGAGGCGATGGCTCGCTCCTGCGCTGCCTCGGGCGCCCCTAGGCATGGCGCCGCAATGCCCATTCCACGTGCTCCCGAACGAGCGCAGACGGATGATCGCGGCGGCTCTCCAGGGCCCGGATCACCGCCGGCCGCGACGGCGCGTTGCCCAGGGCCACGGCGATGTTGCGCAGCCAGCGTTCGTGGCCCAGCCGCCGGATGGCCGAGCCCTCGGTCCTCGCCAGGAAGGTGTCCTCGGACCAGTCGAACAGGGTCGCCAGTGCCTCGTGGTCCAGGCCGTGACGGGGCTGGAAATCCGACTCATCGGTCGGCTGGGCGTACCTGTTCCAGGGACAGACATCCTGGCAGTCGTCACAGCCGAAGATGCGATTGCCCAGATAAGGGCGCAACGCTTCCGGGATGGTCCCGTGGTGCTCGATGGTCAGATAGGAGATGCATTTGCGGGCATCCAGCTGGTAGGGGCCGACAATGGCCCCGGTGGGGCACGCGCTGATGCAGGCGCGGCAGCTGCCGCAGTGCTCCGAGCCCGGGGCGTCGGCCGGCAGGGGCAGGTCGGTGAAAAGCTCACCGAGCAGGAAGTAGGAGCCGCCGCTGCGGTTGAGGAGCAGCGTGTTCTTGCCGATCCAGCCGATGCCCGCATCCCGCGCGAGGGCCTTCTCGAGCACCGGCGCACTGTCCACGAATGCCCGGTAGCCGAAGGGCCCGGCATGCCCCTCGATGCGCCGCGCCAGCGCCTGGAGGCGCTTGCGCATCAGCTTGTGATAGTCCCTGCCCAGGGCGTAGCGGGCGACGAAGGCGCGCAGCCGGTCGCCGAGAACCGCGCCGCTGGGGGCCGCCTCGGCGGTGGTGTAATCCATGCGCACGCAGATCACCCGCCGGGTGCCGGGATGAAGCCGCCAGGGGCGCGCCCGCTTCACGCCGTGCCGGCCCATGTAGCCCATGCCGCCCTGAAAGCCCCGGCGCAGCCAGCGCAACAGATGTGCTTCGTCCCGCTCAAGCCGCGGCGTCGTGATGCCGACATCGTCGAACCCCAGCTCCCGGGCCCAGGACTTGATGTCGGCGGCCAGGGCGTGGGTGTCCAGGTCGGTGGCCGGCGTCGCGGTGCTCATGAGCGGCATTGTAACGCGCGCGGCTCGCTTTCTGTTCAAGTGCCGGCGCCGGCGAAGCTATACTCCGGCCATGGATCGAAGACTCCCCGAAGCGCTCTACACCGCGGCGCAGGTACGGGACCTGGACCGGGCCGTCATTGACGGTCTGGGGGTGCCCGGCCTGACGCTCATGGAACGGGCCGGCAACGCCGCCTACCGGGCACTGCGCCGGAACTGGCCCGATGCGCGCCGGCTCGCGGTGGTCTGCGGCACCGGCAACAACGGCGGCGACGGATTCGTCGTTGCCCACCGTGCCGCCCAGGACGGGCTCGCGGTGCGGCTGTTGCAACTGGGTGACGCCGGAAAGATCAAGGGCGACGCCCGCACCGTGGCGGAGCGCTACTGGGCGGTGGGTTCCAGTGAGCCGTTCTCCCCCGACGGCCTGGCGGATGCCGACGTGATTGTCGATGCCGTCTTCGGTACTGGCCTGGACCGGCCGGTGGAGGGCGCGTATGCCGAGGCCATCGACGCCATCAACGCTGCGCCGGCGCCCGTAATGGCCGTCGACATTCCGTCGGGCCTGCAGGGCGACACAGGCAGGCGAATGGGCGTGGCCGTCCAGGCCGCGCTTACCCCGACGTTCATCGGCCTGAAGACCGGTCTGTTCACCGGTGATGGTCCCGCCCTGACGGGGGCGGTGGTCTTCGATGACCTGGGCGCGCCGGCCGCGGCCTACGAGCAGATCCGGCCGGCAGCAACGCGCGTCGACGCCGGCATGCTCGGCTCGGTGTTGCCGCCGCGACCGCGCACGGCCCACAAGGGCCGCTACGGGCATGTGCTCGTGGTGGGCGGCGATCACGGCATGGGCGGTGCCTTGCGCATGGCGGCCGAGGCGGCGGGGCGCTGCGGCGCGGGTCTGGTCAGCGTCGCGACCCGGGAACGCCACTGTGGACCGATGCTGGCGGCCCGGCCCGAAGTCATGGCCCATGCGGTGACGGCCGCGGCGGATCTGGATGTCCCCATGGCGCGGGCTTCGGTGGTGGTGATCGGCCCGGGGCTCGGGCAGGACGACTGGGGGCGCGGTCTGTGGGAGCGTTGCCTGACCTTCGACGGTCCCCTGGTGGTGGATGCCGACGCGCTGAACCTCCTGGCGGCGGTGCCGCGGCGGCGGGAGCGATGGGTTATCACGCCCCATCCCGGGGAAGCGGGCCGGCTGCTCGAGCTGGGCACCGGTGACGTGCAGGCTGATCGTCTGGCCGCCGCCGAGCGGCTGCAGACGACCTACGGCGGCGTTGCGGTCCTCAAGGGGGCGGGTACCGTGATCCGGGGCGAGACCGCGGCGGTGTGCACCGATGGCAACCCCGGCATGGCCAGTGGCGGGATGGGGGACGTGCTCAGCGGTGTGCTCGGTGGGCTGCTGGCGCAGGGCGTGCCGGTGGAGCAGGCTGCCCGGGCCGGGGTCGTCCTCCATGCCGCGGCCGCCGACGCCGCCGCTGGACGCGGTGAGCGCGGATTGCTCGCCACCGACCTGATGCCCCATCTTCGCCGCCTGGCCAATCCCTGATGGCGCAGACCCGATACCTGGAAGACGCCGGAGCCACCGAGCGGGCTGGTGCTGCCCTGTGGCAGGCTGCACGGGCGCCAATGCTGGTATTTCTGGAAGGGGATCTCGGGGCGGGCAAGACCACACTCGTCCGGGGCCTGCTGCGGGCGGCCGGTCACGCGGGACCGGTACCCAGTCCGACCTATACACTGGTGGAGCCTTACGCGCTGACGCCGCCGGTCCATCATCTAGACCTTTACCGCCTTGCCGACCCCGAAGAGCTGGAGATGATCGGCATACGGGACATACTGGCCGAGGGCGGTGTCGTCATCGTGGAGTGGCCGCAGCGGGGGCGGGGGGTGCTGCCGGAGCCCGACCTCCGCGTGGGGTTGTCGGCGGCGCCGCCGGGACGGCGCCTGGTTCTGGCCGGTGAGACGCCCGCGGGCGAACAGATGGTGCGTCAATGGGCCGGTTCCTTTGATGTGACGTGCAAGGAATAGCGTCTATCTGGCTCTTTGTATTGAAAAATACATTCTGTCAGGCATACTTCTCCCAATGGACGAAAAAACCCGGGGCGGTTCGGCCCCATGCCGGGCCCGGTCGGTGCCCCGCGCCGCGGGACGTTGGGGGTAGCAATGAAACGAGTCATGGCGAGCTTTCCAATGCGCCTTTGGGCGGCGCTGGCCGCCCTGGCGGTGACGGTGCCGTTCGCCCTCGCGCAGCCGGCCACGGCCGGTCAGACGGTGATCAAGGACATCCGCACCTGGGCCGGGCCGGAGCGCACCCGGGTGGTGTTCGATCTCACCGAGCCCACGGATCACAGCCTCTTCACACTGAGCAATCCCCAGCGCGTGGTCATCGACTTCAAGTCGGCTGCCATGAACCCGCGGCTTACGGATGCGGTGCCCGAGGAAGGGGTGCTGGCGCGCATTCGCAGTGCGCCGCGGGACCGCCGCGACCTGCGCGTGGTCTTCGACACGCGCACCGATGTCGAGCCCAAGAGCTTCCTGGTCCAGCCCAACGAGAAATACGGCCATCGCCTGGTGGTGGATCTGGAGCCGAAGCAGGCTGATCGCGACGGCCCGGTCAAGACCGCGCCCGAGAGCCGGCGCGAGCTGGTGATCGCCATCGACGCCGGGCACGGCGGGGAGGATCCCGGTGCCATCGGTAAACGCGGCACCTACGAGAAGGATGTGGTGCTGGCCGTGGCGCGGAAGCTGGCCAACCTCATCGAGAAGGAACCGGGGATGCGTCCGCTGCTGATTCGCGGCAAGGATTATTACCTGGGGTTGCGCGAGCGCACGCGCAAGGCGCGCGAGGGCGGGGCCGATATCTTCGTCTCGATCCATGCCGACGCCATCGAGAACCGCACCGTGCGCGGCTCCTCGGTCTACACGCTCTCCCGTCAGGGGGCCTCCACGGAGGTCGCCCGCCTGCTGGCCGAGCGGGAAAACTCGGCGGACCGCATCGGCGGTGTCTCCCTGGAGGACAAGGACGACGTCGTCGCGAGCGTCCTGGTGGACCTTTCGCGGGCGGCCACCGTCGAGTCGAGCAACGCGCTGGCCAGCACCATTCTCAGTCAGCTCAACACGGTCGGTGCCGTCCACAAGCACAGCGTGGAGCACGCCGGCTTCGTGGTGCTCAAGTCCCTGGACATGCCGTCGGTGCTGGTGGAGCTGGCCTTCATCTCCAATCCCACCGAGGAGCAACGGCTGCGCAGCGGCGACTACCAGTGGGCGTTGGCCCGCTCCCTGCGCGACGGCCTGCGCGGCTACGTGCGTGAGCACATGCCGCCGGGCGTGCGCGTGGCGCAGGGCCGGGAGCACGTGGTCCGCCGGGGGGAGACCCTCAGTGGGATCGCCCGGCAGTACAGCGTCAGCCTGAGACGGTTGCGCGACGTCAACGACATCCGCGGCGATCAGCTGATCGCCGGCAGCACGCTGCTGATTCCCTGATCTGGCAACACGGATCGCCGTCCACGCGGGGACGGTGACCCGTCCCGTCGCGATGGCGCATAATGGCACGCTCACTGGTATGCCCGAACACCCAGCATAAGCGTGCAAAAGCAAAGCAGAATTCAACCGTTATCCCCGCAGCTCGTCAACCAGATCGCCGCCGGCGAGATCATCGAGCGGCCGGCGTCGGTGATCAAGGAGCTGGTGGAGAACAGCCTCGACGCCGGTGCGCGGCAGGTTGAAGTCGATGTCGAGGACGGGGGCAAGAAGCTCATCCGCGTTCGCGACGACGGCGCCGGCATGGATGCCGGGGACCTCAAGCTGGCCCTGGGGCGCCACGCTACCAGCAAGATTCACGAGCTCGAGGATCTGGAGCACATTGCCAGCCTCGGTTTCCGCGGCGAGGCCCTGCCCAGCATCGCCTCCGTCTCCCGTATGCGCCTGACCGCCCGCACGGCGGCCGAGGAGCACGGCTGGCGCATGGAGCTCACCGGTACGCCGGATCAGCGCCCGGAACCCGTCCCGGCGCCGCACCCGCCCGGCACCACCATCGAGGTGCGGGATCTGTTCTATAACACGCCGGCCCGGCGCAAGTTTCTGCGGGCCGAGCGCACGGAGTTCCGTCATGTCCAGGAGCTGATGCGGCGGCTCGCCATGGCCAGCCCCGCCACGGCCTTTCAGTTGCGGCACAACCAGCGCTCGATAATGAGTCTGCCGGGGGCTGCGAGCCAGGCTGACGAGGAGCAGCGGCTGGCCGATCTGCTGGGGCGCGGATTCATCGAGCATGCGCTGCGCCTGGATGCCGAGGCGACCGGTCTGAGCTTGCGCGGCTGGCTGGGCCTGCCCACCTACGCCCGCGGTCAGGCGGACATGCAGTACCTCTACGTCAACGGCCGCATGGTCCGGGATCGTCTGGCCGGACATGCCCTGCGGCGGGCCTTCGAGGACGTGCTGTTCAAGGACCGCTACGCGGCCTACGTGCTTTACCTGGAAGTGGATCCGGCCGAGGTGGACGTGAACGTGCATCCGACCAAGCACGAGGTCCGTTTCCGGGAGTCGCGCCTCGTCTACGATTTCCTCTTTCGTCGGGTTCACGACGCACTCGCCGGCGTGCGTCCCGACCACGGTCACGCGCGCCCGACCACGGCCCATGGCCGCGGCGATGCCCCGGGCCAGGGCGCCGCCTTCGGACACGGC
>JACDUA010000002.1 GCA_013519935.1 Ectothiorhodospiraceae bacterium WFHF3C12 | reverse complement strand
TCAGGCCGTCGCGGCCGCGGCCCTGGCCTCACGGGCGGCGATGGACAGGTAGTGCTCGGCCTTCTCCTGCCAGCGCCGGCCATCCGTCGGCGAGCGCTCCAGGTGCCAGATCGCGAGCTTGGCCCAGAGCAACCCGCGGCACGCGGTGTACAGGGCCGCCAGCCCCGCGGGCGGCTGGTCACCCGTCTGATCGACGTAGTGCTCGAGCAGGGTGCCGGGGACCCACGCCCCGCCGAGGCGTTCACTGTGCAGGCCGAGGCAGGAGAGCTCGTCCACCGGGTCCAGCAACCGCAGGCGGCGGTCGAACTCCAGGCAGTCGACGATGCGCGGCGTCTCGCCCAGATAGACGTGTTCCGGCCGCAGGTCGCCATGCCCCTCCACCAGGCATTTCCGCCTGACGCGTCCGGCGACAACGTCGGCATTGCGGGCCAGGTAATGGTGTATATCCCGACGGATGGCCTCGACAACCCGCGCATCGAGCCCGAAGAGCGGGCGGCAGAGCTCCGATGCGTCGCCGCCGGCGCTGCGCCATAGCCGGTTGACGTACTCGAAGGCGGGGATGGAAGGCCGGGGCCGACAGTCATAGCCGCGCAGCAGCAGCGCCATGGGGCCCGCCAGGTCGTCCGCCGTTACCGTGCCGTCCGCCAGCCGCGCCTCGAGCGTCTCCCGTTCGTCCAGCCGGCGCATGACCACCAGCCAGTCCGCGGCCGAGGGCGTTGGCGGACCGATCACCGCGCGCCCCGCCGTGGCCAGCCGAACGGCTGCCACGCCCTGGTAGACGCCGGTGGTGAACCGGCGGTTGAGCCGCACCTCGCGCTCGCAGTTGAGCCGCCGGGCATCGGCACTGCGGAAGTCCAGATAACTGTAGTGAAGCGGCTTCTTGAGCTTGTACGCGTGGCTGTCGGTGAGGAAAACCCAGGACATATGGGTTTCCCTGACGCCGACGCTGCCGGTCCGTTCCGGGTAGCTCCCGGGGCGGGATAGCGCGGCCACAAGCTCATCGGTGTGTTGCTTGGTCTGCCTCATTGGCTTCGCCGTCGGCATCGCGGCAGTGTCCGAGGGTCAGTCCCGACCGAATCCGATGGCGTGTCGGCCCGGGGCTTCGCTTTCCAGCGCGGGGCGCTCACTCCGCCGCGGTAACCGTCCACGCTTGAGCAGAACACCCGGTGCCCCGTGGCCACAGTCGGTGCTGAACGTGTCGGGCTTCATCTGTCATTTCCCCCATGATGCCGTGTGCCATGTTCGACCGAATGTGGCCGCTGCACGGGTGCAGGTCAATGCGCCGCGTTGCCGCACCGCCGGCACCGTCATGGTGCAGTCTCCCCGCTGCATCCGTCGCGGCGGAACGGGACGACCCACGCACTCGTTCCCGAAAAAACCCGCCGGACCGGCCCTCCGGGATCTCGCGGGCCGGAAAGCCGCGTCAGTGGCACTCAATTTGCAATGCTCTGTGGGCACTGGCCACGGAGAATGCAATGCACATCCTGTCCCGGGAAACGGTCAACATTGCCATGCAGATGCGCCAGCGCATGCGCAATGAACGGGGGAACGCCCCCAGACTGACCGAGCCGGACCTGGTGGAACAACTACTTGCCTATGCCGACTGCAGTGCCGACGAACAGGTGAAACGGCTCGCGGCACGCCTGCGCGAAATGCTGCCTGAATCCGAGCGGGCGGCCGCGCCCGCCGCTTCGCCCCGGGTCTACCGCGGGCGGGCGATCGCCGACGACCCGGAAACGTCACCGACGGAACGGGCGTCCGCCGGGACCTCCCGCAAGATGTACCGGGGGCGTCCCGTGGAATGACCGGCGCCGTCAGAAGCCCAGCGCCGTCCACCCGCCGTCCACGTGGACGGTCTCGCCGGTGACGTAGCTCGACGCCTCCGAGGCCAGGTAAATGGCCGTACCCACCATCTCCTCCGGACGGGCCATGCGCCCCAGCGGCGTCCTCGCCTTCACACGGTCGGCAAAATCGCTGCGCTGCTCGGTAATGGCCTGTACCAGGGGGGTTTCGGTGTAAGCCGGCGCCAGGCCGTTGACCCGGATGCCGTGCTGGGCCCATTCGGCCGCCAGGACCCGCGTTACCATGTCGACCCCGCCCTTGCTGGCGCAGTAGGCCACGGAGCCGGTGATGGCCGTCTGGGCCGCGATGGACGAAATATTGATGATGCGGCCGCCCTCTTCCCGGATCATGTGGCGGCCCACGGCCTGGGCGACGAAAAAGACCCCGGTCAGGTTTACGGCGATGATCCGCTGCCAGTCCTCGGGGGTGTAGTCCTCCGCCGGCTTCTTGGTGGTCATTCCCGCATTGTTGATCAGCACGTCTACCCGGCCGAAATGCGCCACGGCGCTGTCGGTCATGGCCTGGACACTGGCCTGATCGGTGACGTCGCAGGCGACAGGCAGCACCCGGACCCCGCGCCCGGCCAGCTCGCCGGCCAACTCGTCCAGCTCGGACTGGGTTCGGCTGCATACCACCAGATCACTGCCCGCCTCGGCGAAGCCCGTGGCCAGGGCGCGCCCGATGCCGCGCCCGGCACCGGTTACGATGGTGCAGTTACCGCTGAGATCGAAGAGATTCATGGCCCCCTCCCGTGTGGCGTCTGAGGCCCGTATGAGCCTCAGACCTGATTGATGCCAAGGGCTTCCGGCAAAAGCCCGGCGGTCATCGTACCCCAGCGGCGCCCGCGCAGGTGGATCGGCGCGAACAGGGCGAATACGACCTTGCCATCGGGCAGCACGAAGCTGCCCATGCTCACGTAGGTGCATGAGCCGCGTCACGGCCTGCAGCGCCGGGCCGACTCTCTACTGAGCGACGGCGCGGCCGTCCGATTGCGGCAACGACGGTATGCGCCCGGGCTGATCGAAGCGCACGAAATGACTGCAGCCGGCCACCGTCACCGTCTCCAGGGCAGAGGCGCAGCGGGCGCTGGCGGCCATCGTCGTCGGTGACAGGACCCGGTCCCGGTCCGGCACCAGCACGACCCCTGCCTTGAGCGGTGCCAGAGCCTCGACTCCCCGCTCGTGCATCCACGCTTCCATGTCCCGCAGGTTGGTAAGCATGGTGGAGACCCGCCGGGGTGTATACGGCAGCGACTCGATGAGCTCACGTTTGCGGGGAATATCCAGCCGTCCCCAGGCGCCGAGGTTGGTGGGGTTGATGGGCCAGCGCCGCCACAACGGCATCAGCAGGGGCAGCAACCAGCGCACCGGAGCGGGCAGCTCGCGGTAGGGTGTGCCGCCCGGCAGCACGGGCGCCTCCAGGACGACTTCCACGTCCTGGAACAGATCGGGCCGCAGGCCGGCGGCCTCCACGACGACCGCGCCGCCCCGCGAGTGCCCGTGCACGCGCACCCGCGGGGACGGTGGCAGGTGCTCCAGGGCCTGACAAAGCACCTCGGCATCGTGCCGGATGGTGCCAAGCGGCGCCGCCGGCGGCTTTGCCCACGACGCCTCACGAACATCGGGATTGCTCACGGGCAGGTGGTAGTCACCGCTGAGCACGCCAATGAACTGCACGCCGGGCTGGTCGTAGAAATCCACGAAGTAGCGGAAGTCCTCCATAAAGCCATGCATGGCAATGACGCTCACCCGCGGCCGGGATACGTCCCGAACCGCGATGGCAGCGGCACCGACGCGGTAGACGTGGCCCTCGAACGGCTCCGGCGGCGGTGCGGGCCCCACGCGATTGCGCAACCAGCGATACAGCCCGAGCAGCACGAGGGCCGACAGTAAGAGAAGAATCAGAAACAGGAACATGAGCGCGCTCCCTGCTGCCCGTGGTCAGGTGGTGAAAAGATCCTGCCGATATTGCCCACGCGCCGTCAGCGCTTCCAGCCAGTGTCCGGCCACGTCAGGGCCGACCCCCTCCAGCTCGGCATGGATCCGTTGCAGGCATGTCCGAACCGCCGGCGCCATGTGGCGCCCATCACCGCACACATACACCGTGGCACCGTCGCTGAGGAGCCGCCAGACGGTTTCCCGTTCCGCCCAGAGCGCGTCCTGCACGTACCGATAGGAAGCACGTGCATCGCTGGAGAACGCGGCGTGCAGCTCCACCACGCCCTCTCGCGCCCACTCCTGGAGCTCCTCGGCATACAGCCAGTCGTGCTCGGGATGGCGGCTGCCCTGGAACAGCAGGGTCCGGCCCACCGCCTCGCCCTGCGCACGACGCCGGGCGCGGGACTGGATGAACCCCCGGAACGGGGCGATGCCGGTGCCCGGCCCGATCAGGATCATGGGCTGCGTGGCGTCCGCCGGCGGCGCGAAAGGCGGGTCCGGCCGGCGGACCACCCCCAGGATGGTGTCGCCTGGCCGAAGCTGCTCGACGAAGGCGGAGGCCACCCCCCGGAATACGCCGTGGCCTGACCGGGCCGGCGCCTGAACCGTCCCTACGGTCAGCTCCAGGGCATCCGGCTGAGCCTCCGCCGCCGAGGAAATCGAATAATAGCGCGGCCTGAGCGGTCCGCAGAGATCCAGGAACAGCGCCAGCGGCGGTTGAAGCGCGGGGTAATCCAGCATCAGCTCGAAGACGCTGAGCTCCCGCTCCCGCACCTGCGCGCGGAATGCCGCGTCGTCTTCCAGGAGCGTCTCCAGCTGGGCACGGGTATGCGGGCAGGGGCAGTCCTCGGCGAGGCGCCTGACGTCGCGCCGTCGCGCCGGCTGTTGCAACTCTACGAAGTCGCCGAGCAGCCGCCCCACGGACAGTGGCCGCTCCAGCGGCAGCCCCTGGGCACGGGCCGCCTCCCCGGTCAGCATCACCGCGTCGTCCGTGGCCAGGCCGAGTCGCCGGGCAACGGCATCGACCAGCTCCGGGCGGTTGCTCGGGTAAACGCCCAGGTGGTCGCCGGTACGGTAGGAAACGCCCTCGGGCAACGCCAGGACCAGCCGGCGCGTGGACGTGCGCGGCGGCTCCAGCGCGAAATCCCAGAGGCCGGTCGGGTCACGGACGAGCTCGTGGTTGGCGAGTACCTCCAGAGCCCCCGCGTCCCCCGGCAACACTGACGCCCGGACCTCCTCCGGCGGCACGTGAGTCACGGCCACGGCGGGCTGAACCGATTGCTGCTCGGTATCCAGGGCGCTCCACAGCTCGCTGATCCAGGTCTCCACCGCACCGTCGAAGTCGCCACTGGCATCGCCGGCACCGCGCTCGAGAAGCGGGATGGCGCCAGTGCGCGCCAGGGTTTCGTCAACCCGCGCCGGAAAGGCCTGGAAGTCCGGCCACTGGGAGTCGCCGCAGCCGAATACCGCGAAGCTCAGGCCCGGCCTTTCCAGTCCTGCCAGCGCGTCGGCGTCCAGCAACTGCTCGGCGCGCTTTGCGCTGTCCGGCGCCCGGCCGTTATAGGTGGCGGTCACGACTACGACGATGCCGGTCTCCGGCAGCGTGTCGATGCGCTCGTCCAGCGCGGCGCGCTCGACCCGGAAGCCGGCGGCCCCGGCCTCGTCGGCGATCTGGCCGGCCACGTCGCGGCTGGTCCCGAGGCTGGAGCCGTGGAGCACCAGCATCGACCGGCCCGCGCCGGCGATGTCGCGCCGCGGCGCCGAAGCGGCTTGTCCCTTGGCGCCGTCGGATACCCCGGCCAACAGGCGTTCTTCCGGACGCCGGCGCCGCGCCCGGACGCGGAACCCCTCTGGCTTGAGGGTCAGGGTCTCCTTGATCTGCAGACGGTAGTCGTAGGGGTCGCTGAGCGCGAATCGCTGCAGAATCACCGCCAGCGCCAGCTTTGCCTCGGTGAGTGCGAACTGCCTGCCTATGCAGGCCCGCTGGCCATTGCCGAATGGCTTGTAGCCGTGGGGATGAAGGGCGGCCTCGTTCTCCGGCAGGAATCGGTCGATGTCGAAGACATCGGGGTCGGCCCACACGGCGGGATCCCGGTGCAGGGCCGGAATGGCCACCGACACCACCTGATCCCGCGCGATGGCGTAACGCCCCCCAATCACGGTGTCCTCATAGGGTGCGACGTTGAAGGCGGGCGCGGTCGGCCACAGCCGCAGGGTCTCCTTCAGCACCCGTTCCAGCACCTCGAGCCGCGCCAGATGGGCGAACTCCGGCCGGGTGTCGCCGGGCAGCACCCGATCCACCTCGGCGTACGCCCGCGCCAGCGTATGCGGGTTACGCAGCAGCATGTACAGGGCGAAGGTCAGCAGGCCGCTGGTGGTCTCGTGTCCGGCCACCAGAAAGGTGATGACCTGGTGACGGATATTCGTCTCGTCCAGGGGCTGACCGGTCTGGGGATCCACGGCCTCCAGCATCAGGTTGAGCAGATCCGACTCGCCGGACGGCTGTGCCCGACGCTGGCGGATGACCTCGTCCACCAGCGCGTTCATGGTGTCCAGATCGTGCTGGAAACCGGCGGATTCACCGGCGAGGCGATTGACCAGGGGCAGACGCGTCATCTTCACCATGGTTTCGGACAGTACGTTCACCATGGCGTTCAGGAACGGATGCAGCGTGTCGCCACGGAAAGAGTCGAACCGGTAGCCGAAACCGGCCAGCGAGATGGTATCCAGCGTCAGGCGCGTCATGTGGTCGGCCACGGGGATATCCGCGCCCTGATCCCTTTCCCACCTGGCGGCGAGTTGCTCGGCGACGTCCAGCATGACGTCGAAATAGCCCTTCATGGCACGAGGCGTGAATGCCGGCATGAGAATGCGGTGGGCCTTGCCCCAGGGCTCGCTATCGGTATGAGCGGTGAACAGGCCGTCGCCCACAACCCGCCGTAACACCGACAACGGCGGCCGGATGACCTTGCGGAAACGCTGCTCGTCGGAGAGCTCGGCCACCAGGTCGGCCGAGTAGACGAAGGGCACCCGGATGCCGCCGAAGTCCAGCTGGAAGATGCCGTCAAAGTCCCGGCTCAGCGCCAGCAGATGCTGCGCCAGACCCGCCCGGGGGATCTGCAGGAGGTTGCCAACCAGGGGCTGGCGCCGGGGGCCGGGTATGGTTGCGGTGATTGCGGACATGCGCTCGGCCCGGGTTGCGGGGCGGGAACGGGGCGCGGCGGACTGCCGCCGATCCGCCCATGGAATCTGTTAGCCTTACACTGTAGGGCAAGCTACTCTACAGTGTAGAACCGGTCAACAGAACGCGAGAAGGCCATGGCGAAGAGCAGGCAGGCAACCAACCGCGAACCCCTGGCCGCGGAACGTATCCACGAGGCCGCACTGGCGCTGGCCGAGGATGCCGGCGTGGAATCGCTGAGCATGCGCAAGCTGGCGGCCAGCCTGGGCGTCGACGCCATGTCCATCTACCACCACGTGGCCAACAAGCAGGCCCTGCTCATGGGCATGTTCGAGACGGTGCTGGAGGAGCTGCGACTGCCGGACGATCCGCAACTGAGCTGGCAGGCGGCCCTGCGGGAGCTCGCGACACGCTTCTTCCGGCTGGCCCAGCGCTACCCGCGGGTATTCCCGCATCTCATCGCAAGCCCTTACGCCACGCGCCGCGAGCTTGAGATCCATCGTTACATCCGCGAGACCCTGGACCAGGCGGGCCTGGCCGAGGGCGACCGGGCAACCGCCACCGCGGCGATCTACACGTACGCCCAGGGTATCGCCGGCGTGGCGATCAACGGCCTGGCGGTGCGACCGGTCTACGACCCCGATACCGGCCCTGCCGAGACGGCGCAACACTGCAGCGCGGCCGAAAAGGACTTCGTATTCAGCGTGGACCTGCTGATCGCGGGGATCGAGGCCCGGGCGGAGCGTTCAGCGCTTCCCTAAAGCGGCTTGCGGTAGTGGGTGCCGGCGGCCTCGTAGCCCAGGCTTTCATAGAACGGGCCGGCCAGCTGCGCCGCCAGCGCCGCCCGGCCGCAACCCTGTTCCAGGGCCCATGTTTCAAACGCCTGCACCAGCTGCCGGCCGATGCCGGAGTTGCGCAGATCCTCGGTGACGACCATTTCCTCGAGGTAAGCGACGCGAACGCCCGTATGCAGCGCCACGTGGTAATGGCCGCAGGCGTAGCCATTGATCTGCTCACCCACCGCGGCGACCAGGCAATGGCTGGTGTCATGGGCAAGCAGGTCGGGGAATGCCTCGTCGAAGCGCTCGCGCGGCACCTCGCCGTTTTCCGTCAGCTCGTTGGCCAGGGCAAAAACCTGGTCGGCGTCGTCCCGGTTCGCCCGGCGAATCTCCATCGGCCTGACTTCCACGTCGTACCTCCTGTGCCGTATCGGTGTGCCTGCCCCAATTGTAGGCGCGGGGGCAACTGGCGGATAGCGGCCGCCGCGGCACGCGTGAATGGTTCAGGCCCTCAGCGGGGCGTGTCGCGGGAGGCGACCACATTGCCGGCCGCCGCGGTCTGCAGCGCCGGCGTAAGACGCCGGGTCTCGCCACCGAGCCGCCAATCGAACACGGCCCGGAACGCCATGACGCTCTTCACGTAGTCGCGGGTTTCACCGTAGGTGATGTTCTCGACCCAAAGGCTGCCGATGACGCCGGCGTTCTCCTCCCGCCAGCCTTCGGTGCGTGTGGGGCCCGCATTGTAGGCCGCCACGGCCGCCACGGTACTGCCGCCGAAGCGTTGCAGCATGCGGTCCAGGTAGACGTGCCCCAGACGCAGGTTGGCGTCCGGCTTGAGCAGATCGCCGCGCCCCGGTGCGGGTTCGCCAAGGTCGGCCGCCACGCGGCGCGCCGTACCCGGCATGAGCTGCATCAACCCGAGCGCGCCCACCCTCGACACGGCGCCGGGGTCAAAGGCGCTTTCCTTGCGAATCAGGGCATACGCCAGTGCCGGGTCGACGCCGGTGGCCTCGGCCTGAGCCTTCAACTGATCCCGGAACGCCAGCGGGAAGCGCAGCTCCAGGGCGTCGTGGAGGCCGGCCCGGTTCGCCGCATGCACCGTCCGTCCGTACCAGCCCCAGTCCAGCGCCAAGTGAGCCGCGTTGCGCCAGGTGGTCGCGTCCGCGCCGGCCAGGGCGGCATACCACTCCCGCCGGGCCTCTTCGTGATAGCCGAGCTCGAAGAGCTCGCGTGCCCGGCGCAGGCCCGGCCGCTCGCCCAGCTCGGCCACGGCGGCAGCGTCGCGAGGCGCGGGCGCATGGTTCATGGCATAGGGACGCTGCAATAGGTCCGCCGCGAGAAAACCGTAGTAGTGCCGGCGCTGGGACAGTTCCTCGAGGATCTGCGCGGCGGTGACCCGGTCGCCGGTCCTGGCCAGCGCGACCGCCCGCCAGTAACGCCACTCCGGCTCGCGCTGCATCGCCGGCGGCAGGTCCAGAATCGCACCGCGCAGCCGTCGCCAATCCTGCTGGCTCAGTGCGGCGCGCGCCAGCCACTTGGCGACGTGCGGGTCGCGCTCGGCCGCGGGCAGGCCGTCCAGCAGGGCCAGGGCCTGCTCGTCCCGGTCATAGGCCGCGCGCAGTGCGATGTAACGCCGTAGATCGCGGCGGTCCTGCTTGGACAGCCATTCGGCCGAGACCGGCACGCCCGCCAGCACATCCAGGGCCGCGTCCTGATCCGCCCGTGCCAGACGCCGGAGGCCGTCAGTAAAGATCGTCAGCCCGACGGGGCTGGTGACGTCGAAGTCGGGCTCGCGCAGGCGCGGAGCCGGATCCGCCACCACCGACAGCCAGGCCCGCAGCGTCTGCCTCTGCGCCGGCTCCAGCCTGTCGGCAAGCGCCCGGGCCAGACCGGTGGCGCCGGACTTCATGAGGGCCTCGATACGCTCCCAGCGCAGCGGCGCCGGCAGCGCATCACGCTCGTAGAGCACTTCGAAGACCGGATCGCAGGCTGAAGGCTGGGAATGAGCGACATTCCACAAGGCCCGCGCCCGCTCGAGCCAGGCGGCATCGACACCGTCGGCGTCCCGACGGGCACGCAAGCGGAAGCAGGCCAGATCGGCGCCGCCCTGGCCGGCATCGACGCGGCGAAACCCCGACCAGTCCTCCCGATGCCCGGCCCGCGCCAGCCAGCGCCGCTCCAGCAGGCCGGTAACGGGCAGCTCACCATAATCCTGCCGGAAGGCGATAATCTCCCCCGGCGCGGCCTGATCCAGTCTGTGGGTGAGGTCGCGGTAGATCAGGTAGGGCGCCAGCGGATAATCACCCAGCCGCTCCACCACGGCATCCACATCCACCGACTCACCGGCTGCCAGGGCCGACTCGGCCTCGACGAACAAAGCTCTTTGACTGCCGGCGGCCGACCCCGCGGATTGCCCCGCCAGGGGCCATGCCGCCAGTGCCAGCAGAAGAAGAAAAAACCGCACGCTCATTGGCCCCGTCACCTGCGTATACAAAACCTTCCACGCCATCCCCGCACCCAGCCATTGGGCACCGGGGAGCTCACCCTCCGCCTGAGAATGACCCGAAAACCCGTTGAGCGAAAGGGAAAGTTGCCAGGTTCGCGAAGGTGTTCACGCGCGCCCCGTCGCAGTGGTCGCCACGCCATGGCGGCACGGCTCACGGCGCAAAGAAAACGCGGAACAGTTCACATTCACCCCGACGCCTTTTCCGCACCGCAACACGGAATCCTGTATCATCGCGCGCCGTCGAGATGCACTCATCCAGGCGCAGGAGCCCGCAACATGAAACGCAGCTTCGCAGTCCTAGTCGCCGCCCTGTTCCTGCAAGGCGCAGCACCCGCGATGGCCGAACCGGCCCGCGTAGGCAGCGGCGAGTGGAAGGGCCAGGTCAACAGCGAGTACGTTCGCAAGGACGCCGCTTACCACATCGTCGCCCGGGACGACGAGGCCTGGACGCGGGCCTGGCGGCTGAAGCTGGACGCGGACCCGCCCCGTTCGCTGGCCGCCGGCGAGACCGGGGTCATGCTCATGGCCGGCCCCCGGCCAACCCCGGGATACACGGTGAACTACCGGATCGCCGGCCGGGACGGCGACGGCGTTGCCCTGGAGGCGTGGGTCAGCGAGCCCGGCGTGGTCATGTTCCCCGGCGGCTCCAGCAGCCATCCGTATCGCGCGATCGTTCTCGACGGCGGCGACCTGGACGTCGAGGTCGACTGGCGCGAGCAGGGCCGCTGACCCCCGCAGCGGCCAGCGGCCGCCGGGCGCGGTCATCTCACCCCTGACTCACCCGCCGACCGCGCGTGGTTGAGAACGGCGCGCCGATGGGGCAATGTCGTGCTTCACCATCGTGACACGATCGGGCGGCGCAACCGCGCGCCACGGCCGACCATCAAAAGGGGAAGACACGACCATGTCCGAGCAGCGGCTCTCCGGCAAACGCGTCCTCATCACCCAGTCCTCGGATTTCATGGGGCCGGCCCTGTGCGAGGTTTTCGCCGAGCAGGGGGCGGAGGTCATCGCCGACAGCGAGCCGTTGCTGGAGCCGCAACGGCCGGAACGTATCGTCGCCGACGCGGGACGGTTGGACGTGCTGGTGGCGAATCTGGGCGTCCCGGCGCCCTTCACCCGGGCCGCCGAGGTCACAGACGAGGAATGGCGCGAGGTCTTCGCCCACATGGTGGACCCGCTGCCGCGGCTTTTCCGTGCGGTGCTGCCGCAGATGCTGGAGCGCCAGGCCGGCAAGATCATCCTCATGGGCAGCGCTTCCGCCCTGCGCGGCATGAAGCGCGCATCGACCTACAGTGCGGCGCGTGGCGCGCAACTCGCCTATGTGCAGGCCGTGGGCGTCGAGGTCGCGCCACAGAACGTGCAGGTCAATGCCATCGCCCAGAACTTCGTCGATAACCCGACCTATTTCCCCGCGGAGATCCAGGCAAACCCCAAGTTCCAGGAACGGCTGAAGAACGAAGTGCCGGCCGGGCGGCTCGGTACGCCCCGGGAAGACGCCCTGTTCGCGGCATTTCTGGCCAGCGACGAAGTGAATTTCCTGGTCGGTCAGGCCATTCCCTTCTGCGGCGGCTGGGCGACGCGTTGATGGAGGTCCGGCACGCCCGCGTCAACGGTTGTGAGCTCGCCTATGTGGACACCGGCGCCGGCGAGCCGCTGCTGCTCGTCCACGGCTCGCTCTGCGACTACCGGTACTGGCCACTCCAGGCCCGGGCGCTCGCGGACCGGTACCGGGTCATCTCCCTGAGCCTTCGCCACTATTACCCCGCGCAATGGGACGGCCGGGGTGAAGGCTTTCAGCCGGACAACCAGGCCGAAGACGTGGCGGCTTTCATCCGTCAACTCGATGCAGGGCCGGTCCACCTGTTGGGCCATTCCCGCGGTGGGTATATAGCGGCACAGGTGGCGCGCCGCCACCCGACGCTGGTATCCAGCCTGATCCTCGCCGATCCCGGCGGCGACCTGGATCCATCGCTGCTGATCGGCGACGAGCCGGTGGGGATCGACCACGGCATGCTCGAGACCTGTGTCGCCCATCTGCGGGACAACCGCGTCGATGAGGCCCTGGCGCATTTCGTCGACACGGTTCACGGGCCGGGAGCGTGGGCGGCAAACCCGGAGAAGTTCAAGCAGGGCGCGCGGGACAACGCTCACACCCTGCTCGGCCAGGTCCGCGAGGTCCGCGAGCCGTTCAGCGCCGCCATGCTCGCCGGGATAATGGCGCCGACGCTGCTGATCGGTGGCGCGGACAGCCCCGCGCCGTTCCCGCGGATCCTGGACGCCCTGGAAGCGAACATCCCCCGCGCACGGCGGGTGACCATCCGTGATGCCAGCCATGGCATGAACCTGGAACAACCGGCCAGATTCAACGAAGCCGTCCGGCACTTCCTCGATGAACTACAAAACTGACGCCGGACGGCCAAATTACGTCAACCTTGGGAGGAGTAAACGCATGCGGTACCTGTTTCTGCTGCTGGCAATGAGCTGTATCGCCCTGCCGACGGCGGCCGCGGGGGCACCGGTGGAGGGTTACTGGAAGACCATTGACGACGAAACCGGCAAGGCGAAGTCCATCGTCAAGACCTACGTCGAGGACGGCGTCCTGTACGGCAAGGTCGTGGAGCTGCTCAACCGGCCCGAGGGCGACGAGAACCCCGTCTGCGAGGAATGCGAGGGCAACCGCAAGGACCAGCCCATCAAGGGCATGGTATTCCTCTGGGGCATGGAGCGCGACGGGGACGTCTGGACCGACGGCACCATCCTGGACCCGGCCAACGGCAAGACCTACGACTGCAAGATCTGGCTGGAGGACGGCAAGCTCATGGTGCGCGGGTATGTCGCCTTCTTCTACCGCACCCAGGAGTGGCTGCCCGTGGAGCGCTGAACGGTTCCCGCCCTCAGCCCCCGGTAACCCAGAGCACCAGTATCATGGCCGGTACGGCCACCAGGGTGCTGAGCACGACAATGCTCGAGGCCAGCCCGCCGTCGCCGCCGAGCTGTGTCGCCAGCAGGTAGGATGCCGAGGCCGTCGGACAGGCCAGCAGTATGCCGACGATACGTGTGTGCTCGGGCGAAAGCCCGAGCCACCAGGCCAGCCCCAGGCCGATGGCCGGCAGCACGCTCACTTTGAGCACCGCCGCGATCCCCGCCCAAAGCAGATGCCCACGCACCCGGGTCCAGTACAACGCCCCGCCGATGCACAGCAGGGCCAGGGGCAGCGCCATCTGGCCCAGCGCGGAGAGCGTGCGTCCCAGCAAGTCGGGCATGGCGAGGCCGGCGGCGGCGTATCCCACACCGGCCAGGCAGGCGATGAGTATGGGATTGGTGACCATGCCATAGCCGGCCCGGACCAGCGCCTTCGACCAGCCACCCTGCGCTCCCGGCGCCAGCAACACCGCAACCGCGAGGACGTTGTAAAGCACCACGGTGGGACCGAACGCCAACAGGGCACTGGACTCCGCGCCGGCGCCGCCCATGGGGGATCCGGCAAAGGCATAGAGCACGACCGGCAAGCCGATGAAGGCGAGGTTGCCCCGGAACACGCCCTGGATGAAGGTCCCCACGACCGGCCGTGGCAGTCTCAGCACCGCGGCTGCCATGGCGGCCAGGAGGATGCCGGCGAGCGTGGCGCCGGAGAGCGCCAGAAGCAGGCCGCCGACGGCCCGGAATTCCGGGCTGGCGGTGGCCAGCCGATGAAAGAGCAACGCGGGGAGGCCGAACCAGTAGCTCAGCCGGTTGACCTCCTGTAGCGCACCCCGGGAAAGGAATCCCGCCCGGGCCAGCGACCAGCCCAGTGCGACGATAAGAAAGACCGGCGCGAGGATCTCGACAATGGTCAGCAAGGTGGCTCCCCCGGGTCGCGGCGGGCCGGCGCTGCGCCGGCCGCGAAGGCTGGACTCTACTGCCGCGGGTTGCGGCGCGGCAAGCGCCCTGGGGGACCGTTGCTATACTCTGCGCAAATGCGGTGGCGCAGGGACGACGCATGCCGACGACGAAAAGCACAGTGCTCCGTCCGGGCCACATCCCTTGGGTGCTGGCCGTGCTTCTCCTGCCGTGGCTGACCGCCTGCGAGTCCGTCAAGGTCGTGCCCATCCAGATGGCGCGCATCAGCCAGTTCGAAGTCTACGAGCAGACCTTCCAGTTCACGGAGGCGCCCTGGCCGCCGGTACAGGAACAGACCCTGGACCAGCTTCGCCGGGTCAACGCGCAAATGGACAGCTACCTGCGTTTCATGGTCGGTCCGGAGAACTGGCAGGCACTCAAGGACCGCTACGGCATGAGCACCATGCGCGAGGAACTGCTGAACCGGGAGCTGCGCATCCGCGGCTTTCTGCACTCGGTCATCTCCCTCAACCCGTTCCGTGACGAGCGGTTCCACTTCGAAGGTGCGGGCCGGTTCTTCCTGATCCGTGAGCGCACCGGCGAGATCCTGCTCAACGGCGACTTCCATCTCATCCCCAAGGTCCATCCCGTGGACCAGCTCAAGGCCGGATTCATCGACGTGGACGTCAGGCAGATCATCACGCGCATCCCCGGAGAGTCCACGCACCTGCACGACACCACGGTGCGTTACCGCATTCATATCGACACCGCTCGCGCGCACAAAGACGTCTACGCCATCGACTATCGCGCTGCCCACCCGGTCTACCTCATCGAGGACCCGGCCCACGAGCGAACGGAGGACGCGGCCCTGATCGGCCACCTGTACTTCGACGAGCGCCTGGCCGACGGCAAGCTCATCGATCTGCGTGGCCGGGAGCTTTTACGCGACGACTACCGCCGGCCCCGCACGACACGGGATGCGACGTATGAGTGAGCACGACCGGTTTGAGCAGGCCCGGGACGAGGCTTTGGAGGCGATCCGGCAGGAAGGCGAGCGCGTGGCCATCGAGACGCGGGTGGAGATTCAGGAAAAAACGCGTCAGTGGGTGACGGCCTCGGCGGCGTTCCTCGTTCTGGCCTTCAGCCTGCTGGCCTTCTTCGGCTACAAGGAGACCGCCGATTTCCGCCGCAAGCTCACCGACCTGGAGACCGAGGCCCAGCAGAGCCTGGAGGAGGCCCGGGCTCAGGCCCAGTCCGAGGTCGAGGCGTTGCGGGAACGTATCGAAGCACTCGGGGCGGAGGTCGACGACCGCGCCCGGGCCGCCACCCGCCAGATCACCGAGGCGCGGGACGCGCTGGCCGCCGCCCAGGACGACTTCGACGAGCGCCTGGACCAGCTCGACGCCGCCGGCGCGCGGCTGACGGAAACCCAGGACCTGCTACGCAAGGCTCGGACCCTGGAGGCCACTTACCGAGAGGCCCAGCAGGACGTACAGAGACAGCTCCGGCAAATCGCCAAGCTGCAGAACTCCTTTTTCGACGTCTTCGTCATGTACCAGGCGCCCGCCAGCGCCGTGGAGGAAGTCGTCGACCCCCTGCTGGCGGCGGTGCGCGACGCCGGCTTCGTCGTCGAGCCCGAGAACATCATGCGCCTGAGCGTCGACCGCACGGAAATCATCTATTACGACCCGGGCCGCCCGCCTCAGGTGGACACCCTGCTGGAGCTGCTCCGCGATTCCCCGGCCGGTCGGACACTGTCGGCCCGGGGCGAGCCGGTGGCCGCGGTCTCCAAGGGCCGGCGCAATCCCCGGGATCTGCTGATCAAGATCCGCGCCCAATGAATCGACTGGAATAGCTAGAGTAAAGGCCGCGGGAAGGCGCAGCCTGTTTACTCTCTTCGATACTGCACTCCAGTTAATTGACGGTTACGACGATCTCCGCAGAATGATCGCTCAGGTTTCCATCGGAGTCACGGCTCTGAACCGTAACGTACCAGGACGCGCTGTTCAGGCTGTCCAGCGGCAACCGATAAGACACCACCTCTCCGCAACTGGTGCTGTTTCCTGTCGGCGAGGACTGGAGCTCGCCGAGCGCTACACTGCTCGATTGAGTGTAGTTACCGCTTGACAGTCCGTAATTCACCCTGAAGCCGTCCAGATCATCCAGGCAGGAACCGTCGGCATTAGTCGTTGGTGCATCCCATACCAGGGTCGGAACACCCTGGGGCTGGGATTCGTCCTCCACGATCGACACGGCAGCTAGTGCCGGAGATACGACGGCGGTGTCGGCGTTGCTCAGACTCACCTGAAAGCTGAGATTGCCCGTGTACTGGCCATCATCGATGATGGCGACCTGGAAGCTCCGTGTGGTGACGCCATCTGCAAAGTCGAGCGTACCCGAAGCGGCCTGGAAGTCCGTGCCGGCAACCGCGGCGCCACTGCCAGAGCTCAAGACCTGGGTAGCGTAATCGACGCTTGCCGCACCGGTACTGCCGTTGACACGTTCCACCGTGATCGTGATGCTGCCGACATTCTCAGCGACGGAATAACTCGCGGCATTGAACCTGAACGCGCCCGACTCCGTTGGCTCTTGCTCGTCATCGCTTATCTGCACTGTCGCCTGGCTAGGCGAGGCCATCGCGGTATCGGCGTTGCTCAGGCGCACGGCGAAGGACAGGGCGCCGGTATACTCTTCGTCATCGATGACCGGTACGCTGAAAGAACGCTCGGTCTCGCCGTCGGTGAACTCCAGCGTCCCACCGGCACTCGTATAGTCTTCGCCCGCCACTGCATGCCCGTCGCCGCTGCCGGTGACCGCCGTGGCGAAGTCCACGCTGGCCGCGCCGTCGCTGCCGTTGACCCGCTGAACCACGAAGCGCACGCTGCCGCCGTTCTCGGACACGTAATAGTTGGACGACGCCATCCGGAACTCACCTGTCACGCCCGGCTCGGGGTCGTCAGGTTCCGTGTCGCCCGGCTGCTCGTCGTCGACGATGGTGACCGTGGCCTCGGAGGGAGAACCGAGGCTGGTGCTGGCCTCGAAGAGGTATAGGCCGAAGGTCAGGTTGCCGGTGGCTTCCGCGTCATCGGTGATCGATACCTGGAAGCTTGCCTCTGTCTGACCGTCGCCGAAGTCGAGACGCCCCGTCGTCCCGTCGTAGTCGTCACCGTTGCCGAAGTTGACGTCATCCGCGTTGCCGCTCTGGGCGGGGTCGTACTGGCTGGTGGAATAGCGAACCGACGCCTCGCCCTGGGCACCGCCGGCGCGCTCCACGACCACCGTCAACGTACCGCCGTCCTCGGCCACGGTGTAGCTCGAGGCGGAGAGCTGGAACTGGCCCGAGGTCCCTCCGCCACCGTCGTCGCCATCGTCGTCCACGATGGTGAGACGGCTGCTGGACGGCTGACCCAGACGCCCCCGATCGACACCGGTCAGGCGAAAACCGAAGACCTTGTCCGATTCGGCCTCGCTGTCATCCGCCACCTCGACGGATACCGTCTTGCGCGTCTCGCCATCCGCGAACCGCAGCCCGCCCCCCAGGGACTGGAAATCCCCGGTGCCACTTGCCATCGCCGTGGCCCTGTTGGTGACGGACGGGCCGTACTCGATGGTCTGGTACTGGACGTTCACGACCCCGCGGCTGCCGCCGGTGCGGCGCACGACGAGGCTCAGCGAGCCGGCGGATTCATCGACGCTGAAGTCGGACTGCTCGAGTACGAAAGTGCCGGAGTCGGCGTTGACCGAATCACCGACCCCGCCGGACTGCCCTTCGTCCTGCCCCGCGCCGCCACCGCAGGCACTCAGGACGAGCGCGGCCCCGAACCCGGCCAGCAGGTTCCTTATAAGAGAAACACGGATTTGCATCGAACCAATCCCTCTGTTCGCAACGGCCGCCGGAGGATGCAGAGGCGGTCCGCTTCCAGGAGAAAACACGAGACTTGTGGATGGCGATGCTATATGTGTCAGCCTCAAATTCTGCGACCGACCGCGCAGAATTGGGCATGTAAGAATTTTCCTACAAATCCGGTATCACCCATCTTACGGTCGCTAGGCGGTACCATAAATATTTGTTTTGTATAGTTTATTTAGGCGCTAATGGATCTCTGGCCCGGTGGGCCTCCGCCACTCAAATACTGTCTCAATATGGCGACAGTTCGATCCATTATCATGCTTTCAAAAAATATATTTTCACTTAATTAGAGCGCTTTTTACCCTGATTTTTACGGTTTCATTTCTTCGTTATTAATTACTTAACGACGCATCATTGAACTGTCTCCATTCGACGACTTTTGACCTATGAAACGGCTTCTAACGGCGACACCGCGCTCTGCGCGATTAACTATCCCCATGAGATTCGGGTTCGAGACAACGCACCGGCAGGGACTCTGCCAAAACAATTATATAATATATTTTTTACGTAAATTTTTTCTCATTATCATGCTCACGGCCAACTCTGCTGGCCGGCAAGGGGCTCAATGCTATAGTCCCGCTAAAGCCGACGTGGGCGCAGCGGATAATCCGGGCCCGGCGAGAAGAAACGAAAACGGGAGAACGAAGACATGGGCACGCTGATCATCGGCCTGGCACTGTTTTTCGTCCCGCACTCGGTATCCATCGTGGCACCGGCGTGGCGGGACCGTACGGCGGCACGCCTCGGAGAGGTACCGTGGAAGGGCGTCTACTCCGCAATATCGCTTATCGGGCTGGTGCTGATCGTCTGGGGGTATGGCGATGCCCGGTACCAACCCACCCTGCTCTACGCGCCGCCGGAGTGGCTACGGCACCTGGCCATGCTGCTGCTGGTGCCAGTCTTCCCGCTGCTTTTTGCCGCGTACCTGCCCGGGCGCGTCCAGCAAATGACGAAGCACCCCATGCTTGTCGCCGTCAAGCTGTGGGCCGTCGCGCACCTGCTGGTCAACGGCATGCTGGCCGACGTCGTGCTCTTCGGGGTCTTCCTCGTCTGGGCCGTTGCCGACCGGATCTCGCTGAAACGCCGAACGCCGCGTCCGACTCCGGCCCTGCCGGCCGGACGCGCCAACGACGCCATCGTCATCGGCGGTGGGCTGGTCGCCTACGTGGTCTTCGTGCTGTGGCTGCACACCTGGCTGATCGGCGTCGCGCCGGTCGGCTAGGCCTGGCGCGAGGCGGCGTCACTCGCTGGCCGGCGTTGGCCTGACGAGGATCTCGTTGACGTCCACATGGGGCGGTTGCGATAGCGCGTAGATCACGGATCTCGCCACGTCCACGGGTTCCAGCGCGTGCTGCGGGGGCTCATCGAAAAATGGCGTGTTCACCATGCCCGGCTCGATCAGGGTGACACGAACACCACTGCCCCGCAGTTCCTCGCGCACCCCGTATCCGATCGCGCTTACCGCCCACTTGGTGGCGCTGTACATGGAGCCGGGTATGGTTACCCGCCCTGCCGCCGACCCTGTCAGCAACAGGTGTCCCCGGCTCTCCCGCAGGGCCGGGATGGTAAATTGCAGCGTCAGCCCCACGCCGTAGATGTTGGTGAGGATCATGTCCCGCCAGGCCTGGGTGTCGGCACCGCTGAAGCCACCAGGACTCCCGCCTCTGCCCGCGTTGGCGAACACCGCGTCGATTCGGCCGAAATGATCCAGGACCTGCGCCACCATCGCCCTCTGGTCCGCCTCGCTGGTGACGTCGCAGCTTATGGCGATGGCGCGATCCTGGCCACCCAACTCCTCGGCCAGGGATTCCAGCTGGGTGGCCGACCGTGCCGCAAGCGCCAGGCGGTATCCGGCATTGCCGGCCTGCCTCGCGGTCTCGGCACCGATACCCGAAGACGCCCCCGTGATCAGTAGAACCGGCTCGGCCATGTCACGCTCTCCTTCTGGTCTGGATGTGCGGGAAGATATGCGGCCACCCCGGGCACGGGACAACAGCAGCGCAAAGGGACACTGGCGCTGGGCGTCACCGCCTGTTATCGTCTGTGGCATGCAGTATGCCCACGCCCAGTACTGGTTCTGGTTTACCGGCGCACATCGCGATCCGGGACGGCGTGGTTATGTCTAGAGTCTGAACAGACAACCCAGCAGCCAAATCAGGGCCCCCGGATCGCGAGATCCGGGGGCTTTTTTTTGTCATTCCAACAAGGAGCAGATCATGTCCAGTCAGCCCCGGCCCGCCCAGGCACGGACAGACAACGAGCCGGATCGTTGCGACCCCGCACAGGGCCAGCATGTATTCCAGAGTTACATCCGCGAGGCCCATGAGACCCTGAGCCGGGTGTCCGGCAGCCCGCGCCGGCTAATGAGACCCAACGGCAGAACGATCGCCGCTACCGATGCGGCCACCCTGACGCCCTCGCTGCCATCCCTCCTGGCGGATCTCTCAGTGGATCCGCCCGGGGAAGCGCTCATCGTGGTGCCGGGCCAGGTCATCGACGCCGGTCGGGCGCGGCACCGGCTCGCGCTCGTGCAATTGAGCAGCGCGCCGCTGGACGCGCCGGCGTTGGCCGGGCTCGTCCCCCCGCTGCTCTCGGGCCTGCTGCCCGGGCGCCGGTACAGATTGATCCCAATGGCTCACACCCTGCTGAAGCAGTCGATGGCGTTGGAGATCCACGGTGGCGGCAACTGGCAACCGCTCGGCCACTGCGGGGTCATCGAAGGCGGGGTGCTGGAGGCGGCGGGCCTGCCCGTGGCCGACCACGCGGCCGTCGCCATCGAACTCGGCCTGGAGCAACTGCACGGACTCCGCGGACCGGTGGGTGTCAGCTCGACCTGAAACAGGGACACCGGCGCTGGCGCTGGCTGGTGGATAGCCGTCAGGCCAACACCGCGGCCCGGGTGAATGCCGAATGATTCCCGCGCGCCATCATTCAGCGTTTGCCTAGAAATAGTGGCCCAGGAAGACGTAGAAGCCGCTGTCCACCGGTGACACCGCGTAGTCCGCGCGCACGATGAACGCGCCCGCGATGACGCGAAGCCCCAGGCCGCCGCTCTTGCGCCACTGAAACGGCGCGTCGTCGCTGCCCCGATCCCAGGCATCGCCGGCCTCGGCGAACAACACGCCCGTGAGGGCGCGATCCTGGCGCAACTCGAGCATGGGAAAGCGATATTCGGTGACGCCCCAGACGTAGGTGTCGCCGCGAATGCTGCCCGATGGGTAACCGCGCATGCTCGACTGCCCGCCCAGCGTGTACTCCGCCAGAAACGGAACGTCCGGGCTGGCTATCCCGCCTCGCGCCATGACCGCAACCGTATGGCGCCGGCCCAACGGAAAGAACTTCTGCACCTCCGGATTCAAACGGAAGAAACCGCGGTCGGATTCCGGCGCCTCCGAGTACTGGTACCCCAGGTCCAGCCTGACTCCGGCGTAATAGCCACTCACCGGCTCGGCCGGGTCGTCGCGCCGGTCCAGGCTGATACCGCCCACCAGAACCGGTCCCTCGCCGTCGGCGGCGGGCACGGGCCCGTCTTCCTCTTCGAAGTGGCTGCGGACATAGCCGAAACCGGCGCCGATGTTCCAGTGCTCATCCCTGTCCAGGGGCTGGCGCCAGTAGCCGCCGGCAGCGGCCAACTCGGCGCGGTATTCGCCGTTAAACGGTCGCGCATCGCGCTCGTAGACCTCCTGGGTCTGATCGCCGTAGGCGCCGAACAACGCCAGGTGCCCACTGGTGCCGAAGGCATGGGGGATGGCCGCCCCTACACCCAGGATGCGGGTCTCGGCCCAGATGCCGCCCGCGTACAGCTGATTACCGGTACCGAGGAAGTTCCGGTCGATATAGCCGCCCACCGGTCCCACGCCGCCAAAGTCGGGATTGTCGCTGGAGTAGGTGGGCCACACGAAGCCGAACCGGGTAAAACCCTCGCGCACGTCCACGATGAGTGCCACCGTCCGGATGCCCTGTCCCCCGGGCGCTTCCTCCATGGGCTCGAACCGGTAGGCAATGCGCGAGAACAGGCGAAGCTCGTCGACCTCGCGCATGCTGATCGCCAGCGTCTCCCAGTTGACCCGGTCCCCCGGGCCCAGGCGCATTTCCTGGGTAACCACCCGCGCGTCGGTGTCCTCGTTGCCCGCTACACGGACCGCACCGATACGGACGGGCGGCCGTGGCCTGCGCTCCCTGACCAGATAACGAACATCGACACCGTTCGGCGTGCGCTCGATCCGCGCGCGGACCTGCTCGAAGACGCCCAGTCCTTCCAGCCGGCGCACGTCGGCGTCCACGGCCCGGGCGTCGAAATCGTCGCGCGGATCCACCAGCAGCGCGTATCGCACGGCACGCTCCGGCAACTCGTCGAGGCCGCTAATAAGCACCGATCGCACATGATCCGGGCTCGTGCCCAGAACGCTCTCCACCAGACCCGCGCGCGCCGGCGCCAGCCCGGCCAGGCATCCGGCCAGGAGCATCAGGCTCCACCAGCCGGAAAGCCGCGGCTTGCGCAAACGCCCCAGGCGCCGATGCGGCGCGCGGCGGAGGCGGCTCAGCGTCGCCCGCAAACCCGTCCGCGCCCGTGCACAGGGTGAATTCAAGACGGCCGCCCCCCGGTGAAAGAATTCTCGGCGCCAATCATCCGTGATTCGCGGCATCCGTGCCACCGTGGGACGCACCGAGGAGAGAGTGGGATACGGTTAGCTCTCGACCCACATCCGCAGCAGGTTCGCGAGACTCTTGCTTACGAGATCAAACTCCGGCGTCTTGCCCTGGGTCTCGAAGATTCGCCGCCGGGCAGTTTCCAGATCGAACAGCAGCTCGCGATGGCGCGGGTCCCGGACCTGACTCTGCACCCAGCCCACCGCGGCCAGGCGCTCGCCCCGCGTGACGGGGTCGACGCGGTGCAGCGTGGAGGACGGATAGAGGACCATGGCACCCGCCGGCAGCTTGTAACTCTGCTCCCCGGCGGTGGTATCCATGATCAGTTCCCCGCCGTCGTAGCTATCCGGATCGCAAAGAAACAGCGTGAAGGACAGATCGGTCCTCAGGCGATCACCCCCCTGGCCCATTACCGCATCGTCCACGTGGGCGCCGTAGCTCATCCCGGATTCATAGCGGCTGAACATGACCGGCCGCTGGCGGGCCGGGCGGGCAGCCGTCTGGAAGAGGGGGCTGGCCGCGACGGCCTGGTCCACCAGGCTACGCAGTGATTCCACCGCTTCCGTACGGCTGTCCGCCTGCTGGTTGTGCTTCACCAGCCTGGCGTGCCAACCGGCCGTCTCGCGGCCGTCACGAAATGAAGCCCGGGCGAGACCGGCACGGACCCGCGCCACGGAATCGGCATCCAACACATCGGCGATACAGAGGATCAATGGGCGCTCCTCGGCGGAATGGCGGCGACGGGTCGCGGCTTCCGCAAATAGGAATCATTTGTGATAGCCTGCGTTACGATACGCAAATTCTAGCGCCCGAGGAAACACCGCGACACGTCCGCCGGCGGCGGCCGTAGCGTTTCCTCCCTTCTCGCCAGGAGGCAATCATGGCCAATCGAATTCGACTCTGGGTCGGCATCGGCGCATCCGTACTCATGACCACACAGAGCGGCGCTGAACCGGCGGACTCGCCCTTTGCTGCGGGGGACGACCACGCCGGCGCAGCGTTGCAACTCGCCAGCGGCGGTGAGGGCGGCGAAGGCGGCGCCATGAGCCACTTCGGAGGTGAGGGCGGAGAAGGCGGAGAAGGCGGAGAAGGGGGTGAGGGAGGCGAAGGCGGGGAAGCCGGCGTCAGCGCAACGGACAGCCCCGGCGTCTACTACACGACGTTGATGCTCATGAAGGGCCACCTCTGGGTGGCCCGGGAACTCTACACCACGGGCAACCAGGCGCTTGGCTCCGCCCACATGGGCCACCCCTTCGTGGAGCATTTCCCCGCAGTGGAGCAGGCCCTGACGAAACGCGGGTTGGACGACGTGGGCTCCGTGCTGAAGGAACTGGCCGGCACGGCGGCCCGACAACCCGACTGGTCAGAGCTCGAACCGGTGTACAAGCGGGCCCAGCGGGCCATTGATCGTGCGCGCATGGATGTGGACGCCGGGCTGCGCGAGAAGCCCGGCTTCATTGCCGATGTCATGCTTGCCGTGCTGAAGACGGCTGCGCACGAATACGAGGAAGCGCTGGCGGATGGCCGCTTCGTCAACGACGCCGAGTACAACGACGGCCGCGGTATGGCGATGGCGGCGAGCCTCTACCTGGATCAGCACTCGGGTGCATTCCGGCCGGACCAGGCGGGCGTCTACGAGCGCATGCGCAACGACGTTGAGACCATTCTTCAGGCCTGGCCGACCATCATGCCGCCCGATGAGCCGGCGGTTTCGCCGTCCAGGCTGCAGGCCGACATCTCGCAGCTGGAGCTCACCAGCAGCCAGCTGCGTTGAATCCGCCGTGACCGAGCCGCGTGCCGCGATTGTCCGCGTGCGCGGCCCGGCCTATCATCGAACGAAAGACAACCCGATCGATGATAGGGTGAACTATGCGATGGTTTCTGCTCGGGCTGGCGGTAGTGGCACTGATGCCGCTGCAGGCGGCGGACGTCAAGAAGGCCTATCCGGCCAGCTTCGAGCTGGCCCGGGTAGCCGACGGCGACCGTGTCCTGGAGGTACTGGCAAGCGGCGAAGCACTGCTGCTGGCCGGCGAGACGGTGACCGTCGAGGGTGATGGCCGCGGGGACGGCAGCGGTGCGACCATCCGTTTCCTCCTGGAGATGGAGCCCCCGGAAGCCGGCGCCGAACGCGGCAAGCTGATACTGCACAGCCGCGTGGAGCTGGCGCGGGTCAGCGGCAGGACACGGCTTCAGGCCCCCGACAGCCCGGACAGCTATATCGAGGGACCCAACGTCAGACGAACCACCCATACGGCCGAGAGCTGGCGGCGCATGGGCGACCCGACGCCCATCGTCGTGCCCTTTACGCGGGATGGGCAACGCTACCGTCTGACTGTCATCATCGATCCTGTCTATACGACCGGCTGACCGATCCGCGAGCGCAACACCGGTCAGCTTCGCAAGAGAACACGCAGCATCAGGAGGCGCGATCGCCATGGATCACGCATCCGACTCGAACCCGGCTCCGGGATTCAGCCGTTCCCCGGAGCACCGCGTGGACATCGTACCGGGCCCCCGCCGCGTGCGGGTGGAGTTCGCCGGTGCCGTAATCGCCGATTCCGCCGACGCCGTCACCGTGCAGGAGACCGGCTACGAGCCTGTCCACTACCTGCCGCTGGCGGACATAAAAATGGCGCTGCTCCAGCCGAGCGAGCGGACCAGCTACTGCCCTTTCAAGGGCCGCGCCAACTATTACTCCGCCATGGTCGCCGACCGGGTTGCGGTCAACGCCGCCTGGACCTACGCCTCGCCCTACGACGAGGTGGCGGAGCTCCGGGAGCGAATTGCGTTCTATCCCGACCGCGTGGCGATCAGCGTGGACGACGACGGCAGGCCCGCCTGATCCCGGCGGGATCTGCCCCGGGCAAATCAGCGACCCGGGTCACAAGAACAGCCACGCGCACACCGCGACGGCCGCGATGACCCCGGCGACGTCCGCCGTCAGGGCCGCCGCCAGTGCATGGCGGATACGCCGCACCTGCACCGCGCCGAAGTACACCGCCAGAACGTAGAATGTTGTCTCGGTGGAACCCTGGAGCGTGGTCACCAGAAAACCCACGTAGGTGTCGGGCCCTGTGGCCGGGTTCTCGATGATGGACGCCATGATGCCGTAGGCCCCGGAGCCCGACAGCGGCCGCAGCAGAGCCATGGGCAGCGCCTCCGCCGGCAGACCCAGCGGCGCGGTCCAGGCACCCACGGTGGCGACCATGGCCTCGAGGGCGCCGCTTGCGCGGAACATGCCCACGGCAACCAGTATTGCCACCAGGTACGGGATGATCCGCACCGCCACCTGAAACCCTTCCTTGGCGCCTTCAACGAAAACCTCGTAGACGCGCACCCGTCGACATACGCCAAACAGCAGAAACCCGGTGACCAGCAACGGAATGATCCAGGGCGAGATCGCCTTGCCGTAAGCGATGGTCAAGGGAATCAGCGCTGCCAGGCCCAGAAAGAACAGCCCACTGACCCAGGCCGGATAACCCTCGCCGCCACCCCCGGAGAGATCCATGTCCGCTTGCGTGTCGGCCGGCTCTGGGGCATCGGCGTCGCCGGCCTCCAGCGTGTCGGCGGGGCGCACGGGGAAGAAACGCCGGTAGGCGGTGGCGGCAACGACGGCGGTGACGGTCGCGCATGCCGTGGCAAACAGGGTGGTGGGCAGTATGGCGGCGGGTTGCTCGGAGCCGGCCGCCGCGCGCAGGGCGATGACACCGGTGGGCAGCAGCGTCAGGCCCGAGGTGTTGATGGCCAGGAACAGCGCCATGGCGTTGCTGGCCGTTCCCGGCTGGGGGTTGAGCCTGTCGAGTTCCTGCATGGCGCGGATTCCGAACGGCGTCGCGGCATTGCCCAGCCCCAGGGCGTTCGCGGAAAAATTCAGGATCATCGCACCCATCGCCGGGTGGTCCGATGGCACGTCCGGGAAGAGCCGCACCATGACGGGCCGGATCAACCGGGCCAGTATCGTCAGCAGGCCGCCGGCCTCGGCGACCTTGACCAGCCCCAGGAACAGGGTCATGACCCCGATCAGACCGATGGCGAGCTCGACGGCACCGCCGGCCTGCTCCACCACGGCCTGGGAGAGCAGCTGCATCGGTGCCTCGCCCTGGGCATGAGCGGCCGTGAGCTGCCGCCAGGCGGCGGTCAGGAAGGCCACCGCAACAATAACGAAGAAGACGACGTTCATTGACGCGCGAGCCGGTACGGCGTGCCCGCGAGGCGTGTTACGGACGGATGGTTGGGCGCCAACTCAAAGCGGCCGGGCGAAGCTGAGCTCATTGCCGTCAGGATCCTGGATGTGGAAATAGCGCTCCCCCCATGGCGCATCCGCCGGCGCCGCCTCCGGCGAGAGCCCGGCATCGACGGCACGGCGATACATGGCGTCGACATCGGAGACGTGAATGATGGTCCGTCCCCAGAGCCGCCCCGGCGGATCCCCGCGCATCAGGTTCAGAAAGCCGGAGCCCACGTGGAAGCTGGTGAATGGAGCGGCCTCGCCCCCGTAACGCAGCTCAAAGCCCAGGGCACGGTAGAAGCTCACGGCGACAGCCATGTCGACGGTGAACACCGTTACCGCCGATATACCGTCGAAATTCACCTCATCCCCCGCCATGGTCACCTCTTCCAGCGCGCTCCGGATTGCCGGGCCCCCGGACGGCTTGGATGGTCCCGGGCCCCCGCCGCTATGGTCTATCATAGGTGCGAGCCATGGAAGAGCGGCCGAGCACAAGGAAGAACACAATGACCCGACACGCGCTCATCGTCGACGATTCGAAGACGGCCTGCCGTACCCTCGCCCTTCTACTCGACAAACACGGAATCGGCTCGACATCCGTTTACTCCGCCGAGGCGGCCCTGGAAGAGCTGCGTCACCGCAAACCCGACGTCATTTTCATGGATCAGTCCATGCCCGGCATGGACGGCCTGGAAACGGTCAAGATCATCAAGGGCAACCCGGATACCGCGACCATCCCGGTGATGATGTACACGGCGAAAGAGGGGGATGTCTATCTGGGCCAGGCGCGGGCACTGGGCGCCCTGGACGTGCTCCCCAAGGGCCAGCTCAAGGAAAAGCTGGACCAGGTGCTGGAGAAGCTGCGCTTCAACGCCGGAGAGCAGGCCGTCGACGGCCCGGATACCTCCCTCACGGCCCACAACCAGCTGTCTCCAGCAGCGCCCGCGCCGCCGCCGCGACAGTCTCCGCCCCCGGACCGGGACCGCGACGCCGATCTGCGCCGCCAGCTTCAGTCGCTGAGCAATGAGCTTTCCCGCCAGCTCTACATGGTACTCACCGAGGATCAGATCACCCAGAAGGAGTACGCCCGCTGGCTTCTGGACGGCGTGGACCGTCGGATCGGCGAGCGGATCGGCGCGCTGGAGGAGACCCTGCAAGCCCGGGAGGCGGCCCGCGCCGCCGAGGTCAGGCAGATGGGCCGGCGACGCCACCGGACCGTGTTTGCCGCCTGCATCATCATCGCCGGCCTGTGCGCGGCCGTCCTGTGGCAGGTCAGCGCCATCGGGCGCGACGGCAGCGCGCTGCGGGCCAGTGTCGCCGACATGACCGGTCAGCTCAGCGCCCTCAGTGACGCCGTCACCCGAACGGCCGACGCCGGCACTCGGGGCGCCGATCCACCCAGTGGAGACTTCCGGCTGGGCATCGTCAGTGAATCGGGACGCCACGTCGGCGTCCTGGTTGGCATGGATAACACCGGCCGATACTTCACCGCGGTGTCCCGGCAGGACTATGTGTTCCACGTCAATCCGACTGGCCGGATCGGCGTGCCCCTGCATCGGACCTATTTTGCCGCGCCGAACTGCAACGGCCCGCCCATGACCCACGGCCAGCCGGGCGTGATATACCGCGACCTCAGCGGCCGCCTCTGGTACACGCCCAAGGACGCGGCGGTGGAGAACATCCGCCCGGCGTCCGTCATGCACGAGGGCGAGCGTTGCGACGCCGTGGACTCCGGGGAAATCGCCCTGCGGCCGGTCCGGCCCAACGACCCGACCGTGACCGGCGTCAGCCTGGACGTCGGGCCGGTCAGCCTCGTACAGCGCTGAGCGGATCGGGACGACGGGAGAAGCGGTGGACGGTGGGCGCCGGACGCAAGCCACCGGGCCTGCGCGCCAGCTGCCACCGACTCCCGGTCACCGAAGCGCTACCGGCTGAAAGCACCCGGGTCAGCAGCGTGTCGCGGCAATGTCCTGGTCAGGATCCTTCGTCATCGCTGTTGAGTGCATCCCAGCGCTTCTCCAGGGCCTGCATGGACTGCTCGAAAGTCCGCCTGCTGTCCTGCCAGGCCTCGCCGGTGGCCTCCTCCAGCTTGCGCCAGTCCTCCCGGGCATCGTCCCAGACCGCGTTCAGCTCGCGACGGCCGGCCTCGGTCAATTCCTCCGCCCGCTCGCTGCCGGCCTCCGTGGCGGACTCCACGCGCTCGCGCCATTCGGACAGGGTCTGGCGCATTCGCCGCTCGTAGCGTGCCTGTTCCTCTTCGGTAAGCAGCGTCTGCTCGCCGTCCTGCTCCCCTTCACCGCCAGAGGCCGCCTGTGCCGCCACCAACGGCATCAGGGCGAGCGCGCTGCCCAAAAGGATTCTTCGATAGACCGCGTTCAAGTGCTGCATGGCTATGGGTCCCTATCTGTGTCTGCCCGATTGCATCGCCACGCGTCACCCCGTGCCGCGGCATTCCCTGACTGTCCAGATGTGTACGAAAACGCTGCGGTACAACCCCGCGCCAGCGGGGGCCCGGGCAGCCGGGCCCGCCTCCGGCCAGGTCAAGGGCCCGTAAGGCGAGTATCATGCCGGCCAACGCCCATCGACGCAGGGAGGGGAACCTTTGGGACTTTTCGATCTGGCCGCACTGGTGGTGTCGCTTGCCGCCGTTTTCGCCTACCTCAATCACCGCTTCATTGGTTTGCCTACCGCCCTCGGGGTAATGTTGCTGGCGCTCGCGGTGTCCGTGGGCCTGTTGATGGCGGACGGGTTGGGGATCGGTCCGCTGGGCGACTGGGCCCGTTCGCAGTTGGGGGCCGTTGACTTCCCCGCCACCGTACTGGAAGGCATGCTCTCCTTTTTGTTGTTCGCCGGTGCCCTGTTCGTCGACTTCGAGGCACTCGCCCGGCGGCGCTACATCGTCGCTACGCTGGCGACCCTCGGAGTGCTGCTATCCACACTGCTCGTCGCGGCCGCGGCCTGGGTGCTTTTCCGCGCCCTCGGCCTTGACCTGCCGATGACCTGGTGCCTGGTCTTCGGGGCGCTGATCTCCCCCACCGATCCCATTGCAGTGCTGGGTATTCTCAAGACCGCCGGCGTCCCCCGTTCGCTGGAGACAAAGATCGTCGGGGAGTCGCTCTTCAATGACGGCGTCGCCGTGGTGGTCTTCATCGTGATGCTGCAGCTCGCCGTCGCCGGCGAGGCGGTCCCCGCCGAGGTCGGCCTGCTGTTCCTCCAGGAGGCGGTAGGCGGTGCCGCCTTCGGCTTCGCGCTGGGATGGATCGCGCACCGCATGCTCCGGGGGCTGGATCAGTACCAGGTGGAGGTTCTCATCTCCCTGGCCGTCGTCATGGGCGGCTACGCCCTGGCCCACGCGCTGCATCTATCCGGCCCCATTGCCATGGTGGTCGCCGGCCTCATGCTCGGCAATCACCGGCCTGGCGAGGCCATGTCCGATCGCACCCGCGAACACCTGCATCACTTCTGGGAGCTGGTGGATGAGGTCCTCAACGCCGTCCTTTTCGTACTCATCGGCCTTGAGGTCCTGATAATCAGCTTCGACGCGACTACGGCTCTGGCGGCCGCGCTGCTCATCCCGGTCGTAGTAGCGGTCCGCCTGGTGAGCGTCGGGGTGCCCGTCGGGCTGCTCTCCCCGTTCCGCGCATTCTCGCCCGGGGTCGTGCCCATACTGACCTGGGGCGGATTGCGGGGCGGGATTTCCGTGGCCCTCGTCCTGTCGCTGCCCGCCGGCGAGGTTCGCGACCTGCTGCTGCCGGTCACCTACGCCGTGGTGCTGTTCAGCCTTATCGTTCAGGGCCTGACCATCGGCCCGCTGGCACGCCATCTCGCGGGCGGCGACAAGGGTGGCGCGGTCAGGCGATGAGCTGACCGCCGTTGACCTCCACCACCTGACCCGTGATGTAGCCGGAAAGGCTCTCCGAGGCCAGGTACAGAAAAGTGCCCACACAATCGTCCGCCGCCGCCAGGCGCCTCAGCGGTATGGACTGTCGGGTCCGTTCCAGCTTCTCCGGTGTGGAATAGCGACGGTGAAAGTCCGTCTCCACGGTGCCGGGGGAGACCGCGTTGACACGGATCCCCTCCTCGGCCAGCTCTTTCGCCAGGGACCGGGTGAAGGTACTGATGAACGCCTTGGCGCTGCTGTAGACACTCGAACCCGGGCTACCGCCGGTCCGGGCGGAGATGGAGCTGACATTGATGATGCTCCCGCCACCCCGTGACAGCGCCGGCACCGCCGCCCGGCAGGCATGAATGACCGGCCGCACGTTCAGGTCCAGAACGGCGTCGATGAACGCATCGTCCACTGCCTCGAGTGGGCGCCGGTCCACCATGGCCCCGGCATTGTTGACCAGTATATCCAGCCCGCCCAGCCGGCCCACGGCTTCTTCCACCAACGCGTCCGCCGCGCCGCGCTCGGTCAGATCCCGCTGAATGACGGCGGCCTCGCCGCCACGTCCACCGATACGCGCCGCCAGCGCATTGGCCGCCTCCAGGCTGCCGTGGCAGTGAAGGGCAACCCGGGCCCCCGAGGCGGCCAGCCCCTCGGCGACCGCGGCACCGATCCCCCTGCCGGCGCCGGTCACCAGCGCGACACGCCCGTCCAGCCCGGGCACCCGGCACTGTTCCGCTTCCATCGCTCACTCCATCGCCGTTACACCGTTACACCGTAACACCGCCACCGGGAGTCCACCTCCGGCCACGGCCGGGCCCACAGAGGCGCGTGATCGCGTAAAAGGAAAGTACAGAAAAATAACTGTTTCAGCTTGAGAAACGTACCGTTTCTATACAAATACCCGAAAGAAGCATTCAAAAAGTTAGACAACTATGTACTAATCCGATACAACTCAGGGCGTACATGTGTACAACCGCCCCCGCGGCGATATGGACCCCAATGCAAGGAGTACGACATGTTCAACCCCAGGAAATTATTCATGGCCATCCCCCTGGACCTGCTGCTCGTCGCCTGCGGCGGCGACAATGACGACGATGATGACAACGTTACCGGCGGCGACCCGACCGGCGACCTGCGCATTGTCCATGCCGTGAGCGACGCTCCGGCCGTGGACGTGGAAGCCACCGCTGGCGGCTCGACCTCCACGCCGATCACCGGCCTGGATTTCGCCGGAACCACCGGCTTTCTGACTCTGCCGGCGACGACCTACGACTTCGACGTCCTGGCCAATCTGCCTGATGGCAGCACCACCAGTGTCCTGGCGCTGCCCGGCCTGGCGGTCGACGAAGGCCAGGCGGCAACCGCCGTCGTCGTGGGCACCGCCGCCGCCGGCGACAGCTACGACCTCGAGGCCGTCACCTTCAACCCCTCGGCATCGACCCCCGGCAGTGGCGAGGTCTCCATCGTCGCCGCCCATGCCTCCACGGCAGCGGACGCGGCGGCGAGCAGCGGCGTGGACGTCTACGTCACCGCGCCCGGGACGGACGTTACCGCCACCAGCCCGGCGTTCACCTTCGGCTACACCGACACCGTGGACGCCACCGCCAGCGGCGCGCTGCCGGCGGGGCAGTACCAGATCCAGATCACCCCGGAAGGCAGCGATACTGTCGTGTATGACTCCGGCACGGTAGATCTCTCGCCCTTCGCCGGGGCCGAGATCGCCATCGTCGCGGTGAATACCGTGAACCAGGTGGAGCAGTCGGCGGCTCCGGTCAAGCTGCTCGCCATCGTCGGGGGCACCATCGTCGAGCTGCTGGATACCGATACCCAGGCCGGCGTGAAGGTGGCCCACGTCTCTCCGGACGCTGGCGACGTCGATGTCACGGCCAACGGCAGCGGTTACCTCTCCGGCGTGCCGTACCTCGGCGTCAACGTGGACGCCAGCACCTATGACGAGCTCGCCACGGGCAGCTATGACCTGAACGTCCAGGCCGCGGGCAGCGGCACCGACGTGCTGTCCTCCCCCGTGACGGCCGTGCTTGAGGCGGGCACCGAGTACAGCGTGCTGGCGCTGGGCAACGTCGCCGACATCGGTGGCACCCCCGCCACCGCTTTCGACCTGACGCCGACGGTGGATGACAACCGCAGCATCGCCACCCAGGCCAGCGTGAAGATCGTTCACGGTGCGCCGGCTGTCGGCAACGTGGACGTGTACGTGACCCCGGCGGGCGACTTCTCCACCTCGGAGATCCTCAACGGCGCCGCGACGCCGCTCCTGTCGGACTTCCCCTTCCGCGACGTCACGGACTACGTGGCCGTGTCGGCGGGCGACTACGACATCCGCGTGGTGGAGCGCTCGGGCGGAACCATGGCGATCAACGCCGAGGGCGTGACCCTGAGCAACGGCGACGTCATCACCGCCATCGCGCGCCAGCCGGACGGCGTGGACGGCAACCCGGCCGGCGCCGGACTCCTCCTCCTCACGAACTAGGGGACGGCGATAGCGACGCAAAAGGCCCGCTTCGGCGGGCTTTTCTTTTGCCCGGCATCAACCCGAGACGCCGCCTATCCCAGCGATTCAATCATTCAAATAGACCCGATAATGAGAATTGTTATCATCTCAGGGAAGTTTCACTCGGAGGAAAGAGCCATGCTCAAGACGTTGAGTTTCGGTGCCATGCACATCAGTATCGCCTTCGGGGTGACCTACCTGCTGACCGGCAGCATCGCGGTTGGCAGCGCGGTGGCGCTCGTGGAGCCGCTGGTGAACACCGTGGGCTATTTCTTCCACGAGAAGTTCTGGCAGCGGCGTCAGCCGGGGCGGTTCGCGGCGTCGTGACCGAACCGCCTCAGCCCTTCTCTTCGCCCGCCAGCACCACCTGGTTGCGCCCTTTCCCCTTCGCCTCGTAGAGCGCCGCATCGGCGCGGCCCAGGGTCTTTTCCACCGAATCCCCCGGACTGTGGACGGCCACGCCGATGGACACCGTGAGGTGCTCCGCCGACTCCAGCGCCGACATCCCCGACTGCTCGATATGCCGGCGCACGCGGTCCGCCGCGATGCGGGCGCCCTCCCGCGTGCTCTCCGGGAGGATCAGAAGGAACTCCTCCCCACCATAGCGGCCGACGAAATCACCCTTGCGCAGCACGTTGACCAGGGCGTCGGCCACCTGCTGCAGCGCCCGGTCACCGACCTGATGCCCGTAGGTGTCGTTGATGCGCTTGAAGTGGTCGACGTCCACCAGGCACAGACAAAGGCTGTTCTGTTCGGGTGTCCGCCGCTCGGCGCGCGATTCCTCCTGCAGCAGGTGGTCCATGATGGAACGCCGGTTGGGCAGCCGCGTCAGCGGATCGAGCGTGGCCAGCTCCCGGAGCTCCGCCACGGCGGATTCCAGCTCGCGGTTTCGCGCCTTCACCACCCGGCGCAGCGCGGCAACCTGATTGCCGATGAAGGCGATCAGCAGCAGGACCACCGCGTAGGCGAAGACGATGACCACCTCGACGCGAAGATCGATGCGCTCCGGGGCCCACTGCAGCAACGCCGCCAGCAGCAGCAGATAGCTGAACACGATGACGCTGGCGATACCCAGCAGCCGGCGAATCCCGTAGGCCAGCGTCGCGAAAAGCATGCCCACCAGCGCCATGAGCAGGAAGGTCATGCGGGCCTGGGGCACGGTCAGGAAGTACATGATGTAGATGGACGGCCACAGCGGCGCGATGACCTGGAAGTCCGTCAAGCTCGGGTCGGAGAAACGCAGATTGCGGCCGCTGGCGATGAGGGCCAGGAACACCGCGTTGAGGATCACCAACGCCGCCAGGTAATGCGCGAGCGGCGCCCCGGCGACGATGCCGGCGGCGTAGTAGCCGACGGCGAAACTGGCGGTGAATACATTGGCGAGCACGCCCAGCAGGGCGCGGCGCAGCCGCAGCCTCTGGGCCGCCTCGGTGGAGGGTCCGGAACGTGATCGGGACACGGCACACCTTCTTCTTGGTCTCGTGCGCCTTCCTGCCGCGCAAACCGCCGGGACCACCGGCAGAACGTCTCACCTTGTCACCCGGGCAGCCCTGGAGACCCCGAGCAAGGCATACCAGCGCCCCACATGCGCCGACAGATCAGAACCTCTTCTGTGTGCCAGCGGCAAGACAATCCATGCCCGATCGATTATGTCTCAATGTGACCGGCAGGGCCAGCGATGCCGCCGGGGATCACATGAACCGCACCGGCCAGCCTTCGCGGTCGAACGCGGCGAGATGGCCCAGATCACCACCGGCGTGGATGGCCCGTACGATGTTCTTCAGAGGCTCCTCGGCTTCCTCCGGCGTGGGCGGCCTGCCACCGCGGCCATCCAGAGCCCCGACCAGGACCATGTGCCAGTCCTCGCTCATCTGCTCCGACTCCCGGACCAGCTCGGCGAAACCGCCCAGCTCGTCGGCGGCCTTGTCCACGTACATGACGGGTACCAGGCCGCCTCCCTCGCCCGCCTCGAACCGCTGAACCTGTTCTTCGTCCGCGTCCTCCGGCAAGGCGGTCTTGACGAACACCAGCAGCAGCCGCTGAGGCTCGGGCTGGGAACGGGCCGCCTGTAGCAGGGCGTCGAAACTGTCGATTTCCATGGGATTCACGCTAGCGCCGCGAGGACTGGCCATCCAGCTTAAGCAACGCCCGGAACCACCTCAACCACCGCGCCCCGGACCCGGCGTTCGGGGACGGGACTTGAAAGCGTCCGGGTCGGACATAGCCCTTGAGGGCCACCCCGGAAAGCGAGAGCGACTTGGCCCGCAAGCCCTTACCCGAAAAGACCTGCGCCACCTGCGCCCGGCCCTTCACCTGGCGAAGGCGCTGGGCGCACTGCTGGGACCGCGTCCGGTATTGCAGCCGGCGCTGTCGCGGCGAGGGGCGGCGCCGGACCGTGCAAGCCTGCCGGCGCCCCGACGACGTCCGCGAAGAAGCGAAGCGGGTGCAGCACCGCCACGGCAGCCGTAGCACGAGCCGGCGCCGGGCCTGATGGCGGTCATCGGGCGCCGCGCGAGGGGGCATCTCCTGCCAGGGGGCGCTAGACTTGGGAAGGTACCGGACGCCGATGGCCCTCAGTAATGCGGAGGCGGCGGCTCCGTGGTGGCATCGCCGGCATCGTCCATACGCTCGGCGAGGCTGGCCAGGCGCTGCTGAAGCGACTGGCAGCGGGCCTCCAGGCGGTCGATGCGCTGCTGCTGACCAACCAGCGCATCGTTGAGCTCATGGATAGTGTGCTCCTGGTAGGCGAGCTTCTCCTCCAGGGCAATGAGGCGGTCTTCGGTCATCCGGCGATGCGTCTCCGTCAGTTGGGCTTCGTGCCGTCCGAGCGTACTGAGAGCCGGTCCGCGCGACTGGCGAAAATGGTCCCGTGATGCGACCATTGCCCGACTTCCAGGGCAGCGCGGAGCGACGCGCGCGGGCCGACGGCATTCTGGCTATAACAATACCAGTCATCGACACGGTGCGCGGGCGCGGCCCACGTCACCGGCAGCAGGAGGACGACACCCGATGAGCGACACTGCATTCAAGGCGCTGCAGATCTCCGAGACCGAGGACGGCAACTACCAGCGGAACATCATCCAGCGGCAGATCGGCGACCTGCCGGAGGGCGAGTTGCTGATCCGCGTGCGCTATTCCTCGCTCAACTACAAGGACGCCCTGTCGGCCGTCGGCAACAAGGGCGTCACCCGCAGTTACCCGCACACACCGGGCATCGACGCGGCCGGCGTCGTCGAGGCCAGCGAAAGCGGGGACTTCAAGGCCGGCGACGAGGTCATCGTCACCGGCTTCGACCTGGGCATGAATACCGCCGGCGGCTATGGCCAGTACATCCGCATTCCCGCCGGCTGGGCCCTGCCCTGCCCCGACGGCCTGGACCTGCATACCGCCATGATCTACGGCACGGCCGGTTTCACCGCCGCCCTGTCCGTGGCGGGGCTGGAGTCCCGCGAGGTGGCCCCCGCCGACGGCCCCATTCTCGTGACCGGCGCCAGTGGGGGCGTGGGCAGCGTGGCCGTGGGCATCCTCGCCCGGGCCGGGTACGACGTCACGGCCGTCACCGGCAAGGCCGACCAGCACGACTTCCTCAAGCACCTCGGCGCCAGGGACGTGGTCGGCCGGGACGTCCTGGACGACCCCAAGGGCAAGCCGCTGCTCAAGCCGCAGTGGGCCGGTGCCGTGGACACCGTGGGCGGCGGCGTGCTGGTGAATGTGCTGAAGTCCCTGTATTACGGCGGCACCGCCACCTGCTGTGGCCTGGTCGCCTCGCCAAAGATGGAGGGCGCCACGGTCTTCCCGTTCATCCTGCGGGGCGTGAATCTGCTGGGCATCGACTCCGTGGAAGTCCCGCTCGCCAAACGCCCGGCGATCTGGCAGCGCCTGGCCGGCGCCTGGCGGGTACCGGCGCTGGAGGAACGCGCCCGTACCGTGTCCCTGGAAGAGCTCGATGGCGAGATCGACCGCATTCTGGCCGGCGAGCAGGTCGGCCGCGTGGTCGTCGAGCTCGACTGACCCCGCGTCACTCATCACGGCCCCGGCGCCTCGCGCCGGGGCCGCGCGACACAACCGAGATACCGAGACATGACCGACCAGTGCATCAGCCGCCGCGACCTGATCTTCAACCTCTTCGAGCTGCACCGGCTCGACGAGATCCTGGAGCTGCCCCGCTTCGCCGAGCACGACCCGGACACCTGCGAGGCCCTGCTCGACGCCGCCATCCAGCTCGCCGAGGAGGAATACCTGCCCCACGCGGCTGAGCTGGACGCCGACGAGCCCGAATTCGATGGCAAAGAAGTCAGGATCATTCCCCAGGTCAAAAAGGCCGTGGACGCCTTCCTGGAAGGTGGTTTCCTGCGCGCCCAGTTCGATGAGGACGTGGGCGGCCTGCAGCTGCCGACGCTGTTCGCTCAGGCGATGTCCAGTCTGTTCCCCGCGGCCAACGTCAGCACGTCCAACTACACGTTTCTGACCACCGCCGCCGCCAACCTGCTCAAGGCCCACGCCAGCGACGATCAACAGCAGCGCTACATGGCGCCCATGCTGGACGGGCGCTTCTTCGGCACCATGTGCCTGTCCGAGCCCCACGCCGGCTCGTCCCTGGCGGACATCAAGACGCGGGCCAAACCGCTGGACGACGGCCGCTACCGCATCACCGGCAACAAGATGTGGATTTCGGGCGGCGACCACGAGCTCAGCGAGAACATCGTGCACATGGTGCTGGCGAAGATCGACGGCGCCCCGGCGGGCGTCAAGGGCATTTCCCTGTTCATCGTGCCCAAGAAGCGGGTCGATGCCGACGGCACCGTGGGCGAACGCAACGGCGTGGAGCTTGTCGGGCTCAACCACAAGATGGGCCACCGCGGCACCACCAACTGCGCGCTCGCCTTCGGCGACAACGGCGAGTGCATTGGCGAGCTGGTGGGCGAGCCCCACAAGGGCCTGCAGTACATGTTCCACATGATGAACGAGGCCCGCATCGGCGTGGGCATGGCCGCCGTGGGGCTGGGCTACGCCGGCTACCTCTATTCCCTGGACTACGCGCGCCAGCGCCCCCAGGGCCGGCCGCTCACCAACAAGGACCCCTCCTCGGCGCCGGTGCCCATCATCGAGCACCCGGACGTGCGGCGCATGCTGCTGGCCCAGAAGTCCTACGTGGAGGGCGGCCTGGCGCTGGGGCTTTACTGCGCCCGGCTGGTGGATGAGCAGAACGCCGGCGAGAGCGAGGCGACGCGGCGCGAGGCCACCAAGCTGCTGGACCTGCTCACGCCCATCGTCAAATCCTGGCCCAGCGAGTTCTGCCTGGAGGCCAACAAGCTGGCCATCCAGTGCCTGGGCGGCTACGGGTATACGCGCGAATATCCCGTGGAGCGACTCTACCGCGACAACCGCCTGAATCACATCCACGAAGGGACCTACGGCATTCAGGGCCTGGACCTGCTCGGTCGCAAGGTCATCGGCGACGGCGGCCGGACGCTGGCCATGCTGGCCGAGCGCATCCACGACACCACCCGCGCCGTACCGGATAACCTGCGCGAGTACGCCGACGCCGTGGACGCCGCCCTGCAGCGGGCGGTGGACGTCAGCAAGACCCTGGGCAGGATCGCCGAGGACGGCCGGCCGAACGTGGCCCTGTCCAACGCCACCGTGTTCCTGGACATGCTCGGCCACACGGTAGTCGCGTGGCTGTGGCTCAAACAGGCCGTTATCGCCACCGAGACCCTGGCCAGTGACACCGGCGAAGCAGCCTTCTACCAGGGCAAGCTCAACGCCTGCCGCTACTTCTTCGGCTACGAGCTGCCCAAGACCGGCCCCATGGCCGAGTTGCTGGAGAAGGCCGACCCGGTGCTCACGGAGATCGACACGGAGACCTTCTAGACAGGCGGGGCGGTGGGCTGCGCTTCGCTCCGCCCACCCTACGGCCCCTAAAGGAATCGCCGCGAGGGCGCGCCTCCCACAACCATGGTTCCACCGCGCGAGCCCGGGAGCGTTGTGGGAGCGGGGTCGCCGCTGCGACAGCTCCCTGACTGGTTCGCGGCCATGGGCCGCTCCTACGGGCCGCCTCGGTGTCGCCGGGCTGGCCGAAAGGCTATGGGTGGCGCGTCCTCGCGGCGTTTGGTGAAGCGAATGTCACCGGACGCGCGGCCATGGGCCGTTCCTACAGGCGCCACCTCCACCCCCGGAGGGAGCGGCCCTGGCCGCGAACGATCCGTGACGTTCCTACCCCGTCAACTGCTCCATGTGCTCGTCAATCCACAACACCCGCTCGGACCGCGCCTGGAGATCGGTGGAAACCCCCGTGGAGAATACCGCCAGCTCCAGCCCCTTGCCGCTCTCGGACAGATGCTCCACGGCGTCCAGCAGGTCGCCGTCGCCCGACGACAGCACCAGGGTGTCGTAACGGTCCTTGTGTACCAGCGCCAGGGTCGCCAGCCCCACGTCCACGCCCATCTGACGCTGGTTGACCAGGTGGTGGCCCTCGCCGTGGGGGCAGTGCAGATCCACCTTGGTGCCGCAATCGACGCAGAAGGCGTTGCGGGCCCGCTCGTTCTTCAGCCCGTAGAGCTTGACGATCAGGTTGGGTCCCGTGGGCAGCGCGCTCTGCAACCAGCCGTGAAAACGGTCCCGGGCCTCATGGGCCTCGTTCTGCACGCTGTTGAGGAAGTAGCCGCGCCATAGCGGCCCGAGCTCCGATTCAATCAGCTGACGCAGCTTCAGGTAGTCCACCCGGCGGCCGCCGCCGAAAAGCTGCATGTTGTTGGCGTGAATGTAACTGGCATCGATAAGCCAAAGACGTCGCATAAAAAGCCGTCACAAGTCAGCAAAAGAGGAAGCCACAGTATCCCATCCGCATGCCTCGGCCGCCACGTCGGGCCGAAACGCGGACCTCAGAAATACCCAACCAGGCGACCCAGCACCAGAGCCGAAATCCAGCTGAGGATGGATACCACGGCAACAGCCGCGGCACGATAGCCCGCCTTTGAAAGGCGTTCCGGCGGCCAGCGGGTGGCTAACAGAGCGTTCACGCCCCCCACGCAGACGACCCCCATTTTGGCGAGGAAGTAGGGCGAGGCGGCGTATTCCGCGGCCCGCGTGGCGAAAAGCAGCGCACCGGCCAGCAGCGCCAGGAACAGACCGGAGGCCGCAACGCCCCGCAGGACCCGGGCAAGGTCCGCCACCGGCACCGTCCGCCAGAAGCCGACCAGGCGCAGGTCCAGCGGCACGATACCCCCGACGAGCAACGCGACCCCCAGCAGATGGGCGGCGTTCACCAGGGGATAGGCCCAGACCGAGTCACGCAGGGCCACGGCCAGCGCGGTGGTCTCCAGGGCATGCAGCCACTCCGTCACGGACACACGCTAACGGTTGGGATAGAGCACGTAATGCCGACCATCGATGGTCACTGATTCCGCCTTGAGCAGTCGCTCGTCGGCGTTGGCCGAGCGGTGCCCCCGAGCGGTAATCACCCGGCCTTCGCGGAGCAGCTCGGCGGTCAGCCCGGCACGGTCATTGCGCCAGGGCTGGCCGACCTCAACGGTCCAGCGCTCGCCGTCCCGCGCGATATCCACTTCGCCGTGGGGATTGCCCAAACGCACGGCGACGACCGTCCCGGTGAGCTCGTAGTCCTCGTCCGTCGCCCAGGCCCAGCCATGATGCGCCTGAGCCATCACCGGCACCAGCCCGATCACGGCCGCCAGCAAGAACCCCTTCACGTCCAAGAGCATCCGTCCTGCCATCATGAGCGCATCCTCCGCTTCGCCAACAGGCAGTTGGACACGCACTCGCCTGAGAAAGTGCCCGGGAGGTCGCCAGGAAAACGGCCTATGCTTGGCGCCGCCCCCTGAAGGCACGATAAAACGCCCATGCCCTTAATCCACAGCACTTCCCTGCCCTTCGCGGTGCCGCCGGGGCCGCTGCCCTCACGCCGCAATCGCTGCGGTTAGCGCTGGCGACGCAACAGGCCCTTGCTCGCGAGCCGGGGAGATGAACAGCCAAAGGCCAGTCGCCCAACGCCCCAAGACCACTACATATGTGGTCTGTCTGGCGGCTGACGAGCCGTCTGCCCGGTAGCAAGGCCAGGCGAAACGCTCTAAGGTATTGAGCCATTGCATGTTCAGGCGACGTCAAGGCGGAGCTCTGGACGCCTGGGCGGGCGTTGATCTGCCTATAAGCTGTTGGGTGCGGCGAATGACCACGCAGCACGACACTCTCTCGTTCTGGGCTGCATGGCTCCGCGTGGTCTGCGCGGGCGTGGCCCTGTTCGGGCTCACACTGGTTCTGGCGCCCACGGCGGCGCGCCTGGGGTTTTCGCTGCTTTTATTCCGGGATGGGGCTCGGCTTGAGCGGTTCGCGGCCGAGGCGGTTGCCTACATCTCGCTCTCCCATGCCGTTCTCGGTAGTGTGATGTTCGGGTGGGCGGTCCTGCTCTATTTCGTTGCGGCTGGACCATTCAGGGAAGCGAGTCCGCACGCGTGGTTGATGGTGGCGGCCTCAGTCTGCGCCTGGTTCGTACCGGACACCCTGTTTTCCCTGTGGTCCGGGTTCTGGCAGAACGCGGTGCTGAATGCGGTGTTCGCGACGCTCTTCGCGATTCCGCTGATCGCCACATACAGGGTCTTTCGCAGATCGCGATCCTGACCAGGCGCTCCATCTGTACGCCGCAGCGCGGCGACGGCCGAGCCTCATTTATGTCCATTGAAGACCGGGGAGCGCGTGATGCATACAGGCAGCTGCCTATGCGGGCGAGTCCAGTACGAGTACGACGGAGAGATCGACGAGATCTCCCTGTGCCACTGTTCGCAGTGCCGGAAAGCTCAAGGCACCGCCTTCGCCGCGGTCGCACCCGTTCGGGCGGAGCGGCTGAACTTCACTCAGGGTCAGCAATGCCTGAAGGCGTTCAGGGCCACGCCCGACAAGGAGAGGGTATTCTGCGCCGAGTGCGGCAGCCCCCTATACAGCGCGCGGGATGATCTCCCCGAGATCAAACGCCTGCGGCTGGGCACCCTGGATACCCCGGTGGTCGCCAGCAAGCAGTACCACGCTTTCGTCGCGTCCAAGGCATGCTGGTTCGAGATCAAGGACGACTTGCCGCAGCATCGGGGCTTGCCGCTGTGACCGCAATCCACGGACACGCCAAGTGCCCGGAGAGAGCCGCCTGGCGCCGCCGGGGTGCGACACCTGGACCGTCCGCCGCCTCGAACGTACGGAGTGAACGGTGAGTACCGACCCGGTTCTGAAATCCACGATCACATGCCCGGTGTGCGGCCACCGGGAAACCAGGGTCATGCCGACGAACGCGTGCCAGTGGTTCCATGAATGCGGCGGCTGCAAGACGCTGTTGCGCCCGAAGGCAGGTGACTGCTGCGTATTCTGCTCATACGGTGACGTCCCGTGCCCGCCCGTTCAGGCGGGCGGCTCGGAGTCGTGCTGCGGCAACGGGTAGGCTGAACCCCCGGTCGGCAGCGGTATTCACCTGGGCCCGATGGTCGACGTCACGGACCGCGTCACCGAGGAGGCGTACAGGGCCTGCGGGCGTAAAGCGGACGCGTACCACTTGCTTAGCTGTTACCCTCCGTTGCCAGATTTTCCCGGGCTTCAACAACCGGAACACCGGCGCACCCCTTACGACGAGGCTCGCCGTGAAGCCCGCTATTGATGTCCATCCAGACGGGAAGAGCCCATGAAACATCCATTCGCGGAACTGCTTGGCATACACGTCCAGGAACAGGAGCCCGGGACGAGCCGGTCTTCGGTCGCGATTACCGAAAGCCTGTTGAATCCTCACAACGTTGCCCACGGTGGGGTGTTGTACTCCCTGGCCGACACGTGCATGGGTTCCGCACTTTACCCGATGCTCTCCGAAGGCGAGCTGTGCGCGACCATCGAAATCAAGATGAACTACTTCGCCCCTGTGCGTTCCGGCGAGGTCACGTGTCTGACGAAGGTGGTCAACAAAGGCAAGACGGTAGCCAATCTCGCGTCCGAGCTGTTCGCCGGCGACCGGCTGGTGGCCAATGCCAACGGCAACTACGCGATCTTCCGACCCAATAACAGAATCTGACCGGGGCGCATCGGAACGGGACGGACTGGCGTTCGAGGCGAGCGGCTCCTGCACAGTGAGCCGCCTCCGGGAGGCGTTCGGCCAGGCGGCACCACGCCCGCCCGACTTGATCCCGAGCGCCGCCACCCGCATGGCTGCGAACTGGGCCCGGTACGGCGGGCGGAGCACGACCGTGTGCCGCCCCGGGAAGGCATAGTCCGTACCTATCAACATAAAAGAAACTATCGATTGGATTGATGCACGGCCAATCCGTATTATCCACGAGAACTTTGACCTACTAGTCAATCAACAGGGAGCTAACTCAATGTCGCTGATCAATACCGAGATCAAGCCGTTCACCGCGCAGGCCTTCAAGCAGGGCAAGTTCTTCGAGGTCTCCGACGCGGACCTGAAGGGCAAGTGGTCGGTGGTGTTCTTCTACCCGGCCGACTTCACCTTCGTCTGCCCGACGGAGCTGGAGGACCTGGCGGACCATTACGAGGAGTTCCAGCAGCTGGGCGTGGAGATCTACAGCGTGTCCACCGACACCCATTTCGCCCACAAGGCCTGGCATGACACCTCCGAGGCCATCGGCAAGATCAACTACACGATGATCGGCGATCCGACCCACGCGATCACGAACAACTTCGAGAACCTGCGCGAGGGCGAGGGTGTCGCCGACCGCGCCACGTTCGTGATCGACCCGGACGGCGTCATCCAGGCCGTCGAGGTGACCGCCGAGGGCATCGGCCGCGACGCCAGCGATCTGCTGCGCAAGGTCAAGGCCGCCCAGTACGTGCGGAACAACCCGGGCGAGGTCTGCCCCGCCAAGTGGAAGGAAGGCGAGAAGACTCTCGAGCCGTCCCTGGACCTGGTCGGCAAGATCTGAGAATCGCCGACTTCCGGCAAGGGCCCGCCTGATCGGGCGGGCCCTCTCTTACGAATACCCACGCGGGCTGGCGCGAATGTGCGCGCGGCCGGTCTGCGCGCGTAACTGAACTCAACCGCTTCGGGGAGCCGTCGCAATGTTGGATGCCAACCTCAAGGACCAGTTGAAAGCCTATCTGGAGAACGTGACACAACCGGTCGAGCTGGTCGCGCACCTCGACGACGGCGACAAGTCGCGGGAACTGGACGAGCTGCTTCACGAGATCGAAGCGCTGTCCGACAGGATCACCCTGCTGCGCGATGACGACGCGGACGTGCGCAAGCCGTCCTTCGCCATACAGCGCGCGGGCACCGACATCGCCGTGCGCTTCGCCGGCGTCCCCATGGGCCACGAGTTCACCTCGCTGGTCCTGGCGCTGCTGCAGGTGGGCGGTCATCCCTCGAAGGAGTCCCGGGAAGTTATCGAGCAGATCGAGGCCCTGGACGGGGACTTCCATTTCGAGACGTTCTTCTCGCTGTCCTGCCAGAACTGCCCGGACGTGGTGCAGGCGCTGAACCTGATGAGCATCATCAACCCGCGCATCCGCCACGAGGCCATCGACGGCGCCCTGTTCCAGGACGAGGTGGAAAACCGCGAGGTCATGGCCGTGCCGAGCGTGTTCCTCAACGGCGAGCCCTTCGGGCAGGGCCGCATGGGCCTTGAGGAAATCGTCGCCAAGCTGGATACCGGCGCGCAGGCCCGCGAGGCGGAGAAGATCAAGTCCAAGGGCGTTTTCGACGTGCTCATCGTCGGTGGCGGCCCGGGCGGTGCGGCGGCGGCCATTTACGCCGCCCGCAAGGGCATCAATACGGGCATTGCCGCGGAGCGCTTCGGCGGCCAGGTGCAGGATACCCTGGGCATCGAGAACTTCATCTCCGTGCCCTACACCGAGGGACCCAAGCTCTGCGCCTCCATGGAGCAGCACGTCAAGGAATACGGCGTGGACATCATGAACATGCAGCGTGCCGAGAAGCTGGTGCCCGCGGAGAAGGAAGGTCGCCCCCACACGGTGGAGCTGGCCAACGGCGCGACGCTCAAGGGCAGGACCGTCGTGCTGTCCACCGGCGCGCGCTGGAAGCAGCTGGGCGTACCGGGCGAGGAAGAGTATCGCAATAAGGGCGTGGCCTACTGCCCTCACTGCGACGGGCCCCTGTTCAAGGGCAAGCACGTGGCGGTCATCGGTGGCGGGAACTCCGGTGTCGAGGCGGCCATCGACCTCGCGGGCATCGTCGACCATGTGACCGTGCTGGAGTTCGCCGACGAGCTCAACGCCGATGACGTGCTGCAGAAAAAGCTGCACAGCCTGTCCAACGTCACCGTCCTCACCTCGGCGCAGACCACCGAGATCACCGGCGACGGCGGCAAGGTCAACGGCATCAGCTACAAGGACCGCGCCTCCGGCGAGGTGCACCATGTCGAACTGGCCGGCGTATTCGTGCAGATCGGCCTGCTGCCGAACACCGAGTGGCTCAAGGGCACGGTGGCACTGAGCAAGTTCGGCGAGATCGAGGTCGACGCCCGCGGCGAGACCTCCATCCCCGGCGTGTTCGCTGCCGGCGACGCCACCACGGTGCCGTACAAGCAGATCGTCATCGCCATGGGCGAAGGCTCCAAGGCCGCCCTGAGCGCTTTCGATTACCTCATCCGCCACTCCGTGGACGAGGAAGCGAAGGACGAGGAAGCGGCCTGACAGGAGCGACGCGCTGCGCAGGTGCGCGGGCCGCATGGCGCGTCGCGCTCAGCCGGACCCGAAAGCCCCGCACGAGCGGGGCTTCTTCCTTGAAGGGCCACGGCCGTGCCGCCAACGGAAACCCCATCGCGGCGAGGACGCCGCTCCCACATCCGTGACCATGCCCCGGGGCCCATCGAAGCGCTGTGGGAGGCGCGTCCCCGCGGCGACACGGCCCCGAACCCCTCGCGACGAGGACGTCGCTCCCACATCCGTGACCATGCCCCGGGGCCCATCGAGGCGCTGTGGGAGGCGCGTCCCCGCGGCGACAGGGCCCGGACCCCTCGCGACGAGGACGCCGCTCCCACATCCGTGACCATGCCCCGGGGCCCATCGAGGCGCTGTGGGAGGCGCGTCCCCGCGGCGACAGGGCCCGGACCCCCTCGCCGCGGCGAGGACGCCGCTCCCACATCCGTGACCATGCCCGGGGGCCGATCGAAGCGCTGTGGGAGACGCGTCCCCGCGGCGACAGGGCCCCGAACCCCTCGCGACGAGGACGTAGCTCCCACATCCGTGACCATGCCCCGGGGCCCATCGAAGCGCTGTGGGAGGCGCGTCCCCGCGGCGACAGGGCCCGGACCCCATCGCGGCGAAGACGACGCTCCCACAACCCCGATTATCCCCGGGGCCGGTCAAAGGGCTGCGGGAGGTCCATTACCGGGCTGGATTGCGGCGCGCTCCCGTGGAAAACTCGCCCCTGCGAGGCGATATTCATCCGCGATGAAGATACTCGACGAAGAAATCCCCCTGCGCGAGAACCTCGACTACTCACTGCGCCGCTATACGGCATGGTGGCTGTTGCTGCTCGCCACCATGATCCTGGACGTCGTGAGCACGGTGGGCTTCGTATCGGCACTCGGCCTGCACAAGGAGGCGAACGCCCTCGCCCGCTGGCTGATGGAGGCCCTGGGCCTGCTGCCCGGGCTGACCGCCGCAAAGGTCCTGCAAGTATTCGCCGTGACCGCCATCGTTAGCCTCAACCGCCGGGTCGGCAACCTCTTCCTCATGGCGATCGTCCTGCTCAACGCCTGGGCCGTGGTGATCAACTCCATCTGAGCCAATCGAATAGCCGCGGACGCCGGCGCCGCACGGCCGCGGTGCCGCCCGTTGCCCGGGCTGCCAGAATGCACTTCACTGGTCGTCCGCACCGGGCGGGTGTAAAGGCACCAGGGAAATACAACGGATTAGCGCAACCGGGAGACACGCAACATGACGGCAACGGCGACCGCCCTGATTGGTTTCATTCTCTGGTACTTGCTGCTGTACGTGATGTTGGGCGGCCTCAGGGTTGGCTATGCCCTCGCTGGCAAGAAGAAGCCCAACAGCTTCGCGCCCGATGGCTCCGATGTGTCACCGTTCGCCCACCGACTGGCCCGGGCCCACGCCAACTGTTACGAGGGCTTTCCCTTCATCGGCGGCCTCATGCTCCTGGCGCTGGTCACCGGCACGGCCGGCATCACCGCGCCGCTGGCATTCGTCGTTCTGGGCGCCCGCATCGTCCAGTCCTCGATACATCTGATATCCACCAGCGTCCTGGCCGTGCAGGTGCGCTTCCTGTTCTTACTGGTGCAACTCGGCATAGGCGCGTATTGGGCAGTGCTTCTGGCATTGGACCTGTCCGGATGAGGAGAGTCACGGGAGTGGTTTAAGCTGGCGTACCGTGGCGGCGTTGACGGCGCCGCGGGGCACTCCGGTACAAAGCGAACCCATCCACGGCGGCACCGCCCCTACTTCAGCGGCGCGTACGCTTCGGGGTTTGACCCGCCCTTTCGGTAAAGCGAAAAGAGGAGCTCTACAATGGCCGATTCGTCCCGGCCGGTAGCCGTAAACGCCCGCGAGGCACCCGCCCGCACCCGGCCGTCCAATTACCCTGAACCCTTCGCCTCGCGGATGGCCGGGCGAACCAAGCAGCCGCTCGGTGCGCTCTTCGGGCTCGAGAATTTCGGCGTCAATCGCACCACGCTGGCTCCGGGTGCGACATCTGCATTGCGCCACGCGCACACCCGGCAGGACGAGTTCATCTATGTCCTGGAGGGCCACCCGACGCTGTATACCGACGCCGGCGCCACGCAGCTATCCCCGGGCATGTGCGCGGGCTTCAGGGCCGGTAGCGGGGACGCCCATCATCTCGTCAACGAGACCGATGCGCCCGCCTCGTATCTGGAAATCGGCGACCGCGCGCCGGGGGATGCCGCCACTTATCCGGACGACGACATCGAGGCGTCGCTGGTGGACGGCCAGTGGCGGTTCGTTCACAAGGACGGCACGCCCTACTGATCAGTACCGGAACCGCACCACCAGCTCCTGCAGCGCGGCCGACTGATGCTGCAGATTCTGTACCGAGCCTGCCGCGCTCTTCATGGACTCGCTGGTGCTCTCGACGGCCTGGGAGAGCTCCGAGACCTGCTCGGCGATGCTGTTGCTGGCCACGCTCTGCTCGCGGGTGGCGTTGGCCACGTCGCTGATGCGCTCCAGCGTGAACTGCGCACTGGCGCGGATGGCGTCGAGCCGGGCCACGGCGGCCTCGGTGCGCTCCACGCTGGCATGCACCTGGGGATTGGCGCGCTCGATTACCGAGACCGTGCCCTGGACCTCGGCCTGAATGCCCTGGATCATGGTCTCGATCCGGTCCGTGGCCTCACCGGTGCGCGCGGCGAGATCCCGCACCTCGCCGGCGACGACGGCAAAGCCGCGGCCCTGCTCGCCGGCGCGCGCCGACTCGATCGCCGCGTTGAGCGCCAGCAGGTTGGTCTGCGCGGCGATGTCCTTGATGACCCCGGCGATGGATCCGACCTCCTCGGCCCGCTGCAGCAGCGAGCTGACCGAGGTCACCGCCTCCTGAAGGGTATCGGCCACGCTGCGGATCTCTTCCGCCGCCGCGGCGACCTCGCCGGAGCCGGACTCCGCGGACTCCACGGACTCCGAGGAGTTGCGCTCGGTAGCCTTGGCGTTGTCCGAGATGTGGCCGATGTTGACGGTCATCTCTTCCACGGCCGCGGCCATGGTCGCCGTCGACTCGGACGAGCTCCGCCCGGACTGGGCCACCGCTTCCGTGTCGTGGGCCAGGTGGCGCGCCTCTTCGGCCACCTGCTCGGCACTGCGGCCCACGGCCGAAACCATGCCCCGCAGCCTGCCGACCATGTCATCCAGCGCGCCCAGCAGGCTCTCATCCCCGGCCTCGCCGTCATCCCTGGCGCGGACCGTGAGATCGCCTTCGGCGACACGCCGCATCAACGACACCGCGACGTCCGGCTCGCCGCCGAGCTGGCGGTTCACGCTCCGGGCAACCACCAGGGAAGCGGCAACGACCAGTACCAGCACGATGCCCACGATGCTCCCCAGCTCGGTGACGGACGCGGCAACGACATCGTCCACGCTGGCCACGGTCATGCTGCTGCCCAGCACCCAGTCCCACGGCTCGAAGTAGTGGGAGAAGACCATGCGTGTCACGGTCTCGCCCTCGGCGGTCCGGGTTTCCATGCGGCTGGGGGCTTCGGCGGGATTGTCCTTGTTGGCGACCACGCCTTTAATGCCCTTCGCCAGTCCCTGCAACACCGGGTTGTCGCTGTCGGCGAGGCGCATGCCCACGAACTTCGGATTGCGCGGATGCACCACACCGACCGTGTCCCCGGTAAAGACGTAGAAATAGTCGGAGCCGTCGAACCGCAGGGCGTTCAGGGTTCGTGCCGCCGATTCCCTGGCCTGCTGCGGGGTCATCGCCCCGCTCTTCTGGAGACCGTAGTAGTGCTCGACGACGTCCGCGGCGACCTCGACCAGGTTGGTGAGACGCTTCTCATGGGCCTGATAGAGGCTGTCCCGCTGGGCCAGGATGGACAGGGTCGCCAGTACCAGCAGACCGGCCAGACTGACGGCAATGATCAGACCCAGCCGGGTCCGGAGCTTCAACGACTGGAGCATGTGTTTCCCCCGCTTCAAGTGCTTTGCGTGCGGCGGGCGTCCAGCCGAGTGCTCCCTGACGGATGGTCAACAGACAGTAATGCGGCACCGCACAACGCGGCGCAACTTTAGTTCATCCGCCGCCGGATTCTCACCTGATCTGCACTGATTTTGTGAATCAACTCTCAAATTAAAGCGGGATGTGAAAGAGCCGCGTCCAGCCACCTCATCGAAATGAAAACTGCGGGAGACCATCCCCGAAAGAGACGCCGGTCATTTTTGTATCGCGGATGCACTCGTCGAGCCGGGGAAGCCCCGGAAGACGACCTCAGACAAAAAACGGCCCGCAGAGCGGGCCGTCGATGAGTCATCGCTGCGGCGGGGGCCTAGATGGTCGCGCCCGCAGCCGTTTTCTTCTCCGCCTCGCCATGGGAGGGCAGCGGCTGGGCCGCGTTGGAGAAATACTCCTCCTGGGTGAACACATCCACCTCGATGGCCTCCAGCGCGGCCTGGTTTGCCTGACGCAGCTGCTGGGCCTCCGTGTCGGTGATCACGCCCTTCTGCCTGGCGTCATCGATCAGCTCCCATGCGCTGCCCTTGGGCAGGTCGCGCTTCTTCTGCGCCGTCATGATCTTGCCCACCGCCGGCTTGGCCTCCTCCATCAGGCGGAAGGCCTTCATCAGGCGGCCGGCCCCCGGGGCGTCCTCCTTCGCCGTGGCCAGCCCGTCGGTGAGACGGTGGTACTGGTCGTTGAGCGACTGGATGGTCGCCGCCGCCGGGCCGATCAGCTTGTCGCCGGCGCCGGTGGACAGCGGGTTGATCCGCAGGAAAAACGCCGCGGGCTTGCGCAGCCACCAGCCCACGATGGGCGCGTCGAAGTTGGCGTGGATGCCTTCGAAGGCTTCCTGCACCCGGGCCAGGGCATATTCGCAGGCGAACTGGACCAGGGGCAGATCCTCCTTCGGCTGACCGTCGGCCTCGAACCGGCGCAGGGCGGAGAACGCCAGCACCTGCCAGGTCAGGGCATCGGCATAGCGGCCGGTCAGATTGCCCTTGACCTTGAGCTGGCCGCCGATGAGGTACATGGCCAGATCCGTCAGCAACGCGAACCGCGAGGACGCCCAGGCCAGGCGGCGGTAATAGGTGGCCGTCGGACCGGAGACCGGGCTGCCCGCGCTGAAGCCGCGGGTCAGACCGCGCACCTTGGTCCGGCCCCAGTTCTTCGCGGTGTGACCCAGCCAGCCAAGCAGATTCTGCTTGAACGCATCGGCGTCATCGTCCTCCACCGCCTTGACCAGCGGCAGCGCGAACGGATGGCAACGGGTCGCGCCCTGACCGAAGATGATCAGCGTGCGCGTCATGATGTTCGCGCCTTCGACGGTAATGCCCACAGGGGCGCTGGTGTAGCCGCTGCCGAGAATGTTGTTCGGTCCCTGCATGACGCCGGCGCCGGAGAACACGTCCATGCCGTCGACCATCATCTTCTGGACGTGCTCGGTGCTGGCCGCCTTGAGGATGGCGGAGATCACCGGCGGCTGCTCGCCGCGATCGATGGCCGAGCAGGAGTAGATGCGCGCGCCCTCGAACATGTAGCTCAGCGCGGCGATCTGGGCGACCTTGTCCTGCACGCCCTCCATCATGCCGATGGGGAAGCCGAACTGGTGACGAACCATGGAATACGGCCCGGTCACTTTGGCGGCGGCCTTCATGCCGCCGATGGCGCCCGCCGGCAGGGAAATGGCGCGGCCGCCGGCGAGCTGCTCCATGAGCATGCGCCAGCCCTGGCCCGCGTACTCCGGACCACCGATAATCTGCTCCGGCGCGGCCACGACGTCCTCGCCGACGATGGGGCCGTTGTAGAAGCCCTCGCCGATCGGTACGTGGTGGTCACCGTTGTGCAGCCCCGGCGTGCCCTTCTCCAGCATCGCGACCGTGATGCCGGGATACTCGCCCTTGCCGAGCAGGTTGTCCGGATCGTGCATCTGGAAGGCCAGGGAAATCAGGTTCGCAACCGGCGCCAGGGTGATGTAGCGCTTGCGGAAGTTCAGACGGATCTTCACCTCGCCGTTGTCGTCCTTGAAGACCTCGCCTTCGGCCTTGATGGACGCGGCGTCGGAGCCGGCGGTGGGCTCGGTCAGGCCGAAGCAGGGTACGAATTCACCGCTAGCGAGCTTGGGCAGGTAGTGGTTCTTCTGCTCGTCGGTACCGTAGTGCTTGAGCAACTCCGCGGCGCCCAGCGAGTTGGGGATGACCACGAAGGTGCCCACCGGCGAGGAATAGGAGTTGACCTTGGCCATGATCGTGGAGATGGCCAGCGTGGAGAACTCCTTGCCGCCGTATTCCCTGGGAATCAGCAGGCCCATGAAGCCCTGCTTCTTGATGAAGTCGATCACCTCCTCCGGCACCTTGCGGGTGCGGGCGATCTCGTAGGTATCGATCATCTGGCAGAGCTCTTCGGCCGGTCCGTCGAGGAACTCCTGTTCTTCCTTCGAGAGCTTGTCGTAGGACTCGGCGAGCATCTCCTTGAAATCGGGGTTGCCCGAGAAGAATTGCCCGTCGATCCAGACCGTGCCGGCCTCGAGCGCCTGGCGCTCGGTGTCGGAGATGCGCGGCAACATGTTGTTGTTACGCATGAAGTTCATGATGCCCTGGAACATGTCATACCTCCCATCACCCATCCGGCGCTGCCGGCCGGCGGTGCGTTTCCCGAATCTGTACCGCGCCGTGCGGCCCCGTTCCACGGATCCCCACGCGAAGCCCGCCTGTCTGTCAGCAGATGGAGTCGCCCCGATCCTTTTACAATATTTACCATACTGTACCGTATGGTCAAGCCCAGGATTCGATTAACGCCGCCATGACGGGTGGTTAGAGTCAGAGAGCACAGTGGCGGCGCGGGCGGGCAGAGGTCGGCGCCCGGGCGCTGCGGCGACATCGGGCGCAAAACCAGGGCACCGGGGGACAGGCCCGGCGCCGGCCATGGCTGTCAGCCCCGCCCCAGCCCCTTCAGGCGGCCCGGCTGCAGGATTTCGATCCAGTAACCGTCGGGGTCCTTGATGAACGCGATGTGCGGCATGCGACCGTCCTCCGGTCGCTTGACGTACTGCACGCCGTTCTCGTCGAACCAGGCAACCGCGGCCTCCAGATCCGGTACCGCGAAGCAGATGTGACCGAAGCCCTGGGGCTCGTCGTTGCCGTTGTGGTAATGCTGACCGGACTCCTTCTCCGTACCCCAGTTGTGGGTCAGCTCCAGTATGCCGCGCTGGCTGAATGCCCAGGCCATGCGCTCGCCCTCGTCCTCCGGAATCGCCTCGACGTCCTCCGTCTTGGCCAGGAAATACAGCGAGAACCGGGCTTCCTCGAAGTCGAGCCGACGCAGCACGCGCATGCCCATGACCCGGGTGTAGAAGTCCAGGGAGCGTTCAGGGTCCTTCACCCGCAGCATCGTGTGGTTGAACGTGAAGCCCTGGGCCTGTGGAACCGTCGCCTCGTGAACGCCCGGGTAGGATTCCGTGGTGAAGCTCATCGATGGTGTTACCCCTCGTTGCTGTGCCGGTGGTGTATTGCCGGACCCGACGGACCGGTGTGCCTGAGGTGGGGCTCCCGCGCACGGCGCTCAAGCTCGTTGAGCTCGAGGGACGGTACCGAAACCCCTCCGCAGCCGGCAGACCCTCCGTCTTTCGTCGGTTCGTAGTTCCCGGGGTGGATCAGGCGAAGCCCTGATCACCTACGCACGGCGCCCAGTGCATGTACCGGCCATGGCCACACCGCTGGACGGACACGACACACCCGCCGAGCGGGGCGGGTCGGCGTTGGCTCAGGGCCGAAACGTATCGGTGGGTTACGGCTTCGCCCAATCCAACCTGCGAACGGTATTCGTCACCAGGTCCAGGCGAGCCGAGACGATTCGTGCGCATGTCGGCACGCGGTGCAGGCAGGCGGCGAGCATTCGGCGTTTCATGCGCCGCCCGCAAGCTGTCGGAGGAAAAAGTCCAGGGTGCGCTGCCAGGCGAGCGCCGCCGCCTCCGGCTCGTAGTTGGCGCCGTTCTCGTTCCCGAACGCGTGGCCGGCCTGGTAACGGTGAATCTCGCAGGTGTGCCCGCGGGCCTGCAGCGCCGCCTCCAGGGCGTCCACCCGCTCCATCGGCACGATGGTGTCCTCGCGGCCGAAATGCCCCTGGACTGCCGCTGCGATCCGCTCCACGTCGAGGGCGTTGGCCGGCGGCAGCCCGTACCAGGCCGAGACGGCGTCCACCTCGGGCACGCGTGCGGCGGCGAGCATGGACAGCGCGCCGCCCATGCAGAACCCCATGACCCCCACCGCGGGAGACGACTGCCGCAGCATGGCGACGGCGCCGCGAATGTCCTGGTCGGCGGCGTCGACGAAGTCCAGCATCTCCATGCGGTGCTGGGCCTCGGCCACCTCCAGCGCCACGTCACCCCGATACAGGTCGGGGGCCAGCACCCGGTAGCCGGCCCCGGCCAGACGGTCCGCCACACCCTGGATCTGCTCGTTGAGACCCCACCATTCCTGTAACACCACCAGCGCCGGCGCACCCTCCCCGGGACCCGCGAAATAGGCCGGGCAGTTGCCTCCATCGGGCCGCGTGAACGCTCCATTCGCCGTCATTGCGCCATTCCCCCTACCATGGATCGTCGTCTCGCAGATTCCGCCGATGGTAGCAGCGCCACACCGGCCGTGGCATTTGAATCGCGTTGTCGCCGTCCCAAGTCCGGTAACAGCCGTGAAATCGGAATACGCTGGAGGCACCATGGAGACAGCCCGCATCTCAGGTACGGATATCGAAACCTCCCGGATTGGCCTCGGCACCTGGGCCATTGGCGGCTGGATGTGGGGCGGCACGGACGAGGACGCCGCCGTGCGCGCCATTCGGTCCGCGGTGGACGAGGGCATAACGCTGGTCGACACCGCGCCCGTCTACGGCTTCGGCCGTTCGGAGGAAATCGTCGGCAAGGCGCTGGCACAGGGCAACCGCCGCCAGCACACCGTACTTGCCACCAAGGTCGGGTTGAACTGGTCCGGCGACCACAAGCGGATCTGGCGCGAGGCCACGAGGGCGCGCGTCAAGCAGGAGGTGGACGATTCCCTGCGCCGGCTGCGAACCGACTACATCGACATCTACCAGGTCCATTGGCCGGACCCCCTGACCCCCCTGGAGGAGACCGCCCACGCGCTCCAGGAGCTACTGGAGGCCGGCAAGATACGGGCGGTAGGCGTGAGCAATTTCTCGCCGGAACAGATGGGATCGATGCGCGAGTTCGGCGGACTGCACACCAACCAGCCGCCCTATAATCTCTTCGAGCGGCAGATCGAGAAGGACGTGCTGCCCTACTGCGCCCGCCACGGCATCGCCACCATTACCTACGGGGCGCTGTGCCGTGGGATGCTCAGCGGACGCATGCACCGGGACCGCGTCTTCGAGGGCGACGATCTTCGTAACGTCAACCCGAAGTTCCGCCAGCCCCGCTTCGACCAGTACCTGGCCGCGGCCGATGCCCTGGCGGCGTATGCCCGGAGCAACTTCGGCAAGTCCCTTCCGGCGCTGGCGGTGCGGTGGCTGCTCGATCAGCCGGGCCACACGGCGGCCCTTTGGGGCGCACGCAATCCGGAGCAGCTGGCGCCGGTCCATGAAGTCGCCGGCTGGTCGCTGTCGGACGGGGACCTCGAGCGTATCGAGGCTATCCTCCAGGAGAACATCACAGATCCGGTGGGCCCCGAATTCATGGCGCCACCGAGCCGCGACGCGGCCTGACCAGCGGAACCATGGCGGGCCGCGCTGCAGCCCGCGCACCAACAGAGGAGGCCACCATGGACTACGTCGACGCCAATGGCGCCCGCATTCCCAAGATCGGTTTCGGCACCTTCGAGCTGGATTCGGCGACCGCCGCCGCTCGAGTCACTGACGCGCTCGAGGCCGGGTGCCGCCACATCGACACTGCCCAGATGTACGGCAACGAGGAAGGGGTCGGCCGAGGGCTGCGCGACAGCGGCCTGGACCGGCAGGATATCTTCCTGACCACCAAGGTCTGGCCCGATCGCTATCGCGACGGGGATCTGCAACGCTCGACGGCCGAGAGCCTTGACCGCCTGGGCCTCGACTACGTGGACCTGCTTTTGCTGCACTGGCCGAACCCCGATGTGCCGCTGGAGGAGACCGTCGGCGCGCTGAACGAAGTCGCCAGCCAGGGGCTCACCCGCCACATCGGCGTCAGCAATTTCACCGTTGCGCTGCTGGACCAGGCCGTCGCCGCTTCGACGCGGCCGCTGGTCACCAACCAGGTGGAATACCACCCCTACCTTTCCCAGGCACCGGTACTGGAGGCCCTGGCGCGGCATGGCATGGCCCTGACTGCCTATTGCCCGCTCGGCAAGGGCCGGGCCATCGGCGACGGCACCGTGCGGCGCATTGCCGACGCCCACGGGAAGAGCCCCGCCCAGGTGGTCCTGCGCTGGCACTACCAGCAGCCGGGGGTAGTGGCCATACCCCGCACGTCCCGGGCCGAGCGTGTGCCGGCCAATCTGGACATCTTCGACTTCGAGCTCAGTGACGAGGACATGGCCGCCATTCACGCGCTGGCCCGCGCCGACGGACGTATCATCAGCCCGGCCGGTCTGGCGCCGGCATGGGACAATGCCGGCTGAGGCCCTCCGGAGAGCCTTCCGGCCCCATGGGTATCGCCGGGCGAATAAGGCTTGGACGGGATAGCCCGGGCCCAGGATCCCGCCACAGAGGAGGAGACAGAGATGACAAAGACACCGCTGTTCCCCGCGACAATCGCCGGCAGCCTTCCCAAGCCGGGCTGGCTGTCCGAAAAAGAGAAACTCTGGGCCCCGTGGCGGCTCGAGGGTGAGCTGCTCGAGGAAGGCAAGCGCGATGCCGTGTCGCTGGTCCTGCATGACCAGGAGCGCGCCGGCATCGATATCGTCTCGGATGGCGAGCAGACCCGTCAGCATTTCGTGACCAGCTTCATCGAGGCGCTGGACGGTATCGACTTCGAGCACAAGAAGACGGTGCGGATACGGGACCGGTACGACGCCGACGTGCCGGTGGTCGTGGGGCCGGTATCGCGGCCGCGGCCCGTGAACGTGGAATACGCCCGCTTCCTGGCGCAATCGACGGACCGCTCGACCAAGTTCACGCTGCCCGGCCCCATGACCATGGTGGATACCCTGGCCGACGAGTACTACGGGAGCCGGGAAGCGCTGGCCTGGGAGTTCGCGAGGGCGCTCAACGCCGAGGCCCGCGAGCTGGAAGCGGCCGGTATCGACGTCATCCAGTTCGACGAACCCGCCTTCAACGTATTCTTCGATGACGTGCGCGCCTGGGGTGTGCAGACCCTGGAACGGGCGGCCGAGGGGCTGTCCTGCAAGACGGCCGTGCACATCTGCTACGGCTACGGCGTGAAGGCCAACATCGAGTGGAAGAAGACGCTCGGCGAGGAATGGCGGCAGTACGAACACGTCTTCCCGCTACTACAGCTATCGAGCATCGACCAGGTATCACTGGAGTGCCGCAACTCCCGCGTGCCCATGGAGCTGATCGAGCTGCTGCGGGGCAAGGACGTGCTGGTCGGGGCCATCGACGTGGCCACCAACGAGGTGGAGACGCCGGAACAGGTGGCAGAAACCCTGCGCAAGGCGCTGGACTACGTGGCCCCCGAGCACCTGTATCCCTGCACCAACTGCGGCATGGTTCCGCTGCCCCGTGACGTCGCCCGGCGCAAGCTCCACGCCCTGGGCGCCGGCGCCGCGCTACTGCGTTCCGAGTTCCGCTGAGCAGCGGGCGCCCGGCCCGACACCCAGCTGTCGCAGCAGCGTTGATATTTTGTACAACTATTGTATCGTATGTCTGCACAAGCATGGGGGCACAAAACCGGGGGTAATCCATGGGCAGCGATCTGGTGCGTCTGAACTACGCGAGCACCGCCACGTTCCAACCCAACGTCAGCGGCGGCATTGAGGTCTCCGTGGCACGCATACTGGCCGAGTCCCGCCGCAACAACAGCGAGTGCAGGATCGGCGGCGTCCTGCATTACGGCGACGGCTACTTCTTCCAGTGCCTGGAGGGCGAGCGCGAAGTCGTCAACGAGCGCTATCACCGCATCAGCCAGGACGACCGGCACAAGGACGTCCAGCTGCTGAGTTTCGATAGGGTGAGCAATCGCATGTTCCCCGACTGGTCCATGAAGTACCTGCCCATCGAGGGGCAGATCCGCCAACTGCTCGCCAAACGCAGCATGACGTTCAACCCTTACCGCTTCGACGACACCATGATCGACGAGCTGCTGCGGTTGTGCGTGCTGGGCAGCGACCCGACGGAGGCGGATACGGCGGAGCCCGGAAAGAACGGCAAATTGCCGCTGTGGAAGCGAATCCTGGGGCGAACCTGAGGCGGCGGCCCGCCGCCGGCGCACTCAATCAGGCGCGATAGCCGCGGCGCGCATCCCGGCGGCCTCAATTCCCGCGACCGCACAGGCCTCGTCGGTGCCGGAGACATCGCCGCTGATACCCACGGCACCGATGCTGCTGCCCGATTCGTCCAGGATCAGCACGCCACCAGCCACGGCGGCGAAACGCCCGCCGGAGGCCGCCGAGAGGGCGGACTGAAACGCCTCGCGCCCCGTCAGGCGCTCGCCGAGCACCCCGCTGGGCACGCCGAACCCCAGCGCGCCCCAGGCCTTGGCCATTGCGACATCGGCACGGAAATGCCCCGCGCCGTCCTGTCTCTCCATCGCCACCAGGTGGCCGCCGCCGTCGATCACGACCAGCGCCAGGGGCATGGCCTCGCAGGCCCGCGCCTCTGCGAAGGCACCCTCGATCACCGCCCTGGCCGACGCCAGCGACAGCGTGACGGCCGCCGGATAGATCTGCATTCCAGCCATTTGCCCCCCTTCCCGGAGCCCGGTTCGCATTCAAGCACCCATGTACAGGACTACATTGCCAATCGCGGTGCGCTCCTCCACCAGCCGGTGGGCCTCGGCACACTGCTCCAGAGGCAGTTGCTCGGCAATGCGGTGACGGAGCACCCCGGCTTCCAGGAGCCGGTTTACGCCCGAGATCGCACGGTTTCGTGCGTCCGCACTCAGATTGTAGACGATGAAGAACTGCAGGCAGACATTGCGCAGGATGGCGAGCATGAACGCCACCTCCGCGGCGGGCCGGTCGCTGCCGTAGACGACGATCTGACCGTCGGGCGCGATCATCTCCAGATCCTGGCGGGCATTGCCCGAGAGCTCCACCTCGATGATCCGCTCGACCCCCTGGTCAGCGGTGATCTCCGCCACGCGCGCCACCACGTCCTCCTCGCGATAGTTGATCACGTGGTCGGCGCCCGCCTCCCGGGCGATGGCCGCCTTCTCCGCAGAGCTGACCGTGGCGATCACCGTACGGGCCCCGTCGATACGGGCCATCTGCACGGCGTAATACCCCACCGCCCCGGCGCCGCCGGCCACCAGCACGCTCCGGCCCGCCACCCCGCCATTGACGTGCACGGCGTGGTACGCCGTCAGCCCCGGTATGCCCATGCACGCGCCCACGGCCGGGTCCACCCCGGCGGGCAACGGCACGGCCTGGGCCTGGGGCAGCACCACGTAGTCAGCGGCCGTGCCGTCCGGCCGTCCCCAGGCCGCGTTCCAGACCCAAACTGGCTGGCCCGCCCGTTGAGGATCGACACCCGGCCCGACGGCATCGATAACGCCGGCCCCGTCGCTATGCGGCACGATGCGCGGGAAAGGCAGCGCCGTCGTCCGGGCCCCCGCGCGGGTCTTGACGTCGGAGGGATTGACCCCGGAGTGGCTGATGGCTACCCGGACCTGCCCTTCAGCGGGCTCGGGTACCGGGCGTTCCTCCAAAGCCAGAACCTCGGCTGCCGGCCCGGTCCGCGTATAGCTGATCGCGCGCATGCGTACTTCCCCCTTCAGTGTCGGTTCGGGCAGTCTAACGCGCCGGAGGCCGGTGTTGGCCTACAATGCGCGGCGTGGATGTCCAACCAGGAGAGATACGACATGTCCGATTCCAAAGACAGGGGCTTGCAGACCAGGCGGGAGGTTATGGGCGACGAGTTCGTGAACCGGGCCATGCAGAACGCCGATGATTTCGCCATGCCCGTCCAGGATTTCGTCAACGAGCATGCCTGGGGCGCCACCTGGCAGCGCGATGACCTCCCACGCTCGACCCGCAGCCTGGTCACCATCGCCATGCTCGCCGCCCTGCGGGCCTCAACCGAGCTCAAGGGGCACGTGCGCGGCGCTTTGCGCAACGGCTGCACGCCCGAGGAAATCCGGGGCGTCATCCTGCACAGCGCGGTTTACTGCGGCGCGCCGGCGGCGCTGGAAGCCTTCCGGGCAGCCCGGGAAGTCATCGACCAGTGGGACGGCTGACGCCAACCGGTCACACGTCACCGTCGCGCGAGAGCAGAATGGCGAAGGGCCGAGTGCTCGGGAACTGGGACATGATGATGGTCAGTATCACCATGATGGGCACGCTGAACAGCGCCCCGACCGGCCCCCAGAGGCTGCCCCACAACGCCAGCGACAGCAGGATGATCACGGGGCTGAGGTTCAGGGAGCGGCCCATGAGCCTCGGTTCGATGATGCTGCCCACCAGCATCTGAATGGCGGTGAGCGTTACGGCGGTAATCAGGAAGGTGGGCAGATCGCCGAACTGCACCAGGCTCAGCAGCACGGGAAAAGCCACGGCGATCGGCGAGCCGATATAGGGTATGAAGTTCAGGGCGAATATCAGCAGCGCCCAGAAACTGGCGAAATCGATACCAATCAGCTCCATGATGGCCCAGCTGCCCACGGCGACGATGACCGACAGCACCGTTTTCAGGAAGACGTAGCGGCGCACCCGCACGCCGATTTCCACGATGGTGGCGTCGTGGCGCAGCCGCTCCGCCTCGCTGGCATGCATCAGCAGCCACTTTCGCCGCAGGGAACCGCGCTCGAGTAGCAGAAACGCCGCGTAGAGCACGACCAGAAAGCCGTTGCCCACAATGCTGGTTACCGAGCCCACCACGGCACCGATCAGACCCTGGATATCCAGACGGTCCAGTGTGCGGGAAAGAACCCAGTCCACGCTCGGCAGGCGCTCGATACCCAGGGCGGCCGCCCAGTTGCGGACCACGTTGGTCAGGTTGTTCTCGTAGCGCGGCGCCGCCTCCACCACCTGTTGCAGGTTGTGCGCGAGCACCTCCAGCACGACGAGCACGCCCACGCCCAGTACCAGGGTGGCCAGCAGGCGCGTGACCCAGCCCGGGAAGATCTCCGGCAGGAGGTCGCGGAGCCGATCGGCGAACGCGGTAATCAGGTACGCCGCGAGCACGGCGATCACGAACGGCAACAGGATCGGCTTGCCGTAGATCAGCAGCAGCACCATGCCGATGGCGCCAACGACCGTGGCAATGAAGCGTTGTGGGTCCATCGTCTCCGTCCCTGTGGCCCGTGGACGCGGCAGGTCACGCCACCCCCGGGGAGCGGCAACCCTCCCCAGGGTCGAGACGATACCAGACCCACGTCATCTACCCGACCCGGGCCGGAGATGAGCTCAGCACACCGGCGTGGCCCGATCGATGATCGCCGCGGCGTCGACGCCACGTGGCAGCCCACCGAACTGCACGGAGTCCCGCGGCTCGAGCCGGCCGGCACAGAAGGCGTCCGCGACCGCGGCGCTGCCGCCGCGCAGCAGCAGCGAGCCCTGCATCGCCAGTGCCATGCGCTCGACCACGTCGCGGGCCCGATAGGCGATGTCTTCCATGTCGCCGAGATCGCCGCGCAGCCGATCCACATATGCGTCGAAGCGCCGGTCCGCGCCGCGCGCGCTTTCGATTTCGTCGAGGAAGGCATTCATGACGCCCGGCTCCTTGCCGACGGCGCGAAGCACGTCCAGGCACTGCACGTTGCCGCTGCCCTCCCAGATGGCATTGACGGGGGATTCGCGGAACAACCGCGGCATGATGGAATCCTCCATCACGCCACTGCCGCCGATGCACTCCATGGACTCCGCGGCATGGGGTGCGGAGCGCTTGCAGATCCAGTACTTGCCCACGGCCGTGGCGATGCGCGCCAGCAGCTTCTCGTGAGCGTCGCCGGGGTTGTCCAGCGCGCGGCCGACCCGCAGGGTGAACGCCAACGCGGCCTCGCTCTCCAGAGCCAGGTCCGCGAGTACGTTGCGCATCAATGGCTGGCGGTCGAGCCGCTCGCCGAAGACGCTGCGGTGACGGGCATGGTGGGTGGCCTGGGCAACGCCCTGGCGCATGCCGGCAGCGGAGCCGATCATGCAGTCGAAACGGGTCGCCGCGACCATCTCGATAATGGTGCGCACGCCGCGGCCCTCCTCGCCGATCATCCACGCCAGCGCCCCGCGTAGCTCCGTCTCGCTGGAGGCGTTGGACACATTACCCATCTTGCGTTTCAACCGCTGGATCTGCATCGGGTTCTTGGTGCCGTCCGGCCGCCAGCGGGGCAACAGGAAGCACGACAGGCCCTTGTCGGTATGCGCCAGGGTCAGGAAGGCATCGCACATGGGCGCGGACACGAAGTACTTGTGGCCGACGAGCTCGTAGGCCTGGCCCGGTCCACCAGCGCCCAGGGCGTAGGCGCGGGTGGTGTTGGCCCGCACGTCGGAGCCGCCCTGTTTCTCGGTCATGGCCATGCCAATAGTCAGGGCCGTCTTCTCGCCGTCCGGCACGTTGCTCGGGTCGTAGGCACGGGCGGTGATCCTGGGCAGCCACTCGGCGGCGATGTCTTCCTGGTGTCGCAGGGCCGGCACGGCGGCGAAGGTCATGGAAATGGGACAGCCATGGCCGGCCTCCACCTGACTCTGCATGTAAAAGTGCGCTGCCCGGGACACGTGGGCGCCAGGCCCCGGATCGGTCCAGGGAGCGCTGTGCAGGCCGTGTTCCAGGGCGATGCGCATCAGCTCGTGATACGCGGGATGGAAGCGAACCCGGTCCACCCGGTGGCCGAATCGGTCGTGGGTGTCCAGCACCGGCGGATTCTCGTTGGCCTGAAAACCCAGCTCGATGGTCTCGGCCCTGCCCGTGAGTGCGCCGAAGGCGGTCAGCGCCTCCTCGGCCCAGCCCGCGCCATTGGCGCGCACGGCCTCCATCAGGGCGTTGTCCTGGGTGAAAAGGTTGTAATCCTGCAGCGGCGGCGGCTGGTTGAACACCTCGTGGGTGTTGGCCAGTGGATCCGCGTAGCGGGGGGTCTCCTCCATTCTTGCGCTCATGGCGATTCTCCGTTGATTGCCGTCAGGCGATGTTCATCGGCGGCCGGCGCCGGCCCCAGCGAACGCACGCAAAGGGTTACGACCGTGGCCACCAGCTGTTCCTCACGTTCGGGCGCATGGGCCTCGCCCAGCGGCCCCACCAGGGCCTCCGAAATGGCGCCCACCAGGCCCGCGGCCACCACGTCGGCGTCCTGCTCTTCCAGCTCGCCGGCGGCGATACCGTCGCGAATGATCCCGGCCTGTATGGCCCGGTAAGGCTCGCGAAAGCGCATGCGGTCGATCTCGATGATCGGGTCCACGGGCTCCGCGAGCAGTGCGCGCGCCAGTCGCCGGCCCTTCAACGCCCGCCGCGCGAAGGTTTCCACCAGCCGCGCGATACGCTGCCGGGCCGTGCCGGGCGTTGCCGCCGCGGCGGCGCAGGCGTCGATCTCGCGCTGGGAAACGCGGCGGAAGACCTCGTCGAAAAGCTCCGCCTTGGAGGGGAAGAACCGGTAGATGGACCCGGTGGCGACCCCCGCCTCCGCGGCAATGGCCGGTATTCCGGCACCGGCGTACCCATCCCGCGCGATCAGATGCATGGTCGCTTCGACGATGCGCTCGCGGGTGCGCGCCATGCGGCGTTCCATCTTTTCGGTTCGGCGGTAGGCCATAAAAGAAGTGAAACAGATTTCATTTCTTTAGGCAATTACCGCCGGTCGGCAGGCGCGACAGCCGGGGAAGGCCTGTCTATTGTGCTGTGCGGCGCACTCGCCTATCGTTCCCAACCTGTTTCATTAAAAAACCTGATTTGGGGAGGTGCTTGTGACCGACTTGGAGCAATTCCGCCAGGAAACACGGGCCTGGCTGGAGGAGAACTGCCCCCGGAGCATGCGCACGCCCGTGCTCAGCGCTGAGGACCAGTGCTGGGGCGGCCGCAACTTCAAGTTCCAGAGCGAGGACCAGCGGCTGTGGCTGGAGCGCATGGCCGAGCGCGGCTGGACCGCGCCGGACTGGCCTACCGAATACGGCGGCGGCGGCCTGAGCAAGGAGCAGGTCAAGGTGCTGCGCGAGGAGATGGACCGCATCAACGCCCGTCCTCCGCTGCACAGCTTCGGTATCTGGATGATCGGCCCTGCCATCCTCAAGTTCGGCTCCGAAAAGCTCAAGCAGCAGCACCTGCCGCCCATCGTCCGCGGCGAGATCCGCTGGTGCCAGGGCTACAGCGAGCCGGGCGCGGGCTCCGACCTGGCCGGTCTCCAGACCAAGGCCGTGGACCAGGGCGATCACTTCATCGTCAACGGCCAGAAGATCTGGACCTCCTACGCCGACAAGGCGGACTGGATGTTCTGCCTGGTGCGCACCAACCCGGACGTGAAAAAGCAGCTGGGGATAAGCCTGGTGCTGTTCGACATGGAAACCCCGGGCGTCACTACCCGGCCCATCAAGCTCATTTCCGGCAGCTCGCCGTTCTGCGAGACCTTCCTGGAAGACGTCCGCGTGGAGAAGGACCAGGTCGTCGGCGAGGTGGACCAGGGCTGGACCATCGCCAAGTACCTGCTCACCCACGAGCGCGCCATGATCGGCGGCTTCGGCCGCACCGCCGCCGGCGAGAAGACCCTTTCCGAGCAGGCCGTGGAATGCCTGGGCCTGGAGGACGGCCGGCTGGCCGACGACATGTTCCGTGCCGAGCTCGCCCGCTGGGACATCGACGCCAAGGCCTTCGAGCTCACCAACGAGCGCGTCACCGACGAGGCCAAGTCCGGCCAGGGCGTGGGCGCCGCCTCGGCCATGCTCAAGTACTACGGCACCGAGCTGAACAAGCGCCGCCAGGAGATGATCGTGGCCATGAACGGCTTCGACGGGCTCGTGTTCGAGGGCGAGCAGTGGGATCAGGGCGCCGTTCCGCGCTCCATGCTGCGATCCAAGGGCAACTCCATCGAGGGCGGCACCTCCGAGATCCAGCTCAACGTCATCGCCCGCAACATCCTCGGCCTGGTTTAAGTGAATTGAGGCAATCGCAATGACAGGACTGGTACTGACCGAAGAACAACAGATGCTCAAGGACGCGGCCAAGCGCTTTCTCCAGGAGCGCGCGCCCGTGGCCGAGCTGCGCCGGCTGCGCGATGAGCGCGACGAAACCGGCTTCTCCCGCGACACCTGGGCCGAGATGGTCGACATGGGGCTGGCCGGCACCCTGATCCCCGAGGATTTCGGCGGCACCGGCTTCGGCCATGTGGGCATGGGCCAGGTCTTCGAGGAGGCCGGCCGCAACCTCAGCGCCTCGCCACTGCTCTCCACCGCCGTGCTGGGTGCCGCTGCGGTCAACCTGGCGGGCAACGCCGAGCAGAAGCAGGCCCTGCTCGGCGCCATCGCCGAGGGCAGCCTCGTCACGGCCCTGGCGGCGGACGAGGCCCCCCGCCACGACCCGCTCAAGGTGGAGACCCGCGCCGAGGCCGAGGGCGACGGCTACGTCGTCAACGGCCGCAAACAGTTCGTCGTGGACGGGCACGTGGCCGACAAGCTCATCGTCTCCGCGCGCACGTCTGGCGGCTCGAGCGACAGCGAGGGCATCAGCCTGCTGCTCGTCGACCGCGAGGCCGACGGCGTTGACGTCGAACGGACCATCATGATGGACAACCGCAACGCGGCGGTGGTGACTTTCGACAACGCCCGTGCCGAGGGTCTGCTGGGCGAGGAAGGCAAAGGTTACGCCGTCCTGGAACGGGTGCTGGACGCTGGCAACGCCCAGCTTGCCGCGGAGCTGCTGGGCATTGCCCAGGAGTCATTCGACCGCACTGTGAAGTACCTCCAGGAGCGCAAGCAGTTCGGGGTGACCATCGGCTCCTTTCAGGGTCTGCAACACCGCGCCGCCCACCTGTTCAGCGAGATCGAGCTGGTGAAGTCGGTCGTGATCAGGGCGCTGCAGGCCCTGGACGAGGACGCGGATGACACGCCGGCCCTGGTCAGCCTGGCCAAGGCAAAGGCCAGCGAGGTGGCAGAACTGGCCACGAACGAAGGCGTGCAGATGCATGGCGGCATGGGCATGACCGACGAGTTCGACATCGGCCTGTTCCTGAAGCGCGCCCGTCCCGTGCAGCAACTGTTCGGCGACTACCGCTACCACGCCAGCCGCTACGCCCGGCTCAATGGTTACTGAGCGCTAAGGGGACCGGGGCGGGATGCCGCTCCCAAAAGGCCCGACGATCCTCCCGGGAGGGTCCGGACGGCTGTGGGGGCGGCGTCCGCGCCGCGGTAACCGCCCGTCGGCGTGACGGCGCTCTCACGCCCCGCGTTCCGTGGCCAGGGACCGCGCCTACTCGCCCCGTAGCCGCTCGTACTCCCACATGTGCCGCATCATCTGCTGCATCCGTTCCTGATTCTGCTGCATGTACTGATACCGGGCCTCCGGGCTGGCATCGGGGCCGGGTCCCTGCCCGCGCCGCAGCGCCTGCATCCCCGAATCGATCCGCTGGCGATACTGGTTCATCAGCTGCCGCCGCTCACCGGCATCCGGGTTCTGGTGCAGGCGGTCGCGGATCCGATCCATGTCCCGCAACTGGTCGCCGGCACCGTCCTGGCCGTACCCCTGCCCTCTGCCATTGTCTCGGCCACCGGGACGATCCTTGCTGGTGCCGCCGGCATTGCCCCGCTCATCCATGCCGCCGCCCATCCCGCCACCCTGTTTGGCCTGCACCGGTGCAGACACTGCAAATGCCAGGACCAGTGCCGCCACCACCGCGGTTAGCGCGCGTGCTTTGGATCCAGAACTGTTGACGCTCATGACTCGGACCTCACTGTCGGTCGCCTTGAAACTAATACCCTGGCGGGTATGATGCGCCTAAGTCTCCGCCCCGGATGTTGACCGCGATCAACCCGGCAGCGCGTCGTAACCCAATCACCGCCCCGGTCGGACGTCCCATTGCGAAACATACCGATACTGATTCTGAGCCAGGCCATTCTCATGACGGGCACGTCGCTGATGGTATCCACCTCGGCACTGGTCGGGCGCGACCTCAGCGAGCGCGCCCTGCTGGCGACGATCCCGCTGGGCCTGCAGTTCCTGTTCATGACCCTGGCGGCCACGCCCGCCTCGCTGCTGATGCAGCGCGTGGGCCGCGGCAAGGGTTTCATGGTCGCTGCGGTGTTGGGCATGGCCGGCGCGGCCACCGCAACCTGGTCGATCATGGCCGGAAGCTACATCGGTTTCTGCGTTGGCTCGATGCTGCTGGGCACGTTTAACGGCTTCGGCCAGTTCTACCGCTTCGCCGCCGTGGAAGCGGTGCCGTCGGACTACGGCAGCCGCGCCATCTCATGGGTACTGGCCGGTGGCATCGTGGCCGGTTTCCTCGGCCCGAATATCGCCGCGTGGACACGGCCACTGCTCGGCGCGGAGTTCGCCGGCAGCTACGGCGTTCTCATCGCGATGTACGCCGTATCCCTGATAGCCGCGGCTGCGCTGACCATCCCGGTGCCGAGCGCCGAGGAGCGCGAAAGCCGTGGCCGCCCACTGGCGGAGATCGTCGGCCAGCCCCGATTCCTGCTGGCCGTGGCGGCCGCCACCGTCGGCTATGGCGTCATGAACCTGCTCATGGTGGCCACGCCGCTGGCGATGGAATCCCGCGGCTACGGCTTCGAGGACACGGCATTCGTCATCCAGTGGCACGTGGTGGCGATGTTCCTGCCCAGCTTCTTCACCGGCAACCTGATCAAGCGGCTGGGCGTGTTCACCGTGCTTGGCGCGGGCGCGTTGCTGGCCCTGGCCACCGTCGCCGTGAACCTCTCCGGGGAGACCCCCTGGCACTTCTGGGCGGCGCTGGTTTGCCTGGGCGCAGGCTGGAACTTCCTGTTCATTGGCGGCACGACGCTGCTCACGGAGACCTATGCCCCGGAAGAACGGGCCAAGTGCCAGGCCCTGAACGACGTGGTGGTCTTCGGCACCGTGACGCTGACCGCGCTGGGTTCCGGGGTGCTTTTCGAAGGGCTCGGGTGGCGCTGGATGAACCTGGCGACCCTGGCGCCCCTGGCGGCCGTTCTGGCCGGGATCGTGCTGGTGAGACTGCGACACGCCCAGGCCCAGCCAGCCACCTCCTGAACGCTGCGCGAGCCCTCGCATTGCCAGTATCCGGGTCGTGGGCTAAGGTTCGGCAGCATGGCGACGGCATGCACTGGTCAATGGGAACGGACGGTACCCTCCCTGTCCGAACGACGCATACCCGGCGGGCATAACGCGCTCAAGATAGCTGTGTTCCTGGGTTACCTCGCCACCAGCTTTGCCGGCACCGATTTCGTTGTAAGCCTTCTGGCAAGCACCGGCGCCGGATCGGGTACCTTTGCCGGGACACTGTCAGTGGTCGCCGCTGGCGCCGTCATGGCCCTGGCCGCGATCCCCAACGCCATGGTGATGCTGGCCACGGCGGTGCTGGCCCACGAGGCCGTGCACCGAACGCTGTTTCGCAGCCGGCTCTGGAACGACGCCTGGGGCGGGCTGTTGTCCGCGCTGGCGCTGATTCCTTTTCACGCCAACCGCCGCTTCCATCTCACCCACCATGCCTACGCGCACCAGCGTGGCCGGGATCCGGAAAACGAGATGCACGACCGGGGCTTCGTCCAGGCCCTGGCCCACGGCGCGTTTCACGGCCTGAAGTGCCAGTACCGCACCTGGGCGCGGCAGCTTCGCGCCCAAACCGACGCGCGGCGCCAGCGGCTCCGGGCGCTGGCCGACGCTTTCTGCCTGGCGGCCGCCGCGGGGCTCTATTTCGCCGCGACGACGGTTTCGGGCATCTCCCCCTGGGTAACCAGCGTGCCCATGATCCTGGCATTTCCCGTTGTCTTCTCCCTGCGGGCGCTTTGCGACCACTATGGCATTCCCGAGGCCGCACCCCGCAGCGGCGCCGGAGCGAGTACCGGGGCGCACCAGGTAACGGGCTGGGTGATACTTACCCATCCGCTGCTGGAATGGCTCTGGAGCTCGGTGAACTACCACGAGGTCCACCACAAATTCCCGCACCTCGCCCACTGCGACCTCAGGCGCGTGTACTACGCGACCCGGGAGGAGCTGCCGTACCTGACCGCGCCGGGTTACTTCCACTGCCTGAAGCTGCTCCGCCAGCTGCCCTACTACAGCCGGACCGAGGACGTGGACCCGTACTGGTCGACGCCCCAGCCCACCTCGCCTTCGTCCGAACGGCACGCTTGAACGCCGGCCGCCGGCCCATTGGCCCGATCTATCGCGGCCATTCATTCGTTTCAATTCACAACGCGCTGAGTTGAGACTATTTTCAGGGGACCACAGAGAAAAAAGAGCAACAGACAGACAGCAGTGGAGAGACCCGTGAGCAGCAACTCCTTGGTCACGAAGAACGAGACGGAAGCGAGCAGCGGCAACCGGCCCGCCGTGGAAGCACTGCTTGAGAAGGCGGATATTCGCATCAACGGCGATCGGCCCTGGGACCTTCAGCTGCACAATCCGGCCACCATCGACCGGGCGCTCGCCTATGGCAATCTTGGCCTCGGCGAAGCCTACATGGACGGCTGGTGGGATGCCGAGCAGCTTGACGAGTTCTTTCACCGCCTCCTGCGCAGTGGCGCGGAGGAGGAAATCCAGCCGCTACGGCTGATGCTCCACAGCCTGCGCGCGCGGCTGTTCAACCTGCAGACCGCCCGGCGCGCGTGGCGGGTCGGCGAGTCACACTACGACCTGGGCAACGATTTCTACGCGGCCATGCTGGACGAACGCATGACCTACACTTGCGGCTACTGGAAGGCCGCCGACAACCTGGACGACGCCCAGGCGGCCAAGCTGGACCTCATCTGCCGCAAGCTTGAACTCGAGCCGGGCATGCGCCTGCTGGACATCGGCTGCGGCTGGGGCAGCCTGATGCAATACGCCGCCGAACACTACGGCGTTGAATGCGTGGGTCTGACCATCTCCCGTGAGCAGGCGGCCCTCGGTGAGGAACGCTGCAAGGGCCTGCCCGTGGAGTTCCGCATCCAGGACTACCGCGACCTCGACGAGCAGTTCGACCGCGTCGCCAGCGTGGGCATGTTCGAGCACGTCGGCCGCAAGAACCACCAGACGTTCATGGACGTGGCCGAGCGCAGCCTCAAGGAGGACGGGCTGTTCCTGCTACACACCATCGGCAAGAACCGCACGAACACGAGCCCGGACCCCTGGATCGACAAGTACATATTCCCCAACGGGGACCTGCCGTCGCTCCTTCAGGTCGCCACCGCCTCGGAGCACCTGTTCGTCACCGAGGATTTCCACAACTTCGGGGCCGACTACGACCGCACCCTGATGGCGTGGTACGCCAACTTCGAGGCCGCCTGGCCGCAGTTCCGGGATCGTTATGGGGATCGCTTCTACCGGATGTGGCGGTATTACCTGCTGTGCTGCGCCGGCGCCTTCCGCGCGCGGGACATCCAGCTCTGGCAGTTCGTCTATTCCAAAAAGGGCGTTTCGGGCGGATACCGCCGGCCGGAGTAGGAACACGCGGGGGTTCGGGGCCATGGGCCGCTCCTATCGGCGGGTTTCTCGGCCGTGGGTCGGATAGGCTTGCCATCCGACGACCGAAGCTATTGTCGGCGCCGGCCCCATCCGCGGCCGAGGGAGCTCCTGCGAGGACCTGTGTGCGGCGTAGGAGCGGCCCCCGGCCGCGACCGCGGTGCCTAGCGCACCAGGGCCGCCTCCGCGCGTTCCAGGTCCGGGCCTGTGCCGCTTATCATCAACACGTCGCCGCCGCGAATCCGGGTCTCCGCCGGCGGCGGTTCCAGCCGTTCGCCGTCGCGTTTCAGTGACGTCACCCGGACCGCCCTTGCGCCCAGGTCGAGCTCGTCAATGGCAACGCCGACCACGTGGGCGTCGCCGGGCACCTCCACGGCACGCAGCTCCAGCGCCTCCGGGTCCACATTGGCCGCGCCCGGGAACAGCGCCCGCAACAGTTCATAACGCCCCATCCGTACGGCGCGGATGCGGTCCGTGACCGCCTCGGCCGGCTCACCGAGGAGCAGGAGCACGTGGGAGCCGACCATCAGCCCGGCCTCCAGTGTCTCGGGTATGACCTCCGTGGCGCCTGCGTGCTGCAATTCCTGGAGGTGGGCGTCGTCACGGGCCCGGACGAGGATCGGCAGGTCGGGACGCTCGTTACGCAGGCTTTCCACGGCATTCACAACGGCGGCGGGGTCGTCCAGCGTGAAGGCCACGGCCCGGGCATCGGTGGCGCCCGCCGCCCGTAGCACGTCCAGCCGGCTGCCGTCACCGTGGGCTACCGGTGCGCCGGCGGCGCGGGCGTTCTCGACGCGCACGGGGTCCATGTCGACGGCTCGCCACGGGTAGCCCGCATCTTCCAGGAGGCGGGCGATGTGCTGCCCGACCCGGCCGAAGCCCACCAGCAGCACGCAGTCGCTGTCCGTGCTCGTCAGTTCGGCGGGGGACGCGGCGGGCGCCTCGGCCGGTCGTCTCGATCGCAGCAGCCAGGCGGTTATGGGGCCATTGAACCGCAGCGCCAGCGGCGCCACGGCCATGGAAAGCAACAGTGCCGCCAGCACCACCTGCCCGTAGGCCGGCGGCAGCAGCTCCTGCGACAGGCCCAGGCTCAACAGCGCGAAACCGAATTCGCCGCCGTGGGCCAACACCAGGGCAGTCCGCAGGGCCGTCGCGAGGGGCATGCGGGCAACCAGCCCGAGGATCAGGATGAGCACCAGCTTGAAGGCCACCAGGGCGGCGAACAGCAGCAGAATCCAGGGCCAGCCCTCCGGCAACACGGTCAGATCCAGAAGCATGCCGATGCTCACGAAGAACAGCGCGAGCAACACGTCCCGGAAGGGGCGGATCTCCGCCTCCATGGTGTGCCGGAACGGGCTCTCCCCCAGCATCATGCCCGCCACGAAAGCACCCAGGGCCGGCGACAGGCCCAGGAAAGCCGTCCACCAGGCAGCGCCCAGCGCCACCGTCAGCGCCGAGAGCGTCAGCAGCTCGCCGGAGTACAGTGCCGCCACCTGCGAAAGCGCACGATGCAGTATGAAACGCCCCACCAGGAGAATGACGACCACGGCCACCACGCCCTTGCCCAGAGCGAGTAGAAGGTCTATGCCGATGCCGGCTTCGCCCGGTGCGGCCAGCCCCGAGATAACCACCAGGAACGGCACCACGGCCAGATCCTGGAATAGCAGGATGCCAAGCGCGGCTCGGCCGTGAGGCGCGCCCAGCTCGACCTGGTCCGTCAGCTGTTTGGTGACAAGTGCCGTGGAGGACATCGCGACCACGCCGGCGATCACCAGAGCCCCGGCGAAACCGATCGCCGGCGTCCCCGGCACGACGACGTCCAGGAACAGCGCGGCCCCGAAGGCGGCTGCGCCGGCCAGGCCGACCTCGCCGCCACCAAGGCCGAGCAGCGCTCCGCGCATTCGTGCCAGGTCGGGCAACGAGAACTCCAGCCCGATCGTGAAGAGCAGCAGCACGACACCGAGCTCGGCCAGCGACCGGATGGTTTCCACGTCGTGGACCACGCCCAGCGCCGTTGGACCGGCGGCGATGCCGACGGCCAGATAGCCCAGCACCGCCGGCAACCGCAGACGCATGAAAACAACCGCTGCCCCGACCGCGATGAGCAGCAGAAGCAACAGCTCGGCAAATCCCTCCGGGGTATGCATAATCGTTCACCGGTTCGGCCGGCCAGGAAACATGGCCGGCTACACTGTTCTGATTCTCTGGACGATGGGCACCCGGGGCATTCTACTCAGGCCGGGCCGCCTCTGCCGCCCCCTTTCGACATGAAACACAGACTGCCGTGGCTTACGACGAAGACGAATTCCAGTATTACGCGCAGCGGCCCAACAAGACCGCCGAGAAGCGCGAGGCGGAAACACTCCGGGAGCTGGGCCGGCGGCTGACAGCCCTGTCCGCAGAGCAGCTATCGGAGATCCCACTGGACGCCGAGATCGCCGAGGCCGTCGATGAATGGCGCCGCATCCGTTCCCGCGAGGCCCAACGCCGGCAGATACAGCGCATCGGCAAGCTGCTGCGCCAGGTCGACACCGGTCCGATCCAGGCCGGCCTGGACCGGCTCGACCACAGCAGCAGCCTGGCCAAGGCGGAGCTGCACCAGGCTGAACGCTGGCGCGAGCGCCTCCTGGAACAAGGTGACGAGGCGGTCCAGGCCTTCGTCGCCGAATACCCCGGGGTCGAGATCCAGCCCCTGCGGCAGCTCATTCGCAACACCCGCCGCGAGCAGCAGGCGGGCAAACCGCCGAAGGCCTACCGCGAGCTCTTTCGCCTGATCCGCGAACACGTGCGCTTCGATTGAGGGGATCTGTTCCCGCGTCCGTCGATCCCCTTTCCCTGGCGGGAGCCGCGCAAGGGGCGATTCCGCAACCCGGATAGGGAGCCCGTGGGCGCGCCAACCACGGCGCGATAGCGCATCGCCGCTTCTGACCGGGCCGCTGTGGGAGGCGGGTCCTCCCGGCGACGGCCTGACCCATCGCATCGCCCCGGGGACGGACCTCCCACAACCCTCCTGATGGCACCGGGGCAGCCGGGCCGCCATGGGGGCGCGTCCTCGCGGCGACGGCCCACAGCCCCTTTGGGGGCCTCCATCAGGTGCTCCCAGCAGTCAACTTGACGACCGGCTCATGTCCGACTACGTTCAAAACATGACACATAAGTCATGTGTCATTAACGACAAAACGGAACGAGGGCAGCGGAGACTGCCGGGAAGAGCGGCCGCGGCACGCAACCGCCCTACAGGCGGCCACAAGGACACCCGGCGGTGATTGCCGGGAATGGAGGAGAGAGTATGACCATGAGGAAACTGCAACACGCGTTGCTCGTCCTGGCGCTATGCGCACTGCCGCTTGGCGCCGGCGCCTTCCAGAGCTTCGGCGACGAGGACCGCTCGGCCGAGCTGACCGGCGAGCCCGCCCACCAGCAGTACCAGTTCAACACCCCGACGACCGTTACCTACGACCGCGACACCATCAGCCAGGGCTCCAGCGCCGGCCGTGTCTACGTGGCGGACATGGGCAACCACGAGATCAAGGTTATGGACCTGGACGGCGACCTGATCGGCACGCTGGACGATGCCGATCAGACCCTCGCCGGCGACAGCCCCAAGTCCAGCGTGCCGCAGATCAAGGCCCCGCTCGGCATCGCTTTCCTGTCGGAGAGCGAGGCCCAGGACGACCGGCTGGCCGGGCTCTACGTCAACGACGTAGGCACCCACGAGATTCATTTCTACCGCAGCGTCGACAGCGACCCGGACGCCTTCCGCTACGTGACCTCCTTCGGCCAGAAGGGCACCGGGGCCGGCACGGATCTGCACCTGCCCCGCAACATGGTGATCACGCCCCAGGGCTACGTGTACGTTTCCGACGAGTTCAACGACCGGATCAAGGCCTTCGAGATCGACCCGGACAACGGCTACCAGGTCAGCCTCATCGAGACCCGCGGCTGGCAGGACGCCAGCGGTCACTACGAGGGCGCCGGCCCCATACTCAACGGCGTGGACAAGGACTACGGCACCGACTCCACGAACTACGACGACTACGCCGGCGAACCGAAGAAGCTTCAGGGATTCCGGATCCCCCAGGGGATGACCTACCACAAGGTGTCCGGGGAGAGCACGACGTATCTCTACGTCTGCGACAACGGCAACAACCGCATCAAGATCTACGAGGTGGACCCGGCGGACGGCAGCCTGACACTGCACGACATGCTCGGCCGCTTCCTGGATGACGACGGCAACGTCGACCACCTCAAGCGCCCGCGCGGCGTGCGCACCGACGCCGAAGGCAACCTCCACGTGGCCGACACCTATAATGGGCGCATCGTCCGCTTCCCCAACGTCGCCGGAAGCGGCGATCCCGACCCGGTGATGTACCGTCCCGACGAAACCTCGGACCCCCAGGCTACCTGGGTCTATGGACGGCTCGGCATCCACCAGGTCGAAATGCGCTCCTCCGGCACCGCCGCCACCGAGGACGAAGCCTTCCAGCTGCCCAACGACATCGTGCCGCTGGTACTGCCCGGTGGCAGCATTTACCGGGAGGACATCTACGCCTGGGGCTACTTCTTCGCCGACGCGCGGGTTCACCTGGTCAGCGACACCGGCAACAACCGCATCAAGAAATGCTGGAGCAGCGCCGACGGCGACACGCTGCTGCGCTGCTCCGTCTCCGAAGGCGTGGGTGGCGAGCCCTATCATGAATTCTGGGGGCACCCGCGTACGCTGGACGGCCAGCTCCACGCGGTCACCGGCATGGCCTATCTTGAGACCAGCGACACCCTGCTGGTCAGCGACACCCCCAACACCCGCATCAACATGTTCGATACCAGCGGCAACTATCTGGGCCGTTTTCCGGGCACGGACATCAGCTACGGCGTGACGGGTATCGACACTTTCACCGACAGCGAACACGGCGAGATGGTGGCGGTGCTGGTAGCCTCCGACGCAACCCTGCCCTGGCCCTACACCGGCGACAGCAGCCTGCGAATCTACGACGCCAACGGGAACCTGGAGGAGCTGTTCAACCTCACGTACCGCACGGACAGCGTCTCGGCGCCGGAAATCTCCTTCCTCAACGCCAACTATCCGGTGGACATCTCCGTCCGCACCGAGGACTGTTGCGGCGACGAGCACGCCGTCTATATCACCAGCTTCGGTGACTACGTCTGGCGGTTCGACTATGAGTCTTACTGGGGCGACCTGACGGGTAACTGGTACGCCGGCGGGCCGGATCCCCAGAAGGGCGACGACCGGGGCGAGAACTGGAGCCTGGGCCCGGACTTCTACGACGAGGGTGCACCGGGGACCTTCGACATGGTCGGCAACGTGCAGGTCATCGACGACCGGGTCTACGTGGCCGACCGGCGCAATCAGCGTATCCAGGCCCTGGACCCGGCCAACGGGGCGCTGATCGGTCAGGTGGGTGACGGCGGCGGCACCTACGACCACACCACGAACCTGCAGCCGCAGCAGTTCTTCCTGCCGGTGGGCCTGGCGTATGACCCGGCGCAGGACTCGCTGCTGGTGGGCGACAGCTTCAACATGGTCGCCCGCAGCTGGACGAATCCGGACATCTACGGCGTGAACGGGGACGGCACCATCGATCCTGCCTATGAGGGCTACTGGCTGGACCGCTCTCTCGGTACCCGGCCGGGCGGGCTCTTCGCCGCCGAGCAGCTGACGGTCGGGGACGGCACGGTGTATGTCTATTCCCTGATCGCCAACCGGATCACGGCATTCAGCTGGAGCGAGCTCAACCCCTGATCCACGATCCCCAATCCCCCAACGACCCCAAGGGGGAGACCCTCACGCCCCGCCCATTCGGCGGGGCGTTCTAGTTGTGGAACCCGGGAAACGGGTTTGCGGACTTCCTGGTATCGACGCCCCGCCGCGAATAGCGTCGACCCTTTGGGAACCCCATCGCGACGGGGGCATCCCTCCCACAACCCAAGACAACCCGCGAGGCCCGATACCGATTGCGGGAGGCTTATCCCCGCAGCGACGGCCTTTCACCGCGCATCGCCCCGGGGACGGGTCTCCCACAACCATCCTGATGGCACCGGGGCCGCCGGGCAGCTGTGGGAGGCGCGTCCTCGCGGCGACAAACTTCTCAACCGCATCGCCCGGGCGATGCCCCTCCCACAACCATCCTGATGGCGCCGGGGCCGCCAGGCGGCTGTGGGAGGCGCGTCCTCGCGGCGACAATCTTCTCAACTGCATCGCCCCCGGGCGATGCCCCTCCCACAACCATCCTGATGGCGCCGGGGCCGCCAGGCGGCTGTGGGAGGCGCGTCCTCGCGGCGATGGTGTTTCGGGGCGGTTGGCGGCCAGGGGCCGCTCCCGCTTCTGGCCATGTCACCCGTAGGAGCGGCCCCTGGCCGCGAACGGCGTTCCCTCAGCTGCCATGCACCGCTTTCACGGAATCGGTCAGGATCTCAACGATGCGGTCGATTTCCCCCTCCGGCGTGACGATGGGCGGGGCCAGGCACAGCACGTCGCCGCGGGCCCGGGTGAAGAGACCGCGTTTGCGGGCCTCGCCGAGCACCCGTGCCGCGGCCTTCTCCGAGGCGTCGAAGTCCGTCTGACTGGCCTTGTCCTTGATGAGCTCCACCGCGCACATCAGGCCGAGCCCCCGTACATCGCCCACATGGGGATGGTCCCCCAGGCTCTCGCGTAGGCCGTCGAGCAGCCGCCGCCCCTTGGTGGCGGCCTGCCCCGGGAAGTCCTCGTTCTCGACGATATCCATCATGGCCAGCGCCACCGCGCAACCCACCGGGTGACCGCTGTATGTGTAGGCATGCATCCAGGCCTCCTCGTCGGCGTCCAGGACGGCGGCGATGTCGTCGCTGATGCCGATCCCGCCGAACGGGATGTAGCCGGAGGTCACCGCCTTGGCGAACTGCATCATGTCCGGCTCGACGCCCCAGTGCTGCATCCCGAACATCGTGCCGGTTCGCCCGAAACCCGTGATGACCTCGTCGGAGACCAGCAGCACGTCGTACTTGTCGCAAATCTCCCGGATGCGCGGGAAATAGTCGTCCTGGGGCACGATCACGCCGCCGGCGCCCTGCACCGGCTCGGCGATGAACATGGACACGGTCTCGGGGCCCTCGCGCAAGATGGCCTTCTCGAGCTCATCCGCCGCGGCCACGCCCTGACTCACCCCGGCCGGGGCCTGGTAGCGGTAAGGATACGGTGAAGGGATATGCAGGAAACCCGGCACCCGCGGTTCGAAGTGGCGCCAGAACGGCGGCATACCGGTGGCCGACATGGCCGCCATGGTCACGCCGTGGTAGGCCCATTCCCGGGAGATGACCTTGGTCTTGTCCGGCTTGCCCTTGAGCTTCCAGTAATAGCGGGCCATCTTGAAGCTGCTGTCGCTGGCCTCGCCGCCGCCGGAGGTGAAAAAGAACCGGTTGATGTCCGGGTAGACCATGGCGGCGAGCCGCTCGGCCAGCTCGATGGCCCGCAGGTTCGTGCTGCCGGTATAGCCGGACACGTAGGCGAGCTCGCTGAGCTGCTTTGTCGCCGCGTCCACCAGCTCACGGCGGCCATGGCCAGCGGTGACGTTCCACAGCCCCGCCATGCCGTCGATGTAGCGGTCGCCGTTGGCATCGTAGAGGCAATGCCCCTCGCCGCGCGTCCAGACCAGGGCGCTGGCGTGGCTGGCCCGGTGCTGCAGCGGATGAATCAGGTGTCCGAGATCCCGCGCCACTAGCGCGGCGTTCGCGTCTTCGACCATGCTGTCTCCTCCTGTTCGGCGTGCCCATGGTAGCCGCCCACAGGCCCCCGGGGGTATACCCGCCGCCATACCGCAGATGGGGTGTTTCTTCGCCGCCAGCCGCCGATTACCCTAAGGAGACGCTGAGCGATGCGCGCACGCCAGCGGGCACGGGCTCGCGCGAATCCTCGGCGGTTGGCTTGGATCCCACCCATTTCCGCAAACGATGACTAACGGGAGTCGTTGATGAACAATAGAATCCTGCTGAGCCTGCTGGTCGCGGCAGCCCTTGTGCTGGGGGCCTGCAAGAAGAACGAGCCTGCGCCGGCTGACACCGTGGACCTGAGCGATCCCGCCAAGGTGGTGACGCTGGTCTCGCCCATCCCCTTCGCAGAAGACTCTCGCGTGCGCGAGGCCATTCGCGCCGAATGCAACCTCCAGCAGAAGCTCGAGCGCTTTATCAAGCAGTTCAGCGCTCAGCAGAACATCGCCGTGAACAGCAGCAACAAGCCGGCCGGCGACATCGACGGCCAGGTGCTGCAGGTCGAGATCGTCAGCGCCTTTGGCCCGGGCGGCGGCGCGTTCTCCGGCGGCAAATCCGTGACCATCGAGGCGAGCCTGACCGAGGGAGACGAGGTCCTGGGCACCCTGGAGGCCCGGCGCATCTCCGGCGGCGGCGCATTCGCCGCCTTCAAGGGCACGTGTGACATCCTCGGCCGCGACGTGGAGACCCTGGGCGAGGACGTGGCCACTTTCCTGGTCAGCCCCTACGAAGGCGCCCGCATGGGCAACCTCTGATACGGGGTACTACGGGCCGGCGTCGCCGGCCCGTTCGTCAGGATCGCGGCTCGCGCCCCATGGCATAGAACTCGGCATTGGGGCGCATGCTGACCATGTTCGCCATGCGGTTGGACAGGGCAAAGAAAGCGGCGACGGCCCCGATATCCCAGATGTCCTCGTCGCTGAAGCCGTGCCCGTGAAGGGTCTCGAAATCCTCCGGACCCACGGTCTCCGCCTGCCTCGACACCTTCATGGCGTAGTCCAGCATCGTCCGCTGGCGGGGCGTGATATCGGCCTTGCGATAGTTCGTGGCCACCTGATCGGCGATGAAGGGATCCTTGGCACGGATGCGCAGGATGGCCCCGTGGGCGATCACGCAGTACTGGCACTGGTTAAGCGCCGAGGTGGCGACCACGATCATCTCCCGTTCCGCCTTGGTGAGCCCGCTCTCCTTTTCCATGAGCGCGTCGTGGTAGGCGAAGAAGGCGCGGAACTCGTCGGGCCGGTGGGCCAGCGCCAGGAACACGTTGGGGATGAAGCCGGATTTCTCCTGCACGGCCTCGATGCGCTCGCGGATATCGTCGGGCAGGTCCGTCAGCCGTGGCACGGGAAATCGGCTCATGGGAGCGTCGCTCATGGTGTCTCCTCCAGTGGGATGGTCGCGATCTTCATCCCGACCTACGTTAGCAGAAGCGCCCGCTGGGCGAATCTCCCGCGACAGGCGAAGTCCTGACCGGTCGCGACGCTCGCTCAATCATCGGCTTTCACTACAACGGCCGGGCGGTCACAATGAAGGCGTCGTCTGACTGACGGAGGGGGCATGACGAACCGGGGCATGGCCGTGATCGGTATCAGGCTGCTGGCCATCTACCTGGCCTTGCAGCTGATGCTGATGTTGCCGCGGGCCTTCGACCGCTGGGACGACCCGCAGCGCCCGGATCTGCCGGTAGCGCTGACGCTGCTGGCAGGCACCTGCGTCGCGGCCTTCCTGTGGTTCGGCGTGCGCCGGCTCGCCGGCTGGATGCTCCCCTCCCGCACCGCGCAGTCGCTTGAGGAACAGAATGGCGATCCGCTGGCCCAGCCCGCCGCGGCAGTGGCTTTCAGCGCCGTCGGCGCACTGCTGGTGATCTGGGCATTGCCGGATCTGCTGGTCACCGCCCTCGACCACTACGAGGCAGCCCCCGTCCCGGACCGGGACACACTTACGCCATTCGCGGTGGCGGCCCTGCGAGTGGCGCTCGGGATAGGGGTCATGCTCGGCAGCGCGGGCCTCGCCAGGGCGGTCCATCACCTGCGCCGCACCGGGGCGGGCTAGATCCGGACCCCGAAAATCCGCGGACCGCAGGGATGTGACGGCCGGCGACGCGCGTCCCGTCCAGGCCGTCCATCATCGGCGGCGTACCGCGGATGGGACGGCAACCCCGGTTCGAATGCCATTGGCCCATGGCGGCCGGATCGGGATAATGCCGCCATGCAAGCGCACCTCATCCGCAAGACTTCCATCACCGACACCGTCATCGAGCTGGAATTCGAACTGCCGCAGCCGGTGGATTTCCGCCCGGGCCAATTCGCCCGCCTGGACATTGGATCCGGCGACTGGCGCGACTACACCATCATCGACCTCCACGAGCGGCGCGTTCGCTTTCTGGTCGACACGGGAACGGGCGGCCAGGGTCCCCGCTTCGCCGACCAGCTCCAGCCGGGCGCCGCAGTCGATATGGATATCCCGAAAGGCGACTTCGTACTCGGCGACAGCGACAGCCGGAAGGTCATGGTGGCCACGGGCACGGGGCTGGCCCCATTCATCGCCATGGTCACGGATGCCGTCCGCAGACGGCTGCCGCTGAGCATTGACGTGATCTTCGGCTGCCGCCGGCAGGCCGATGACCTCACCACCCGGTACCTGCCCCAACGCTCGGACAGCCCCCGCGTCGCCGTCGAGGTTTTCCTGAGCGCGGAGCCGGGTCGTGACGGCTACCGCGCCGGTTACGTGACGGAAGCCCTTGCGCGAGAGTGCAAGGCACCGGAGCATACGGAGTACTATGTGTGCGGCAATGCCGGCATGGTGGAAGATGTCACGGCGCTTCTGACGAACCGCGGGGCCCGGCACATATTCACCGAACCCTACTGACCACGAGAAAGAGAACATGCACCCAGCACTGCGTTTGCCGCTGATACTCGTCCTGACTTTGTCCTGGGCAGCGGCCGGGTTCGCCTCTCCGGACGACGACACGCCCAGGCCCGCGAACCTTCGGCTCGCCTCGGTGGCGGCGGCGGTAGGGCCGCTTGGCGCCGACTCGGTGACCTACGCGAAGCATGCGGGGGAAGTTCTGTCCATCGCCTCCATCACCAAGCTGATGACAGCCATGGTGGTGCTGGACAGCGGCCGCCCACTGGACGAGTGGGTCACCGTCGTCGAGCGGGACGAGAAGGCACCCAACAACGCCTATTCGCGCATCCGGATCGGCTCTCAGCTCAAACGCGGGGACCTCATTCGCATTGCCCTCATGTCCTCCGAAAACCGCGCGGCTTACGTCCTGTCCCGGGACTATCCAGGCGGCCGCGAGGCCTTCGTGGACGCCATGAACGCCAAGGCGCGATCCCTGGGCATGAACGACACCCGGTTCGTCGACAGCAGCGGGCTGTCGCCGGAAAACCGCTCCACCGCCTCGGACCTGCTGAAGATGGTCAGGGCGGCCTTCGGCTATGAACGGATTCGCGAATATTCCACCACGGCCTATTTCAGGGCCCGCTTTCGCAAGCCGCGTTACAGCCTGAGCTACGGCAACACAAACCCGCTGGTCAAGGGCAGCCGCTGGGACGTGAACCTGAGCAAGACCGGCTATCTGCGCGAAGCCGGTCGCTGCCTGGTCATGGTCACCCGCATCGACGGCGAGGACATGGCGATGGTGCTGCTCGATTCCTTCGGCACGCGCACCCCGCTGGGCGACGCCGGCCGGGTCAAGCGCTGGATGACCACCGGGGACGGCGGCCGCGTGGCGGGCGCGGCGCTGCGATACGAGCGCAAGCGCACCGAGGCCCTGCAGCAGGCCCTGACCGCCAGCAACTGATCGCCGGGCCCCAGGATGGATTCAGCCCCGGGACGCACGCCCCGCATCAAACCATGGGCCGCCGCGGCACTGAGCGTCGGCGTGATGCTGGCAATGGCCGGGCTGACGCCCGTCTCCGCGGCCACCATCTACAAATGGACCGACGACACCGGCGTCACCCACTTCAGCAGTGACCCGCCGCCCGCCGGCACCGATGCCGATCGCATCGAGGTGGAATCCGGCAAGCGCCGATTCGGCAATACCCCATCCGCCCGGGTCCGCCAGATCCGCTGCCGCGATTTTCGCGGCGCCCTGGACCAGCTCGATGCCGCCAACGTGGCGTCCGGCGAGCGCGATCAGTGGCGCAGGGCCAGAAAAACCGCACAGGCCGGTGTCGACAAATGGTGTCGGAATTAGCCGAACCCCCCGCAGTCAGCCGTACGCCAGCACCGGCAAAGCCAGCGCCGCCACCTGGAGAGCGATCTCGGATGGCAGGACGATCCGATCGTCGAAGCCGTTAATCCATTCCACGCGCCGGGCGAATCGGGACAGCGCCCCTGGCCTGGTCGCTCAGTACAGCATGGCTTCCAGCGGGGTCAGGCCGCGCCTGCGTTAACGCCTGGGCATCCGCGCACCCTGGGTCTCAACTGCCCGAAGGGACACGCTGACGCCGATGACCGAGCGGCGGGAAGCTCCATGGCTGCCGACTGCTCTTTCAGTCCTTCTCCATGAGCCAGGCACTGAGTCGGTAGTAGCCGTCAATCAGCCGCCTGCCCACGTATGCGCGGGCCAATACGTCGTCCCGTATACGACGTAACCCATTCAGCACCGGGTGATCGTCGCCGGCAAAGGCACTGGAAACCAGACAAGGGCGATCGTTGGAGCCTTCAATGTCGATGGCCGTGCTTGCCTGATGGACCCTGCCGCAGGCATCGCGCAGGCTGACCCGAACTGTCCTTCGGCCGTCCCGGACAAAGACACGGGAGACGGGGTCACCGTTGAACGGTTCGTAGACGCCAAACTCGCCACCACCGAAATCCCAGGCCGCAACTACCGGCTCCGGCAAGGCCGGAGCCACGCCCGCTCGGAACGTCACCTCCAGCGGCAGCTCGCCCGACGTCGGCTGCGCGGTCAGCTTCAGTTCATGTGGGCGCGCGGAAACGGAAATCGGGTAGCGGCCGCCGGCGCCACCAACCTGCAGCAGGCCATCTCCTTCGCACTCGGGGAGCACGGCGTGCAAGCGTTTGCTGTCGCTCAGAGCCTGCTCAACCGTCAGCGGTTCGCCGCCAAGGGCGACGTTGTAGGGGCCGTCGCCGAAGTTTGCCCCGGAAATCGTGATCAGATCTCCGGCGGTGGCCTGGCGCGGCTCGACATCGAATATCGCCGGCAGATCACCGACCGTCAGTGCCCCGTACGCGGAGAGGGCACCGCTGGAGATCACCGTCGGCAGGATGCCGACCTGCGCCCCATTAATCAGCCGCGCTTTTAGCTGACCGGCGTCAAGGTCCGGCCGATGGACCCGCAGCAGGGCCGCCGTTCCGGCTACCCGGGGCGCCGCCATGGATGTCCCGTGCAGGTAGGCATACTCGCCGCCTCCGGTTATGGGACTGACCGTGCTGAGCACACCATCGCTGTCATCCCCGCCTGGGGCGGCAACTGCGACCGTGGCCGGCCCCAGGTTAGAATACCGGGCCAGGCCGCCGGCCGGGGTGGTCGCCGCGACGGCCACGTTGTTCCCCGGCGCCAGAATCGCCGGGGAGACCGGCTCGATATCAAGGCTCCGCCCGGCGTTGCCGGCAGCCGAGACCACCAGCACGTCGTGCTCCGCCGCATAATCCAGCGCGCTGGCGAGCGCCCTGTTGCGGCCGGGCACGGTAAAGCTCAGGTTGATGATGTCGGCGCCGTTGTCCACGGCGTAGTGAATGCCGGCCGCGGCATCGCTCACGGTGCCTATACCCAATGGCCCATGCATCACCTTGACCGCCATGAGCTCCACGGCCCAGGCGGTTCCCGCGATGCCTACGCCATTGTCCGTGACCGCCCCCACGATACCGGCCACATGAGTACCGTGGGCCTCCGCGGTGTCGTCCTCCATGGGGTCACCCGTCACTTCCTCCGGGCAACCGGGGTCGGTCTCGGGCGCGGCGTCGAAGCAGGCACCGTGCACGTCGTCCACGACCCCGTTGCCGTCGTTGTCCACACCGTCACCGGCCACTTCGCCGGGATTGCCCCAAATGTTCCCGGCCAGATCCGGATGGCTGTAGTCGATGCCGGTATCCACCACCGCGACCGTCACCGGGCCGCCCGTGGCCAGATTCCAGGCCGGCTCCGCGTCGACGGCCGCCAGGGGCCACTGCAGGCCCTGAACGTAGAGCGGGTCATCGGGTACGGCAGCCTTGCGGATGATGTAGTTGGGCTCGGCGAAGGCTATGCGCGGATCATGACGCAGGGCCGCGAGGAGCCCCCGCACGGACATGCCCCGAGGCACACGCAGCCGGGTGACGGCGCTGTCACGCTGCGTCGGCGCCGCCCCGGCAGCCGACAACGGCCCCGCCGCCTGGTAGCGCACCAGCACCTCACCAGCAACAAAGTCACGTACCTCGCCCGCCCGGGCCATGGAAACCAGCACAAGCAGGCTCAATCCCCAGGCCGATACCCTGAGTTTGCGGTTCATCGCAATGCGCATCCCCCAAAAAGCAAAGGGGCGGCCGAGGCCGCCCCTTTTCAGGTTACATGGCCACGCCGGGCGTGGCACTCACTTCCAGGCCTAAAAGCCGCAGGTCGGGTCCGGGTCCACCGCTGCAATGGCATACCCGAAGAGCTGGCTATTGCCCTCGCTGTCAGTACCGGTCATCGTGCCGATGGTGTAGCAGCTCTGACCCGAGCTCTGGTTGAACTGCCAGAACTCCACCACCTCATCACCGGCGTTCATCTGCTCCTGGGTGATGGTGCCGGTGCAGCTGTCGTTCCCTTCCTGGCCGCTGCTCTGGCAGCTGCCGTCCGGGAAGCTGAACTCGTAGTCCACCGGGTAGTCGCCCTCGAAGTCGAAGCCCAGGACGTTCATGCGCACCGTCTCACCGGTGGACACCGGCGTATCCGCGGCAATGGCGTACAGCCAGGGGCCGTAGTTGGTGACGGTCAGATCGGGCAGGCCGACGGTATCACCGGCATCCGACTCCTCCTGGCCTTCCACGGTGTCGTTCACGTTGAACGAGGCGGTGGCACCCCCCAGGGTGTTGTAGCCGGCCCAGAGCATATAGTCCGTACCGCAGACCACGTTCAGGCTGTAGTTACCCTGATCGTTCGTGTAGCCGGTAGCGAAGTGGAAGAGGCTCTGGCTGTTGCTGGAGGCCCAGACCACGGTGTCGGGACGGACATTCCCGGCATCATCCATCACGCGGCCGGTAACCGTGCAGGTATCCGCCCGATCCACCTCGACGACCTGGGTCATGGCGCCGCAGCTGCCGTTGCTCTTCTCTGTCAGGGTGACCGACTCACTTTCGTAGACGCCGGAGTTATAGCCCCAGAACCGGAGAACACCGGTGGTGTCGGCGGACCCGTCCAGCCGCACCGTGTCAATCGCGGCCTCGCCGCTGGCGTTCGTGTAGGCGTAGGTCTCCTGGAAGCTGCGGCCATCGTCATCCTGGAACGACAGCGCGGTTCCGGTGATGGGATCGCCCGCCTGATTCTCCACACGTACGTTGGCGCAGTACTCCTCCGGTTCATCGAAGGTCAGCGGGTAGTCCAGGTTCCACCACTTGCGCAGGAAATCTTCGTTGGTGACCTCCACCACCAGGCTGTGGCCGTTGGTCTCGCAGTCGCTCTGCACGAAACCGTCTTCGGCAATCGGCGTCTCCGTGCTGTCACGCACGGTACCCACGCCCAGCATGTCCCAGTCGCCGGTGTTTGGGTTGTTCGTGTATACCGGCACCTGGAAACCAGTGGTCGAGTCATCGTAGTCCTGCTGGCTCGCCAGGACCTCGCAGCTGCCCGTGGGGATGGCACGCTCAATCGTCGTGCTATGGCTGGACGCCGTGCTGGTGGAGGAGTCGTTTGCGGCGCGCTCGCCGAGATTCTCCCCCTCCTGGGACAGACCGGCGAAGTCAAAGGCCACCGAAACGAGCCGGTTGCCCTCGCTGTCCGCGTAGCGGCCCGGGAAGTTGCGGGCGTCATCCGGGTCCGAGGGGTCGAAGTTGCTCAGCTCCGCCGTCATTTCCTCGCTGGCGTCGACGCCAGCGCTGTCGGCGGGCACGGTGATCTCCAGCTCGGTGTCGTGGTTGCTGGCCTTGGCTATCTGGATGGCATCGGAGCCCGCCACCGCGGTTGTCGTGCCGTCCGGCGCGCGCATGATCGCGAACTGGTACGCGGAGATGGACTCGCCATCGTGGGCGATGGTCGTGCCAGGCATGGCGGTGAGCCGTGTAACCTCCCGCAGCTCCGCCTGAATGTCGATATCGGAGGGCGAGTCGAAGTCCACGCGCTTGGTGTAGCTGGTGAAACCCTCTTCCTCGACCTCGATGACAACGTAACCGCCATCCTCGGCCAGCTCCACCTGGGCGCTGAAGACCTCATCATCGGTGAAGTCGTCGTTGGCGACGGTGCTTACCGTATCCACCTCGTTGCCACTGCCGGCATGGGAGGTAATCAGCACCCGTGCGTTGACCTCCCCCTGGGCGGCCTGCACCGCGGCGGTGCTGGTGGTGGTTCCGGTGTCCTTGTTGACCACGCCGCTGACGGTAGCCGACTCGGTCTGAACGGTGCTGCCACCGTCATCGTCGTTGTCGCCTCCATCGCTGCTGCCACCACCACCGCCGCCACCGCAGGCGACAGCGGACATGCTCAGGATCAATGCAAGTATCAACCTGTTGCTTCTCATAGTTCTGCCCCCAGTTCTCTTGCTTGCGTTGCGTGGAACAACCACGCAGACAGGAGTGCCGCCGGCACATCGAATGTACACATCGGCCGTAGGTTTTCACGAAAACACGTTTCCACCCCTGCCCCCACCGCCCGGACGGGGGCTTGACACGAGAGACCTTGTCCTGCTTGCCCGGGGCAGACCGATTGAGGTGGCGTGCGCGTGCTGCCGTTACCGACCGGCGGGATCGAGGCCAGGCATGGCCGATCGTCTGCTGACGGTATTGGGGTGCGAGCCGGATTGCAGTATCAGGCACTTGGGCCGAAACGCGGTCATTGCATCCTGGAGGAATGCATTGGTGCCCCGGCGGATCCGCCAAAAGCGTCTCGGGGGATACTCGAGATCCGCTCAAACTGCCAGAAGATGAGGCGGGTCAGTCGTCGAGGATATTCCGTGACCGCAGGAACAGTGTCATGGCGTGATGCAGCAGCTCATCCATGTCCTGGCGGACCCGGTAGAGCCGGTACGGCGGCTGTTCGAAGTCGGCGTAGACCTCCATGTCCGGCCCGCCCGGCACCCGGTGCACCAGGACGGTGAACGCCACAGGGTCGTCGGAGTAGTTGGGTATCGCGGTGGCGTCAACGTCGCCGTCGACATCGCCGCTCACGCCGTAGTTGACCGTCATGCGGCTGCCGTCGAAATCCACCCGGCCAATCTTGTTGGCTGCAAGGATCGGGGCCCACTTGCCTTCCAGGGCTTCGGTCAGCTCCGGTTTGAGATCGCCGTGATAGCCATCGCCGCAGGCGGCGAGGCCAAGAATGGCGGCAAACATGAACAGCCAGCGCCGCCAGGCCGCGACCGCCGGCCGCAGGGACCGCGGAAGCCTGTCGTTTGACGTGTGCACTTCCTACTCCAGCCGGGTACAGAACGGCCACCAGCGTACCCCGCCCGGGCGACGCAATATGTCGGCCACTTCAAGCTTTCGGCAACGCGCTTTCGCGAAGAACTGCCCGGCGGGCACGCAACGTGGGGGTAGTCGGCGGGATGGACGCTACACGCCGGAAGGGGGGGCGATTGGAACCGCGGCGCTGAACTGTCAGGAAAGCGGGCGCCGCGGCCGCCGCGCCCGCGATGCCGCCGTCCCTACTCAACTGGCGGCATTGCGGCCGAGTCGGTGCTCCAGGGCCTTCTCGAGCTTGTCGGCGGCCTGATCCACGGCCGTGTAGAGATCCACGCTCTGCGCGGAAACCACGACGGGATCGAAACCGGCCGGCCGCGCCTCCATGGTGCAGTGCTTGTCCTCGCCGCCCTTGCCGGCATTGGCGTCCTTGCAGAAGACCTCCACCCTCGTGAGCCGGTCACCACAACGGCGGTTCACGTCCGCGAGCTTCTTCTCCACGTGCGCTTCCAGCGCATCGGAGTGCTGCACGCCCTCACCAGTGTTGAGCTGTATTTGCATTGCCGGGAAAACTCCTTTCGTATGGATTCCGGCGCGGAGCATTCCGTCTCCTGCAGACCGTTTCAACCCCGAGGGGGCGGCTCAACCACCATCGAGCATGCGCCGGAGCTCATCCGCGGTCTGTTGCAGCGGGGTCACGCTGCCTTCGACGCGGGCCAGCACCAGGGCACCCTCGATGGCCGAAAGGACCGTGGCAGCCGTGGCCGCCAACCTTTCCTCCGGCCAGTCGTGGCGCTGCAACACCCCCTCCACGGTGCGGCGCCAGTCGGCGAGCGCCTGCCGGCCCGCCCGGGTGATGGCCGCGGAGTCGGGCGTGGTCTCGAGCAACGTCGTGGCGATGGGGCAACCATCGCGAAAGCCCGAGACCGCCAGCCACTCACCGAGCTTGCCAATGTACTCGGCCACGAATGCACCGGGCGAGTCGGCCTGCGCCGCGAGGTCTTCCAGGGTCCCGGTCACCTGGGCCCCGGCCGCCTCGACGGCGGCGGCGCCGATCTCCTCCTTGCCTCCGGGGAAATAGTGGTACAGCGAGCCGCGCGGCGCCCCGCTGTCGGCCAGGATGTCCTTGGTGCCAGTGCCCGCGTAGCCCTGGCGCCGGAAGAGCCGCACCGCGGATTGGATCAAGGCGGCCCTGTGCTGCGGTTTCTTGCCCATGGGCGCATATGTACCAGATGTGTCCCGGACTGTCTCGATCACTACGCCCGCATGGTTGCCGCCGGCGAGCGCTCGACCCGCTGCAAGGCCTTCGGCTAAGCTTGATCAGTGAGTGCGCCGTCACGTTCGGGGGCCTTCCGTGAGCCATGATCTCTACATCGGGCGCCAGCCCATACTGGACCGCAGCCTCGAGGTGGTTGGCTACGAACTGCTGTTCCGCAGCCCCGGTGCCGAGGGTGCGCAGTATCTGAATGCGGACCTGGCGACGGCGCAGGTCATGGCGGGGACGTTTTCGGAGATCGGCCTGGAGCAGGTCGTCGGCAGCCAGCCCGCCTACCTCAACCTGACCCGCCCGTTCCTGGTCGGCGACCTGCCACTTCCGCTGTCGCCGGAGCAGGTGGCGCTGGAGATCACCACCGCCGAGATCCGCGGCCCGGAGGAGCTGGACGCCCTGCACCGCCTGCGGGATGAGGGCTACCGGATCGTGCTCGACGAGTTCCGCGCCGGGCGCGACAACGACGCCCTGCTCGAACTGGCAAGCACGGTAAAATTCGACATCCAGCGCGCCGCCCCGGATACCGTGCGTCAGGAACTGGCAACGCTGACGGCCGCCGGAATTTGCTGCATCGCGCTGCGCGTGGAGCGTCGCGAAGAATTCGAGCAATGCATGGCGCTGGGTTTCGAGCGATTCCAGGGCTATTTCTTCTGCCGCCCCGAGTCGGTGCGCGGTCACACCCTGCCGGCCAACGTCAATGCACTGCTGGCCATGGTCGGCCAGCTGGACGATCCGGAAGCGAACATGGACGCGCTGGAGCGGGTGGTGGCCCAGGACCCGGCGTTCTGCTACCGGCTGCTGCGCTACATCAACGGCGCCACGTTCGCCCTGCGCCGGGAGATCGACACCCTGCGCGAGGCGCTGACCCTGCTCGGCACACGGGTTGTGCGGAACTGGGCCATGCTGATGCTCATCGCCGAGCTGGACTATCCCAAGCCGGACGAGTTGTTCAAGACCAGCCTGGTCCGCGCGCGGCTTTGCGAACGCCTGGCGGCGGACCTGAATGCCTGCCCGCCCGACCAGGCCTTTCTGGTGGGGTTGCTCTCCTGCCTGGACGCCATGCTCGACCGGGATATGGAGGACCTCCTCGACACCCTCTCCCTGAGCGCGCACGTCAAGCTCGCGCTTCTGGATCATGAAGGCCCGCTGGGCACCCTGCTCGACTGCGCCATCACCCAGGAATCCGGCCGTATCGCCGCCGGCCAGGTGGACGCCGGCACATTCAACCGGGCCTACCTCGACGCGCTCACCTGGGCCGAGGAGAATATCGCCCTTCTCGAGAGCGTGCGCCAGACGCGCCCCAGCGTCTGCGCCCGTTGAGCACACCAACACGGGGAGATACACCTATGGATCTTGGACTGGGTGGCCTGCGGGCCCTCGTCACGGGCAGCACGGCGGGCATTGGCGCGGCCATCGCCCGCACCCTGGCATCGGAAGGCTGCAACGTCGCCATCTGCTCCCGGAGTCAGGAGCGCGTGGACGCCATGCTAGCCAGCCTGGAGGCGGCACCGGGGCGTTGCATCGGGCGGGCGCTGGACGTCACCGACGCGGATGCCTTTGAGCGCTGGACGACGGACGCGGCCGCCGAGCTCGGCGGTCTGGACATCTTCATCGCCAACGTCAGCGCCATGGGCAACGACTGGCGGCAGACCGTCGAGACCGACATCATGGGCACGGTCTCCGAGGTGGACACCGTCCTGCCGCATATCGGCCAGTCCGGTCACGCGGCCATCGTCTACGTCAGCTCCATCGCCGGGTTGGTAGGCGTGCCGCAGCTCGCCTCCTACGGTGCCGCCAAGGCCGCCATGAGCCACTACATGAAGAGCCTGTCCATGGGACTGGTGAAGAAAGGCGTTCGCGTAAACGCCGTGGCTCCCGGCGATATTCTCTTCGAGGGCGGCGTCTGGGACCGGGTGCAGAAAAACGACCCCCAGATGTTCGCCAAGGTGCTCAAGCGCAATCCCATGGGCCGACTGGGCGATCCCCAGGAGATCGCCAATGCCGTGGCCTTCCTGGCGAGCCCCGCGGCCAGCTTCATCACCGGGTCCCAGCTGGTGGTCGACGGCGGCAACACCACCCACGTTCAGATCTAACGCGGCTTCATTCGACCCGAAGGAACGCGCTTGCCTGGCGTGCCCACGCGCCTGCCGGGGTTCCGGAAAGCCGGCCCCGGCACCTTCGCTGGGTTCCCTCTCCGGGTCTTGGGCCATATGCTGCTGGACCGATCATGAGCAACCACATCCCTGCGATAGAACCACGGCGCCTTGCGGCCATGCGGCGGGACGGAACGCCCCACACGCTGCTGGACGTCCGTGAGCCGGACGAGCTAGCCCTCTGCGCCATGGACGACTGCCTGCACGTGCCCATGCAGTCCGTGGCGGCACACATCGAACGGCTGCCCAGGGACCGGCCCGTCGTGGTCATGTGCCACCATGGCGTACGCAGCCTTCACGTGGCCGCATACCTGCGCCAGGCGGGGCTGGACGCCTGGAACCTGTCCGGCGGCATCGACGCCTGGGCAAGAGCGCTCGATCCGGAGATGCCGCGGTATTAGCAGCCATGGGTCGGATGGGCCTGCCATTCGACCTCTCAATGCCAATCGTCGGCGCCGGCTCCGCCGGTGCCGGCCTACGCTTCTGGATCGCAGCCCGCGGCATCAAAAACCGTAGGCCGGATGGGCTTGCCATCCGACGTCCCGCACTGGTTGTCCGCGCCCGCTCGGCCCGTTTCCGAGGCATGCGTCCGCGGGTGAGAGGCTGGCATACCTCACGCCGCGACGCGCTCCCGCCCGCCGTGGAACCGGGCCAGCAGCTCAGTCTGCCGCCGGCGGGCCTGCTCCGCGTTGCGCGCCTTGACGTGACCATAGCCGCGCACGTCCTCGGGCAACCGCGCCAGCGCCACGGCTGTGTCATGGTTGTCGGCGTTCAGCCCCTGGAGGAGCTCGTCCACGAGTGACTCGTACTCGGCGAGCAGCGCATGTTCCAGGCGGCGGTCCCGCGAATAGCCGAAGGGATCCAGCGCCGTTCCCCGCAGAAACCGCAGCCGCGCGAGAACGGACATGAACGGCATTATCCACGCGCCGAACGCCCGTTTGCGGGGCTCGCCCGTTACGGGATCTTTTCGGGCGAGCAGCGGCGGGGCCAGGTGGACCCGCACCCGATAGTTCCCCTGGAAGTTACGCCGCAACGCGTCGCGGAAATCGCCATCGGTGTATAGCCGCGCCACCTCGTACTCGTCCTTGTAGGCGAGCAGCCGGAAGTAAGACCGCGCCACCGCCTCGCTCAGACTGCTGCTGCCCGGCACATGGCGGGCCTCTTCGCGCCGAACGCGCTCAACGAGCTTCGCGTAGCGCTCCGCGTAGGCCTCGTTCTGGTAGCCCACGAGGAAGTTACGCCGGCGCTCGACCACGGCCTCCAGATCCTCTGCCGCAGCGCCGCGCGCCCCGGTTTCCGTCTCCTGCCCCGCGGCTTGCCTTACGCGGGCCGCGTCGAAGGCCGCCCGTCGCCCCCAGAGAAAGGCCTGGCGGTTCCGGTCCACGGCGACGCCATTGAGCTCGATTGCCTGATCGATGGCCCCCGCCGACAGCGGAATCAGGCCCTTCTGGTAAGCGAACCCCATGAGGAACACGTTGGCCATCAGGGCGTCCCCGAGTAGCGCGCCAGCCAGGTCCGCGGCGTCCATTGACCAGTACCGGCCCTCGGGTACGGCACCGCGAATCTGCTGCTCCATGCCTTCAGCGGGGAATGGCAGGTCCGGATCGCGGGTGAATCCGGAGGGCATGACGCGATGGCGGTTGATGACCGCCGCCGCACCCTCGGCCAGCTCCGAGAGGCTCTCGCTGGAGGCCGACACCACCAGGTCGCAACCGAGCAACAGATCGGCCTCGCCAGTGGGGATACGGGCGCCATGGACGGCCTCGGGGGAGTCGCCGACACGCAGATGAGTGGTTACCGCGCCGTACTTCTGCGCCAGACCCGTGACGTCGAGGACGCCGACGCCCTTCCCTTCAATATGCGCAGCCATGCCCAGCAGCGCCCCGACGGTGACAACGCCGGTGCCGCCGACACCGGTGATGAAGATGTTGTAAACGCCGTCCTTATCCGGCCGTTGCGGCTCCGGCACCTCCGGGAAGTCCACGTCGCCGCCCGCCGCGGCCTCGGGCCGGCGCAGCTCCCCGCCTTCGACGGTGACGAAGCTGGGGCAGAAGCCGTCCAGGCAGCTGAAGTCCTTGTTGCACTGGCCCTGATCGATGGCGCGCTTGCGGCCGAATGGCGTCTCCATCGGCACCACCGCCAGGCAATTGGACTTGGCGTTGCAGTCCCCGCACCCCTCGCAGACCCGCTCGTTGATGAACGCCCGCTTGGGCGGGTCCGGCGCCTTGCCCCGCTTGCGACGGCGGCGCAGCTCGGCCGCGCAGGTCTGGTCGTAGACCAGCGCCGTCACGCCCGGCGTCTCGCGCAGGGTCCGCTGCAACGCGTCAAGCTCATGACGCTCGTGCACGGTGGTCTCCGGCGCGAAGCCGGGGTCGGACGGGTATTTCTCCGGCGCGTCGGTGACGACGGCGATGCGCCGCACCCCCTCGGCATGCAGCTCGCGCGTGATCTGCGCCACCGACAGGCCGCCCTCCACCGGCTGCCCGCCGGTCATGGCCACGGCGTCGTTGTACAGGATCTTGTAGGTGATGTTCGCACCTGCCGCGACGGCCGCTCGGATGGCCAGGATGCCCGAGTGCTCGTAGGTGCCGTCCCCCATGTTGGCGAAAACGTGGTTCGCGCGGACGAACGGCGCCTGGCCCAGCCAGGTCACGCCCTCCCCGCCCATGTGGGTGAACGTCTCGGTGTTCCGGTCCATCCAGATGGCCATGTAGTGGCAGCCGATGCCCGCCAGGGCGCGGCTGCCCTCGGGCACCCGGGTGGAGGTGTTGTGGGGGCAGCCGGAGCAGAAGTGCGGGCGGCGCTCGGCCAGCACGGGCGTGGAGGCGAGGGCGGTTTCCCGCTCGGCCAGCTCGCGCAGGCGCCGCTCCATGGCCGCGCTGGTGTAGAACCGGGCGAGTCGTGCACCAATGACCCGCGCCACCATCGCCGGCGTCAGCTCGCCGGTGGACGGCAGCAGCCAATCCCCTCCTTCGTCGAACTTGCCCACCACGCGCGGACGGACGTCTTCCCGCCAGTTGTAGAGTTGCTCCTTGAGCTGGTTCTCGATGAACGCGCGCTTCTCCTCGACCACCAGGACCTCTTCCAGGCCTTCGGCGAAACGCCGTATTCCGTCGCGCTCCAGGGGCCAGCTCATGCCCACCTTGTACAGCCGCAGCCCCAGCCGCGCCGCCTCCGTTTCATCGATACCCAGATCGGCCAGTGCCTGGCGAACGTTGAGGAACGCCTTCCCGGTGGTGACGATGCCGAGTCGCGGTTGCGGGCTGTCCATGATGATGCGGTTGAGGCCGTTCGCCCGAGCGAAAGCCAGAGCAGCGTAGAGCTTGTAACGATGCAGGCGCTTCTCCTGATCCATGGGCGGGTCCGGCCAGCGGATATGCACGCCGTCGGGCGGCAACTCGAAGTCCTCGGGCAGAGCGATCCGCACGCGCTCGGGATCCACGTATACGGAAGCGGAGGCATCGGCGGTCTCCGAGACCATCTTCATGCCCACCCAGCAGCCGCTGAAGCGGGACAGCGCCCAGCCGTAGAGCCCGAAATCCAGCACGTCCTGGACGTCCGCGGGGTTCAACAGCGGCATCTGCACATCCATGAAGGCGTGCTCGCATTGACTCGGCAAAGTGGACGACTTGCAGCCGGGATCGTCCCCGGCCACGGCCAGCACTCCGCCATGAGGCGCCGTTCCCGCCAGGTTGGCGTGGCGGAAGACGTCACCGCTGCGGTCCACGCCCGGGCCCTTGCCGTACCAGAGACCGAAGACGCCGTCGGCGGTGGCGTCGCCGGAGAGCCCGACCTGCTGGCTGCCCCACAGGGCCGTGGCGGCGAGATCCTCGTTGAGGCCGGGCTGGAAGCGGATGCGCTGGGCTTTCAGCAGCGTCTCCGCGCGCCAGAGGTTGAGATCCAGCCCGCCGAGCGGCGAGCCGCGATAACCGGAAATCAGGCAGGCCGTGTCCAGGCCCGCCGCGCTGTCCAGCGCGCGCTGCATCAGAGGCAGCCGGACCAGGGCCTGCAACCCCGTGATGAAAATGCGTCCCCGGTTAAGGGTGTACTTGTCCTGAAGGGATACCTGCGCAACCGCCATGAGGGGATCTCCCTGTCGCGATGCCTTGGGTGGCAACCGTCGTCTAGACGGTCCCGAATGGCGGACGGTCTTTTGGACCGGCCGCGTGCCTCCCACTCTGGTACGCGCTGGCGGCAAGTCAAGCTGCACCGCGGCAAAACCGGAATGCCCAGCCCCGGGACTGCGCCTGTTGCGAGCATCGCGCCCGCCCGAGCGAGGCGATACGACTGCCCATGGATCGCCGGCCCCCGACGGCCAGCGGCTAGCCGTCGTCGATGAATGGCAACAGGGCCTGCTCCGCCTCGTCGGCCCACTCGATCCAGCTCTCGGCGGAACGTATGCCGCGGCGCAGGGCCAGGAACGCCATGGTCTGTCCGGCCGTCGGCCGGGGCACGTCCGCCCGCGCGCCCTTCTCGATGTCCTTCAGGACCGCCAGCCGCCGCCGGTAGCCCTCCCGGGCCTCACGCACCTGGGCGAGCAGATCCTGCGGCGGCATGTAATCCCCCGCGAAGCACTTCACCAGCAGCGGCTCCTTCACCTTGGCCGGGGTCGAGGCATTGTCGGCCACCAACCAGGCATGCAGCACGGACTCGCCTTCGGCGGTGAGCCGGTAGAGCTTCCTGTCCGGCTTCTCCGCCTGGCCCTCCAGCCGGTGGAGGACCAGCCCCGCCTCCTCCAGCTTGCGCAGCTCCCGGTACACCTGTTGATGCGTGGCGTGCCAGACGAAGCTCAGACGCCGGTCGAAGCGCGAGGCGATGTCGTAACCGGTCATCTCGCCCTGGGTGAGCGTCACCAGCAGCACGTACTTCAAAGACATGACCCCTCCTTCTCTATATGCAAATTGTTGCATATCTCTTCAAGGCGCACCATAATATGCAATTAATTGCATATAGAGGGGCCAATCATGATTCATCAGTGGCAGTTCCCATCGATTCCAATGCCCGACCCGCACGGACCAGCCACCCTGGCGGCCATGATCGTCGGGTTCGTCGTGTTCTGGCCCATCGGCCTGGCTATCCTGCTCTGGCGCCTGGGCAAGTGGCCGTTCCGGCGGCCCGGAAAGACCGCGCGTGACCACCTGCGGCTGCATCGCCGGAGCGGCAACATGGCGTTCGACGCCTATAAGCGGGAGACCCTGGAACGCATCGAGGCGGAGAAGCGGCGCCTGGCCGAAGAGCAGACGGCTTTCGAGGACTTTGCGCGGGACCTGCAGCGCGCCCGGGATCAGGCGGAGCTGAACCAGTTCCTGGCGACCAGGCAGGCCGCGGCGCCACCAGGCGGCTCCCCGCCCGACCAGCGGCACAACGCCTGAGGCCACGGCGCGGCCAGCGTCGGCGACGCACCCCCCTATTCGGGGGGTGGTGGGTCGACCCCCAACCCCGTAGGTTTCCAGAAACTCACCTGTCCCTCGGCAACGCAGGCTCAATATTGCCTTGGGACACCGCCTATCGGGGAGCCCAACGCATGTCACGGTTGAACGGAACGATTCTGGCGCTTGGTCTGGCCTTCTATCTGCCTACGGTGATGGCCGGGGACGGCGCCATCGAAATCAACGCGGCCTGCGTCCCCGACGGTTGCTTTGCGGGCGACGATCCCGGCTTTCCCGTGGAGATCGCCAGCTCGGGCAGCTACGTACTCACGTCAAACCTGGCCGTATCCGACGCGGTGACCACGGCCATCGTCATCGACTCGAATAATGTCACGCTGGACCTCAACGGCTTCACCGTCGGCGGACCGGTAGAGTGCAGCGGCACGCCCGCGACCTGCTCCACCTCGGGCACCGGGATCGGAATCGACGGCTACCCCTACAGCCGGATACACGTCTTCAACGGCAACGTCGTCGGCTTCGGCGATACGGGTGTCGTTGTCGGAACAGCGGCCCGGCTGGAGAACCTGCGGGTGGCGTCCAACGGCATCGACGGCATCGACGTGGGCGCGGGCGCGACAATCACCGGCTGCAAGGTGATTCGCAACGGCGCGGTAGGCATCAATGCCTACGGTCTGGAGGCAATGCTGGAACTGAACCATTCCCTGATTCGGGGCAACGGCGGTTACGGGGCCCGCGTGCAATCGGGGGTCGTGACCCACAACCGTTTCAGCCACAACGGCGACAACGGCCTTCGCTCATACACGAGCTCCTCCGCGGCGGCCTACGCCCAGAACATTTTCCGCGGCAACGGCGACGGCAGCGCGGGCGACCAGTTGCAGGGTGGCCTGACCACCGGCTGCAACGTGGTCGCCGACAGTGCCGTCTGCCCGTAACCGCGCGAGTCGCGAAGGTAGTTCAACAGACATAGCCATGGGGTAACCCAATGAAAGCCCTCAGCCAAGCGATTCCGATGGAGATCCGGCGTCTGGCCACGCCGGCAGTCCTGTTTGCTCTGCTCTTGAGCGGCTGCGGCGGAGGTGGTGGTGGTGGCGACGGTGGCGGCAACGGCGCCGTTGAAGACGCGCCATCGGCGGTCGAGGACAGCGTGTCCATCAACGAGGACGCCGGCGCGACAACCATAGACGTCCTGGACAACGATAGCTTCGGCACGGACGGGCCAGGCAGCGTTGCCCTGGCGCTGTCCTCGGCGCCCGGCAACGGCACCGCCACCATCGATGACGGCGGCACGCCGTCGGCGCCCGCGGACGACACCATCGAGTACACGCCGGATCCCGATTACAACGGCATGGAAAACTTCACCTATGTCATCGAGGACGCCGACGGCGACAGCGCGGTTGGCACTGTCACGGTCACCGTTAGCTCGGTTAACGATACGCCGGCAGCCGGTGATGATGCCCTGACGGTCGAGGAGAACGATAACGCGACAACGGTCAACGTGCTCGGCAATGACGATTTTGGTGGTGATGGTCCCGGCAGCAGTGCCATTACCGTGTCGACCCCGCCCGGCAACGGCTCCGCCACGATCAACGACGGCGGCACCCCCGACGACCCGACGGACGACAGCATTGCGTATGCACCGGCAGCCGACTACAGCGGCGCGGACAGCTTCGAGTACACGATCGAGGACGCGGACGGTGATCAGGCCTCCGGCACCGTCACGGTGACGGTCCAACCCACCTTCGCCTGGTATCTCTTACTCTCGCCCACGACCACCGTGAACAGCCAGACCGTGACGCCGGTGGATGTGCTCGCGTATGAGCCCGAGTCCTCAGACCTGCAGATTCTGAGTACCATCAACGTCACCCCAGCGGGAGTTGACGCCTACGAACGGGTCAATGACTCACGCTATTACTTCTCACTCGACCAGCACGCCAACCTCGGCGGCACGGTAGCGGCCCCGGGCGACGTGGTCCTCTACGACAGCGGCACCTATAGCCTGGCCCTGGACGCCAGCGCCGCGGGGCTATCCGACGGCGTGGACGTGGATGCCGTGACCGTTTCCGGCAACGGCGACCTGATCTTCTCCACCAGTATTCATTTTTCTGCTGGCGGCACCAGCTTCAGCGACGCCGACCTGGTGCGCTACGACGGCAGCACATTCTCGCTGTTCCTGGCGGCCGCCGCCCTCGGCCTGGACGACGGCGCGGACGTGGACGCGGTCACCCTGCGCGACGCCGACACCATCGCCCTGTCCACCCGCACCGGCGGCAGCGCCAGCGGCGTGGCCTTCGGCAACGGCGAGGTGCTGCTGGCCGACACCGCCAGCGGCATCGGCCAGCGCGCCGTGGATACCGAATCGGCCCTCGGGACCACGGCCGATGTAACCGCGCTCAGCGACAACCGATAACCCGGTCTTTACCGGCCGCGCGACCCGTAAGCCAGGAGATTCACAATGTCCTTCCTGAACCGCTATGTCACCGCCTGCCTCATGCTTGTCGGCGCCTTCCCGGCCCTGGCCGATGATGGCTCCATCGAGATCAACACCGCCTGCGTCGCCGACGGCTGCTTCGCGGGCGACAACCCCGGCTTTCCCGTGGAGATCGGCAGCTCTGGCAGCTACATCCTCACCTCCAACCTGCAGGTATCCGGCGGGAGTACGACAGGCATCGCCATTTCCGCCTCGGGGGTGACGCTGGACCTGAACGGGTTCACGCTTCAGGGATCCACCACCTGCAGCGGCACTCCGGTCACCGGCTGTTCGGGTACCGGCACGGGCGTCGGCGTCGATGCGGGCGCGGGCAACGTGATACGCAACGGCAGCGTCGTTGGCTTCGGCCAGTACGGTATCGATGCCGGCTCCGCGAACCGCCTGCAGAATCTGCGGGTGGAGCAGAACGGCGGGGACGGGATCCGCGCCCAGTCGAACGTCATGGTCCAGAATTGCGAGCTCGTCCGCAACGGGGACGCCGGCGTCAGTGCGTTCACAGGCGAGGCCATGCTCGAGCTCACCAACTCGCTGGTTGTCGGGAACCGTAATGCGGGCGCGTACGTCGCCAGCGGCCTGATCCGGGACAACCGTTTCCTCAACAACGGCGGACCCGGTCTCTACGGCTCGGCGAATGGTGCCCCAAGCCACGCGGCCTACGTTTCCAACATATTCATCGGCAACGACGACGACACGGCGAACGGCCAGGTCTTCGGTGGCAGGAGCATGGGCTGCAACATGATCGTCGACACCGTACAGTGCTCGCCGTAGGTGGCCTGGACGCGTGGGGCGCTCCCCTTTCAGCCACCATGAAGAGAGGCGCGGCCCTTTCGGGCAGCGCCTCTCGTACCGGCAAGAACGCGTAACAGCCGCCCCGCCGAGGCAGGCAGTAACCCCTACCAGCGATAGCCGGCCATCAGCATCAGATTGTGACCGCCGACGTTGTAGTCCTCGTCGAGAAGCTCGACCTCGGCGTGGGAGTAGCGATAGATGGCACCCAGGTTGACATGCTCCCTGATGGTGTAGACGGCACCCGCCGTCAGGTAGCCGCCAAAGGCACCATCGCTGTCGTCCTCGTCCGGCCCGTTTTCGTCCTCGATATCGATGCCCGCGCCGATGCGGCTGACCCCGCCGCCCACGAAGGGGTGAATGGCCACGCTCGAGAAGTCGAAATACTTGCGCACGCCGAGCGAGAGCTCCAGCGTGGCCACGCCGGTTTCGACGTCGTTCTCGTCCTCGGCGCTGGCTGAGACCAACGCGTCCAGGGCGATGTTCACGGGCCAGTCCCCGACCCGGAAGTCGAACATCGCGCCCCAGACCGCCTGGTCCTGCAGGTCGTCAAAATCACCGTCGTTCAGCTGCTTGTAGCCGAACAGGGCGTGCACGTTGCCGTGAAATGCCGACTCCGCCTGGGCCACGCCGGGGAGCGACAGGGCCGCCGCAAGAAATCCCGTACCGAGTGTCTTCTTCAACATGGCTCATCCTTGCTGTGTCGGGGGAGGTCGCCGGCCGAACGCGCCGGCAGGCATACCTTAGGCCCCGGCAATGGCACCGGCAATAACCTGGGTCAACTCTCTGGCGGAAAACCCTCGCCCACGCGATTCCGGGACATTGCGCGGCCCCACTGCACCTAGACTAGACTATCGCCGGGCGCGGGCCGGTGCCCGGATTTACGGAGTGCACAGGGATGAATGAATGGCTGGAGACGGTCTACCGGCGGGACTCGCGCCGCGTACTGGCCACGCTGATCCGCCTGCTCGGCGATTTCGATCTGGCCGAGGAAGCGCTGCACGAGGCTTTCTCGGCCGCGCTAATCCAGTGGGAGCGCGACGGCGTGCCGGACAACCCCCGCGCCTGGCTGGTGTCGACCGGCCGGTTCAAGGCCATCGACCAGCTCCGTCGACAGGCGCGATTCGACGCCTCCAGGGCGGAGCTCGCGGCACAGCTCGAACAGGCAACCACCAGCGATGACGTCGCCAGTGCGCCGGATATCGAGGACGATCGCCTGCGGCTCATCTTCACCTGCTGCCATCCGAGCCTGGGCACGGAAGCGCAGCTCGCCCTCACCCTCCGCGAGGTCTGCGGCCTGACGACCGAGGAAGTCGCCCACGCCTTCCTCGCCAGGCCCGCGACGATCGCCCAGCGCATCGTCCGCGCCAAGGCCAAGATCCGCGACGCCGGCATTCCTTACGAGATTCCGGAGCGGACCGAGCTGCCCGCCAGGCTGGGCGCCGTGTTGCAGGTCATTTATCTGTTGTTCAACGAGGGATACACGGCATCGGCCGGCGATCGCCTCGTTCGGCGGGACCTGTCGGCCGAGGCCATCCGCCTGGGCCGACTGCTCTGCGAGCTGCTGCCCGAGCCCGAGGCCGTCGGCCTGCTGGCGCTGATGCTGCTGCAGGATTCCCGCCGGGAGGCCCGCACGAACACCGACGGCGACCTGATCCGCCTGGAGGACCAGGACCGTACCCTGTGGAACCGCGCAGCCATCGAGGAAGGCACCAGGCTCGTTGAACAGGCGCTGGCCAGTGGTGAGGCCGGGCCGTATTTGCTCCAGGCGGCCATCGCCGCCGTCCACGCCGAGGCCGCGACGCCGGAGGAGACTGACTGGGCCGAGATCGCCGGCCTGTACGACGTGCTCCTTCGCGCCACGCCGTCTCCGGTGGTCGCGCTGAACCGTGCCGTGGCCGTGGCCATGCGCGACGGCCCGGCGGCCGGGCTGGAACTCATCGATGGCGTCCTGGCCGACGGCGCCCTGGCCGACTACCACCTGGCCCACGCGGCCCGCGCCGACCTGTACCGCCGGCTCGGCCGCCTCGAGGAGGCCCGGACCGCGTATCAGCGCGCATTGGAGCTGGCCGCCCAGGCGCCGGAGCAGCGCTTCCTGGAGCGCCGTCTGGCCGAGCTCGGCGACCCAACACCCGCGTCCTAGCATCCAATCGGCCCAGATGGGGCGGCGGCGTCCCCGCCGCGACGGCCCGTCAACCGGTTCCCGGCCAGGGGCCGCTCCTACACCGTTACGCCCCCGCCAACCGTAGGAGCGGCGCAAGCCGCGAACCGCCTTCCACACCGCAGCAATCCTCCTTCGCCGCGCTCCAATCGGCACGCCCTTCGAAAAAAGTCGCAACCCTGTCGAAAACCACGCGCCCCGTTCGACTACATAGTGAAATCCACCCCAAACGAGGCAAGCACCATGGACGCAAGAACAGCTCAAGAAACCCCCGAAACCGCCATCCAGGCCGTGCTCGACGACTGGCTGGACGCGTTCCACCAGGGGGACGTGGAGCGGATCATGACCCACTACACGGCCGATGTGCGCAGCTTCGACGCGGTCACCGCCCTGCAGTTCCGGGGCAGGGAGGACTACGCCGCGCACTGGAAAGCCTGCATGGACTTCTGTAGCGGTGAGCCCGTCGGCGAATTCGACCAGGTGGAGATCGAATGCGACGGAGACCTCGCCTTCGCCCATATGCTCATGCGCTGCGGCATGGTCGGCGAGGACGGCCGGGAAAACAGCGGCTGGATGCGCTACACCGTGTGCATGCGCCGCGATGGCAATGCCTGGCGCATCGCCCACGAACACGTATCGACGCCCTTCGACATGAACACCAGCGCCGTGCTCTTCGACCTCACCCCCTGAGCAACGGACGGCCACATCAGCGGGAGTCACACCCCTATGCGATTCATGATCATCAGAAAGGCCGACGCGGATACCGAGGCGGAAATCATGCCCGGCGAAGCCCTGCTGGACGCCATGGGCCGCTACAACGACCGCCTGGTCAATGCCGGCGTCATGGTCGACGGCGCCGGCCTCAAACCCAGCAGCTACGGCGTTCGCATCAAGTTCTCAGACGGCAAGCCGACGGTCACCGACGGCCCTTTCACGGAGACCAAAGAGCTCATCGCCGGCTACACCGTCATCGACGTGGCGTCGCAGGACGAGGCCGTCGAATGGGCGCTGCAATGGCCGTCCCTGGACGGTGACGGCGAGGCGGAGCTGGAGCTGCGCCGGTTCTTCGAAATGGAGGAGTTCACCCAGGGGGACGCCCTGGACCGCATCGCCAATCAGTTCGATCGGCTTCAGCGCCAGCCGTCCGGCACGTGCCCCTACCTGTTCTTCCCCGGCACCTGCCGCGAGGCCATGGAAACCTATGCCGACTGCCTGGGCGGCCACGTCGAGGCCATGCTCACCCACGCCGAGACGCCGGCGGCCGGCGAGGCGTCGCCGGAGTGGCAGGACAAAATCATCCATGCCTGCATACGCGCGGGCCGCTGGCAGCTCATGGCCTCTGACGCTCCGCCGGGATACTACGAACGGCCCCAGGGGTTCAGCGTGCAGGTCGCCATTGACGACCCGGCCCGCGCGGAGCAGGCATTCAACCGCCTGGCCGAAGGCGGCGAGATCCGCATGCCGATGTCGGAAACCTTCTGGGCCCACCGCTTCGGTATGCTGGTGGACCGGTTCGGCACACCCTGGATGATCAACTGCGAAACGCCGGCCTGACCGGGAGGGTCCGGGCACCTGCGCCCCGGCCCTGAAAAGGAGAGACCCATGAAATACCTGGCGCTGGTCTACTACGACGAACAGATCATGAACGGCATGTCCCAGCGGGAATGGGATGCCCTGAACCGGGAATGCATGGCCTGCGTGGAAGGATTGTCGGAGGGCGGCCATTATCTGGACGGCGCGCCGCTGCAACCGGTGGAAACGGCCACCACGGTCCGCGTCCGCGAAGGACGCCTGACCACCACCGACGGCCCCTTCGCGGAAACCAAAGAGCAGCTCGCCGGTTTCTACATGCTCGAAGCCCGCGACCTCAACGAGGCGATCCGCCTCGCCGGCGGCATACCTCCGGCGCGTTACGGCAGCATCGAGGTGCGGCCGGTGCGAGAGCTGAAAGAAAGCGGGAACAGCGCCGGCGGGCGGGCCGGGACCGGGTGAGCGGCGGTCACCGCCTCCACCGGGGATGTCGGCGGGAGTCTGCCGTGAGAGCGGCGATCCCGCCGAGATTGTCTCGCAACTGCCTCGCCCCGGGGACGGGGCTCACACAACTGCGCTGCTGACACCCGGGCTTCCGGCCAATTGTGTGGGCGCGGCGTCCTCGCCGCGATGGCGGCCAAATGGTTCGCGGCCATGGGCCGCTCCTACGCCGTTGTGCCCCGGCCACCTGCAGGAGCGGCGCAAGCCGCGAGCAACCGTCCAAACCGCAGCAATCGCGCCTTGCGGCGCTCCTACCGTCAAACCATTAACCCCGGCTTCCGATCGGTTGTGGGAGCGACGTCCCCGCCGCGGATGGTGGCCAACTGGTTCGCGGCCATCGGCCGCTCCTACGCCATTGTACCCCAGCCACCTGCAGGAGCGGCGCAAGCCGCGAACGACCGTCCAAACCGCAGCAATCGCGCCTTGCGGCGCTCCTGCAGGCCCGTTCTGGCAGCGTCGGCGCGGGAACGACCCGCCGCCGCCACCCCTTCCCCTCGCGGGACAGGTGTCAGGGGAGAGAGGGTGGCCGGGCTCTCACGAAACCGCGGGCTCGGCCACTTCAACCGGTTCCTCATGCTCTGCCGACACCCTCTCCAACCACACCACCGTGGACTTGAACGAGGGGGTCTTGCTGCGCGCATCCACGTCGGTGGCGGTCACGGCGTTCGCTTCCGGGAAATACGCCATGATGCTGCCCCGTGGCAGGTCGAAGGCCTTCACGGTCACGCCACGCATGCGGCCATTGGCGGACGCCAGGTCGGCCGTGCCGCCATCCGCCAGGCCGGCGGCGGCGATATCCTCCGGATTCATCATCACCGTCCAGCGGCTCTCGGTGCCCCGGTAGGTATCGGTCTCTTCGTAGACAATGGTGTTGAACTGACCCTCGCTGCGCACGGTGGTCAGGGTGTAGTACCCCGCCTCGGGCGCAGCCCACGGTGGCAGCTCGTGGACGCGGAAGCTCGCGCGCCCGTCGGCGGTACGGAACTGCGGGCTGTGCAGCAGCCGCCCGCTGATGTGGAACTCCTCCCTCGCCTTGTCCAGGCTCTCCAGCTGCTCCATGCCGGGCACCGTCCGCGCGATGGCCGTGCGAATGGTGGAGTGGTTCGCGAAGGCCTCGAAGTCCACCGGGCAGTTCTCGCCCAGCAGCCGCCGGGCGAGTTGCGTCAGCACCCAGACCTCGGGGCGCACGTTGTCCAGGCGCTGGATGCCGCCGTCGCTCAGGCGCACGTAATTGAACATGCTCTCCTGGCTGGTGGGCTGCCATTCCTCGTCCCTGGCGGTGACCGGAAGGATGATTACCTCGCCGTTGTCCACGCCGCAGACATGGCCGCGGTTCAACGTCGTCGTGAGGAAGGCCTTGAACGGAATCCGGTCCAGGGCCTCCCCCGCCCACGCAGCATTGGGATTGGAGCCGTAGAGATTGCCGCCCATCATCAGCGCGGCATCCACCTCGCCGGCATGGGCCGCCTGCATGCCGCCCATGGTGTCGTACCCGGGCGTGCGGGGCAGCTCGATCCCAAGATGATTCTCCATGGCCTGGAACACGCCCTCAGGCAGCACGGGCTTCACCCCGATGGTGCCGATGCCCTGCACGTTACTGTGACCGCGAAGCGGCAACAGGCCCGCGTAGCGCTTGCCAACCATGCCCCGCAGCAGCGCCAGGTTGGCAATGTACTCGATGTTGCTGACGCCGTGCAGATGGTGGGTCATGCCCATGCCCCAGGCGAACACCACGTTCTCCGCCCGGGCATAGCGCTCGGCCACCCGCGTAATCGACTCGCGGCTAACCCCGCAGCGCGCGACGATCTCGTCCCAACCGGTGGCATCCACGTCATCGCGGAAGGCCGCGAAACCATTGCTGTACGCGGTTATGAACGCCTCGTCCTCCCAGCCGTTCTCCAGCACCGCCTTGGCGATGCCCTTGAAAAGAGCGATGTCGGTGCCGATTCGCGGCTGCAGGTAGTCCGAGGCGATCCAGGTACCGCCGGAGAGCATGGACTTGGCGCTCTTGGGTACGGCGAATCGCACCAGGCCGGGCTCCCGCGCGGGGTTGATCATGATGACGTCGCCGCCCCGGTCCCGGCAGTCCTTGAGCTTGTGGATGAACCGCGGGTGATTGGAGGACGGGTTGGCGCCAATGACGAAGATCAGGTCGCAGCCGGTGAGGTCCTCCAGCTCGATGGTCGCCGTACCGGTACCCACCGTGCCGCCCAGGGCCGCGCTGGTGGCCTGATGGCAGTAATAGGAGCAGTTGTTGACGCTGTTTGTGCCGTAGAGCCGCGCCATGAGCTGCAGGACGAAGCCCGCCTCATTGGACGACCGACCGGAGGAGTAGAAGAACGTACGCGCCGGATCGGTGGCCGCGAACCGCTCGGCCATCCGATTCAGCGCGTAGTCCCAGTCCACGGGCCGGTAGCGGTCCGCGCCGGCTTCCTTGTGCAGCGGGGTATTCAGCCGTCCCAGGTGCTCCAGCTCGTGACCGCTGAGCTCGCGCAGCTCCTTCAGTGAGTGGCCCAGCACGGCTTCCGGAATCGGCGGCTGGGTGTCGCTGGACTGCGCCTGCACGCTCTTGTTGCATACGGCCGGGTACTCGCCCAACTCGTTGACCATGCCGCCCTTCTGGCCGCCCATCCCCAGCGCGCAGGCCTTGCAGGTATTGCGCCCGACCAGGGCCTTGCCTGCCTTGCCGACACCCATCTGCCGGATGGTGTTCAAGGTATAGAGGACCTTCTTCGTCCCGCCGCCAACGGTACCCATGATTCTCGCTCCACCTCCTGACGCAGGCCGTGCGCGGTATGTTTTCCGATGGGCGGTTTTCGCAACCATCACATACACTTGGCACGTGTCTTATGATTGCAGTATGGCCCATTTGCGACGCCGGACGAACGCATACGTCGCAAATGGACATGCGCGTGTCGCGCTGGTGGGGGCACGGCCCCTCAATGCGTGGCATTGTTCAACCCTGAAAGGAACTTTTCCGCGCTTCCGGTAACGGCCGGTCGCGGTACAGCCAAGCGAGCTGGAGAGCCAGCGATGGAGCAATCGCCCGTAACGAAGGCACCACATTGGTTCACGTTCGTGCTGGTGCCGAACTACTCCATGATCGCCTTCTCCTCGGCGCTGGAGCCACTTCGCATGGCCAATCAGCTCAGCGGCCGATGGCTGTACACCTGGGAGGTTCTAACTTACGACGGCCAGCCTGTCGCCGCCAGCAACGGCATCAAACTCCAGCCGGACCGCGCCGCCCGCGACGCCGAAGACCTGGAGCGGATATTCGTCTGCGCCGGCAACGGCATCGAGAACGACATCTCACCGCGACTGCCGGCGTGGCTCCGTACACAACACCGCCACGGCGCGACCATCGGCGGTGTGTGCACCGGCAGCTACCTGCTCGCCGTGGCCGGTCTGCTCGACGGCGTTCGCTGCACCGTGCACTGGGAGTATATTGCCGGCATGCGTGAGCGCTTTCCGCGGACCCTGGTCCGCGACGAGCTGTTCATCATCGACCAGGGCCGCTATACCTGTGCCGGCGGGAGCGCGCCGCTGGACATGATGCTGCACATCATCGCTCAACAGCACGGCCGGGCCCTCGCGGCGGACATCTCCGAGGAGTTCAGCTACGAGCGCATCCGCGACGACCGGGACCGCCAGCGCGTGCCGCTTAAGACCCGGGTCGGGGCGCATCACGACAAGCTGCTCTCCGCCGTCGCCCTGATGGAGGCCAACATCGAAGAGCCCATAGCGCTGGACGAGCTGGCCCGCTATGCGGGGCTGTCCCGCCGACAGCTGGAACGGCTCTTCGACAAACACCTCGGCTGCGTACCCACACGCTACTACCTCCAGCTGCGGCTGCACCGGGCACGCCAGCTTCTGACGCAGACCAACCTCTCGGTCGCCGAGATCGGCTCCGCCTGCGGATTCGTCTCCGCACCGCATTTCAGCCGCTGCTACCGGCACGTGCACGGCATCGCGCCGCGCGAGGAACGTTTGCGCGCCCGACCCATGGAAGGTACGCGGAGCGCGAAGGACCGGACGCCGGACCAGACACCGCCCCCAGAGCAGACCGGGACGGACACCATTCCCGCTGAAGCCTGACCAAGCACTCCCCGGCACCCCTGAGACTGAGCGCCCCGGCGAGCGTGCCGGGGCGCTCTTTTTTTGTCCGTCGCCATCAGTGGCGAGTCCGCAATGAACCGTCGCCGCGAGGACGCGCCTCCCACAGCTGCGACGCTGGCATCCCGGCTTCCGGCACGCTCCGGGAGCCGCGCGAGCCGCGATTGCCGGTCCAACCACATCGCCCCGGGGACGGGGCTCCCACAACTGCGCCGTGGGCACACCGGCTTCGCCCCCCCTTTGGGAGCGACGTCCCCGCCGTGGTGGGCAACGGGTTCGCGGCCAAAGCCGGAACGACCTGGTTCCGGCCGCGGGATTTGTAGGAGCGCCGCGAGGCGCGATAACGGGCTCGCAACGGATCGCGGCGTGCGCCGCTCCTACAGGTGCCGCGGTCGCGGCGGTGCAGGAGCGGCCCCTGGCCGCGAACCACTGTCCGAACCGCAGCATTCCGCCCAAGTGCATTGCCGCTTCCAAGGCACCCCGATGGCGCCTCCAAAACCACCGATACCGCATTCAGGCAAATGGGGCTGCCCGCGCTGCGCGAGACTGAAGTCGCAATTCGGCCCCAGGCACAGCGAGGCGCGACCATGGATCAAGAGCAGGCTTCCACGGACAACACCGTCCACCCCTTCCCGCAGACCGGCGCCAGCACGGCAACGGACACCACCGGCTGGTCCAGTGTCGACCAGAGCGACCGGCGGGTGCCGGTGAACCTGCGCCAGACCGGCCCGACCCCGGTGGAGATGCTGGTTTCCACCCGCGAGCGGAAATCCCCGTTCTGGCACCTGTCCGTGGAGGCCGGTTGCTGGCGGGCGACGCTTTACAACCGCATGTTCCATCCACGCGGCTACGTGCGTCCGGAGGACGGCGGCGCCATGGTCGAGTACGACGCCCTGGTCAACCACGTCACCATGTGGAACGTGGCCGTGGAGCGCCAGATCCGCGTCAAGGGTCCCGATGCCGAGGCCTTCGTCAACTACGTGATCACCCGGGACGCGACGCGCATCAAGCCCATGCGGGGACGCTACGTCATCCTCTGCAACGAGGAAGGCGGAATCCTCAACGATCCGGTGCTGCTGCGCGTCGCCGAGGACGAGTTCTGGTTTTCCCTGTCCGACAGCGACCTGGAATGGTGGCTGCGCGGCGTGAACCTGGGGATGGGCTACAACGTCTCCATCGGCGAGATCGACGTCTGCCCCGTCCAGATCCAGGGGCCGAAGTCCGAGGCGCTGATGGTGGATCTGTTCGGCGAGGGCGTTCGGGAGATCCCGTACTACGGCCTGATGGCGGCCCAGCTCGCCGGCTGCGACGTGATCATCTCCCAGACCGGTTTCACCGGCGAGAAGGGCTACGAGATCTACCTCAAGGACGCCACCTACCACGCCGAGACCATGTGGCACGCGGTCCTGGAGGCCGGGCGCAAGCACAGCCTGCAGGTCATCGCGCCGGCCCATCACCGCCGGATCGCCGCCGGGATCCTCTCCTGGGGCCAGGACTTGGACCAGGAAACGCTGCCCTTCCAGTGCAACCTGAGCTACCAGGTGCCGCGCAAGAAGAGCGCGCCCTATATCGGCAAGGCACGCCTCGAAGCGGTCCGTGACGAGATCGAGGCGGGGCGCTATCCGTTCCGCAACATCATGGTGGGCCTGAAGATGGGCGGACAGCCCGTCACCGATTACGCCCCTGACTTCTGGCTGGTCGGCGACGGCGCCGAGGCCGAGCCCATCGGCTACGTGACCTCGCCGTGGTACGCGCCCGAGCTGGGCACCAACATCGCCCTGGCCTATGTCCCGGTCACCCACCAGGCCCACGGCACGCGTCTGAAGGTCTGGCTGCCGGACGAATACGCCGAGACCGCCGGGCTCCCCGTGGACGCGGAGGTTGTTCAGGTGCCGTTCCGGCCGTCGGAGAACCCCAGCGCCCGGGAAGTGGCCGTCAGCCACGGCCGCGACTACGCGTACTGACGGCATCACGGCAGCGCCGACAAACGCCATCAATCCGCGGACGCGAGCACACAGCCATGACGTCACAGAGCACGGTCGCCGAAACGGTCGATGCGTGGACCCCGGAGTTCGCGCTCACGGCCCTGGCCGCGGGCGCATCCCTGGAGATCCCGGCCAGCGCCCATGCCAGCGAGGCGCCGGCGCTGCGGCAGTTGCCCGCGGATACCCGCGTCTACCTGCCGCACACGCCGCGCACGACGGTGGATGAGACCCTCGCCGCCTGCCGCACCATCATCGCCGCCGGGCTCAGGCCGGTGCCCCACGTCGCCGCCCGGGCCGTGCCCGGCGAGGACTGGCTCGGCGAGTTGCTGGACCGGCTGCAGGCGGCGGGCACCGACGAGCTGCTCCTCATCGCCGGAGACCGCAAGAAACCCGCCGGCCCGTATGGCGACACGCTGCAGCTGCTGGACTCCGGCATTCTGCTGCGCCACGGCTTCCGCCGCGTCGGGGTAGCCGGTCACCCGGAGGGCCACGCGGCGGCCAACGACGAGGCCGCGATGGCGGCCCTGGAGGCCAAAGCGGCCTACGCCCGGCAGACCGGCAGCGAAGTCTGGATCGCCACCCAGTTCGTCTTCGAGGCCGAACCCGTCCTTGCCTGGCTGCAACGCCTGCAGGCGGCCGGGATCGACCTGCCGGTCTGGGTGGGCATTCCCGGCGCCGGGAAGCTTCGCACCCTCTGGCGCTACGCCCTGCACTGCGGCGTGGGCTCCTCCACCCGGATGCTGACCCGCCGGCCGGACGTGGCCCTCGCCCTGGGCGGCGGCTGGCGGCCCGACGAGCTGGTGGGCGAGCTCGCCCGGCAGTACGCCACGGGCATGGCCAGGCCCATGGCCGGGATCCACCTGTTCCCCTTCGGCGGCGTGGGCCCCGGCATCGACTGGCTGACGGGCCTGCGCAACGGGCAGGGGCTGCCGGAAACGCTCGGCGTCGAGGCACCCGCCGAGTACTGAACGAACGCAACGAACCCGGAGAACGGCGATGGATGTATCGCTACAGGAAACCGAGACCGCCCACGGTCCCGTCCCTCATACCGAACCGGCGGGTATGCCGCCGCCCGGCGCGCCGGACATCGAGATCGCCCGCGCGGTGAAGCCGCGGCGCATACTGGCCCTGGCGGAGGAACGCCTGGGCCTGTCCCCGGACGCGCTGGTGCCCTACGGCCACTACAAGGCCAAGGTGTCCCTGGAACAGGTCGCCGCGCTGCGGGACGCGCCGCGGGGCAAGCTGGTGCTGGTCACCGCCACCAACCCGACCCCCGCCGGCGAGGGCAAGACCACCACCAGCGTGGGCCTGAACGACGGCCTCAACCGCATCGGCCTGCGCAGCACGGTCTGCCTGCGCGAGCCCTCCCTGGGCCCGTGCTTCGGCATGAAGGGCGGCGCCGCCGGCGGCGGCCGCGCCCAGATCATCCCCATGGAGGACATCAACCTCCACTTCAACGGCGACTTCCACGCCATCACCACCGCCCACAACCTGCTGGCGGCGATGCTGGACAACCATCTGCATTGGGGCAACAAGCTGGACATCGACCCCCGCCAGTGCTTCTGGCGCCGGGCGATGGACATGAACGACCGTTCTCTGCGCAACATCATCGTCGGCGCCGGCGGCACCGCCAACGGCGTGCCCCGCGAGACCGGCTTCGACATCACGGCGGCCTCGGAGATCATGGCCATCCTCTGCCTGGCGGACGATCTCGCCGACCTGCAGTGGCGCCTGGGCAATATCGTGGTGGCCCAGTCCCGGCACGGCGTGCAGATCACCGCCCGCGACCTGGGCGCCGACGGCGCCATGGCCGCCCTGCTCCGCGACGCCCTGGCCCCCAACCTGGTACAGAGCCTGGAGCACAACCCGGCCTTCGTTCACGGCGGGCCGTTCGGCAACATCGCCCACGGCTGCAACTCCGTCACCGCCACCCGCACCGCGCTGGCCCTGAACGACGTCGTCGTGACGGAGGCGGGCTTCGGCGCCGACCTGGGCGCAGAGAAGTTCCTGGACATCAAGTGCCGTCACTCGGGCCTGCGGCCCGACGGCGCCGTGCTGGTGAGCACCGTCAAATCCCTGAAGATGCACGGCGGCGTGCCGAAGAAAGACCTGGACAACCCCGACGCCGACGCCGTGCGCCGCGGCGCCGACAACCTGGCACGGCACGTAGCCAACCTGCGCCGCTTCGGGCTGGAGCCGGTGGTGGCCGTAAACCGCCACCCCGGTGACACGGAAGCGGAGCTGGACACCGTCCTGGCGCTGTGCGCGGAACTCGGCCTGCGGGCCGTCACGGCGGACCACTGGGCCCGCGGCGGCGAAGGCACCGAGGCCCTGGCCGAAGCCGTCCAGGAGGCCCTGGCCGGCCCGCCGCCGGAAATCCAGCTGCTCTACGAGGACGCCATGCCCCTGGCGCAGAAGCTGCGCACCGTGGCGACCAGCATTTACGGCGCCGACGACATTGCCCTGAGCGTACCCTCCGCGCGCAGCCTCAAACTCTACGAGGCCCAGGGCTACGGCCACCTGCCCGTGTGCATCGCCAAGACCCAGTACAGCTTCTCCAGCGACCCGAACGCCCTGGGTGCCCCTACCGGCCACACGCTGCCGGTACGGGAGGTGCGGCTGTCCGGCGGCGCCGGGTTCGTGGTGGCCGTCTGCGGCGACGTGATGATGATGCCGGGCCTGCCTCGGGGCGCGGCGGCGGAACGCATCGGTCTGGATTCGGCGGGCTGGATAACGGGGCTGGCATAGCGCCGGCCCCTGGAGGAACTGGAAATGGCGGAACTACCCAAGAGCGCGGACATCGTCATCATCGGCCAGGGCGGCATCGTGGGCGCATCCATCGCTCATCACCTCATCGAGCAGGGCTGGAGCAACATCGTCGGCCTGGAGAAGTCGGCCATTCCCACGGACATCGGGTCGACCTCCCATGCCTCCGACTTCTGCTTCATGACCTCTCACGACAAGCTCAACTGCTTCACCACGGTGTACAGCCGCAAGTTCTACGAGTCCATGGGCTACTACACGAAGAAGGGCGGCATGGAGGTGGCCCGGGTCGACGACGATGCCCGCATGGCCGAGCTCCAGCGCAAGGTGGGCTCCGGCAAGGCCTTCGGCACCAACGCCTACATGATCTCCGCCAGCGAGGCCGCCGAGCGCTTCCCGCTGCTGGACGAGAACCTCATCCAGGGTGCCATGTGGGACCCGGACGCCGGCCTGGTCGCGCCCCGCTCACAGCGCGTGGCCGGCGCCCTGGTGGAACGCTGCCAGAACCAGGGTGGCCTGCGCGCCTTCGCCAACACGCCGGCCACCGGCATCGACGTCCAGAACGGCCGCATCTGCGGCGTGGAGACCGCCAAGGGCTACATCAAGACGCCGCTGGTGGTTCTCGCCTGCGGCATCTGGGGCCCGGTGATCGCCGACATGGCCGGCGTGCGCCTGCCTCTGATGCCCCTGGAGCACCCGCTGCTGTTCTTCGGTCCCTACGACGCCCTGGCCGGCACGGGCGAGGAGCTCTACTACCCGCTGATGCGGGACCAGGGGAACTCCGCCTACGTCCGCGACACCGGCGACCCCACCACCACCGAGGGCGGGCGTATCGAGTGGGGTTACTACGAGGCCCACGAGCCCCGGCTGGTCCACGCCCGGGATATCGCCGAGCCCAAGGACGCCCGGCTGTCGCCGTCCATGCGCGATCTCGACATCGAGCAGGTGATGAGCGCCTATGAGCGCGGCGTGGAGCTCACGCCCGTGCTGGGCGAGCTGGGCTGGGACGACAAGTACTCCTTCAACGGGCTGCTGTCCGTCACCAACGACGGCAGTACCCTGATGGGCGAATCCCCCGAGGTGCGGGGGATGTGGCTGTGCGAGGCGGTGTGGATCAAGGACGGCCCCGGCGCGGCCAAGATCATGGTGGACTGGCTCACCAAAGGCGCGCCGGAGATGGACCCCCACAGCGTGGACATCGCCCGCTTCTACCCCATCCAGAAGACGTCGAAATACGTCTACGGCCGCTGCTACGAGACGGCCAGGAAGATCTACGACCCGCCGGTGCACCCGCGCGAGCCCTACGAGCACGGCCGCAACTTCCGGCGCAGCCCGTTCTGGCCCCGGGAACAGGCCCTGGGCGGCTACTTCATGGAAGCCGCCGGCTGGGAGCGCGCCCACGGCTACCAGGCCAACGAGGAACGCCTGACCGACTACATGGCGAAGATCCCGGACCGCCTCAACGAGTGGGACGCCCGGCATTTCTGGAAGGTGTCCAACGCCGAGCAGCTGGCCCTGAGCGACAGCGTGGGCATGATCAACCTCTCCCACTTCGCCATCTACGACGTGTCCGGCCCGGACGCCGAGGCGCTGATGGAATATCTGTCCGTGGCCAAGGTAGGCGGCAGCATCCCCGCCGGCAAGGGCGTGTACACCCACTTTCTGGACGCCCACGGCGGCGTGCGTTCGGATCTCACCATCGTTCGCCTGGGCGAGACCAGCTACCGCGCCATCTGCGGCGGCGACACCGGCCACCGGGACCTGGTCTGGATCCGGCGCATGATCGAGGACGGCGGCTACAACGCCGCCATCGAGGACCGCACCGACCAGCTGGCCACCCTCGGCCTTTGGGGTCCCCATGCCCGGGACACGCTGCAGGCCGTCGCCGACGACCCGGAGGGGCTCACCCACGAGAACTTCCCCTTCGCCACCGCGCGGAATATCGAGATCCAGGGCATCCCCGTCTGGGCCTTCCGCATCTCCTACGTGGGCGAACAGGGCTGGGAGCTCTACACCCCGTTCGGCTATGGCCTGGCCCTGTGGGACCTGCTGTTCGATCAGGGCGTGGTGCCCGTGGGCATCGAGACCTACGCCAACACCCGGCGCCTGGAAAACAGCCTGCGCCTTCAGAACGTGGACCTGGAGACCGAATACAACCTCTATGAAGCCGGCCTGGCCCGCCCCAAGGTCAAGGAGCCCGACTTCCACGGCAAGGCCGCTTACCTGGAGCAACGCCAGCGCGACCGCCAGCCGGCCTACATGTGCACCATGACCCTGCGCGCCCACACCGACAGCAACGGCGTGCCCCGCTACCCGGTCGGCCAATGGCCCATCCTGGAGCCGGCCAGCGGCGAGGTGCTGGTCGATTCCCTGGGCCGACGCTCCTACACCACCAGCCTCGCCTACGGCCCGTCGGTGCGGGAGATCATCGCCCTGGGATACATCCCCGCCGAGCACGCTGTCGAAGGGAAAGAGCTGCACATGGAGTACTTCGGCGAGACCTATCCGCTGCGGATCGAGGCGGTGGGATATCGGGGGCTCTACGACCCCGATAACACGCGGGTGAAGAGTTAGCCGCGCATCGAATGCGCTGGAGGCAACACAAATGGCCGAACCGCTCGCACAACACGCGGCCGGACTCGCCGACCGACTGAGCCAGCCGGCCCGGCTGCTCGGCTGGCGCACGCTGCGCGGCGCCTCCGGTCATCGGTATGCGTTCGGCATACTCGATACCGACGGCGAACTACCGCGGGCGGCGGGCGTCTACTGCCTGGCCAAACGGACGGCCCACGCCAACGGCATCAACTGCACTGAGCTTCTGCGCATCGGTCAGACCGACGACCTTGGAACGATGCCGGTAGGCGGCCCAATGGCCAAGCGTCCGAGCTTCAACGCCGTGTGCATCTATCTGGAGGAAAACGAGTTCCGCCGCCGACTGATCCTGCGCGACGTAACCTCGGAGCCAGGGCTGGGGCTCAGCGATCGGTTGGCCCGCTGAACGTAGGGTGGGCGAGAGCCCACCCAGGTGCACCGTGCCCGCATAACTCCCCGGTGGGCTTCGCCCACCCTGCGGGCGCTTTAGCCACCTTCGGGCGGGGCGGAAAACGGGGTCGGACCAACGCAACCCTATGACGGGACGGGAAAACGGGCTCAAATGAAGCTGTTTTGACCGCTTAGACGGCCCGTTTGGATGGGAAACGACGTTCTAACGATATTCAGGGACACAGCCGCGGTTTGACGGTCCACCTGCCCGGTCAACCAGTCCAGTTCCTCGGCAGTCGTAGGTCGGCTGGGCTTGCCAGCCGACGATGCTCAATCATTTTGTCGGCGTCGCTTCGCGATGCCGACCTAGGCGGCTACCGTCGTTAACACTCGATGGCGCGGCGCCGGCACGCTCAAGCCCGTGTTCATGAATACGGATCAGTCGTCGTGCTCACCCGGCCGGCGGCGGGCGAAGAACAGCTCCTCCTCCGTCGCGTCCGCGTCCAGCCCCCATTCTTCTTTGTCGTCTTCGTCCTCCCAGTCGTAGCGCTTTCTCGCCGGCAGCGGGTCACGCTCGCGCAGCAGGAATGCACAGGCGGCACCGGCCAGGGCGCCGAACAGATGGTACTCGAAGGAGATGCCGGGCGAGGTCGGAAAAACGCCCCAGATCATGCTGCCGTAGAGGAAGAACACCAGCATGGCCAGCGCGATGGAGCGCCGGTCGCGGCGCAGGATGCCGACGATGAACACGAAGAACATCATGCCGTAGGTCAGCCCGCTGGCGCCGATATGCACCGACTCCCGGGCGAACAGCCACATGCCGACACCCGACCCGAACCAGATGACCGGCAGCGCCAACCGTGACGCCGCCGGGGTTCCGTAGATCATCGCCGTACCCAGAATCAGCAGCGCCGGCGTGTTGCTGATCAGGTGCCCCCACGAGCCATGTATCAACGGTGCCGTGAGGATGCCGACCAGCCCCCACGGCACCCCGGGCCGCAGGCCCAGCGGTGCGGCGTTCCAGCCGGTGATCGTCAATACGGCCTGGACGGCCCACAACACGGTGATGAACGTCACCACGCCCAGTGCGATTGCGCGCAGGCGGGCGACGTCTTGCGGCGGTTGGCGGTGCGCCATGGCGACTCCCGTGAGGTATCCGGCGCGGACAGCATGTCACGGCAACGCGTATGACCGATAGCCGGGGCCGAAGCCTGACTGGCACCGCCGGTGGCGGGTGCGTGAGCGCGGCACTAGTATTCTGGGTGCCGCGAAGACGGTTCTTTGTCTCCACCATAAACGGATTGCCAACCGCTTCGGAGGAAGCATGTACAAGCTTCATTTCCACCCCGTATCCAACTACTCGCGACGCGTGACCATGGCCCTGGCCGAGAAGGGAATCGACTACGAGCCGGTAACCGTCGACATGCCCAACGGTGCGCACAAATCCCCCGAGTACCTGGCCCTCAACCCCTATGGCCGGGTGCCCACCCTGGTCGAAGGTGACTTCGTGCTGTACGAGTCAACAGCCATCCTCAACTATCTCGAGACGCGTCACCCGGAACCCGCACTGGCGCCGGCCGACGCCCGGGAGCGCGCCAGGATGGACATGCACATGAAGCTCTGCGACCTGCAGCTCACCAACTGGGCGGGGCGGGTCCTGTTTCCGAAGCGGTTCCTGCCGGAGGAGCGCTGGGACCGGGACGCAATGCAAAAGGCGTCGGAGGAGATCGGCAAACACCTGGAAATCGTCGCCCGGGAACTTGGCAATAACGACTACCTGGTCGGAAACCGGTTCTCACTGGCGGATATCTGTTACACGCCGACCCTGGAGTTCCTGTACTTGATAGATACGGAAGTCCCCGAGGCGATTAACGCCTGGGCGGAGCGCTTGCTCGCCCGCCCCAGCGCGCAACAGACCAAACCGGCCATGTAATCGTGTAGGTCGGCTGCCCTCGGCAGCCGACAAAGCCCCTGATGTCGGCGTCGCTTCACGATGCCCGCCTACGGCGCTGCAACGGAGTCATGGCCGTTACAGATTCTGCACTAGCTGCGTGTCCAAGCCTTTATCAGCATGGCCCATATCGACCACGCCAATGCGAGAAGGAGGGGTCGCCATGAGCAGCGCGATGGAGGCAGCGAGCAGCCCGTACGTGGCGTTCTGGAACGATATGCTGGCCGAGAAGTTCGAACGCTTCCGCGGCATCCTCACCAAGGGCATGAGCCACCACAGCCGGGTGCCGCTGGATGAGCTCTCGCTCCCCGCGGGCGCGCGAGTGCTGGACGTGGGATGCGGCTGGGGCGACACAGCCATCGAGCTGGCCCGGATGGTCGGACCGGAGGGCTACGTACTCGGCGTGGACTGCGTGGACCGGTTCCTGGACAAGGGGCGGCGGGACGCCATGACGGCCGGGTTGGACAACGTCGAGTTCCTCGCCGCGGACGTGGAGACCTACCCCTTCGCCGGCGGCCACGACCTGTGCTATTCGCGCTTCGGGATGATGTTCTTCGGGAACCCGATGGCGGCCATGCGCAACATCGCGGCCGCGCTTCGGCCCGGCGGCGAGCTTCTGTTCAGTGTCTGGCGCCCCATCGATGACAACCCGTGGCTGCGGGTCGGCAAGGAAGTGGTTCTGGATTTCGTGCCGGCGCCGGGTGAGGACGTGCGGCACTGCGGGCCGGGACCGTTTTCCATGTCGGATCCGGGATTGGTCCGCGAGCAATTGCAGCGGGCCGGACTGGAACCGATGGAGTTCCGGCGGCTGGATGGCCCCGTGATCGTCGGTCACTCGGTGGATGAGGCGGTGGAGTTCCAGCTCGCTCTCGGCCCGGCCGGCGAGGCGTTCCGGGAAGCCGGTGAGCTGGCCGAGCGCCGGCGCGGTGAGATCGAACAGGCGCTACGGCACGCACTGGCCCCATACCAGCAGGACGGCCGCGTCGTGATGCCCTCCAGCTCCTGGTCGATCACCGCGCGAAAGCCCACCGGTTAGCCCGGGAACGGCCCCGGCGGAGCGCCGTCTCCGGGCACAGGGTATTGCCGGGGGGCCATGAGCGTTCCGGGATAACCCGGCCATCGTCGCGGCAGGGCGGGGCGCGGGCATTCCCCGCCAGACTCACGCGCCAATAGGCTGGCTGGTCGTGGGCTGTCGCCCGGCTCACGCATCCGGGATTGCGCGGTGGCCTGCCCGCGCTCAGGGCAGGAACGGTTTCACGTAAGCGGGAAAGTACGCCTTGAGCAGCTCGTAAGCGCGTTTGGGCAACGCCCGGGCCTGGTCCCGGGCGATGGCCTTGAGAGCGTCCATGACCTCGGCTTTCAATTCCTCGGTGAAGCCGGGCTTCTCCGCCGTCTGATTGGCGATTATGGCCTCGAGGGTGCGGGCGTCATCGGCCGACAGCGGAACGTCCCCGGAGACGTGGACATCACCGGTTTTTAGGTTGATGTGCTCGCCGGTGATCTGCTGGCCGACGTTGCCCTGGATGTTGTTCTCGAACTTGGCCATGACCTATCCGCCCTCCCGCCCGACGATGTTGATGTTCTCGCCCTGGATAAGCTGTCCGACCGTGTGAATCTCGTTTTGAAAGATCACGGTCTCCTTCTCGCGCAGGGCCGCGTGCAACTGGCCGACGAGGCTGTCCAGGGCGTCCCTCGCCAGGCCAGCGGCGTCCTCCACCTTGAAACGCACGCGGGAACGGCCGTTGTTGTCTTCCACGTTCTGCAGCCGGATGGTCGCGCCGCTGTGCATCTTCAGCGCCTGGACGAGCATGGGTAACGACGAGAGGTCGCGGGGGCTCACACCCGCCCCGGCATCCAGGGTGATGATGTGCTCCTCGGAGAAGAGCCGCTCCAGCTCGCCCGGGCCGTAGGCCGTCGGCGGCGCATCTGGGTCCCAGTAAGCATACGCGCAGCTCGTGCCGCGAAGGACCCAGTCGCGGCGCTGGGTGTCCGCCAACAGCGCGCCTGAGAGCTCGGCAAGAGTGAAATCGGCGCCGATCAGCTTCGCCTCGCGGAAATTGGTGCCCGCACAGCTGGCGAGGCCGAGGTCGGCGTGGGCGAAATCGGCGAAGGCGAAGTAGGCGTCATCCAGGCGGGCACCCCGCAACACGGCACCGGCGAACTTGGCGCCCTTCATGCGCGCGCCTCGCAGATCGCATTCGTCCAGCCTGGCACCGCGCAGATCAACATAGCCGAGGTAGACATTGCGAAGGTCGGCACCTCGGAGGTCCACGCCACGGAATCTCGGGCTGGCCTTGATGGGGAGGCCCTGGTCGTCGAGCGTGTCGACACGGTTGAAATCCTTCCACGCGTGCAGGGCCTCGCTCCGGGACGGATGCCGCAGCGGCGTGGCCGCCACGGCCGCGAAGCGTTCCAGGTGCTCCGCGCTGCCGCTGAACCCCTCGTTCGCGGAAAGCAGCTCGTCGGCATCCCGGGGCGCGGGGTTGCAGTGCTCGTCGAAATGATCCGGCACCATGCTCGCCTCCTTCCTCTGGAGGGGCTAATCGGGCCACGGCGGCTGCGGGTTGCCGCCAACCCCGCGAGTATAGTCGAGCTTTGAGCCCCGACCATGCCGGGTTCCGCTCCAACGGCCTCAAAGTATGCATGCCGGTGCGCCGGAGATGGCGACAGGCTCAAGGCCAATGCGGTATCGCGGCTTGCGCCGCTCCCACACCTCACCGCAACCCGGGGTGCCATCGGCTTGGCTGTGGGAGGCGCGTCCCCGCGGCGATGGCTCGTGTGTGGATCGCGGCCAGGGCCGACCCCGAACGCACCGATACGCCCCGAGCGTAGGAGCGACCCATGGCCGCGAACGGGCCGCCGGAGAATCGCGGCGGGGCGCCGCTCCCACGGCAGCGCCCGAGGTACGGGTCCAATCCCGCACCCTGGGGCCGCCCGTGAGCCCGGTTACTGCTCGTCCAGCCGCACGTTGAACTCGATATCACCACGCCCCGTGTAGCTCCCGGTTGCCGGATCGCTGCTCGGTGCCGGCGCGGTGGGGGTGCTGCCGCTGCCGCCGGTGCTCAGGGCGTCGGTGATGCTGTACTGCGGATAGTGGTCGTTGCCGAGAATGGTCCCGATACCCACCTGCAGGTAGATTACGTCCGTCTGGCCCTGGACCACCGGTCCGTCGAGATCCAGGGTGCGGCTGTAGCTGAACGTGCCCGGATTGCCCGACGCACAGATGTTGCCCGCGCCGAGATCCGGCACCGACATGGGGATCTGGCCATTGTCGCTAGTGTAGTTGGGGTGGTTCGGGAATGGCCCGTTCAGGCCACCGATGTCCGTCGGGTCGCCGCCGACCGAACGGAAGGCGTCGCTGGTGACGAAGGCGCCGCCGTAGGCATCGCCGACGCGCTCGCAGCGGCCCGAGACCGTCAGCTCCAGGGTCGTGGGTGCGTCGATGTCCACGTAGTAGGAGACGATGCCCGCGGTCGATGTGTTGCCGCCGGAGCACCGCACGGTGTCGTCGTTCGGGTCCGGATCGCGGCGGCACTGATCGCTCAGGGTGTCGCTGTCATGACGGAAGGTCAGGCCGCCGTTACCGTCCGAGAGCAGGTCCAGCGCGCCCTGGGCGTCCGCCGAGGCGCTCGGTCCACCATTGAAGAGGTCGCCCGTCGTGCTCTCGGTGCTCATGAACGACTCGGTGCGGCCGTTCCAGAAATTCGCCGGCTTGCGCGGCGGCTGGGGCGGCTGGCTGAGAATGCCGGTGTCGTCGCTGTCGTACTTGGAATCGTTGTTGCCGGCCGAGGCCCCGACCGTGAGCTTGCCGTAGACATGCATCTGGGCATCGCACTCGCCCACGCTGATTCGCGACTGGTCGCTGATGGAAGCGTCGTCGGCGGCCGCGGCGGAGATGTCGGCCACACCCTCGGTGCCGCCCGGGTCGTAGGTCGCGGTGCGGGTGTCGCCGCTGGTGGAGGCCGGCGTGATGGTGCCGGGGCCGGATATCGACCAATCCACCCGGTCGCCGGCGCTGAACCCGACCGTCTCCGCCTGCAGGGTCAGGCTGCCGTCCGGCGCGATGCAGTCCGTCGCCGGCCGCAACGTGACCCGCCGGTTGGAAATCAGCTCCAGAGTGCCGCTGCGGCCATTGTTGGTGGGCGGCAGCACGGCCTGGCGGGTGGCGGTGACCGTGGCCGGGTACTGGTCCTTCCGCGAGGGCGTCTGGATGGTCACGTCGAAGCTGCCATCCCCGTTCGCGGTGGGCCCGCTGACGATACTCACCCCCTGGGACATCGTCAGGCTCGGCAGCACGGACGGGCGCACGGTCCGGTCCACCTGGATTGTCACCTGCTTATTCGTGCCCCGGTTCTCGACCATGATGGCGGCCGGGTCCCAGGTGACCACCTGCTTGACCACATCCACCAGGTCGTTGGCAGCGATCTGTGCCCCGCCGAAGGGCTGCTGGCGGGTAGTCACCGCCAGCTCGGCGGTGCCGATCTCGTTGAGGTTCAGGTCCTGGCCCCAGAACTCGTGGGTGGCGAGGCCGAAGGCGCTGCCGACCACACTGGACTGGGTGTAGGCCGGATCCGAGACGTTGATGGCCCGCCAGGTGTGCGACGGCACCTCCAGGCAGTCGGCGTTGCCCGACTGGTTCTTGATCCAGCCGAACAACTCGTTCTGGGCAAAGCTCACACCGGTATCCACTACGTCATCCGTAACGGACGCGGTCTTGGTCAACGAGCCAGCCCAGCGGCCGATGCCGATGGCCTGGCTGAGCGCGTCGATCGCCGGCTCGGTCAGGTTGTGCCCGTTGGACTCGGCATTGACCAGCGCATTCGTCCAGAAGGGAGTCTGGCCGGCGATGGCATTGTCCTCGGGGATGGTTCTCCCGGGAGTCAGATCGATGCTCATGGCCGTGAAATGGCTGGGTAGCGTGTTGGCGGAGTAGCTGCGCAGGGTCGACTCCACGTACACCATGAGCCCTACGGCGGTACCGGCGCCGGGCACCACCAGATCCCCCAACGGCGAGATGAAGCCAACGTATTCGCGGGTGGCGCCGCTGTAGCCGGACAGCGCCTGCTCCGCGGCATCCTGGGCCGTCATGTAATGGGAGAGCTCGCTGGCCTTGCCGATGGATACCGGCGAGCCGGTGAGGCTCGCGCAGCTGGAGGCCGGCTGCGCCAGCGCCGTAATGCGACCGTCCTCGCGAAATCGGTAGGGCGCAGTGATGGGTTGCCCCGTGCCGGCCGGGCGGATCCGCGCCGGGTCGTCCCCGGTCTGCAGGGACGGCGCTCCGAGTGTCCCCAGGGTCTGGTCGTACTGCTGCAGCGCATCGGCGATGCCGCTTTGGGCGACAATGTCGTTGAGGATGGTACGGTCCCCCGAGCTCATGGCGCCGACATGGGCCTTGAGATCCTCCAGGGAGTCGACCGCCAGCAGCGCGCCGATCAGGCCCAGCGGCGGCATCTGCGAGCCGTTGATGACCTGCTGCCGGCGCTGGAGCAGACCGTTGTAGCTGGTGATGCCATAGGGCCGAGCCTCGTCCACCAGCAACGACTCCATGGTCTGGATGTACCGGCTGATGTGGTCGGTGGAGCTGTTCGAAATGCCGCTGACCTGCAAATCGGGGCCGTCGCAGCGCACGCTGCCGGCGACCAGGGTCGTCTGATAGGTCCGGCTGCTGTAGGGATCGTCGGTGTTCACGGGCGCGCCGACGTTCAGCGTGGTGTTGCCGCCCTGGCTGTCGATCACCATTGGCAGCGGCACGAACTCCGCCTCGTCATCGCCCTTGGGGCGGGCCTCGGCGTAGAGCTGGGCCTGGTCGTTCTGAACCGCCTGGTCGAAACGACCGGATAACCCGCTGACCGCGACCGATTCCATCGGCGAGAGGCTGGTGTTGCCCCAGCTCAGGCCGGCACAACCCGATGGCACGGTGGTGGCACCACCACCCCCGCCACCACCACCTCCACCACCACCACAGGCGGCCAGAAGACTGGAGATCAGGATTACGGTGCCCGAGATCAGTGCGCGGCTTGTCATTCTTGTGGCCCCCTCAACTTGATGCTGCCAATGCCGGCGGGACCGGCGCAGATCCCCCATCAATCCGGCCCCGGGTAGCGACCGTCGCAGCCGGTGACCGGTTCACGAAATGAACTGTTACGCAGATCGCCAAATCCCGCGAAGGCACGCTGCCATCCGCCGCCTTGCCGGGTAAATCGTGATCCGTGGCCCATGTGGGGGATTGAAGACCACGTGGCGATGGCGCCGTTGGTCGACGCGCTGACACCGTCTCGCTGTAGGAGCGGCCCATGTCCGCGAACCGGCGCCGGAGAATCGCGGCAGGGGCGCCGCTCCCACAACGGGCCGGGAGTGCGGAACTCCAGTGCGAACCGGCGCACAAGCCGCCGGGGCCGGCTGCGGTAGCATCTGCAACGGAGCGGCCAACAACGAAACTGAATCCGGGGACGGCAGTGGAAAAGGGAAACGCGCTGGCAACGATCACGGGATACCTACGAACCCTGCCGGGCCAGCTCTCCTCGACCACCTCTTCGCTGGCTGCACTGGCCGGCCACCCCGCTCTGCTGCGTGAATGGCTGGCATCGTCCTGGCCCGTCATCGCGATGCTCGCCGCCCTGATCGCGTTCGGACTCTGGCTGCTGCCCGGCATGGCGCAAGGGCTTGCGGACTGGCTGTTCCCCGCGGTGTCCCAGGAACACCTTTTCGGCATCATCAGGACGGAAGAGGCGGATCCCCGCAACGCCACCGCCTATCGAGCAATGTTATGGATATACTGGCTCGTCCTTGCCGGAGCCGCCGTCGTACTACTGGCCCGCTCGTTGCAGCCGACTCTGGCGGCAGCCCGCGAAAAGGCGCACGCCCTGCTCCGTGACGCCCGGGCCCTGATGGAGCACAATCCGGAGCGCAGCCTCGCACTGCTCAACCAGGCCATGACCCTGGCCGCCGGGCCGGCGGTGCGCGAGTCCGTGAAAGACGAGCGGCGGAACCTCACGCAGTGGCTATCAACGGGCGGCGACGGCACTATGGCCGCGAGTGCGGCCACCGCGATCGGGGTCCAGATACCGCAAAGCCGCCCGGTGGACGATGACGGCCGATACGTGGCGACCGACGAGCTCGGTCGGGGCGCGATGGGCGTTGTCTATCGCGGCCGCGACACGCTGCTGGACCGCCCTGTCGCCATCAAGGCCCTGCCCCAGTCGACGGCGGCCACGGCGGATCTGGCCGAGCGCTTCCGTCAGGAGGCCAGGGCGGCGGCGCGTCTCACCCATCCCGGCATCGTCCAGGTCTACGACTTCGTCGCCTCGGGTTCGGGCAACTACATCGTCCTGGAGCTGGTGACGGGGCAGTCGCTGGAAAGGTATCTGAACGCCAACGCGCCAATGGCCGTGGACCACGCGCTGGCACTGTCCATCCCGCTGGCCGAGGCACTGGGGGCAGCCCACGACAGCGGTATCGTGCATCGGGATTTCAAACCGGGAAACGTGCTGCTTGGCCGCGACGAGCGGCCGAAGATAGCGGATTTCGGGCTCGCCAAGGTCACCGGTTCCAGCATGGCCACCGTTGTCGGCAGCGTGCTTGGCTCGCCCGGCTACATGAGCCCGGAACAGGCTGCGGGCGCGCCAGCGGACCACCGCAGCGACATGTATGCCTTCGGCATCGTGGTCTACCACATGCTCACCGGTGCCCCTCCCTTCCAGGGCGCCACGGCCAGCGTTCTCAGCCAGCAGATCACGGCCGCCCCGAAGCCTCTGACGGATCTGCGCAAGGATGTACCGGAGGAGCTGGCAAGCACCGTGGCGACACTGCTCGCCAAGGACGCGGACGCGCGCTTCGACACCATGGCCGCGGTGACGCAACGGCTTCGCGACATTGCTCAGCCAAGGGCAGCGGATTAGTCGGCCGGTCCAGTCAAGGGCCACCCGCCCGGCGCGGATCTCACACCTTCCGGGGACACCATCGCGGCGGCGACGCCGCACCCAAACCTCACCGCGAATCCAGGTCGCGCCGGATTGGCTGTAACCGGCGCGCCCCCGCGGCAATAGTCGGAGCACGGAACTCGGGGGGCACCACGTTTTCGAGACAGTGGTCGGTTGTCGCGGACCCCACGAATGGCCAGCGGCGTTGATAAGCGCAAGGCACACGCCAAGATGAGCATTTCGGTATAAGCCGCTCGGGCGTCTTGTCCTGGACGAATTCAATGCACACCCGGTGCTTGTGCGGGCACTGACGGCACCACGAGCGGACGGCACAGAGCCGGTGCCGCGGCAAAGGGCTCTTCGCAACCCGCTGCGCCGGACCGCTCTTCGGAGCGCCAACGTTGCCTGAAGCGGGCACGAGGCCCTTCCGGCGTGCGACGGCTGCGGGCGCTATTTCCCGCCTGATCCGAGGTCCCTCACCCCCCATATGCGGGATATCCGCCGGGGCCCGGGGCGCCTAACCTTCTTTACGGTTGAGGGAAGACCCGGCGCCGTCACGCAAGCACTCCGTGCATCGTTCACGCGTGTCGCGCCACCAGAATCAGGAAGGAGAAGCCCATGCACGCCCCCACCCCACGAACACATCTGCTGGCGATACTCGTTTGCGTTCTGATTGCGGCGCCCGCCTCCGCCGACCTCATTACGGTGAACACCACCACGGACGAAGACGACGGCGTCGGGGACGGTTGTTCCCTGCGCGAGGCCGTCTACCTGGCCAACCAGTCGGACGGTATCACCGGCTACAACCAGTGCACCCGCCAGTCCTCCCCCGAGAACGAGATCCAGTTGCCGGCCGGCACCTACGAGCTGGTCATCCCCGGCGACGGAGATGCGACAGTGGGCGACCTGGACGTGGATCGGGCCATGCGGATCTTCGGCGAGACCGGCATCCCGGGGGACGTGGTCATCCGCGCCGGGACCGGGTTCGACGACCGGGCGTTTTACGGGAACGCGGCGCTGACGCTTGAGGCGGTCACGGTGGAAGGCTTCGGCAACACCCTGGAAGACGGCGGCGTCATCCTCACAAGCAACGACCTGACCGTTCATACCAGCGTGTTGCGGGACAATCTGGCGTACCGCGGCGGCGCCCTCTACGCGGCCGGCAATGACAGCACCAGTCTGACGGTGTATGACTCCACGCTGACGGGTAACAGAACCCGCATGGCCTCCGGAGGCGCCTCGGCCACCGGGGGCGGCATCCACGTCAGTCGGGGTGTCGTGGACCTGCGCAACTCGACCCTGGTCAACAACCATGCCCGCAACCACGGCGGCGGTGTGTTCGTGGGTGACCAATTGATGGAAACGCGCCTCGACAATGTCACCCTCGCCGGCAACAGCGCCGGACTGCAAGGCGGCGGGCTGTATGCGGAAGACGGCGCCGTGATGACCGTGCGCAGCTCCATTCTCGGGGATAACCACGCCGGCGAGGGCGCTGACGACTGCCGCGCCAACAGCACCGTCAGCGAGATCAATGCCTCCATCGCCTCGGCGTTCAACCTCGTGACCAGCCCCAGCGGCTGCGAGGCCCTCACGAGCCTCTACGCCGTAACCGGCGAGCGGCCTCGTCTTGCTCCGCTGGGCCTGTACGACGGCAACACGCCGACCCGGCCGCCGATGGCTGCCAGTAGCGCCATCGAAAACGGCGGCTGCGTAGGCACGGACTCCAGCACCGTGGATTACGATCAGCGCGGCGAGAGCCGTTCCGGCAACTGCGATATCGGCGCCGTGGAGCGCCAGCGCCCGGCCCTGGTGGTGGACAGCCGGCAGGACGCGCCAGACGCGACGCTGGATGGAAGCTGCGCCACAGGCAGTGGCGAATGCACCCTGCGTGCTGCCCTTGACGAAGCCAACCACGTCCCCGGGCTGGACGAGATCGTACTGGCGGACGGCACCCACACCCTCTCCCGGTCCGGGGCGGACGAGGACACCAATGCCTCGGGCGACCTGGACGTCACGGACTCGCTCATTCTCAGCGGCTCCGGGGCCCCGGACACCGCGGTCGACGCCGACGGCCAGGACCGCGTCCTGGACGTGCCGGCGCACACTGTGGGCACCGTATCGCTCCTGGACCTGACGCTGACCGGGGGCAGCGTCGATGGGAACGGCGCCGGCCTGCGCGCCGGCTTGCCGGGTGGCGGACACCTGCAGATCAACCTCCAGCGGCTGCGGATCACCGGGAATGCGGCCAATGCGTCCAGCGCAGGAAACTCCGGCGGGGGTGCATACCTGCGATACGTGGACGTCCGGATGGTGGAGAGCCTGATCGATGCCAACACCGCAATCCGCAAGGGCGGCGGCGTCCACATCGGGGACGAAGTGGCGCTTGAGCTGCGCGACAGCATCGTAACCGGCAACGAAGCCAATTACCTGGGCGGCGGAGTCGCCGTGGAGTCCGGCAGCAGTGCCGTTCTGGGCGAACATATCACCGTGGCGGATAACGCCGGCAGCAGCGGCGAGCAGCTCCACGTGCACCTGGCCTCCACCATCCAGCTGCACAACAGCATCGTCTCCGGCTCGGCAAACAATTGCGACACCTCCAGCGGCGGCAGCATCGTCAGCCTCGGGTACAACTCGGTCTCCGGCAGCGGCTGCGGCGTCGGCACTAGCGGCGATTTCCAGAACACCGACCCGGAGCTGGGCCCCCTCTCCTCCGACGGCACGCCGCTGCCGGTCCGGGAGCCGGCCGCCACCAGCGACATTCTGGACTACGGCACCTGCGAGGATGCCGCCGGCCGGCCGTTACCGGCACTGTCCTTCGGCGCCGTCCGCGCCCAGGACACGGCGACGGGCGTGCCCTCCACCACCCTGACGGATGAATACGGCTGCGATATCGGTGCTGTGGAACGCCAGCAGCTCCGCGCCCAGGCAGGCAGCGCCAGCCCCGGCGACAATACGGTCAATGCGGGCAGCACCGAAGTGGCGGTGCTGCAGCTGACTCTGACCAACGAGGCCAGCGAAGATTTCGGTGCGGGCAGCAGCCTGACACTCGCGGCCTCCGGCACGGGGGACGACGGCGCGGACGTCACCACGGTGCGCCTGTACCGCGACGTCAACTCGGACGGCAGGGTGGACAGCGGCGACATCCCGCTGGATACCGGCACCTACGACGCCGACGACGGCACGGTTACCCTGGACTACAGCGGTGCCGGCGCCTCGCCGCTGGCCGCCGGAACCAGCGCGGACTTCCTGGTGGCCTACGACTTCTCCACCTCCCTGACGGCCGCCGACACCGTGCGCTCGCTGCTGGGCGGTACCATGGCCGCCTGGGCCGTGCTTGGGCTGGCGGGCTTCTCCGGCGGATGGCGCCGCCGGACAATCGGCGCCGCTGCGGCGGCCTCGCTGCTGTTGATGGTAGCCGCCTGCGGTGGCGGCGGTGGTGGCGGATCGGGCGACGGAGGCGGCAACGGCACGCAGTCGTCAACATACACCGTCACCCTCGACGGACTCTCGTCCACCGGCGCGAGCACCGGCTACGTTACGCAATCCTGGCCGCCGGCGTTGCAAGCCGCGACCGTGACGGTGACGCAATAGCGATCCAACCGGGTGGTGGCGGCCACCCCCGTCACGCCCGATGGTTTGCTCCCGGCAGCGCCGGGGCTGCCCCATGCGCCGAGTACGAATGCCGGCGCGCCATCGCGGCGAGGACGCCGCTCCCACAACCCGCCGAAAGCCGTGGTGGCGTAGCGAAACCCCTGGGACGCGCTTCGTCACGGCACTTGCCGGTAGGCGGACGGCCGCGCGGACCGAGCCCCGGACGCGCGGTTGCCGCCTCCGCGTAGGAGCGGCCCCTGGCCGCGAACCACGCGGATGGCCGCGGCGGGGACACTACTGCCTCAACCTGCCGCGAAGAGATTCTGACCTCGCCAATGGTCTCCGAAACTCGCCGTTCATTACACGCCAGGAGTTTCGACAAACCACGCCGGGTTTGGTCCGAGTGGAAGGAACCATATGCCGGCTACCATCGTGTTCATAAGGGATGAGGACGGTGGGTCGGCGGCGACCACGCTGCGGGGAGCGGACAACGGACGCCGGGACCGGGACATCGAGGGAGCGTGACGGGGCGTATCGGCAGATATGGAGATTTGGCCATGCCCACAAAAATTCGCAGCATCGTGCTCTTGTCCGCAGTGCTCCTATCCGCAGCGATGCTTGGCGGATGCGGCGGCACGACCAGCACTTCAGACAGCGGCGGCGGTGACTCCGACACCACGACGACCATGTCCACTCAGGGTTCCGTTGCCCTGTTCCTCACCGACGCGCCAGCGGATCCCGACGCGTTCTCGGCCGTCAACGTCCGGCTGACCCGTGTCGAACTGATTCCGGAAGACGACGGCGATCCGGTCCTGGTGCGCGAAGATTCGCCCATCACAGTCGACCTGCTGGACCTCACTCACGAGGCGATTCCCCTGAGCTACCGCGAGGGCGTCCCCGAGGGCGAGTACTGCGCCATCACGCTGACGGTGGAATCCCTGGAGCTGGTGCTGACCGCGGGCGGCACCGCCGAGCCGGAGTTGCCCGCCGGCGGCACGCTGACCCTGAGGCCCGAGGACTGCTTCACCGTTGAAGCCGACGGCGTGTCCCACGTCCAGGTCGACCTGGACGTGGGCCGTTCCATTGAGGTGGAGGATGGCGAATACTCCCTGCGACCCGTGTTCTACGTAGATATCATCCGGGACGGCGACGAGTCCCGCCTCGTCCGGATGGATGGCGAGATCGCCGACTATGACGAGGCCGCGCAACGCGTTCTGCTCTGCGGGAGCATGCCCATTTTGCGCGCCGACCACGACGGCGCCTACGCAGGCTGCGCCTGGATCCAGGTGACGCCGGAGACCGGCTTCTTCGACAACGTGAACCACGGCGGCACGCCCCGCGCCCTGGCCGAGATCTTCGACCCGGCCAATATCGGCCAGAGCACCACCGTGGCCGGCGTGGTGGAAGGCTTCGGTCACGGCTATCTGGACCTGGACGTGCCACCCGGACACTTTCCGCCGCCGGGCGAGTGCAAGCTCTGGCATCCGCAGCGACCGGCCGGCCAGCAGCCGCCGCCCGAGCCCTGCGAAAGCCTGATGGAGACCGCCCCAACGGACACGGTGGTCATCGATCACGACGGCCGCATCCTCCTGGACCGCCGCGGCCTGGTAAACGTTGACGCGGTGGCTGTGGAGCTGGGGTCGTTCCTGCGTGTGGACGGCGACGTGGCCGATCCGGTGATCGACGACATGTTCACCATGGACGTGCACCCGGGCGAGCCGGTTGACGCCAGCGAGCCGCTGCCCGTCCAGCTGCAACCCGCCCCTGCCGGGGGCAACGGGACGCGCCTCGTGTCGAAGTCCGGCGTGCCGTTGGTCGCCGGCGACCTGGACAGCGGCGAGTCGGTTTCGGTAGACGGTATCCTCGCGACCTCCCCGGATCTGACCTACCTCCGCTCGGCGCTGGTCATCGTGGACGACACCCTCGCCAGCCTCGAACGCCTTAGCGGCACCGTGCTGAGCTTCGACGACACCAGTGCCACCGTCGCCACGGCCACGGCGGAGGACAACCCCTGCGCCGACGCACCCGGAGACGTCCTCGTCAAGCTCGACGACGAGACGAGCTACCTGACCGTCACCATCACCGACACGGACAGCACCACCAGCGCGGGGGGTGAGCTTGCCGCCGACCAGCGCGTGGACATTTATGGCGAGTGCACCGTGGGCGGCACCTTCCACGCCAGCCAGGTGGTGATCATCGACGACGAACGCACCCCGTAAACACTTGGCTGCTTCCGGGGAACATCCCGGGAAGCAGCCCCTCAACCGCCGCCGGGTATCCGCGAGCGCGGCGACAGCCCCCAGGCAATAATGGCGTGCCACCGATTTCCAATGGCAGCCGTCCGGGCACCGCGAGGCACGATGGGTTCGGTTCCGGTGGCTCATCGCGGCAGGACGCCGCTCCAACACTTCGCCGCAAGCCATAGTGCCATCGGATTGGCGTGGGAGAGGCGGCCCCGCCGCGATGGCGCCCGCCCGATCAAGGAAAAGCCATTGTTCATGCGCCACTCGCCGCCGTATTGTTGCATTGTCTGACCGAAGCGAACCCCGGACGCCGCCGGCAAGGAGCTCACCCATGAAACCCAAAGAAGAGAAGGCCCTGGTCAAAAAGGCCATCGAGGAAGGCGTGAAGTACGGGGAACGCCGGGGCGCAGTGGAGTTCGAGCCCACCGACTCGGCCGCCGACAAAATCGAGTACATCTACCGGCTGCTGGTCCACGACAAGCTCATTCAGCCCATCCCGGAGGACCAGATCTCCCAGAAGTCCATGCGGCACAAGCTGGCGATCTGGGCTTCGAAGCTCTGATCGGGGCGAACGTTGCCTCTCTCAGAGGCCGCCCCGGGATGAATGACCAGCGACAGTCAATATTCCCCGGGATAATCAGCAAAACACGGAACTATTCCCTCGAGCCCTGAACGCCCGCGTGAAGACAGGCGTCCTCGATCCGCAGCTGCGGCGCGGCCCCTCACGACTTTGCCAGCCCACGATCCTGAAACATCTCCGCCACTGGCCGAAATACGCGAGATACAAAACGGGCGGATCCTCATTCCCGTGGACGGCGTGCCCCCGGTGACCGCTCAGTGCGCGAGTTCCTCCGGACACGCCCCACCAGCCCGACATCAATGAATTCATGAGGAATGAGCCATGACCGCAAACCACACCATTTTCACCGCCGACGCCTCGCGGGTCGGCGAGATCACGGTTCCGAAGCAAATGCCCGGCCGCGAGCCGATGCTGGGCTTCCGGATCGGACTCCGGATGGCCTTTCGGCGGCTGGGCGTCAGCATCGGCGAGACCCAGGCATACAACCGCACGAAGGACTTCTACCGCCGCGGTGGCGGCGCGTGGACGAACGCCCTGCGGTAAGCACCCGCCCGGCAGGCGACCGCCGGAGCACGGCGGTCGCCCGTTCTCTAGGCTGCTAGACTGCTGACGAGATCAGAAGTCCGGTACCGGAGAACAACCAGAATGAATGCCCGACTGCCCTCGTCCGCGCCACGCGTCTTCTACGGCTGGTTCGTGGTCGCCGCCGCTTTCACCCTCACCTTCGTCGGCTTCGGCAGCGCCTATACCTTTGGCGCGTTCGTCGAATCCCTGGAGCGGGATTTCGCCGCCTCCCGGGGATCTGTCTCGCTGGTCTTCTCACTGGCCGGTTTCCTGTACTTCGGGCTGGGCGTGGTGACCGGCCCGCTGGCCGACCGCTGGGGCGCCCGGCGGCTGGCGGTGGCCGGCATGGTGCTCATGGGCCTGGGGCTGGCGGCGGCGGGCATGGCGCGGAGCCTGGTCGAGGTCTATCTCGCCTATGGACTGGGCGTCGGTCTGGGCATCGGCTGCTCCTACGTGCCGGCCATCAGCGCCGTGCAGCGGTGGTTCGCCCGCCGGCGCGGGTTCGCCTCCGGTCTCGCAGTCAGTGGTATCGGGGTGGGCACGCTGGTCATGCCGCCCCTGGCCGCCGTGCTCATCGGCACCATGGGCTGGCGTCAGTCGTACCTCGTGCTCGGCCTGCTGGCGGCGGCCCTCGGGATCGCCATGGCCCTGCTGCTGGAGAACGAACCGGCCGATCGGGGCCTGGGCGTCGACGGCGACCCGCCCGAGCCGGACGCACAACGCGGACAGACACCCGGGCTGGCCCTCGGCGAGGCACTACGAACGCCGCGTTTCATCGGGTTGTACACGGCCTGCCTGACCTGCGCGTTCGCGATATTCGTGCCCTTCGTTCATCTGGTGCCCTATGCGCTGGACCACGGCATACCCAAGGCATCCGCCGCCCTGCTGCTCGGTGCCATCGGCGTGGGGAGCACCGCCGGGCGCTTCTTCCTGGGCGGGCTGGCCGATCGCGTCGGGCGGGAGCAGGCGCTACTCGCCACGTTCCTGGGCATGGGATTCACGCTGCTGATCTGGGCCGGCAGCGCCACGCTCTGGCCCCTGGCCGCCTTCGCCCTGGTGTACGGCGTGTTTTACGGCGGGATGGTCGCACTCCTGCCGGCGCTGGTGACGGATTACTTCGGGGGGCGCAACGCCGGGGGGCTCATCGGCGTGCTCTACACCAGCGTCGCCTTCGGCACGTTGATTGGGCCCAGCGCTGCGGGCTTCGCTTTCGACCTGAGCGGCAGCTACCAGGTGCCGATACTCGCCAGCGTCGCCGCCAACCTGCTGGCCGCCGGCATCGTGCTGGCCACCGCCCGGGCGCCGGTACCCGTTCGCGAATAGCGATTGCCCTTGATTCCGCGGCGTGTCGGCGATCGCCAAACAGGGGCCTGAGCGGGTATCGCCTGCCCGTCGCCGACTCCCGGCACCGCACTCCGGACTTGTCCGGCTGGGGCATAACCCCGATGTTCCAGTGATACCATCAGTCCACCCCGGATCGACCCGGTGCGCCGTGGGCTGCGTCCAAGGCACATTACCACCCGCAAGACTGAATACAGGAGCCCCGAAACATGTCCGAGGCCTCGTCCTATACACCGCCGCGCGTCTGGAAATGGGAAGCACCGAGCGGCGGGAAGTTCGCCAGCATCAACCGGCCGATCGCCGGGCCGACCCATGACAAGGCGCTGCCGGTCGGCAAGCACCCGATTCAGCTCTATTCCCTGGCCACGCCCAACGGCGTGAAGGTCACCATCATGCTGGAGGAGCTGCTGGCGCGCGGGCATTCCGGGGCGGAATACGATGCCTGGCTGATCAACATCGGCGAAGGGGAGCAGTTCTCCAGCGGCTTCGTGGAGGTCAACCCGAACTCCAAGATCCCGGCGATGGTGGACCACAGCACCGAAACACCGACTCGCGTGTTCGAGTCCGGATCCATCCTGCTCTATCTCGCCGAGAAGTTCGGTGCCTTCCTGCCGGACGAGCATCACAAGCGCACGGAGACCATGAACTGGCTGTTCTGGCAGATGGGTAGCGCACCGTTTCTGGGGGGCGGCTTCGGGCATTTCTATGCCTATGCGCCGGAGCCGCTCAAGTATCCCATCGACCGCTACGCCATGGAGGTCAAACGTCAGCTGGACGTGCTCGACCGCAACCTGGCGGAGCGCGAGTACCTGGCGGGCGACGAGTACACCATCGCCGACATCATCACCTTCCCCTGGTACGGGGCACTGGTGAAGGGCTGGCTCTACAAGGCCGGCGAGTTCCTGTCCGTGCACGAATACACGAACGTGGTGCGCTGGGCCCACCAGATCCTGGAACGCCCCGCCGTACAGCGCGGACGCATGGTCAACCGGACCTGGGGCGAGCCGTCCGAGCAGCTTCGCGAGCGCCACGACGCCAGCGACTTCGAATACCGGACCGAGGACAAGCTCAAGGCCGAATAAGCTCGCGGTGCTACGTGCGCAGGCCTTGTCCGGCCTGCCGGCTGCCGGTCTCGTCGAGACCGCCGTCGAAGAGCCGGAAGACCAGACAGTTGCGGCCCATGGACTTGGCTTCGTACAGAGCGTCGTCCGCCTCCTGGTAGGCGCGGCCGGTGGAGTAGATGGCCGCGTAGTCGCGGGCGCAGATCAGGCCGAAGGAGGCGGTCAGCACGCCTTCCGCGGCACGCCTGTGCGGGATGCCCTCCTCCACCAGGGCCCGACGCACCGCCTCGACCCGGTCGATGGCCTGCTCGGCGGCCTCGGCATCCAGCAGTACGCCGAACTCTTCGCCGCCGAGGCGGAAGAGCTGGTCGCCCGCGCGGCGGAAGTGGTGGCTCAGCAGCGTGGCGACGCGCTGGAGCACCTCGTCGCCGGCGTGGTGGCCGTAGGTGTCGTTGTATTCCTTGAAGTGGTCGATATCCAGTATGCAGAAGCACAGCATCGCGCGGCTGCGCTGGCGGCGCTTGTACTCTTCCTGAAACCGCTCGTTGAAGCGCCGCCGGTTGCTGAGCCCGGTCAGCTCATCCGTGGAAGCCATTTCCTGAAGCCTCGCGTTCGCGGCCTCCAGGTCCATGGTGCGCTCACGCACCTTGGCTTCCAGATCCAGGCTCAGACGCTTGTGGAACGCGGCGTTGCTCATCTCGGCGTCAAGCTGGCGCTGGTTCAGGCTGTGGATCTTGTGGGCCAGGCCAAAGGCCAGCAGCACGCACTCCAGACCGGAGCCGATCTGCAACGCGTTCTCCGTGACGAAGTTGGACGGCAACCAGCCCAGCACCCGCAGGTAATAGAGCACCGCGCCGACGATGAGCACGCTCCAGGCCAGCACGTAGATCCGCGCCGGGGCGTTGCCCCGTAGTGCCAGAACCCAGGCCATGGCGTAGATGAACACCAGATAGAGGATGCCGGCCGGTATCAGCATCGCGAACGTGAAGGCATACATGCCCGCGAGCGCCGGCAGCAGAGTCAGGCCGATGACTGCGGTGAGCGCGAACAGCAGCCACCGCATCCGGGGGGCGGAACGACGCAGCTCCAGGAAATCATTGGTAAATGCCGTCAAGGCGACATAGATCAGCGACCCGGCAATCGCCACCATCTGGTTATTCAGCGTGGGCCAGTCCGGCCACCAGAACTGGAATGCGTACCCCCGAAACGTGAAGTTCCATACGAAAAACGCCGCCAGATATAACCCGTAGAGCAGGAACGGGCGCTCACGCAGAGAGGCGAACAGCAGCAGATTATACGCCAGCAACGCCAGCAGGACCCCGTAATAGACACCGTAGAGCAGCAGATCCTTCTGGGCGCGCGCGAAGAAGACCCCGTCCTCCAGTAGCCATAGCGGCGTGGCGTCATAGAGGCCGTCGTGGGTGTCGAGACGCATGTAGACGTCCCGCGCCTGCCCCGCCGGCACGGAGAGCTCCATGACGAAGTCGCTGTGGGCAAGCGGCCGGGAGTCGAAGGGCCGCCGGTCACCGGTGGACACGGTTCTCGCGACATGCCCCGAATCCACGACGTGGATGTCCAGATAGTCGTGCAGCGGCATGCCGAGGACGATCAGCCGGCGCCGCGTCTGATCGCCGGAGTTGGTGAAGCGAAAGCGCAGCCAGTAGGCGGAATCGGAGAAGCTGAAGTTCAGCGTCTCCTGGCGGGACGGTCGCCAGTCAGCCGAACGAACCCCGGCGATCAGGTCCCGGACGCCGGGCTCGCCGCCGGACACCTCGAGGATTCGTGCCCGCGGCCCGAGCTTCAGGGCTTGCGGTGCCGTCTCCAGGTCGATCTCGGCGGGCGCCGCGGCCTCTGCCGCCGCCCCTGGCAGCGTCAGCGCAAGCAGCACGGCCAACCACAGCATTGCAACGGGCCATGCCCGCCGAGGTGTCGTATCCGCAGTCATGAGAAAGGTATTTCAGCCCCCAACCCGTAGCGCCGGGCCAGTGTATACGAGCGTCCGGCCGGCGGCGCGTCCATTGCGCCGCAAAAGTGACACAGATCATTAATGTTTCATATGACATACTTCAATATATCGAAACCCTAACCCCCCGGAGCGCACCCACCCCGCCCGGGATTGGCAAGGGCGGAGATTGCCATGTACGCGACAATGGTGCTGCTGCACGTCCTCGGGGCGACGATCTGGACCGGTGGCCACCTGGTGCTCGCCTTCGGCATACTCCCTCGAAGCCTGCGGGAGCGCTCCGTGGTTCCGGTCCGGGAATTCGAGGGAGTCTACGAGCGGCTGGGCATCCCGGCCCTGATACTGCAGGTCGTGACCGGCCTGTGGCTCGCATGGCAGATGCTGCCGCCGAGCCAGTGGATCGGCCTCGAGTCACCCGTATCCAGGACGGTGACCCTGAAACTGGTGCTACTCGGGCTGACGGTAGTGCTGGCCCTGGACGCCCGGCTGCGCCTCATTCCGCGACTGACCGAGCGAGAGCTGCCCAGCCTGGCCGCGCATGTCCTGCTGGTGACGCTCTTCGCCCTGGGGTTCGTGGCCGTCGGGGTACTGCACCGCTTCGGTGGCATCCCCGGGCTATCTGACCGCCGACCTCTGGGTCGGCCGCCGGGTCCAGCCTCAATTCGCGGGCTGCCCGACCCCCGGGAAGCGGTCGGATACGTACCGTGCGTGGCAGCCGGTGCACTGCCGCGTCATGCGCTCGAAATGGCGCAGCTCGGCCCGGGTTTCACGCCGCTCGCCCGCCTCCGCGAGCTTCAGGGCGGTGGCGTGGAACGCCTTGTCCCTCGCCAGAAAGTCCTTGGGCACGGCCTGCACCAGGTCCTTGCGGTCCGCGGGCGTGAGGGACTGCTTGAGGATGAAGCTCTCGTGAACGGCTCGTGCCCGGTCGGCGACCGTCTCGTGGTCACCGCTGATGATTGCCGTGTAGATGTCGCGCATGGCCTGGTCGATCTGCTGCATTTCCGCCTGTAGCAGTCCCCGCAGCTTGTCGGTGAGCTTCGGCGTGACCGGGTCCGCGGACGACGACTGGGACTCACCCAGCGCCGGCAGAGCAACCGTGACCGCCAGCACGAGGGCGGTAACCGCTATGATGGTTCTGGACATGATGGGTTCCTTCGGCAACGGATTCATGGCGTAACGCTATACGCCCCCGGATGGCCGCTTGATTGATTTCCATCAAGGCCTCGCCCGCGTTCACGGGTGTGTGGGGGCGGTTGCTATCCGGAATGCTCGGCCAGGCGGCGCAGCAGGGCGTCGACCCCGGAATCCACCAGGAGCATCTCGCGGTAGGAAGGCCTCACGAACGCCTCCGCCACAGCGTGCTCCAGGAAGGCCACGAGTCCGTCGTAGTAGCCCGCCACGTTGAGCAGACCGCAGGGTTTGCTGTGGAACCCGAGCTGGGCCCAGGTCCAGATCTCGAACAGCTCCTCCAGCGTGCCGATGCCGCCGGGCATGGCCAGGAAGGCATCCGAAAGCTCCGACATGCGCAGCTTGCGCTGGTGCATCGAATCCGTGACGTGGAGCTCGGTCAGGCTCGGGTGCGCCACCTCCTTGCGGACCAGGTTCTCTGGAATGACGCCAACGACCTCGCCACCGCGGGCCAGCACCTCATCCGCCAGGACGCCCATGGTGCCCACACTGGCGCCGCCGTAGACCAGCCGGATACCGCGATGGACGAGGCCGCCGGCCAGCTCCCGGGCGGCCTCGGCATAGACAGGCGATCGGCCGGGGCTGGATCCGCAGTAGACACACAGGCTTTGCATTGCCGGTTCAGGCTCCCTGGTTGCGTGGCTTACAGGATGCTCAATGCAGCTTCAGCCGCGGCCGCGTGTGCCGGGTCAGCGCCTGAAGCAGTGTCGTCGTGACGACCCGCGAAAAACCGTGCAGCGCCATGAGATGCTTCTTGTAGAGCATGGCGTAGGCCATGCGCGCCATGAAGCCCTCGATCATGAGGCTGCCGAAGAGGTTGCCCATCAGCCGGCCCACCGCATTGTCGTCGCTCAACGAGATCAGGGAACCGTAATCCTCATAGGCGAATTCGCCCAGCCCCACGCCCCGGGCGCGACGGTCCAGGGCCTCGGCCAGGAAACCCGCCTGCTGGCTGGCGGCCTGGGCGCGCGGCGGCACCAGTAGCCCGCTCTCGCGGGGGCACGCGGCGCAGTCCCCCAGGGCAAAAACGTTCCCGTCCCGGCTTGTCTGCAGGCTGGCGTTCACCACCAGCTGGTTGGCGCGGTTGGTCTCCAGGCCGTCCAGCTCCGCCAGCCAGTCCGGCGCCTTGATGCCGGCGGACCAGACCCGGAACTCGGCAGGCACGAATTCGCCGCCGTCCAGTGCGACGCCCTCCCGGGTCACCTCCACCACCTTTTTGGCGGTGACCACCCGCACACCCAGGTTCGTGAGCTCCCGCTCGGTCTTCTCCGAGAGCCGTTCCGACAACGCCGGCAGCACCCGGTCTGCCGCCTCGATGAGGGTGAGCTTGAGGTCGCGCTCCGGGTCAATGCGATCCAGGCCGTAGCTCACCGCCCTTCGCGCGGCATTGCGCAGCTCCGCGGCCAGCTCGACGCCGGTGGCACCGCCGCCGACGATGGCCACCGACAGTTGGCTGTCACTCAACGGGCCCTGCTGGGCCTGGGCGCGCAGGAAGGCGCGCACCATGCTCTGCTGAAAACGCTGGGCCTCCCGGATCGAGTCCAGGTACATGCAGTGCTCGGCCGCCCCTGGCGTACCGAAGTTATTGCTGACACTGCCCACGGCCAGAACCAGGGTATCGTAGGCGAGCTCACGCTCCGGAACGAGCTCAGCACCGTCGTCGCCCGCCACCGATGCGAGACGGATACGCTTGCGGCCACGATCCAGCCCGCACATACGGCCGTAGTGAAACCGGAAGCCATAGCGGCTGGCCTGAGCCAGGTACGGCAGCGCATCGGCCTGGGAATCCAGGGTGCCCGCGGCCACTTCGTGGAACAGCGGCTTCCAGACATGGGTCAGATTGGCGTCGACCAGGGTAACCCCGAGACGCCCGCGACGCCCGGGGCCACGGGCGAGTCGCGTGGCAAGCTCGAGTCCGCCGGCGCCGCCGCCGACGACCAGTACGCGATGCTGCGAATCACTGCTTTCCGTAGTCATTGTGTCTCCTTTCTGCCGGCGCGCGGACCATACGCATGAGTATGTGCCCGCGAGCGGGCGTCGAAACATAACGGATTGGCACGGGGAAGTCGACGTGCGTCCGGCGACGCGGGAGAAGCGGGACGCGCCGGCGGGCACCACCGCCGGGGCGGACTGAAATGGGGCTATCCGGGTTGAAGGGGTAATCCCGTAGAATGAATCGGGAAGGCATCGAGCAGGTCGCGCCACGCGGCCTCCGCTCGAGCTGAACGGTGTTTTCCTGGCGACGGCCGCGTGATCGGCCGGCGCCCTTCGAGCCGGATGAAGACCAGGGCGATGACTTCGACATCGAACGCGAGCAAGCAAACGGCGCCTGCGACACCGAAACGCGAAGCGATCCTGTCGGCCGCGCTGGAAGCCTTCGCTACGCGCGGGGTGAACGGCGTGGCCGTGCCGGAGATCGCCGAGCGGGCGTCGGTCGGCACCGGCACCATCTACCGGTATTTCGAGAACAAGGAAGCCCTCGTCAACGCGTTGTACTGCGAGGAAAAGCGAGCCCTGCGACGCCGCCTCACCGAGCACCTTGATCCGGAAGGCGAGCCCAGAGCCCTGTTCGACGAGTTCTGGAACCGCCTGGTGCGATTCGCCCGGGAACGACCCGCTGCCTTTCGCTTCCTGGAGTTGCAGGATCACCTGGCCTACCTGGACCCGGAAAGCCTGGCCCTCGAGCACCGCGTGCTCTCACCCATTCGAGCCGCCTGCGAGGCATTGCAGCAACGGGACGTGTTCCGCTCGGACGTTCGCGCCGAAGTTCTCATGACGCTCATCTGGGGTGCCTTCGTGCAACTGTTCAAGACAGAGCGTGCCGGTTACCTCAGCCTGGCGGAGGCCGACATCAATTCGGCCCGGGACGCCTGCTGGCACATGTGCACCTCCACGCGGTAGCGGTCACGGCCCGATCCGTCGCGTGACGGCCGGCCATTTGACGGCGTGCGGCGCGTGACCGGGCATGCGATGCTCATTCCCGATGCCTTCAACGGTCTGGTGACGTTCGGGCCGGTAACGGCGATCGTCCTCCGCGGACGCCGGGGTCTGATGTCCCGGCCGATAGGAGGCACCCCCACCGCGACGGACCATATTGCGGCGCGACTATTCCAAAGTGTATAGTTCATCACGGAACATGGAGCTTTAACCTGTTAGGAGCGCCGCATGCGACCACTCGTCGTCAACAGGGACGGGGCCGTCCGTGTAATCTCGGGGATGCGGCGCATTGCCGAGTCCCTTCACGACCACGGCGAGGCCATCGCGGTGGACGTCAGTACGGGCAAGGCCGTCCTCATCCGGACCGACCAGATCGGCGTCTATTACGCGCTGCCGAGCGATAGACATGCCGACGAGGTCTGGTACGAGGAAACCGCCGCCTGAGGCAGCTGCGCCCGGCCGTACCCGCCTTCGCAACGCGACACGGTCACGGGTTCGGCGGCCCTCGCCCTTGTAAACCCGCTCCCTGCACGCCACTGTCAGTTAGTGATGCCCACTGCCGTGGGCGCGACCGGCCCCGGGCCGGTCGGCCCTGCCATGTATAATGCGCGTGCGAACGAACACGTGGCCGGGTCCGCACCGCCGCCAGGCAGTGCGCCTCACACGCCCGCAACGAAGAGGTTCGTCTCATGGAGAAAAATCCTGACAAGGGTTACGTGGCGCTTCTCGGCTGGAGCCTCGGCGCCGTCGAGGCAGCCGAGAACTTCGATCGCCGCTACGTGGTGGTCGCGCCCGAATGGGCCGAGGATTACTGCAAGCAGCACGATATCCCCTACATCCCGTGGAACTTCGAGCGGCTCAACGACCGCTCCCTGGAAATCGCCGAAACCCTCCAGGCCGAGGGCGTGGACGTCGCCATCCCGTTATACGAAGAGACCGTGGAATGGGCCGGCGCCATCAACTCGGTGCTCATGAAGAATCCCCGGCTCCATGGCCAGGCCGTCCTGTTCCGTGACAAGGCGCTGATGAAGCGCCGGGCTCAGCTGGGCGGCATTCGGGTGGGCATCTTCGAGGAGGCCCACGACAAGGACGACGTCGTACGCTTCCTGCGCCGGGTCAACCAGACCCTGCTCAAGCTCGACGGTGACCCCAACGACCCGATCCATCTCAAGGCCTTCGACAAGGCCGGCTGTCTCGGCCACCGGGTTATACGCACGCCGGACGAGGTCGACATGATCCCCGAGGAGGAATTCCCGGTCCTGATGGAAAGCCATCTTGACGGCTGGGAGTTCGCGGTCGAGGCCTGGATTCACAACGGCAAGATCGCCTTCCTGAACCTCTCCGAGTACGTGACGCTGGGTTACTCCGTATTCGTGCCGGCGACACCGGAGCTCGAGAGCTGGCGGCCGCTGATCGAGAAGGAGATCGAAAAGCTGATCAAGACCTTCGACATCCAGTTCGGCCAGATCCATCCGGAGTACTTCGTTACCAGCGACGGCACCATGTACTTCGGCGAGGTGGCCTACCGCCCGCCGGGCTTCAAGGCCTTCGAGCTGATGGAGCGCGCCTACGGCTTCAACGCCTACCAGGCCTCCATCCTGGTCTTCGACCCGCACACCACGGATGAAGAGGTGAAGAACTTCTTCCCGGAGCCCGTGAAGGGCGCCAAGGGCTACGCCGGCTGCTTCGGCGTCTACCCACGGCGGCGCGTGGTCAGCCAGCTGGAGATCCCCGAGGAGGTGGAAAACCACCCCTACTTCGATTATCACGAGCTGACGGCACCAATGGAGGAAACCGTGACCAAGCGCACGGCCTTCGGCACGCACTGGGGTCTAGTGTTCTTCTTCGGCGACGATCCGCACAAGCTGCGGGATCTGCTCAAACACCAGGAAGAGCTGGATTACTACATCTAGCACCTGCGTGAGGCACGGAGAACGAGTCGGCAAATGAGCCCACCTGACAACAGCTCCGGCGCCACCGCCACGCTGGAGACGGTCCTCGCCCGGATGGACGAGGCCATCGAGCTCCTCGCGGCGGCGCCGGCGTTCTCCAAGACGACCAAGCTTGCCCGCATCCTGGATACGGCCAAGCGCCTGATGGCCATGGAGGGCGGCTGTGCCGCCCTGGAGAGCCGCATCCAGGCACTGGAGGAGGCGGGTGTTTTTCTGGGCTCGGACTGGGCATCGCCGCAGATCCTGGTCCCGTCCATGACCACGCATGCGCTTCAGAGCCCCGACCCCAATACGGTGGTCATCGAGGCGCTCAGCGAGCTGCGCATGCTCGCGGTCGCGCGCGGCGATTACCTCCATCCTCAGCTCTCGGTGGAGCAGGCCCACCACTACCTGACCCAGGTGCTGGCCATCAATCTGGCCATGCTGTTCACGCCCCCCAGCGAGGCGGAGCGCGCCACGCAGGGACGGCTGGCGGAGATCCCCCGCCGGGTGCTGCGCCATCTCGCGGAGCGTATAGGCTACGAGCACGTCATCGACCAGCTCATCGACGAGATCTGGCGCATCCTGCGGCAGCGTCCCATCCAGGTGGACCCGGTCAAACAGATGATCACCCAGATCGCCATTTGCCGGGCCGACCCGAACATTGATCTCGGCGCCAGCGGCCACGGTGCCGAGCGACTGGTCAGCAGCCTGTTCGCGCCCACCAATGCCTGCCGGGACGATCCCGGCATCGAGACCTTCGAGGAACGACTCGCCCACCTGGACAGCAGCGCGCTGCAGTCCGAGGCTAACGGCTTCGCCCGGGCCATGCACGACACCGGCCTGGCCTCGCCCTATCACGCCGCATTCCTGCGCTACCTGCGCGGCAAGGCCGACCACCTGTTGGCCGACGCCCTGGGCCTGTCCAACACGGGCCGGGACTGCCTGTTGTGCTACCGCGAGCTGGTACTGGCGCTTATCGACGAAGCCGTGTATCCGCAAACCGCGCAGGCGGTCTATGGCCTGAGCATGATGCTGGAGCGCGGCATTCTGTATCAGACCGCGGTGGCGCCGGCGCTCTGGCGCCAGATCGGGCTACCGCTGTCCGACTGGGCCGCCGATCGGCTCTACATGGCCTTCGGCGATACCATACCGCCGCGGCGGCGGCTGCTCGAAGGCGTACTGATGATGCTGGGCCTGCCGCTGGGCGTGGGTCAGGGCAACAACCCGACCTGCCAGTCGGCGCGGGCGCTGTCCATGTGGTCGTTCAACGATCCGGACTACCTGCTTCAGATACTCACCTGGGGCGCCCGTGACGATGAGGTCATCGTCCACTTCGAGGGCCAGCCGGTGTCCTCGCACAGCGCCCTGGACGGCCGGCCGCTACCCATCGATCTGGATCCGGTGTCGCTGATACTGGTGCCTCATCTCGACCACATCTACAACGAGATGGGCCGCATGTGCATTGGCCGCGAGGGCGATCCGCATCGGTGGGTCAACCCGGAGTTCCACGGCTGGTGGGTCGGCCGCGGCTTTCGCATCAACGTGGACGTGGCGACAGGGAAGCTGGTGAATCCGGAGGATTTCCTCCGGCATTTCTATGCCTACTACCACCCGTATTACAACGGCAACCAGCCGTTGATCCATCCGCAACCGGCGGGTATCGCGGTGACCGACAGCGCGGCGCGCTTTATCGGCTGGCACGCCATCGCCATTCAGCGCGTGGCACTGGACACCAGCGGCGAGATGCGGGTCTATTTCTTCAATCCGAACAACGACAGCGGCCAAGACTGGGGCGATTCCGTGAAGGTCAGCACCGCGGACAACGGCGAGGGTTACGGCGAGGCCTCTCTGCCGTTCGAGCAGTTCGCCTCCCGGCTTTACATCTTCCACTACGATCCGCTGGAGCGCGGCGAGCCCGGCCAGGTAACCCAGGAAGAGCTGGACGAATGCATTGGCTATATCCGCCGCAGCTGGGGTGCCGAACGGCTACCCAGCGTGGAGATGCAAGCCAGCCAAGGCCCCGAGGGCTGAACCCGAAACACGCCAATCGCCGAGGCCGGTCGGTTCCCGATCTGAACGAAGAAAAGCAATGACAGCCACGCTCGCCCTAATCGCCGTCACGGTCGCCGTCTCTGTTGCGGCCTGGCAGAAACCCCGCCTGCTCGACGCGCTGATCTACTGGCCGCCGGCCGTCGGCCGCGGCGAGTACTGGCGGCTCCTGACCCACGGTTTCATACACGCCGACGGCGCCCACCTGGTGTTCAACATGATCACCTTCTTCTTCTTCGGCCGGGTCATGGAGCGGGTGCTGGTACCCCATATCGGCGTGGCGGGGTTCGTGCTTTTCTACCTCGCGGGCCTCGTCTTGGCCATGCTGCCGACCCACCTGCGCCAGCGGGGCAACCCGAACTACCGCGGTCTCGGCGCCTCGGGCGCGGTCTCGGCGGTGCTGTTCGCCTTCATCCTGCTCCAGCCCTGGGCGATGCTCCTGGTCTTCGTGATACCGGTGCCGGCAATCGTGTTCGCCGCCGCCTACGTCGGCTATTCCATCTGGGCGGAGAAGCAGGCCCGGGACAATATCAACCACGGCGCGCACCTCTGGGGGGCCGCCTGGGGCGTGTTATTCATGCTGGGCCTGGAGCCCGCCTTGCTGCAGCATTTCTTCAGAGCCCTGTTTTCGCCGTCCTTCGGCTGAGGGATACGGCGGGCCAGGGTCTTTCGCGGGGGCCGCAGCCGCCGGGAGCGGGCGGCGGCCGGGTCGGCGCCCCGGCCGATTCAATACGAGTGCCGTGACCGGCGAAACGCCTTGAGATGAGCGCACATGCAGCGAATGGATGAACCGGTTCTTCGGGAGATCGTTCTGGTCGGCGGCGGCCACAGCCACGTCGGCGTGCTCCGGCGCTTCGCCATGAACCCCCTCCCCGGGGTTCGCCTGACGCTGATCTGCCGGGATACCCACACCCCTTACTCCGGCATGCTGCCCGGGTATATCGCGGGGCACTACGACTATGATGACGTCCACATCGATCTGCGCCGCCTCGCCGAGTTCGCAGGCGCCCGGTTCTTCTCGGACGAGGCCGTTGGGCTCAACCGGGATTCGCGGCACGTCCTGTGCGCCCGGCGGCCCCCGGTGCCCTACGATCTGCTATCGCTGAACATCGGCGCCACCCCCCAGATGCACCGCGTGGCCGGCGCGACGGATCACGCGGTGCCGGTGAAGCCGATTTACCGCTTCAATGACCGCTGGCTGACCCTTCTGGAGCGCTTGCGGCGGCACCCGGGCCACCAGCGCATCGCGGTGGTCGGGGGCGGCGCCGGCGGCGTCGAGCTGACCCTCGCCATCCAGTATCGCCTGCAGATGGAACGCCGCGCTGCGGGCCTCGATCCGGAGGCAGTCGCGTTCCACCTGGTAACGGCGTCGCGACAGATCCTGCCGACGCACAATGCGCGGGTGCGCCGCCACTTCGAACGCATCCTCCGCGCTCGAGGGGTACACCTGCACTGCGATGCCGCGGTGCAGTCGGTCTCCGCGGGCGCGCTGCGGACGACCGGGGGAAGCGAGCTGGAGGCCGACGAGATCATCTGGGCGACCCAGGCCGGCGGCGCCCACTGGCTGCGGGAGACGGGCCTCGATCTGGACGACGATGGCTTCATCAAGGCCAATGACACGCTGCAGACGACCACCGACCCGAATATCTTCGCCGCCGGCGACATCGCCACGCTGGTGAATCACCCGCGTGAGAAGGCCGGCGTCTTCGCCGTGCGTCAGGGACGCCCGCTGGCCGCGAACCTGCGCCGGCGGATTCAGGGACGGTCAACCAGGCCCTACCACCCACAAGGCAAATGGCTGGCACTGATCAGTACCGGGGACCGGTACGCCGTGGCCTCCCGGGGCGCCATCTCCTTCAGCGGCCGATGGGTCTGGCGGTGGAAGGATCACATCGACCGTTCGTTCATGGCACGCTTCTCGGATCTGCCGCAGATGCCCGTCCCCGGCACCCGCCAACCCGCGCCGGTCGCACTCACACCGGCCGACATCGAGACACTGTCAGCTTCGGGCATGCGCTGCGCCGGCTGCGGCGCGAAGATCGCCGCAACGGCGCTTCATCGCGTCCTCGCGCGGCTTTCGAAGGGAACCGACCCGGACGACGTGGCCGTCGGCCTGGATACGCCGGACGACGCCGCGGTGCTGCGTCTGCCGGCCGGCTACTCGCTGGTGCAGAGCACCGACTTCTTTCCGGCCTTCATCAGCGACCCCTACGTGTTCGGCCAGATCACCGCCAATCACGCCCTGGGCGATCTCTACGCGATGGGCGCCGCGCCCCATTCCGCGACAGCCGTCGCCGCCGTCCCCCACGCCCATCCCGAGAAGATAGAGGACACCCTGTACCAGATGCTTGCGGGCGCGCTGAACACGCTTGCCGGGGCCGGCTGCCGTCTCGTGGGCGGGCATTCCAGCGAGAGCCGTGAGCTGTCGCTGGGGTTCACGGTCAATGGTCTGCTGGCGGACGACGAATCCGCTCTGACCAAAAGCGGCATGCGTCCCGGCGACGCCCTGGTACTCACCAAACCATTGGGTACCGGCTGTCTGCTCGCGGCGCACGCCCGGCTGGCCGCTCGCGGTCGCTGGATCGACGCCGCCATAGAAGCCATGCGTCAGAGCAGCATGGCCGCCGCGGGTTGCCTGCGCGAGCACGGCGCGACGGCGTGCACCGACGTTACCGGTTTCGGCGTCGCCGGCCACCTGCTGGAAATGGCGCGGGCCTCCGGAACGGGCGTGGAGCTGGATCCGGACACCCTGCCGCTGCTGCCGGGCGTTCGGGAAACGCTCCGCGCCGGTATCGTCAGCTCGCTGCACGCGGCCAACCGGGAAGCGGCATCCGCCCACCTGGATGCCGGTGATGGGCTCGACCACGAGAACTATCCGTTACTGTTCGACCCGCAGACCGCGGGGGGACTGCTCGCCAGCGTCCCGGGCGCCAATGCCCGGCAATGCGTTACGGCGCTGCATGACCTGGGATATGGCGATGCCGCGATCATCGGGCAGGTCGTCGACCAGGGACAGGCGCGCGTCACCCTTCGCGGGACGGACGCCCATCACCGGGAGAATGGCGGAAGGGAGTGGGAGTCGAACCCACCAGACACGTTCAACGCGTCTCACCGGGTTTGAAGTCCGGGCGCTCCACCGGGAAGCGATTCCCTTCCGGGATTACTGACGTTTCAGGACGTTCCCAGATTCGGGACAGTAGCATACGCGCCCGGCCCATCGCTGCGGGCCCATAGGGATATGCTGCGCCGGCCGCCGCCGAAGCGCGTGATCCCCAATCGGTCCAAGTGTTCGAGCACCTTAACGGTGTGGTTGCGGCCGATGCCAGAGCGATCCCGGTAGGCGGCCGTGTCGAAAGTCCCGTCCTCGCTCTCGGCGGCCAGCGCCAGGGCGACGCCCGCCAGCTCGACCACGGCTTCCGGCGTCAGGTAGCGATTGCGGCCGAGCCGCTCGAGATGCCCCAGCCGCGTCAACCTTTCAAGCCTGTCCACCAGGGCTTCCGGCGCCAGTCCGACTTCGGTAGCCAGGTTGCCGATGTTGGGCGGCCGTGGTGGCCCGCCGTCCGCCTGATGATGCCGGAAGCGGCTCAGCAGCGCCTGGTCGGCCTCGGCCAGCACCGGCTGGTGTCCCGCCAGCCGCAGGCCGAAGCCGTCCCTCTCGATGTCACCGGTTTCCTGCAACGCCCGGCCCGCCGCACGGACGGCGGCGTCGGGGATGTCTCGGCCGAGCCGCGCCGACACCATGGCCTCCGGCATAGCCCGGCTCTCCGGGTATTCCGCGTGCCATGCCTCCAGCGTGTCCAACAGGCGCGCACACAGGGTCTCCCAATGCTCACCCCCAATGGCCAGCACGCCGTCCTGCCCCTTCACCGTCCTGGCTTCGGTGGACTGGAGAAGCGTTTCCCGCTCTTCGGCGGCGAGGTTGTAGGTCTGCGCGAACCGCTCCAGCCAGACACCACCCGGCGACTGCCCGAGCAGCACCCCGAATGCCGCCCGAGGGTCATCCGTGCGCATGGCCTCCAGCTGGCTCAGCCGTTGCGGCCGGCCACGCCCGCGCTTCAGGCCGAATGGATCGATAACGCTGCCACCGCCAATCGTTCGTCGGGCGGACTGATCCCGGATTACAAAGCGGTCGCCGTGACTCACCTGCACGGGCCGATCCAGCACGAGCTGGACCAGGCCGTCCGAGCCGGGGGCCAGCGCACGGGATTCCAGCGGCGCCACGCGGCCGGTCACGGCGGCCGCGCCGAGGTGCACGTGGACGGGTGTCCAGTGCGCCAGGGGACGCGATTCGGTGGCGAGCACGCGCAGGCGGGTATCGATGCGGGCGGTCGGCTCGTGCAGCGCCGGGGAAACCACCCAGGCGCCGCGCAGCACTTTGTCCCCGTCGAGCTCCTGGCCCGCCAGATTCAGGGCGCATCGCTGGCCCGCCCGCGCCGCTTCGGCCGGTCGATTGTGGGCATGGATGCCCCGCAGACGGGCGCGTATGCCGGCCGGGCTGACAATCAGCGTATCGTCGGGCCGGGCCGTACCGGAGAGGACGACGCCGGTCACCACCCGCCCGACACCGTCCAGGATGAAGCTGCGATCCACGGCGAGACGAAACGCCCCTCGCGGCTCCGGCATTCGCGAAGCCTGCTCCGCCTCGAGGAGATGCGCGCGCAGCGCCCCGACCCCCTCGCCGTGCCCCGAAGCCACCGGAAACATCGCCGCACCGGACAGCCCCGTCGGCGCCAGGAGCGCGGCCGCTGCCCGCTCCACCTCCCGCACACGTGATGGCGGCACGCGATCGATCTTGGTGATCGCCACCGCGCCGCGCCGCACGCCAAGCAGGTCCAGAATGGCCAGGTGCTCACGGGTCTGCGGCATGGGCCCGTCATCGGCGGCGACCACGAGCAATGCGTAATCAATGGCGGCCAGCCCGGCCAGCATGTTGCGCAGAAAGCGCTCGTGGCCGGGCACGTCGACGAACCCCAGCAGCCGGTCGCCACCCAGATCCGCGTAGGCGAAACCCACGTCGACGGACAGACCGCGCCGTTTCTCCTCCTCGAGCCGGTCCGTATCGACCCCGGTGAGCGCCCGGATCAGGCGAGTCTTGCCATGATCTACATGGCCCGCGGTGGCGACGATCATGCCGGCTGAACGGTGCCAAAGGCCTTCATGAACGCCGCCTCCTCCTCGAGGCAGCGCATGTCCAGCAGCACCGCACCTTCGGAGACCCGGCCGATCACGGGCACCGGCAGCCGCCGCAGCCGCTTGGCCAGCCGTTCCGGTGCCCGGCCGGAGCGGCTGCCGCGAGGGGCCAGGCGCAATGCGAAGCTGGGCAGGAGATCCACGGGCAGCGAGCCGCTGCCGATCTGGCTCTGGACCGGGATCACATCCACGTCCGCAGAGCCGCCGGCCCAGTCCGCCACGGTCGGGCGCAGTCTGTGGGCCTGCGCCCCGATATCCTCGGCGGACCGGACCAGCAGACGCACCGCGGGTACGCGCCGGGCCACCGCGTCGGGATCGGCATAGAGCCGGAGCACGGCCTCGAGGGCGGCGAGAGTCACTCGATCGCAGCGCATGGCGCGTTTCATGGGGTTGCCGCGGACGCGCCTCACCAGGTCGGCGCGGCCGACGATGATGCCCGCCTGGGGACCGCCCAGGAGCTTGTCCCCGCTGAAGGTCACGAGATCGGCACCGGCGGCCAGGCTCTCGGCCGGCGTGCGCTCGTGAGGCAACCCGAAGCGGGACAGATCCACCAGCGTGCCGGACCCGAGGTCCTCGACGCAGGGCACGTTCCGTTCCCGTCCGAGCGCGGCGAGCTCCGCCATGGGCACCTCGGCGGTGAAGCCCTCGATGCGGTAGTTGCTGGTGTGGGCCTTGAGCAAAAGCCCGGTCCGTTCGCCGATGGCCTCGGCGTAGTCGGCGGCGTGAGTCCGGTTGGTGGTGCCCACCTCGCGCAGCCGGCAGCCCGCCCGGGACATGATGTCCGGCAGGCGGAAAGCGCCCCCGATCTCGATCAGCTCGCCGCGGGAGACCACCACTTCCCGGCGCAACGCCAGGCTGTTCAGGGTCAGTAGCACGGCCGCAGCATTATTGTTGACCACCGTCGCCGCCTCGCCCCCGGTGAGCCGGCACAGCCACGATTCAATGTGGTCGTCCCGGTCGCCGCGCCGGCCCCGGTCGAGGTCATACTCCAGGTTGGAGGCGCCGGAACCGACAGCGGCCATGGCCTCGATGGCCTCGGGCGGCAGAGGCGCCCGGCCGAGGTTGGTGTGCAACACCGTGCCCGTGAGATTCAGAACCGGGCGCTGGGACGGGGCCAGGATGGCTTTCACCCGTTCGGCTACGCCCGCGGCGATGGCCTCGTCGTTGACGCCCTCCGGGCGCTCGCGCCAGGCCGCCAGCTCTTCACGAACGGCGTCCAGGACCAACGCCCGGCCGTGGACCTGGACCAGAGCGGCGACGACCGGCCAGCCAAGCACACGGTCCACGGCGGGGAGACGGGAATGGGGAGAAGGATCAGCGGTGCTCATGGCGCCATGGTACCGGTTCCGCGGACCGGCCGATCAGGTCACGGCATCCACGGGACAAGCCCGTCCCCGCGCCAGGGCGGCGCGGGGACGGCTCGTCAGGCGTCGGTGAGGGCCCGGAGAATTTCGTCCAGCGCAGCGTCCGCCAGGGCCCGGACCTCGTCATCGCTGCGATCCTGGACCGGATGCGCCACGAAGACCATGGCCGGATCGAAACCCAGGGACTTCGCCTGCAGCGCGGCCGCGTCGACGAACTCGCTCGAGGCAACGCCCACACCCACAATGCCCCGGCCTTCAAGGTCCGCGATGTCATGCATACAGCACGACGTGCAGGAGCCTCAGTCGGCCAGGCCTTCAACGACGACGTCGCACTCGTCCGAGATCTGTTGTTTCAGCTCGGTCGGCGCGATGCGCGTGAACGTGGGCTTGCGGTAGCGCTGCACGCTGACCCCGCGGTCGGCGAGCAGCGCCTCCAGACGATCGAGGAACACGTCGCCGCGCGGCTTCGAGATGTCCAGCAGCCCCACGGTACGGCCGTCCAGTGACGGCGGTCTCGCCAGGCGGGCCCGCTCGGCCGGCGACCGCTCGGCGGTCGGGTCGAGCACTACGGTTGCGTCAGTCATGCATCCACCTCCTTGGTAACAGGCGTGGAACCAACCGGACCTGATGCGGCCCAGCCGGCAATGATCGCGGAAAACAGGCCGGCGGTGCCGCCGGCCCGCACGATGAGCAGACCCTCCGGCCGGAATTTGGGTATGGTCTTCCCGGCCGCAAGGGACTCCGGCAGTCCCTCGGCGATGCCGCCCGCCCCGGCGATCAGCTCCTCGCCGGGACGCTCCAGCAGCCGCTCGAGCTCCTCGCGCAGCCGCGCCTTGGACCAGCCTGCCTCCGTGAATACCCGGCTGTGTTCCGGGGACACCACGAGCATCGCGTCGCCGGCCATCGCCATCTTGACATTGTCCACGGCCAGCAGCGAAGCCGCGAAACTGCGTGCCAGGGACTCCGGCGTGCGCGACTTCTGGTCCACGATACCCTGCACGCCCTCGCCGGGGAACAGGGTCACCGTGGAGGTCCCGCGCGAAAAGCCGCGCTCCACCGAGAGCGGCTCCCAGTCGCTGTCCTCCGCCTCGGCGAAGCAGAACGTGTACTTGCCCGGGTTACCGAGCGCCGAGCGATCGATTTCCCCCGGCCGGCCGCCGCCCACATTGCGGATAACCAGCTGCAGTGCCCGTCCGATGGTGGCATTGGCCCGATTCCCCTGGCCCAGCGCGTTAATGCCCGAGTTCATGCCCACCGCGCGGGCCGCAGGACCGTTCGCGACGACCACGGGGCCCGCGAACATCGTGGTGCACAGCAGGCCGTGCATGCCGAACTCGTCGATCAGCGCGGCCTCCACCGCCGCCAGTACCAGTGGCATGTACTCGGGCTTGCAGCCGGCCATGACCGCGTTGACGGCAACCTTCTCCACCGTGCAGGGCGCCAGGTCCGGTGGCACGTTGCCCAGGACCTCGTCAGGCGACCGAGGCGTACCCTGGAGCATGCGCAGCACCCGGGCGGGGGTCGGCGGCACCACGGGCAGTCCGTCGGTCCAGCCCCGGTCGTAGAGCGCCTCGATGGCGTCCTCGGCCTCCCCCAGCTCGACCCGCCGGGATTTGAGGTTGTCGCCGCCGAAACGCACGGCCAGCTCTTCGGCCACGCCCGGATCCAGCGATTTCGAACCGCAACCCGGGCGCATCTCCGGCAGCTCGGCGCCCAGCGATTCGACCCCGCTGATGCGCTGCCAGTCTCCGCGGTGCCAGCCGTAGGTGCGCTCGACCTCGTGACCGTTCTCGACGCGTATCAGCGTCGGCACGATCTCGATGTTAAGCCGGTATGACGCCTCCAGCGTGTCGTCGAGCACAGCGCCCGACACATCCGCGGCATAGGCCGGGTCGTCCTGAACATAGACGGTGAGCCCATCCCCGGCGCGGCGCAGGTCATTCAACAGCGGCTCGATCAGCGCACAGGTCGGGCAATCACGTTTGGCGACGACGATCAGGCCATCGGGCATGTCGAACATGCAGCGGGCTCCTCCTCCGGACTCGCAACACCGCTGGGGATGGCGGCGGCTCGATGGCCCAACAATAGACTCGGCAGGCATCGATGTCGAACGTGGAGCTGGACGCCCGGGACCAAGAAATCGCCGCCGCAGCGCCTTGATGTTGGTCTATCTAAGCCCGCGGGGCCAGTGTATAAGAGTGTGACATCCGCGGCTTTCGCGGCTGACGAAGAGGCGAGACGGACACCATGAGCAGAGACCATGAAGGCAACAGGGAAGCCCGCAAGAAACCCCAGAAGACACTCAAGGAGAAGCGCGCCGAGAAGATCAACAAGCGCGCGCAGAAGGGACTGATGTCCAGGGATTGACCATCAACGAGCCCGCCCGCGGTAATGCGGCGAAGGCCGGGCTAGCCACGCCGCGCCCGCAGTAATACCGTAGCGGCACACGCATACGGGAAGACAATATGATCGGCGACCGCGACGTCACCGTTTTCTATGACGAGCGCGTTCTCGGCCACCGGCCGGATGCCCGGGAGCCTTTTCTGCCGGGGCGGCTCGACCGACGCGTCCGGGAGATACTGTCCGGCCTCGGCGTGCAATGGGATTACCCGGAGCATCCGGGGCGGCTGGCGGCCATTCACGACTTGCTCGCGTCGCGGCCGGTAACGGGCGTGCGCTTCGAAGCCGGTGTCGCGGCCACCCGCGAACAGCTCTCGCGGGTGCACACGACGGCCTACCTGGAAAACATTTACGAACTGCGCGGCAAGAACGCCTGGCTCGACGTCGATACTACGGCCGTGAGCCCCGGCAGTGTTGAGGCCGCCGAGGTGGCGGCGGGCACCTCTATCGCCGCCGTCGAAGCCGTCGCCGCAGGCCGGTCCGCCAGCGCCTTCGCCCTGGTGCGGCCCCCGGGTCATCACGCCGAGCCGGTTCGAGCCCGTGGCTTCTGCCTGTTCAACAACGTGGCGGTGGCCGCGGCGCACGCCCAGGCCGCGCTGGACTGCCCACGGGTCATGATCATTGACTGGGACGCCCACCACGGCAACGGGACCCAGGAGATCTTCTGGGCCGACCCGGATGTCCTGTTCTTCGACATCCACCGCGCCGCGCCCTTCTACCCGGGGTCCGGCACCCTGGAGGAAGTCGGCGTCGGGCTCGGCGAGGGCACGACCGTGAACGTGCCGTTGCCCGGCGGCGCCGGGGACGCGGCCATGCTCAAGGCGTTCCGGGAAATCCTCGTCCCCGCCGCCGACTACTTCCAGCCCGATCTGGTCCTTGTCTCCGCGGGCTTCGACCCCCACCGCCTGGACCTGGCACTGAACGTCAGCTATGAAGGCTTCGCGGCCATGACCGGTATCGTGCGCGACATCGCCGAACGCCACTGCCAGGGGCGGCTCGCCTTCGTGCTGGAAGGCGGCTACCACCTGGAGTCGCTATCTCACGGCGTGCGCACGGTACTGGAAGTTCTGGCCGGCGCGGACCCGGCCGAGCCCATGGAAACCGGCATCGCCGAGGTGGCCGCCGCCGCGGCTTTTCACCGCAGCGCGTTTACCAGCGAATGAAGGCGCGTCCGCGCGGTGCAACCGGAAAACAGGCCTGGAAGGAACGAGGGAAGTGCAGATTGAAGTGAGCGGCTTTTTCGGTTTCGTCCTGCTGGTGCTGGACGTCTACGCCATCGTGAAGACCCTGCAGAGCAGGGCCAGCACGGGCTGGAAGGTCTTCTGGGTGGTACTGATCATCCTCGTACCGCTGCTGGGGTTCATCCTCTGGCTCCTATTCGGCCCCAAGGGATAGCGCATCAGTGGCGGGTGAGCCGGGCCGCCTACCCCGCCTTTCACCGCCACGGCAGCCTTGCTCCCACACAGACATCATGATCCATCGTCGCCCCCGCCCGCCGGCGGCCGCAGCGGCAGGACGACGGTGTGGCGTTGTTCGCCCAGCGTGAAGGACAGCCTGAGCGCCCTCGCCGACTCCGCTTCCTCCTTGCCCGGGAAAAACAGGAAACCGTAGGTGAGCTCACCGGCCTTGATGGTGCGATTCACCAACGACTGCTCGCGCAGGTCGCGGCGCACCTCGGCACCAGTCTCCGCGTAGCTTCGCGTGCCACCCATGGCCGCGCCCGCGGCACCACCGGCCGCCGCGCCCTTGCGCGTCGCGGCACCCACATCCTCACCCGTGATCACGCCGATGGCGAAACCCACCGCGGCGCCGGCCGCGCCGAGCAGAAAGGCCGGCTTGGCGGCCCCGGCAAAGGTCTCGCCCACCTCCACGTTGGCCCGCACCCGCTCGCTGGCCCGTTCGGCACTGAGCACCGGCCACGCGTTGCCGGCGTCGTCCAGCAGGAAGGTCTGGGCCGGCTCCAGGCGCAGGGGCGCGCCGCTGCCGTTATCCACCACGAACTGCACCGGCAGCAGGCCGGCGCCACGTATATCGAAGCCGAAGGCGCGTTCCGCCGCCGTCGGCTCCGCATAGGAGCGACCGAGCAGAACCGCCCCTTCCACCGTTACCGCATCCGTCTGTTCGGCGGGCAGCGGCACCGGCGCAACCCTTTCCCCGTACGTGCTGCAGCCGCTCGCCAAGGCGAGCCCAACCGCGAGCAACGTGCCTCGCACGTACCTACGAAACCTCGACACGACCATACCCGACACCCCCGATTCGTGGCGTTCACCCTATCGACAACGCGCGCCCCCAAAGGTTGCGGGGCCGCATCAACGGCCCGGAGCGACCCGGCTCAGCTTCAACCCATCGCGCATGTTCAGGCCAAGCAGCAGGATATTGGCGCCACCGGCGGCCAGCTCCAGCGCCTGAACGCCGTAGAACGCGGCGTCCAGCGTCCCGGCAGCGGCGCGTGTCTGCAGAAAGATCGCCGCGGGCACCAGTACCAACAGGCCATTGAGAGCGACGATCGGCATGCGACGGCGCTTGTGGGACAGCAGCCGACCGGCCGGGCGGGTTTGCGCCAGGAACGCACCGCTGACCCCTGTGGCGATCAGCGCGGGAATTAACAGGCCCAACCCGAACAGGATACCGGTCTTGACCACGCGGACGGCTTCCAGGCCAAGCACCAGCTCCGAGATCACCGTCGACCACCAGAAGATGAGTATCAGGGTCAGGGCCATCGTACCCGCAACGCCGTGCAGTACCGGCTTCATTGGCTGTCTCCACTATCCGCCGGCAGCTCATGCCGCCGCTGAAAGGATCGCAGCACCCGCAGGGCCGCCTGCAGGTCCGCGGGCTCCATGTCCCCGCTCAACCCTCTGGCGTGGTTACGCCAGGCTTCGTCTATCCGCGCGTAGAGCTGCGCACCGGCATCGGTGAGCTCGAACAGGGCTGAGCGCTGGTGGTGGGGGTTGGACCGGGCGCGAACCAGTCCATCCGCCTGCAACCGGGCCAGCTGTTTGCGTGCCCCTTGACGCGTCACGCCCATCTGCCCGGCTATGCGCGGTGTCGTGAGCGCCGCCCCGGCCATAGCCAGGGCACCGAGCATTTGCCAGCGGGCGCTGGTCAGCCCGAATGGCGCAGCGAAGCGGTCGCCCCAGGCGATGAGGCTGCCGTTGGCACGGAAGACTTCCAGAACGGCTTCGGTTATCAGCTGGTCGTTCGATTCGTTCATGACCCGCTCCAGTATATTAGTTAACCAGTTTACATATTGGTAACCAGTTGTCAATTTTATCGAAGCGCCACGGTTGTTAGCTCTCTCCAACCTCTGCATCCAGCTCCGGCTCGACGACGTATACAAGGGGGCGGCCGCGGGCCGTCCGCTATCCACACCGCTTTTCCGTGGTCATGAAAGGGGGATGAGACCCATGCAAAGCAGTGATCTTGAAACGGCTGTCGATTTCGAAACGCGGGATATCTACGGCGAGGCGTTTCGCCTCGGCGACCTCAGGGGCCGACGCGTCATGCTCTCGTTCTTCCGGGACGCGGCCTGCCCGTTCTGCAACCTGCGCATTTACGAGATGACGCATCGCTACACCGAGTGGCGGGCCGCGGGAATGCGCGTCGTGGCCGTGTTCAGCTCACCCGCCGAGCAGGTGAGGAGCTTCGTGGCGCGTCGACCCAGGCCGTTCTTCATGATCAGCGACCCGACCCTGGAGATTTACGCCCGATACGGCGTGCAGCAATCCACGGCCGGTCTGTTCAAGGCGCTGGCCTTGAGGATGCCCCGGATTCTGGGCGGCATCGCCAAGGGCGGGCGGCCGCGGCCCAACCCGCATGTCCGTCTGGTGCCGGCGGACTTTCTCATCGACGAAGAAGGGCAGGTGGTGGAGAGCTGGTATGGCCGCGACACCAGCGACCATCTGCCACTGGAGCGCGTCCAGGCGTTCGCGGAAGCGGGCCGCGAGCGTCGCGAGCAGCGGCTGATGGCCGACGGACGAACGCTCAGCGAGACCCGTGAGGCACTGGCCATTAGCGAGCAGCGTCTCGAGGGGCTGCGGCGCGAGTACGCCGCTCTGGAGCGGCAGTTCACCGATCTGCAGCTCAAGAACCGTACGCTCGGAAAAATCCTGGAGGCCTACAAGCACGGCGACAGATCGGACCGGGCCGCGGAGGCCCGGCAGCTCGTGGAACCGACGGCACCGCGCTGACCCGCGGTCCGCGCCGGGTAGCCCGGCGCGGCATGCAGGTTCATTCTAGATGCGGTAGAGCACCCGCAACGCGCCCCAGTGCCGGCCATTGACGTAGATCGGCGCCGATGCGTCACGCGACAGAACGAACACGCCGCCGCCCATGTCGCGACGGTACGCCTGCAGCAGGAACGGCTGGGTGTTGGCGGCGGCGTTGCGGCCCACGCGGTCGTCGAAAACCCGCCGGTTACGGCTGTTGGCGGCATTCCAGACCGGATCATCCGGCCGCTGCGGCTGCGACACCTTTTTCGCGTGGGTGGCGATGTAGCAGTGGTCGTCGATGGCGCAGCAGGCGGCGATGGTCTCGTCGCCGTCGTGAACCGGCTCCTGGATCGGCGGCAGCACGCGGTCCGTGAAGGCCGTGTAGCGAGTCAGGTACTGCGGCGGATCCGTGCCCTCGATGGGTTGCAGCTCGCGGTCCCAGAGCTCGGACTCGGTAATCTCGCCTTTGGCGAGCGCCGCCTCGAAAACCCTCGAGATCTCCGCGGCGGTTGCCATGGCCTTTTCCACATAGGGCCGGTCGACGGTGTCCACGTCGCTCTGATTGGTGATGTTGATCATTTCCTCGGTGAAGCCGAGCAGACGCGAGACCCTATCCGAGGCGCTGTCCAGGCTGGTGGCGGACTCGGTGACCTCGGAGGCGAGCTCGGTGAGGCCTTCGACGGTCTGCTCGCAATGCCGATCGATGTTGCCGACGGCATCGGCGATCCGCGTGGATTCCGTGTTCACCTCGTCCATGGCCCGGCCCACGGTCTCCATGACCCCCTGCAGCGAGTGGGTGCACTCCTGCACCCGGTGAGCCTGCTGGGTGCTCTCACCGCCCTGGTCGATGATGCCCCGCACCTGATCACTCAGGCCCTCCAGCGTTGAATTGATATCCGCCGTCGCATCGGCGGTCTGCTTGGCGAGCTGCTTGACCTCCTCGGCCACCACGCCGAACCCGCGCCCCGCCTCGCCGGCGCGGCTGGCTTCGATGGTGGCGTTGAGCGCCAGCAGGTTGGTCTGCTTGGCGATGCCGGCTATCCCGTTGGCGACCTTGCGCACCCGCTCCAGGGCATCCTCCAGTGACCCGAGCTTCGACTCCATCCCCGAAACCCGCTCGGCCAGGTGACGGATATCCTCGATGGAGCGCTCGGTGGCGTCCCGCGACGTCTGCACGTCTTCGCTCGCCGCGGCGGCCACGCTCTGGGCGTTTCGGACGGACTCGTCCACGGTCTTGTTGGCCTCGGACATGCTCTCGGCGATGCCCCGGAGACGCTCGAAGGCCTCCGCCTGGCGGTTGACGCGCTTGTTGACTGCGTCGACGTCTCCTGCGATGTCGACGAGCTCCACGCCGAGGCGGCTGGTTCGCTCGGAAACCTGCTGGATGACCTCGAGATGGCTGAGCTTGGGGCCTTCTCCGCTGGCCTGGACTTCTTCCCCCTTGGCTTCTTTTCTGAACATGAGCCTTTAACCTCTGACGGACCGCGGCGCTGGTTCATGCACGGCGGGCGCTCACCCGGCGCCGCCGGCCTGAACCACGAAGGAATGAAAACGTAAGCAACCTGCAGTGTGTATCGACGGAAACCGAGAAAACTTGATGCGGGCCCCATTTTGTCAGTCAGTTAGGGCTACCGCGTTCACAAATTTCTGTCTCGGCACCGGCCAGTACAGAGGTGTCCACGATACGCAATGGACGCGCATCCGGCCGAAATTCTACCTGGCGGGCGGCGAATGCAGTTTTTGGGCGCGGCTGCTCGGGGGAAACACTGAGGCATTTCCCGCGGGGGAATCACGGCCGGGGCGGTGCCCCGGCCGTCTGGCGGGCAGGCCGTCAGTCGTCGAAGCTGAAATCCTCGAGTTGGTCGCGCAGGGTGAGCTTGTGCATCTTGCCGGTGGCCGTCAGCGGGATCTTGTCCACGTAGACCACTTCATTCGGCTTCCACCAGCTGGCCACCTTGCCGTCCAGCCAGTCGTGGATCTCCTGCAGTGAGAGCTCGCGCTTGTCGCTGCGCTCGATGACCAGCAGCGGCCGCTCGCCCCACTTGGGATGCGGCATGCCGATCACGGCCGCCACCGGGATCTCCGGGTGCAGCATCACGGCATTCTCCACGTCGATGGAGGAGATCCACTCGCCGCCGGACTTGATGACGTCCTTTTTCCGGTCGGTGATCTTCATGATCCCGAATTTGTCCATGGACGCCACGTCGCCCGTGTCGAACCAGCCGTGGGTCAGCGCCGTCTCGTCCTTGTTCATGTAGCGCTCGATGATCCACGGGCCGCGGACCATAAGGCTGCCAGAGGCCTCGCCGTCCCACGGCAGCTCGTGGCCGTTGTCGTCGACGATCTTCATCTCCACGCCGTACACCGGCATGCCCTGCTTGAGCTTGAGCTCCATCTGCTCTTCCTTGCTCAGGTTCCGCGCCGCCGGCGGCAGGGTCTGGTTGGCGGTGCCGATGGGGCTCATCTCGGTCATGCCCCAGGCGTGGTTGACCACCAGGCCGTGCTCCTCTTCGTAGTAGCGGTACAGGTGCGGCGGCATCGCCGAGCCACCCACCACCATCGTGTGGAGTTTGGGCAGCTTGAGGTTGTTCTTGTCCATGTGGTCGCGCAGCAGCTGCCAGACCGTGGGCACGCCGGCGGTGAACGTGACCTCCTCCTCGTCGAGCAGCTTGTAGAGCTCCGAAGGCACGCCCACCTTGGCACCCGGGAAGACCATCTTGCAGCCGGTCATGGCCGCCACATAGGGCAGGCCCCAGGCGTTGACGTGGAACATGGGCACGACCGGCAGCACCACGTCCTCGCGACGGATGCCGATGGCGTCCGGCTGATTGGCGCCCAGGCTGTGCAGCACCGTGGAGCGATGGCTGTAGAGCACGCCCTTGGGGTTGCCGGTGGTGCCGGAGGTGTAGCACAGCGAGCAGGCCTCGCCCTCGTCCAGGGCCGGCCAGTCGTAGTCCGTGTCCAGATCGGCGATAACGTCCTCGTAGATCGCCCAGTCATTGCCGAGCCCTTCGATGACCTTCCGGTCGGAGGTCATGACGATGATCTTCTTGACCGTCTTGAACCGCTCGCGCAATGGCTTGACCAGGTCCACGAACATCGCGTCGATGAACAGCAGCTGATCCTCGGCGTCGTTGACGATGAAGTCGATCTGGTCCGGGTGCAGGCGCGGGTTGATGGTATGACACACCGCGCCATAGCAGCTGATGCCGAAGTACAGCTCCATGTGACGGAAATCGTTCCAAGCCAGGGTGGCGATGCGGTCACCGCGCTTGATGCCTTCCTTGGCGAACAGATGGGCCAACTTGCCGGCGCGGCCGAAGACCTCGCCGAACGTGGTGCGGTGCCGATCATGGTCGCTGGTGCTCGAGACCACCTCCGTATTGCCATGGAGCTTCCGGCCGTGCTCCATGACGGACGTGACCGTGAGCTGGAAATCCATCATCAGGCCTTGCATTGGTGTCTCCTCCAAAAGCGTTCTCTGGTTTTGCGTTCCCGCCCGGCGCGGCGGGCACTGGGAACGGCTGAACGGTACCCACGTTGGCGGGATCACCGGAGTATGCCCGCGCAGGCTTTCGTGAAAAAGATGTCAGGCCGCCACGGGACACGCCGGGCATGCCATCGGCAAGGCGCGGCAGTGCCAGTGACCCGCACTCCGCAGTGGCGAGAATGCCTGTTTTACTGCCCGGACACGCCGCCGGCGAGCATTGTTTCAATCGCCTCTCGCGGAGCGGGCCACGCAAGATAAAACCCCTGAACGGCATCGCAACCCATCGATTCGAGCGCCTAGAGCTGCCCCTGTGTTTCGACCCCCTCGGCGATCACCGTCAGTTCCAGGGCATGCCCGAGATCGACGATACCCCGCATCACGGCGCGCCTTGCAGGGGCCGTTTCGATCTCGGCGACGAATGAGCGATCGATCTTCAGCTCCTGAAAGGGCAACCGGCTGAGGTAGCTCAACGACGAGAAACCCGTGCCGAAATCATCGATGGAAAAGCGCACACCCCGCTGCGCCAGTCTGTTCATGACCTCCCGCGTCCCATCGAAGTCCAACAGAAAGGCGGATTCCGTTACTTCCAGGGTAAGATCCCCGACGCTCAGACCACGGTCCGCGACCCGGGCCAAAAGCCAGTCGAAGAAGCCGGGATCCGGTACGGTTCACACTCATCGGTAACACTTGAGTTCAAGGACAGGGGTAACAGTCCTTACGGTGCATGGGAGCGACACAGAGGAGGTTCCCATGCCCTGGCAGCAGGTGCGACCGATGGATGAACGTGTGCAGTTTATCGCCGATTGCATTGAAGGCGATGAGCCGTTCAGCCGGCTGTGTGAGCGCTACGGGGTCAGCCGCAAGACCGGCTACAAGTGGGTGCGGCGTTACGCCGAAGTCGGCCCACCGGGGCTCATCGAGCGCAGCCGCCGACCGCACACCAACCCCGAGCAGATCCCCTATGCGGTGCGTGAACAGGTGCTGGCGTTGCGCGGCAGTCCCCGCGATCCGCGGGGGCCGAAGAAGATCCAGCGGCTGTTGCAGTGGCGCTTTCCCGAGCAGCCGCCGCCCTCGAAGACCAGCATTTACAACATCCTCAAGGCTGCCGGGCGCATCGAGCCGCGCCGGCGTCGGCGCCGCGTTGAGCCGACGCAACAGGCCTTTGCCCCGGCCCACGAGCCCAATGATCTGTGGAGCGTGGACTTCAAGGGGCAGTTCAAGCTCGGTGATGGGCCGTGGTGCTATCCGTTAACGGTCATGGACCATGCCAGCCGTTACCTGCTCGGCTGCCAGGGGCTGGGCGGGACCGGGTACCACGCCAGCCAGGCGGTGTTCGAGCGGCTGTTCCGCGAATACGGCTTACCGGCGCGGATCCGCAGCGACAACGGCGCGCCCTTCGCGAGCACCGCTACAGCCGGGCTCTCGCGGCTGTCGATCTGGTGGATCAAGCTCGGCATCCAGCCCGAGCGCATCACCCCGGGCAGGCCCCAGCAAAACCCGCGCCACGAGCGCATGCACCGAACTCTCAAGCGCGCCGCCACCTACCCGGTTGCCGCTAACTTCGCCGAACAGCAAGCGCAGTTCGACACCTTTCGCGATGAATACAACGAGCAGCGCCCGCACGAGTCGCTGGGCCAGGATCTACCAAGGACGCTCTACCGGCGCTCGCAGCGGCAGATGCCGAGCCAACTACCGGTGTGGACCTACCCGAGCCATGTAGAGGTACGTCGGGTAAGCAACACCGGCGTAGTCTACTGGCACAACAAGCAGCTCTACGTCGGCTACGTCCTCCATGGCGAAGACGTGGCCCTAGAGCAGGTCGATGAGCGGTTATGGGTGGTCAGCTTCGGCCCCGTGCGCCTGGGTCAGGTCAAGGACCAGCCGACCGGCAAACACCGCGACGACTACCTAACCCTCAAGGTGTAACCCCTGTCCTTGAACTCAAGTGTTACCGATCTCCTTGATCCGTACC
>JACDUA010000019.1 GCA_013519935.1 Ectothiorhodospiraceae bacterium WFHF3C12 | reverse complement strand
GCTGGATGCCCACCAGCGCGTCGTGAAAGCTGTCGTCCGAGCGCGGGGGCGCCCCGGTGTCGGCCTCGATGGCCCGGCGCACGGCGGCCTCGTCGTAGTCGATGGCGGAGATGACCTCCACGCCGCCCTCCACCTTGCGGTTGGAGAGGATGACCGCGTCGGGGCCGTGCTCCTCGCGCACCTTGCGGATGGCCTGCCGCATGTCCTCGGCGAAGATTCGCTTGATCTTCATGACATCACCTGTTGCACAGTCCAGTCCCCTCTAGGCGGAGCCGGCCGGATCGCGGCCGCTCCCGGAAAACGCATCAGCCTCGACCCACCTGGTTCTGGCCAACGCTGCTGACGATGCGTACCTGCTTGTCGTCGGGCACCTCGTTGTACGAGAGCACGTGCAGGTTGGGCACGTTGTGCCGGGTCAGCCGGTAGAGCCAGCCGCGCAGCTGCGGGGAGGTCAGCAGCACGGCCGGCTGTCCGGCGGCCTCCTGGCGCTGGGTGCTCTCGGCGAGAGAGCGCTGCAGCCGCTCGGCCAGGCCCGGCTCGAAGCCGGCGGCACCGTCGGAGGTGCCCTGTACGGCATCTAGCAACAACTGTTCCAGCTGGGGATCCAGCGTGATCACCGGCAGCTCCGGCGTCATGCCACCGATGTTCTGGACGATCATCCGGCCCAGGCTCTCGCGCACGGACTGGGTGAGCGCCGCCGTGTCCTGGGTGCGGGTGCCCTGCTCCGCCAGCGTCTCGACGATGCTGCGCATGTCGCGGATCGGGATGCGCTCCTCCAGCAGGTTCTGCAGCACCTTGACCACCACGCCCAGCGGCAGGGTGTTCGGCACCAGCTCCTCCACCAGCTTGGGCTGGGAATCGGAGAGCATGTCCAGCAGCTTCTGGACCTCCTCGTGGCCCAGCAGCTGGTGGGCGTTGTCCTGGACGATCTGGCTGAGATGGGTCGCCACCACGGTGCTGGCGTCCACCACCGTGTAGCCCATGGTCTGGGCGTAGTCGCGCTGGGCGGCATCGATCCACACCGCCTCCAGACCGAAGGCCGGGTCCTTCGTGGGTGTGCCCTGGAGCTGGCCCTGGACGCTGCCGGGGTTGATGGCCAGCTCGCGGTTGGACTGGACCTCGGCCTGGCCGATGGGCACGCCCAGCACGCTGATGCGGTACTGGTTGGGCGCCAGGTCCAGGTTGTCCCGGATGTGCACCGGCTGGACCAGGAAACCGAGGTCCTGGGACAGCTTCTTGCGCACGCCCTTGATCCGGGTGAGCAGCTGGCCGCCCTGATTGCGATCCACCAGCGGAATGAGCCCGTAGCCCACCTCCAGCCCGATGATGTCCACGGGCGGCACGTCCTCCCAGGAGAGCTCCTTCTGCTCGCCCTCCGCGGGCCGGGGCTCGGCCTGCTCCCGCGCCGGCATTGCAGCCTCTTCCGCCTCGGCGCGCTGGCGCCGCTGCCACGTGAACCAGGCCGCGCCGCCGGCCAGGGCCGCCAGGGTCAGGAACGGCAGGTTGGGCATCCCGGGGATCAGGCCCAGGAAGCCGATCACGCCGGCGGTGATCGCCAGCACCTTGGGGTTGCCGATGAGCTGGGTCGTGACCGCGTCGCCCAGCTCCTGGGAGGCGGACATGCGCGTGACCAGCAGCGCCGTCGACGTGGACAGCACCAGCGACGGGATCTGCGCCACCAGTCCGTCGCCGATGGTCAGCAGGGTGTAGTACTCCATGGCCGTGGAGAAGGTCAGGCCGTGCTGCAGCAGCCCGATGGTCAGCCCGCCGATGATGTTGATGAACAGGATGAGGATGCCGGCGATGGCGTCGCCGCGGACGAACTTGGAGGCACCGTCCATGGAGCCGTAGAAGTCCGCCTCCTGGGCCACCTCGGCGCGGCGGTGGCGCGCCTCGTCCTGGTTGATGAGGCCGGCGTTGAGGTCGGCGTCGATGGCCATCTGCTTGCCGGGCAGCGCGTCCAGGGTGAACCGGGCGGTGACCTCGGAGATGCGTCCGGCACCCTTGGTCACCACCACGAAGTTGATGATGACCAGGATGGCGAACACCACCAGGCCCACGGCGTAATTGCCGCCGATGACGAAGTCGCCGAAGGCCTCGATGACGTTGCCGGCCGCCCCGGTACCCGTGTGGCCGTTCATCAGCACCACGCGCGTGGAGGCGACGTTGAGGGCCAGCCGCAGCAACGTGGCCACCAGCAGGATCGACGGGAATATGGCGAAATCCAGCGGGCGCAGGCTATAGATGGTGACCAGCAGGATGACCAGGCTGAGCGCGATGTTGAACGTGAACAGCATGTCCAGCACCAGCGGCGGCAGCGGGACCACCATCATCGCCAGCAGCGCCACGACCAGGCCGGGCGTGCCCAGCCCGGTTATGCCCAGCCGTCTCATCTGACCTTGCATCACGGCGCTCATGCGTCGGACCTACCCCCGGTGGTGTCGGTGTATTGACGGAACTCCTCCGGGATCTCCGGGTCCGGCCTCGACGGCCGGCGCTTGGGATCCCGCGCGGCGCCGCGCAACTGGTAGATGTAGGCGAGCACCTGCGCCACGGCCAGGTAGAGCCCGGCGGGGATTTCCTGTTCCAGTTCCGTGGTGTGATACAAGGCCCGTGCCAACGGCGGCGCCTCGAACAGCGGGATGCTGTTCTCCTTCGCCAGCTCGCGGATGTTGAGGGCAACGATGCCGGTGCCCTTGGCCAGCACGGTCGGCGCGCGCATGTGCAGCTGGTCGTACTTCAGGGCCACGGCGAAGTGCGTGGGGTTGGTGACCACGACGTCGGCCTTGGGCACCTGCTCCATCATCCGGCCCTGGGCCATCTGTTGCTGGAGCTGGCGCACCTTGCTCTTGACCTCCGGCTTGCCCTCGGTCTCCTTGAACTCCTCCTTCACCTCCTGCTTGGTCATCTTGATCTTCTGGGTGTGGTCCCAGATCTGGTACGGGATATCCACCAGCGCGATGATCACCAGCGAGCCCGACAGGGCGAAGAAGGTCATGAAAAAGATGGTGGAGGCGTGCCCCATGGCGCCTTCCAGGGGCTCGCCGGCCAGTGCCGCGAAGTCGTCCAGGTTGGTCCAGAACATCAGGGTGCCGACGGCGCCCACCACCAGGACCTTGGCCACCGCCTTGGCCAGCTCCACCAGTCCGCGGGTGCCGAAGATGCGCTTGAGACCCTTGAGCGGGTCGATCTTCTCCAGCTTCGGGGCCATGGCCTTGCCGCTGAACGACCAGCCGCCGATGGCGAGCGGCGAGGTGACGGCCACCACCAGCATCAGGATGGCGAACGGGGCCACCGCCAGCAGGCCGATACTTATCGTGTCGTAGAGCAGCTCCACCGGCGCCTGCGGATCGAACACCCGGCTGCGGCTGACCTGGAATGTACGGTGGAAGACCTCCAGCAGGTGCCGGCTGATATAGGGACCGAGCACCAGCAGCCCGGCCGCCGCCGCCAGCATGACCAGCGTGGTGTTGAGCTCGCGCGATCTCGGAACCTGGCCTTTTTCCTTGGCTTCCCGCTGGCGTTTCGCGGTTGGTTCTTCGGTTTTCTCCTGCCCGTCTTGATTCTCTTCGGCCATGGATGCGCTCTGGGCTCGTGGCGCCACGGGGATCGCCCCGGGCGGAGGAGTCGGTATCTGGCAGGTACATTTGCAGGAAACATGCCGGCGTGGAGTGGTCCCTAAAAGGTTCGCGGCCAGGGGCCGCTCCTACGACGGCTTGGCGCTCCGGAAAGCGCCTCGCCCCTGGCGGGCGAGGGGTTGGGGCGCGGGGGAAGGCCATTCGCGGCGGGGACGCCGCTGCCACAGGTCCATGCGTATCCGCGTGCCAATGACCGCCTGTGGGAGGCGCGTCCTCCTGGAGAAGGTCTCGTGGGAGCGGCGACCTCGCCGCGAATAGCGGCACGTCAGCCGGAACCCGGTTCGCGCCGGGGTCGGCGCTCCCACGGGAACGCCGGCACGCGGAGGAGCGCCGCGAGGCGCGATTGGGCTCGAGAAGCCGTCGGCCAGCGCCTCGCGGCGCTTCTACAAGGGTTCGGGGTGCCTCTGGGCCTGTGGGAGGCGCGTCCTCGCGGCGACGGCTTCGACCCACCCAGGCCGCAGGACGGCAGCCCCAGGAGCCAACCCGCTGCCCCGTAGGAGCGGCCCCTGGCCGCGAATACCGCGCCGCGAACGCTAGGTTTCGAGGATCTGGCGGATGGTCATGAAAGCGGCGCGCCAAAGATCTGACATCCGCCCGGAAAGCGACGGCAGCACCAGTGTCAGCACAGTGACGTAGCCCACCAGCATGGTGATAGGAAAGCCCACGGAGAAGATGTTCATCTGCGGCGCGGCGCGGGTCATGACGCCGATGATCATGTTGGTGGTCAGCAGCACGGCCAGGGCCGGCAAGGCAATGAGCAGCGCGCCGACGAACATCTGGCTGCCCCAGGAGATCACGTCGAACAGGTCCTGCCGGACCAGCCCTTCCGGTGCCAGGGGCAACATGCGGAAGCTCTCGGCGGTGAGCTCGATGAGCATGAGATGCCCGCCCATGGCCAGAAACAGCAGCGTGATGACGATGAGCAGGAACTGACTGAGCACCGGCACGGAGGCACCGGTCTGGGGATCGGCCATCTGGGCGAAGGCCAGGCCCATGGTCATGGAGATGCTCTCGCCGGCGATGGTCGCCGCCTGGAAGGCCAGGCTCACGAGCAACCCCATGGCCACCCCGATGAGCACCTGCTGAAAGGCGATCATCATGCCCTCGGGGGACAACGGCCCCACGGCTGGGGCAGGACCCACGGCCGGCATAACCGCGATGGTCAGCGCGACGCCGAATAGCACGCGCACGCGTACCGGCACCATCATGTTGCCGAATATCGGCGCCGCCATGAGCATGGCCCCGACTCGCAGGAACGGCCACATGAAGCTGCCCACCCAGGCGGCGATCTCGGCGGTGGTGATGGTCATCGGTCTCGCTCAAAGACGGCTGTGTTTAGCCACAGATGAACACCGATGGACACGGATTCGGTGCGCCGGGTCTTGCCGTCTTCCGCTTCGGCCACACCGGCCCCGGCGCTGAGGCTTGCGGTCTGCCGATGATCGCGGCGGGGACGCCGCTCCCACAACTGCGCCCGCCCCGCCACGGGCCGAACCGCCCTGTGGGAGGCGCGTCCCCGCGGCGACGGCCCCACGAGCCGACCCGCTGCCCCGTAGGAGCGGCCCCTGGCCGCGGACCGGTATATCCCCGACGAAAACGGCCGAACCCCGGCACCTGTAGGAGCGCCGCAAGGCGCGAATGGGTCGGAACGCCATCCAACCCGAATCGCGGCTGCCGCCGCACCCCCTCTCCCCTGCCCCCTCTCCCACAAGGGGAGAGGGGTATCCCAAAGCCGGCTCGACGCCCCGTAGGAGCGGCCCCTGGCCGCGAACCGGGCTGTCCCCGACGAAAACGGCCGACCCCCAGCACCTGTAGGAGCACCGCAAGGCGCGATCCCCCCGGAGGCCCATGGACCCACGATCGCGGCTGCCGCCGCACCCCCTCTCCCCCGGCCGCTCTCCCACGAGGGGAGAGGGGCACTCGCGGGCCATCGCGGACCCGTGGGAGCGGCGTCCCCGCCGCGATAGATGCCTTGAACGGTGCCCCGAAAAACGGCCTGCGCCACAGCGATTAACCTCGCCGCGGCGTTCTCGACCAGAAATCCGCGTTTATCGGCGTTCATCTGCGGCCAAGGGAAGTTACTGAATGAACTGCGGGATGCCCAGCAGCAACCGGTCGGTGAAATCCATCAGCACGGACAGCATCCAGGGCGAGGCGATGAACAGCGTCAGCGCCAGCACACCGAGCTTGGGCACGAAGGACAGCGTCTGCTCGTTGATCTGGGTGGCGGCCTGGAACATGCCGATGATCAGGCCGGTGATCAGGGCCGAGAGCAGGATGGGCGCGGCGAGCAGGACGGCGACGGTGAGCGCCTCCTTGCCCATCTGAATGGCGAAATCCGGTGACATGAAAGATCCCCCTCAGAATCTCCAGTGGTACGACTACCCGGTAAAGAAGCTGGAGGCCAGCGTGCCCATGATCATCGACCAACCGTCCACCAGGACGAACAGCATGATCTTGAACGGCAGCGAGATGATCATGGGCGAGAGCATGAGCATGCCCATGGACATGAGCGTGCTGGCGACCACCAGGTCGATAACCAGGAACGGCAGGAAGATGATGAAGCCGATCTGGAAGGCGGTCTTGAGCTCGCTGGTTACGAACGCCGGCACCAGCACCGTGAACGGCACGTCGGCGGGGTCCTCCAGCACCTCCTCCTCGCCGGCGATGCGCAGGAACAGCCCCAGGTCCTCCTCCCGGGTCTGCGCCGTCATGAACGCCCGGAGCGGCTCGCTGGCCGCCTGCGCGGCATCCAGCGGGCCCAGCTCCTCGTTGAGATAGGGCTGCAGGGCCTGGGTGTTGATCTGCTGGAAGACCGGGGCCATCACGAACAGCGACAGGAACAGCGCCAGGCCAATGAGCACCTGGTTCGAAGGCGTCGAGGCGGTGCCGATGGCCTGGCGCAGGATGGCCAGGACGACGATGATGCGCGTGAAGGACGTCATCATCAGCAACCCCGCCGGCAGCAGGGTCAGCACCGTCATCAGGAAGAGGATCTGAATGCTCAGGCTGTAGGTCTGACCGTCCTCGGTGTCCTGGACGGTGACCGCCTCGAGGCCGCCGACCTGGCCGAATGCCAGGCCCGGCAGGGCAATCAGGATTAGAGCTAGTACCAGCCGAATCATTGACGCTTCTCGTGTTGCCGCATCATCTGATGCAGCCGTTGCGCGAACGGACTGCCTCGCATGCCGGCCCCCGCGGCGGTGTCCTGAGACTCCGCCTCGATGGGCTCTTCAAGCACATGCAAGGTCCGTACCTGTCCGGGCGCAACTCCCACGAGAAGCTGTTGATTACCGGCCTTGACCAGGACCACGCGCTCCCGCTGCCCCACGGAAACGGCGCCCAGCACGCGCAGCTGTCCGCCGACGCTGCCACTGAGCCCGCCGCTTCGCCGCAGCAGAAACGCAACCACGAGTATCACGGCGACGACCACCATCAGGCCGATGGTCAGCCGCGCCAGGGAAGAGATGTCGACGACGGAGCCGCCGTTGGAGGCCTCCGGCGCAGCCAGCGCCGGAACATTGACAGCCGCCGCCACGAGCCCGGCGGCCAGCCGCCGCAGAGCGCGGCCGGGGGTGCGTGACCGATGGCTGTCGAGGATGGCGCGCATAAACGGCTACTTGAGCTTCCGGACGCGCTCCGACGGGCTCACCACGTCGGTCAGGCGGATGCCGAATCGCTCGTTGACCACCACGACCTCGCCGTGGGCAATGAGCGTCCCGTTGACCATGACGTCCAGGGGCTCGCCCGCCAGCCGGTCCAGCTCCACCACCGAGCCCTGATTGAGCTGCAGCAGATTGCGGATGTTGATCCGGGTACGGCCGATTTCCATGGACAGGGTCACCGGTATGTCCAGTATGACGTCCAGGTTGACGTCTTCGTCGTCCACCGCCTGGCCCTCGGACTGCAGGTTGTCGAGGGGCGCGGGCTTGACGTCCTGCCCGCCGGCGTCCTCGCCGCCGTCGCTCTGACCGGAGTCGTGGGCTTCCTGCTCGGCCATGGCCGCGGCCCAGTCGTCTCCGGCCTGTTGGTTCTCGGTCTCGTCGCTCATCGGCGGAACCTCATGTCTATGTGGTCACGGTTCTCCTGCCTGATCTGCTCGGTAATCTTTATGGCGGCATTGCCGCCGGACTGACCGAACTCGCCGCGCATGATCGGGACATCCTCCACGCTCAAGGTCGCGGCCTCAGGCATCTCGAAAGGGATTACATCGCCGGGGCGCAGCTTCATGAGGTCGCGGAGACCGATCTGCACCTCGCCGAGGGTGGTCTTCACCTCCACGCTGGCGGTCTTCATCTCCTCCCGCAGGGAACGGATCCAGCGCTCGTCCACCTCGTTGCGGTCGCTCTGGATGCCGGCATCGAGCACGTCGCGCATGGGCTCGATCATCGTGTACGGCAGCGTCACGTGCAGATCGCCGCCGCCGCCCTCCAGCTCCACGTGGAAGCGGCTGACGACTACGATTTCGGACGGCGAGACGATGTTGGCGAACTGCGGGTTCACCTCGGAGTGCATGTACTCGAAGTCCACGGGCAGCACCGGCTTCCAGGCCTCTTCCAGGTCCTTGAAAACCTGGTCGAGGACCATCCGGATGACCCGGAACTCCGTGGGCGTGAACTCCCGGCCCTCGATCTTGGTGAAGAAGCGCCCGTCGCCGCCGAAGAAGTTGTCCACGACGATGAACACCAGCTTGGGATCCAGGATCGCCAACCCCGTGCCGCGCAGCGGGTTCACCTTCATGAGGTTGAGACTGGTGGGCACGAACAGTGTGTGCACGTACTCGCCGAACTTCATCATCTCCACGCCGCCCACGGAGACTTCCGGAGCCCGGCGCAGCATGTTGAACAGGCCGATACGCAACAACCGCGCGAAGCGCTCGTTGATCATCTCCAGCGTGGGCATGCGCCCACGCACGATGCGGTCCTGGGTCTTGAAGTCGAACGACCGGACCTCGCCGTCGGCACCTTCTTCGCCGTCGGTCTCGACGCCGCCGTCGTCGATGCCGTGAAGCAGCGCGTCGATTTCGTCCTGGCTGAGAATGTCCTGGGTTGCCATATTGGACCTACTGCATCACGAATCCGGTGAAGTAGACGGCCTCTATCTCGGCCTCCACGCCCTGTTCGGCCAGCACCTTGTTGACTTCCTCCCTGGCGTCCTGGGCGAGCTGTTCCTTGCCCTGCCGGGTGGCCACGTCCTCATAGGTGGTGCTGCTGAGCAGCAGCAGCAGATTGTTCCGGATCACCGGCATGTGCTGCTGCACCCCCGATACGGCCGCCTGCTCCCGGGCCATGATCTCGATGTCGGCCTGCAGGAAGCCCACGCGGCCCTTGTAGTCGAAATTGACCACCAACGCCGGCTCGATGGGCAGGTACTGGGGCGGCGGCTTCGGTGGCTCGGCCTCAGCGCCCTCCTCGCCGGCCTCGCCCTCGGCGACGGCGTCCTCGGCCGGCGCGCCCAGCATGCCACCCAGGTAGAGGGCCAGCGCGGTGGAGCCGCCGGTGAGCAGCAGGAACACCAGGATGATCACCAGCAGCATTACCTTTGACAGGCCTTTTTCTTTGCGCCCTGTGCGCACCGCCCGCATTGAGCCCTCCAGATTCTTTTCCCCCGGAGCGTCTCGCCCCGCCTGAGCATTAGCGAAGCAATCCCCGTGCCAAACCTGCACGCGGACCGCTCTACCCCCATTTATCGGCCGCGCGGCGGAAATCTCCAAGTTTCATCGCGGGGCTGGACCGTCAGCCATCCGGCACGCCGCCGGAATTCCGTCGGGGTCATCCGCCTTCTGCGCAGGACATCATTGTATGGGGCTCACGGCATGGCTTTTGAGATGTTCTTAACACCCATGGAACCGGGATTGTCGATGCGCTCCCGCGCATATCGCCGCGAGGACGCGCCTCCCACCGCCGGTTTCGGCCGCTTCGGCTCGCGGGTGGGCTGTGGGAGCGACGTCCTCGTCGCGATGCTGGCGGCCCGAAGCCGTCGCCGCGGGGACGCGCCTCCCACTGCCGGTTCCGGCCGCCTTGGCTCGCCGGTGTGCTGTGGGAGCGACGTCGCCGTCGCGATGCTGGCTGTCCGAACCCGTCGCCGCGGGGACGCGCCTCCCACAAACGGTTTCGGCCGCCTCGGCTCGCCGGTGTGCTGTGGGAGGGACGTCCTCGTCGCGATGCTGGCGTCTCGAAGCCGTCGCCGCGGGGACGCGCCTCCCACGGCCGGTTTCGACGCCCTCGGCTCGCGGGTGGGCTGTGGGAGCGACGTCCTCGTCGCGATAGTGGCGGACCGAAGCGTCGCCGCGGGGGCGCGCCTCCCACGGCCGGTTTCGGCCGGTCGGCGATTTCAGGCGTAGTGGTCGATGAGCCCGTCCCCGAGCCGGGTTTCGGTGGTGTTCACTTCGGCCTCGGCCAGGGCGGCGTCGCTCTCCTCGCCGTCCCCGCCCCGACCGCCCTGGCCGCCGCCGTCGGTGCCTTCCGCCTCATAGCGCTGGCCGCCGGAGTCCTCGGCCACGTTGACGTCGACGGCATCAAAGCCCTGTTCGTTCATCATCGAGCGAAGCCGCGGAAGCTCGGCCTGAAGCGCCTCACGGGTCACCGCGTGTTGCGCGGTCAGGGTGACGCTGGCCTTGTCGTCCTGGATGTTCACGGAGATATCCAAAGGTCCCATCCCCGGGGGATTGAGCTGGATGCGTGCCTGCTGCACTTCCTGGCGCACCATCCAGACCATCTTGTCCCCCACGGCCTGACCCCAGCCGGGCTGGCCCGGGGGCGTATTGATCTGCAGCGTCGGCGCCGCGCGCGTCTGGCCGGCCTCCGGTGCCGGCTGGCTGGCCGCGCCCGGCACCGGCGACGTGAGACGGTTCAGCGCCGCCTGGAAGTCCTCCAGTTTCGTCTGCTTGGCGGCGCCATCGGCCTCGGCGGATCGAGCCGCGGCCATGCCCTGGATCAGCACTTCACGCAATTGCGCGGCGGTCATCGTCCGGTCGCCGCCGCCCTGCTGCAGGAAGGCATCCAGCCCCGAAGAGCCACCCACCCGGGTCTCGGCGCGGTGGGGGCCCTCGATCATCGCCAGCAGGCCGGCCACGACTTCCTCGGGCTGCCGCGCCTCGCCGCTATCCGTGTCGACGGCCGGGATGGGCGCCTCCTGCCCCTCCACCGCCAGCATCTCCGGCAAGAGCTCGCCGAGCACCGGCAAATCCTTGCCGCCCCGGGACTGCAGAAAGCGAACGAGCTCCTCGCCGGTTATCTCGCCATCGGCGGCGTACTCGGAGTCCAGCAGGGCCTGCAGAAACGCCTTGCCATCGCCCTCCGGGCCCTTGCCCTCGCCCTTGAGCGTCTCCCGGATACTGCTGGTGCTGATCTGTAAGGTATTCAGTGCGTTCATGCCTGTCTCGACCCTGTGCGGTGATTCCACGGGGTTTCAATGCAAATTCGGCGCCAACGCGTATCGACCGGAACGAACGCGCCAATGAGGCATTCGGCTCGTAGCGTTCGCGGCCATGGGCCGCTCCCACAACGCCCGTTCAAGCCGTAGGAGCGCCGCGAGGCGCGATTGGTGGACGCCCCCGCCGGATCGCGCCTCGCGGCGCTACTACAGGTGCCGGGGATGTCCGGTTGCGTTGGTGCGAGAGGGTCGGAAAAAACCCGGCGGGATTACTCCAAGTCGCCGCGGATACGGCGCTGGGCGAGCTCGTCGAGCAGGGCCTGTTCGCGCTTGTTCCGGTCGCGGCGTTCCTGGCCGCGCATGCGGTCCACCGCGCTGTCCAGGGCACGGGAGTGGCTCAGCTGTTCCATCCAGCCGCGGCGGAGCTGCTCCACCTCGCTTTCGAGATTGCGCACCAGCTCGCGCTGCTGCTTGATGGCCTGCTCGATACGGGCGATGAAAGCGTTGTAGTCGCGCAGGCGGTAGGCGTCCATACCCGCCTCGCCGGCTGCCGTGCGGCCGTGTTTGTAGTCGTCGCGGAACTGCTCGAGCTGTTCCAGCCGCTGGACCTGGCTCTGCAGGAACTTCTGCCGCTCGCCGTAGGCCCGTCCCGCCTCGGAACTGCGTTCTTCGGCGATCCGCTGAACCGGCTCGAGTCGTTTGGAACGGGTCACCTCTGCCCCCTCTCAGGAATTGCGGTGAACGGCCTCACGCGCCGTGGCCGGCGGTCTCGGTGCCCACCAGATCCAGCAGCTCCCCAATGCTGTGCTGCAGGGGCACGGCCTGCGAGTAGTCCTGGCGCAGGAATCCCATGAGCTGCGGATGATAGGCGATGGCTTCGTCCAGCCTCGGGTCGCTGCCGCGCTGGTAGGCGCCGACGCTGATCAGGTCCTGGTTCTGGCGATACAGCGCGTAGAGCTGCTTGAACCGCTGGACCGCGGAGCGCTGGTCGTCGTCGGTAATGTTGAGCATGGCGCGACTGATGGAGGCCTCGATATCGATGGCCGGGTAATGGCCCGACTCCGCCAGCTGACGGGAGAGTACCACGTGGCCGTCGAGGATGGCGCGGGCGGCGTCCGCCACCGGGTCCTGCTGGTCGTCGCCCTCGGTGAGCACGGTATAGAACGCCGTGATCGAACCGCTGCCCTCGGCACCGTTGCCGGCACGCTCCACCAGTTGCGGCAGCTTGGCGAACACCGAGGGCGGATACCCCTTGGTGGTGGGCGGCTCACCGATGGCCAGTCCGATCTCGCGCTGGGCCTGGGCATACCGGGTCAGCGAGTCCATCAGCAGCAGCACGTCCCTGCCCTGATCGCGGAAATATTCGGCAATACTGGTGGCGAGCATGGCGCCGTGCATGCGCCGCAACGGCGAGGTGTCCGCCGGGGCCGCTACGACCACCGACCGGGCCAGGCCCTCCTCGCCCAGAATACCCTCGATGAACTCCTTGACCTCGCGGCCACGTTCGCCGATCAGCCCCACCACCACGACGTCGGCGGTGGTGTATTTGGTCATCATGCCCAGCAGCACGCTCTTGCCCACGCCGGAGCCGGCGAACAGGCCCATGCGCTGACCGCGGCCCACGGTCAGCAGGGCATTGATGGCGCGCACACCCACGTCCAGCGGCTTGCGGATGGGCGCCCGGGTCAGCGGGTTGATCTCACGGCCCACCAGGGGGACGCGGGTATCGGTCTCGACCTTTCCCAGCCCGTCGATAGGCACCCCGCCGCCGTCGAGCACGCGGCCCAGCAGGTCCGGGCCCACCGATGCCGCGGAGACGCCTTCCTGGGGCACGACCCGGGCGTTGGGCGTCAGACCATGCAGGGTGCCGGTGGGCATGAGATACAGGCTGTCGCCGGCGAAGCCCACTACTTCGGCCTCCACCTCGCTGTCGTCACCGCCGCTGACAATGCAACGGGCACCGACGGGCGCCTGGCAGCCCTCGGCCTCCAGGGTCAACCCGACCATGCGGCGCAGCTGCCCTTCCACGACCATGGCCGGAGGCTGCAGGCCCTCGCGGCGCTCGCGCAGGCGCGAGACCCAGCCGGCGGCATCGCGGGGCGCGGCGGCACTCACGCCTCGTCCTCCGATTCCGCTTCGTCGCCGGCGCGCTCGCCGCCCAGCATCTGGCTGCAGAGCGCGGCGATGCGGCGCTCCAGCGTGGCGTCAATGCGCGAGCTCGGTGTCTGAACGATGCAGCCACCGCGACTCACGCCGGGGTCCTCTATGAGCTTCCAGCCGCTTTCGGCCGCGTCCTCGCCCCAGAGCTCGCGCACCAGGGCCACGTCCTCCGGATGCAGGCGCACGGTGATCTCGCGGGCCGACATGGGCAGCAGGGCGATGCTCTCCCGGATGACGGCGACGACCTCGCCCGGCTGAGTCTGGATCTCGCGGCGAATGACCTGCTGCGCCACCTGGAACACCATTTCCATGAGCTGCTGTTCCACGCTCTCGTCGAGCTGGGCGACGGGCTCCGACAGCGTGTCCAGTACGGACTTGAACCTGTCGACATCGCCTTTCGCCGCCTTGCGCCCCTCGCGCAGGCCGGCCTCGTAGCCCGCCTCGCGGCCCGCTTCCCTGCCCTGCTCGAAGGCCTCCTCGTAGGCGGCCTGCTGCAGCGCCTCCAGTTCCTGGACGCTGCGGCCGTGCCCCGGATCCCCCGCGGCCGCGCGGGGATCGTCGACGTCGGGGATGGACCAGCGGCTGGCCCGGGCATGCTCTGCGGAAATGACCTTGGATACCATCTGCCTGCGCCCGCTCCCGTTCAGACGAAGTCGTCACCGCCGCCGCCGAGGTTGATCTGGCCGTCGTCGGACATGCGCTTGGCGACGGCCAGGATCTCCTTCTGGGCGGCCTCCACCTCGCTCACCCGCACGGGACCCTTCGCCTCCAGGTCGTCCCGCAGCATTTCCGAGGCCCGCTTGGAGAGGTTCCTGAAGAACTTCTCCTGCAGGTTCTCGTCCGCGCCCTTCAGGGCGATGACCAGGGTCTCGGTGTTGATTTCACGCAGCAGCTGCTGAACGCCGCGGTCGTCGACATCGGACAGGTCCTCGAAGACGAACATCAGGTCCTGGATGCGCTCGCCGAGCTCAGAGTCCAGCTCGGTCACCTGGTCGAGAATGCCGCTTTCGGAGCTGGAATCCATGTTGTTGAGTATGCCGGCCGCCGCCTGGATACCGCCGATGTTGGAGGACTTGATGCGCTCCTTGCCGGAGAATTGACGCTCCATGATTTCGTCCAGCTCGTGCAGCGCCGCGGGCTGGATACCCTCCATGGTGGCGATACGCATGACGATGTCATGGCGGATGCGGTCCGGCAGCTCCGCCAGCACCTCGGCGGCCTGGTCGGAGTCCAGGTAGGCCAGCACGATGGCGATGATCTGCGGATGCTCCAGGCGGATCATCTCGGCGATGGTGCGCGAGTCCAGCCACTTGAGCTGCTCCAGACCCCGGGTGCTGCCGCCCATGAGGATGCGGTCGATGATGCTGCCGGCCTTGTCCTCGCCCAACGCCTTCACCAGCACGGAGCGGATGTAATCGGTATTGCCGACGCCCAGGGAGGTCTGCTCGGAGACGGTGGTGACGAAGTCGGTCAGCACGCTCCCGACCTGCTCCTTCGAGACGTTGCTCAGCGTCGTCATCGCGCTGCCCAGGGCCTGAACCTCTTTCGGCCCCAGATGGCGCATGATGGCGGCGGCCTCGTCCTCGCCGAGGCTCATCAGGAAAATCGCGGCGCGCTCGGCACCGCTGACCTTGGATTTCTTGAGCTCAGTCATCGTTATTGAGCCAGTTCTTCACCACGTTGGCCGCCAGCGCGGGCTCCTGCTGGGCGATCTCCCGCGCCGCGGAGACCTGATCCTGATAGGACTCGGCGCTGGGCATCTGCTGCCGTGCCTGGTCCGCCTGCGGCCCGGTGAGCTGCGGCGTGCCGCCCTGCCCGTCTTCGATCTGGCCGGGCTGTTCGGCACCGCCCTGGGCGCCCGCCGATTCCTCCCGGCGCACGGTGGTGCGGCCGAGCAGCCCGTACACCAGCGGCCGCACCACCGCGAGGATCAGCACCAGGCCGAGCACCGAGGCGAGCGCCAGCTTGCCGACCTCCCAGACCCAGGGCTGCTCCCAGACGGGCGTCTCCACCGGTTCCATGTCCTCGGCCGGCTGGAACGGCGTGCTGACCACGTTCAGGCTGTCGCCGCGCTCCTGGTTCAGACCCACGGCATCCGATACCAGGGCGCGGACCTGCTCGATGGTTTCCTGGGGCAGCGGCTCCACCACCGGCTCGCCGTCGGCGTTGGTGCTGCGCTGGGCGTCCAGCAGCACGGCCACCGTCAGGCGCTCGATCTCGCCCATGGGGTTTCGCACGTGGCGAACCGTGCGGCTGACTTCGTAGTTGCGCGTCGCCGACTCCGAGACATCCACGGGCTCGTTCTGCTGCTGCCCCTGTCCGTCCCCGGCATTGGCGTTGGCTTCGGCGTTGTTGGCGTTGCCGACGTTGACCTGGCCACCCTCCGGCGGCTGGTTCGCCAGGGCGCCGGGCACGCCCTGCGCCTGTTCCCCGGCCGTACGGCGCTCCGAGCTGCTCTGCTCGCTGACCAGGGCCCGGCCGTCGGGATCGTAGATCTCTTCGGTGGCCTCCGCGCTGCTGAAGTCGACGTCGGCGTTGACCTGCGCACGCACCCGGTCGCTGCCGATGATCGGTGCCAGCAATGCCTCGATTCGGCGGGCGTAATCCGTCTCGATACGGCGGCGGAACTCCAGCTGCCGGGCATCGCCCTCCATCGCGCCGCTGGCCTCCCCGTCGTTGGCCGAGAGCAGCCGGCCGCTCTGGTCCACGACGCTGACGCGCTTCGGATCCAGCTCGGTCACGCTGCCCGCCACCATATTGACGATGGCCGCCACCTGGCCGTCACCCAGGTTGCGCCCGGCGTGCAGATTCAGCACCACGGAGGCCCGCGGCTCGTTGCGGTCGCGCACGAATACCGACTGGCGCGGGATCGCGAGATGCACGCGGGCGGCCCGAACGGCGTCCAGGGTGCCTACCGTGCGGGCCAGCTCGGTCTCCAGCGCGCGATGGAACCGCGCCGTCTCCATGAACTGGCTCGTACCGAATCCCTGTTCCTGGCGCAGGCTCTCGAAGCCCACGGCACCGCCGCTGGGCAGGCCGTCTCCGGCGAGCTGCAAACGGGCACGGTGGACGGCGTCGGCGGGAACCATAATGGCGCCGGTGGACTGGTCAAGGCGGTAGTCGATGCCCGCCCCCTGGAGGGCATCCATGACGGCGCTGGCGTCCTCCTGGCCGAGCTCCGCGTAGAGCTGGCGGTAGACCGGCTCGTTGGCCCACATGAACAGCCCGATGCCGGCCGCGATCGCCGCGGCGAGCCCGGCGATGAGCCCGATCTGGCGCAGGGCGCGCTGCCCGATGTACTGGTCGAAGAACGCCGCCGGGCCGCTACCGCCGCCGGAGCTGCCCTGGGCGGGCATGTTGCCCGCCGTCTGCGCCATTGCCTGACCTGCCTGTGCCATGTGTTATCCCCAGTGCCCCCGGTTCACCCTGCGGCAGAGCCGCGTCAGACCTGCATCCGCGAGATCTGCTGGTAGGCCTCCAGCAGATGACGCCGCGTTTCCTTCATGGCCTCGAACGCCACGCGGGACTTCTGCGCGGCAACCATCACGTCGGTCAGCGGCACGTTCTCGCCGCGGACGAAGGCCGCGCTCATCTCCGAAGACTGGCTCTGCAGCTCGTTGACGTTGTCCACGGCCTGCTTGAGCATCGACGAGAAATCCGCCTGCTCCGTGTTCTGCGTCTCCTGGACTCCGCCGGCCTTGGCCTGGTTGGCCAGGGCCTGCATGTCCTGAAGCGCTTTCTGAATGCTGACGTTGTTCATGGCTCTAGCCCCCGATGCGACTGTCTGCCCTTATGCACATTCCGCGCCAAACCGGGCGGGAATGCTGAGACCGTCCCGGCGCATGCGGGCCAGCTTGTAGCGCAGCGTGCGGTCGCTGATACCCAGACGCTCTGCGGCGGCCTTGCGGCTGCCGTTGACCCGCTGCAGCGTGTCGAGGATCACCCGGTGCTCACTGCTGCGGACCTCCGCCTCCAGATCCGCGGTGGCGTCGGGAGACGCCACCGTCGCCGACACGGCGTCGAAGCGTATGGCGCCCGCGCCGACCTGGAGACCGTCGGCAAGAATCACGGCGCGCTGCACGACGTTCTCCAGCTCGCGGACATTGCCGGGCCACTCATGGGCCAGCAGCAGCTGCTCGGCTTGTTCCGTCAGCGCCAGGTCGGCGCTGCCGCCATAGCGCCGCAGGAAGCTGCGGGCCAGCGGCAGGATGTCGCCCGTGCGTTCCCTCAGCGGGGGAATGTGCAGCGGGAAAACATGGAGCCGGTAGTAGAGGTCCTCCCGGAATTCGCCGCTGCGTACCATGGCGCGCAGATCCCGGTTGGTGGTGGCGACCACCCGCACGTCCAGGGGAATGGCGCGCGTACCGCACAAACGCTCCACCTCGCGCTCCTGCAGCACCCGCAACAGCTTGGCCTGCAGGCCGGCGTCGATCTCGGAGACCTCGTCGAGCAGCAGGGTGCCGCCCTGGGCCTGTTCGAACTTGCCGGCGTGACTGCGGTGGGCGCCGGTGAAAGCGCCCTTCTCGTAGCCGAACAGGACGGCTTCCAGCATGTTTTCGGGGATCGCCGCGCAGTTGACGGCCACGAACGGCTGCGCGGCCCTGTCGGAGTGTTCGTGAATGAACCGGGCGAAGAGCTCCTTGCCGGTGCCACTCTCGCCGGTGAGGAGCACACTGATATCCTTCCCGGCCACCCGGGCGGCAAGCTGGGTCACGTCCTTGAGCGCGGCGTCGCTGGCAATCAGCCGCCCCTCCACCGCCGCATCGACCGGCGCCGGCAGCGCCTCGCCAAGGGCGGCTTCGTCAAAGGGCTCCACCAGAAAGTCGCTGGCGCCGCCGCGCAGCGCCGTTACCGCGTCGCGCACCTGCGCACGGGCCGCGACGAGAACCGTCGGGAGCCCCGTTGCGGCCAGATTGCGCCAGCCGGCATCGCTCACCGAGCCCACGCCGAAGACGGCGGCCAGCCAGCGCCCGTCCACGGTTTCCGGCGCCTCGGCAACCGCCTCGACCGCGAAGCCCATGTCGTACAGCGTCCCCGCCAGCCGGCGCCGCCGGTCCGGTTCCGCTGCCACCACGAGTATGGTTGATTCCGTCATGGCTTCCCCGTGTGTCTCAGAGCACTCGCCATCCCGCTGCGGGACAGCCTTCTGCCTGAGCGAATGCAGGACGCGGACCAGATCTGGCGTTTTTCTTTTTCATCAATTGCTTAGGGGTATCCCGCCGGGATCGTTGGGCCGGTGGCGTCAGTATTTCGACACCATCGCAACGCCTTCAGGCCGGGAGGCCCTCGCGCTGGATACCGTACTTGCGCAGCTTCTCCACCAGCGTCGTGCGGCGCAGGTTGAGCAGCTTGGCGGCCTTGGCCACGACGCCCTGGGACTCCTCCAGGGCCTCGCGGATCAGGTTGATCTCCAGCTCCGAGAGGTAATGCTTGAGGTCGATGCCGCTGGACCAGTCCACGGCCGGATCGGTGCCGTCCGCCGTGTCGGCGGGCATGTTCAGCGCCGCGTCCGACTGATCGGGCACCGCCGGCTCCGGCACCGAGGCGGCGCTGTCCAGAAGCCGCTCGGGCAGGTCCTCGACGTCCACTTCGCCGAATGGCGAGAGTATGGCGAGGCGCTCGACGACGTTGGCGAGCTCGCGGACGTTGCCCGGCCACGGGTACTGGGAGAGCGCTGACAGCGCACGCGCCGTCAGCCTTACCGAGCCGCGGCCCTCGTCCTCGATGCGGCGGACAAGCTCTTCGACGAGAACCGGCACGTCGGCCGGACGCTTGCGCAGCGGTGGCATCTCAAGGGGGAATACGTTGAGCCGGTAGAACAGGTCCTCGCGGAAGTCGCCGTCGGCGATACCCTTCTCGAGATCCCGGTGGGTGGCGGCGATGATGCGCACATCGGCCTCGATGGACTTGTTGCTGCCCACGCGCTCGAAGACCCGCTCCTGCAGCACGCGCAGCAGCTTGACCTGCATATGCATGCTCATGTCGCCGATCTCGTCCAGGAACAGGGTGCCGCCCTGGGCGAGCTCGAACCGGCCCTGGCGAGCGGATATGGCGCCGGTGAAGGCACCCTTCTCGTGACCGAAAAGCTCGCTCTCCAGCAGGTCGGCGGGAATGGCCCCGCAGTTGATGGGCACGAACGGCTTGCCGGCCCGGTCCGACTGCTCGTGGATACTGCGGGCCACCACTTCCTTGCCCGTGCCGGACTCGCCGAGGATGAGCACGTTGGCCTCGGTCCCGGCCACCTGGCTGATGAGATGGCGGACGCGCTGCATGGCGTTGCTCTCGCCCACCAGCCGCGGCGCGCTGCGAACGGTCCCGGCGGCACTGCCGGTCCGGGCATTCTGGTTCAGGGCCTGCTTGAGGATGGCGTCGAATTGCTGCTGCCTGAGCGGCAGTTCCAGCGCGCCGAGCACATTGGCACCCAGGGAGGCCGGGCGCAGACGCTCGCCGTCGGACGGCTGCAGCAGGTAGACGGGCAGACCCGGCGCGTTCTCCCACAGGCCTTCCAGAAACTCCCCGGCGCAGGGCGAGGCAACCAGGGCCAGAGCGAATCCGCCTTCGGCCAAAGCCTGGGTGAGTGCATCCGGAGAATCCACCAGCGTGGCCTGGTGCTCGAGAAAACGCAGGACAGTCTCCACCTGCGAGCCGCGCTGGCGATCATCGTCAGCAACAAGGACCTGAACCACGGCTTACCCCCTCATTGAATTGCGATCCGGCTCCGGCTTGTCCCGCCGGATGAACCGCCTTTCCCCCCGGTTCGCAAAACGGGAGCCCCTTCCCCGCGAACCGTGTCAACCAAGTGACGTTGAGTTGGAAGTTAGAGGGGGAGCGTCAGGGAGTCAACGGCCTAGTGTGAAGCAGATCACATAGTCCTGAAAAAACGTCAAAGGATTGTCAGTGACGGCGAGTCGTGGCATGGGCGCCGGTTCGTTGTCACCCCAACCCATGGGGCCACCGCGAACCCTCAACGCGTAGGTCGGACGGACTTGCCGTCCGACATTCCACGCCGATGATCCACGGCATCGTCGGCGTCGCCCTTCGGGCGATGCCGACCTACGCGGGATATGGCGTAGGTCGGATGGGCTTGCCGTCCGACAATGGCGGTGCCCCCATCGTTGCTGACGCGACGCGGCGTTGGCTACGCTACCGACCCTCGCATAAATCGACGCTCATGGAGGAGCGGCCATGCGATATCGGCGGGCACGGACGCCCGGAGCGCGCTACTTCTTCACGGTGGTTACCCACCAGCGACGGCCCGTGCTTACAAACGGGCGCGTTCGGGCGCTAGTTGGCGCGGCATTGCGGGCGACACGGCGAACTCAACCGTTCTCGATGGATGCAGTGGTGCTCCTGCCGGACCATCTCCACTGCATCTGGACCCTGCCAGCGGACGACGCGGACTTCTCCACCCGGTGGCGGCGAATCAAGCGATTCGTCACCCTGCGCGCCGGTGCCGGCCACATCTGGCAGGGGCGGTTCTGGGAGCACTTGATCCGCGATGACGCGGATTGGCGCGCTCATGTGGATTACGTCCATTACAACCCGGTAAAGCACGGGTTGGCGGCGATGCCAGGAGAATGGCCGTATTCGAGCTTTCACCGGTTTGTGGCGGAGGGGGTCTATCCGGCCGATTGGGGGCGATCCGAACCGCCTTTGCCGGCAACCGTCGGGCGGGAGTGATGGTCCCCGGTTCATGGTATGCGTCAGCGCTGACCCGTGGGTTGTCGGCGTCGCCCTTTGGGCGATGCCGACCTACGCTTTCTATACCGTAGGTCGGACGGACTTGCCGTCCGACATTTCGCGCCGATGATCGACTGCTTCGTCGGCGTCGCGCTGGCGCGCGATGCCGACTTACGGGGCTCCCGCTCCATCGTGCCCGCGCGAACCCTCAACCCGAAAACATACAAGGTCGGATGGGCTTACCATCCGACGTTTCCGCCCTCGTCGGGATCCTCGGCACGACCGTTGGGGCGATGATGACGGAGGCGGTATATGCCGTAGGTCGGACGGGCTTGCCGTCCGACATTTCAACCTACGGCGGAATGTCGGCGTCGCGCTGGCGCGCGATGCCGACCTACGTGGTGGTCCTTCCGGAGGTCGGATGGGCTCGCCATCCGACCTCCCTCTGGCGCCTTTGCGCCGCCGTGTGAGACCTATCGCGAAAACCGCCGGTAGGCGTCGGCCGCCTGCTTGCCCTTCTGGGTTTCCTTCATGGCGCGGGCGGCTTCCTCCCGGCCCTTGTCGGCCAGGGTTATGAGCTCCTGATCCATGTCGAGGACCCGCCGGATGCAGTCGGCCACGACCGGCGCCGCCTCGCGGGGCACGGGCGTGGCGAAGAGCGCCTGGGAAAGCTCCTGGCGCCGCAGCTCGCGCTGAGCGAACAGGGGCCAGTCGCCGGATTTCGCGAGATCCAGCATCTCCCGCGTCAGGTCCAGCAGGCGGCGGGCCGCCTCTTCACGTTCTTCCGGCCCCATGAGGCTCCATCGTCATCCGGTGACGCCGACACCCTGGGTGCTGGCGTTATTGGCGTTGCGGTATTCCGGAGGAATAGCGTCCCAGGCTTCCTTGATTTCACGCATCAGCCCGGCCACTTCGTCCAGCCGTTGCGGGTCGTTGTGCAGGTTAGCCTCCAACAGACGCCGCGCCATGTATTCGTAAAGCCCATCCAGGTTACCGGCGATCTCGCCGCCGCGCTCGGCGTCCAGAGCGGCGCGCAATCCCTCCACGATGCCAATGGCCTTGCCGATGCGCTCGCCCTTGGCTGCGGTTTCACCGCGCTCCAGGGCGCCCTTGGCCTGCGCAATGCGCTCCAGGGCGCCTTCCATGAGCATCTGCACGAGCCGGTGCGGATCGGCGTAGGCCGCACCGCTGTAGGTGTGCGTCTGCTGATACTGGGCAATGCCGGCGCGGTTATAGGTCATGCGTCACCCCTCGACTGCTATTTGCTGCCACCGCCACCGGAGCCCGCGAGGGACTCCAGCCCGGAAAGCTGGTTGGTCAGGAAACTGCTGGTCTGGTTGAGCTGCGCCACTAGCGTGTCCATGGCGCTGAACTCCGCGATATAGCGCTCTTCGATCCGCTGCAGACGATCCTGCAGCCGTGAACGCTCGTCGCCGATATCCTCGATGCGTCCCCGAAGGCTGTCGGTGACCGAATCCAGCAGACCATCGGAATCCAGGTAGCTGTTCAGGGCCCCCTCGAGACGGGAGGTGATGCCCTTGGAATAGGTAATGTCGCCGCGGCTGCCCGTGGCCTGACCCAGCACCTCGACCTTGAGCCCGTTGGGATCGCCGCTCTGGGCCGTCAGGAAGCGGCCAAAGCCCTCGCCCGCGACGCCACCGATGGTGCCGGCCACGTCGACGCCGGTGTCATTGAGGCTGGTGTCGATGCCGAGCTCCGCCGCGGAATTCGTGTCAACGGAGCCGAACTCGATGCTGGATTCCGAACCGTAGCGCTCGGAGGAAAACACCAGGCGATTGTTTGCGCTGTCGTAGTCGACGGATACGCCCACACCGGCATCTTCCAGGTTGCCGTCGCCGTTGATGCGCGCCTGCACCTCGGCGGCCAGGGCGTCACCACTGGTGTAATCGCCCTGGGTCAGGGAGATGGAGCCCGAACGCTCGCCATCCACCACAATGACGAAGTTGTCGTTGTCGGCATCGATGGTCAGCGGCGTCGAGCCGGACGGGGTCACGCTGAGCGAGCCGCCGTTGACGCTCGCCTGCTCCGCCACCTGCGTGACGTTGACCCCGTAGGTCCCGGGCTGCGTCGTACTGCGACTGCTCTCGTAGCGGATGTTGTCGCCGTTTACGAGGCCCGTCGAGGCGAAGAGCGCACCGACCTCGTCGAAGCTGTTCTCCAAGGCGTCGGTCAGCTTCTCGCTGTCGATCTCCATGGTCCCATCACGCTTGGTGATGATCCCCAGATCGGCCAGCGACCGGACGGAGCGCCCTTCCAGGGCCCCCAGGGTGTCGGTCACGAGCTGGCGCAGGTTGGAATTGATGTTCCGCACCACGGCGTTGCCCTGCAGAATACCGCCTTGCTGCGTTTCGGCGTCGTAGCCGCTGAGCTGGGTGACCTGGCCCTGAAGGCTGTTGAAGGCCCCCACGAACGTTTCGATCTTCTTGCGAACCGCGCCGGTGTCGCTGCTGATACTGATGTTCGCGACGGAGCTGGTCGTCTCGTTGAGATCCAGCATCACGCCCTGAATGACATCGGTAATCGTGTTGCTCTCGCGGGTGATGTCGAGACCGTTGACGACCAGCGAGGCATCTGCTGCGTCGCGAGTAGCGCTCTGATTGCTGGCGCTGGTGTTGAAGGCCAGCTGTGACAGGCCGCTGTTGTCGGTGTCGTTGCCGTCGTCGTCGCTGACGTCCACTACGAAGCCGTTCGCGGCGCCGCTGTCGGCGGCGTTGAAGACCAGGCGCTCGCCGCTGCCGTCATTGATGATGGAGGCGCGCACGCCGACATCGGCCTCGTTCACCGCATCCCGGATGGAGGCCAGGCTCGTTGCGCCCGACGGGATCTCGACGGTGGCGACGGCGCGATCGGCATTCTGGCTGAAGCCAGTGACCGACCCTGAGCCATCCGTGGTCACCTCGCCGAACCGGAAGGTCAGCGTTCCCGACCCCACCGCCGTGGTGGATTCGGCGAACGCGCCGGAGGCCGTCGCCTGCGCCTGGGCCAGCGCATTGACCTCCACGTCGAAGCTGCCGGTGTCCGCCCCGGCGGACGCGGAGACGCTCACCGCATCCGAATTGTCCGACGTCGCCTTGACGGTCTGGAACGCTTCGATATCGGCCAAAGCCCGGACTTCACTGCGGAAGGCGTTCAGCGCCGACTTCAGGTTGCCCATACCGGAGAGCTCGGCCTGGAACTGGGTCTCCTTACGGTCGAGCCGGTTGGCCACCGGCGCCCGCTCGGCCTCGACCAGCTGATCGACGAGGCTGCGAATGTCGATGCCCGACCCGACTCCGAGCGAACTGATGCCTGCCATGACTACACTCCCGATTCCAACGATCTAGACCGTATTGCTTTGCAATTTTCAGGCCTGACCGCGGAAAAGAATGCCCCGCGCCTGGTCCAGATTCTCGGCGAGATCCAGCAGTTCCTCCGGCGGTATCTGCCGGATCAGGCTGCCGCTCTCGGAATCGTAGACGCGGATGATCGTCCTGCCGGTTTCCTCGTCGACGCTGAACTCCAGGTCGCGGCTGACCACCTGGACGAAATCCTTTACCTTTTCGACGGCTTCGGTGACCGGCACGCCGGTTACGCCTTCACCGGACTGGGACGCCTTGTCCTTAACGGCCGTTACGGCAGCAGCCGCCTCTTCGGGCGCGCGGGTGCTCCCGGAACGACCCGAGTCATTGACGTTCCTCGGGTAGTCGACCACCACCGTGGAACTGATTGAGCTCGACATGACCTCTGCCTCCAAACCGCCCTAGCTTCGAAGGTCGGGCGGCCGGGACATCCCCGGCCGCCCGCCCCGCGTCGCGGCCTCGCTTACTGGAGCAGCGAGAGCACGTTCTGCGGGATGGAGTTGGCCTGAGAGAGCACCGAGGTACCGGCCTGCTGCAGGATCTGGGCCTTCGTCAGGCTGGCAGTCTCGGCAGCGAAGTCGGCATCACGGATCCGGGAACGTGCAGCGGAGAGGTTCTCGGAGGTGGTGCTCAGGTTGGCGATGGTGGACTCGAAACGGCTCTGCACCGCACCGAGCTCCGCCCGCAGGCCGTTGACCTGATCGAGGGCGAAGTCAACCGTGCGCAGGGTCGCGGTCGCATCCTCGCGGGTTTGCACGCTCACGCCGTTGAGTGCCGAGTCGGTAGCCGTGATCGAGCCCAGGCCGAGCGCACCAGCATCACCACCGGCGACATTGATGCTTTCACCCACGTCCGTTGCCAGTTCGATGCCGGCGAAATACTCCTCGGCACCCCCGATAATGCCGCCCCCATCCGAAGAGACGTCGATGGACCCGCCGTTGCCCTCGGTGAGAACCAGAGTACCGGTGCCGTCGGCAGAGGCTGAAACACCAGTCTGCGACGAGAACTCATTCAGGCGGTCCGCAATCGCTGTCGCGTCGGCACTGGATGTTGAATCAAAGGAGACGGTCACGCCATTGATGGTCACGTCCGTGGTGCCCGTCGCCAGGCTCGAAATGGTGGTCTCGGTCGTCGAGGCCTGGGTGGCCGTTACGCCGGTGTCAGCCGACTTCGCGTTAATCGCCGAGACGATGCCGCTGATCGTGCTGGAATCCACATTCGCGGAATCAGTCAGGGAAGCGGCATCGCTGATGTCGACACCCACGCCATTGATCGTCAGCGCGCCGCTACCGGTAATGCTCGCCACGCCGGAAGCCGTAACGGCGTCACCGGTGTCGAACGCCGCGCCCAGCTCAGCACCGCGTGCATCAACGCCGTCGACGGAGATGGTCTGGTTACGGTTGGCGCCGACCTGGAACACCAGATCCTCCAGCGAGCCGTCCAGAACGTTCTGCCCGTTGAACTGCGTGGACTGAGCGATCCGGTTGACCTCCGAAACCAGGGCGGATACCTCGTTGTTCAGGGCCTCGCGGTCGGACGCGGAATTGGTGTCGTTGGCCGACTGAACGGACAGCTCACGGATACGCTGCAGGGCGTTGCCGATCTCGCCCAGCGCGCCTTCGGCAGTCTGCGCGAAGGAGATGCCGTCGTTGGCATTCCGGGTCGCCTGCTCCAGGCCCTTGATCTGGGACGTGAACCGCTCGGAGATAGCCAGGCCAGCCGCGTCGTCCTTCGCGCTGTTGATGCGAAGACCCGTCGACAGGCGCTCCAGCGACGTCTGCAACTGGTCCTGGGACCGGTTCAGATTCCGCTGCGCGTTAAGCGAAGCGATGTTGGTGTTAATTACCTGAGGCATTGCTCATTACTCCTCTTTGACCGGTGACAGACACGTTTGCCTGTGCTGACGGGCATATGCTGCCCTCAGGAGTATTAGCGGCCTCGTCTCGGGGAACTTTACACCTCGATCTTGTGATTCATCTCACATTCTGACGGAGAAGCAACTGCGGCCCGAATCGGCACGGGCGCCCATGGGCGCCCGTGCGTAGCCTTGCTCCTCGGCGGCGTTTGATCAGGTTTGAGGGGTACTCTCGGTAAACCGGAGGTGCCAGTCACGATACTCGCCGAGCGTACGCAGCAGCGGCTCAAGATGTGACTCATAGCGGCGCCAGCGCTCCACCGCCGATTTGTACACGGGCTGGCGGACCTGCCAAACGCTCGCCGTATGAACCGCGCGCTCGGCGCGATGAAAGTCTATGCACGCATCGTCCCAGGGCAGCCCGGCGAAATCGACGATACGGCGTGCCCAATATTCAGGATCGCTGACAACCTGTTCGTAGGGCACATCGAGCCACTGGCCCGGGAAGACCGTCCGCCAGTATTCCATCAACCGTGCATACTCACTGAACCGGCTACCCAGCCACTCCTGTCCGTAGCTGAAGTTCTGCCCCTGGCTGAAATCCTTCTGGAAACAGGAAAGACACACGTCCACGGGATTACGTACACAGTGAATGATGCGCGCCTTCGGGAATGCCAGACGGATGAGTCCGAGGTGAATGAAATTCCCCGGCATCTTGTCGGTGACGCGGACGGCTCCCTGCGCGTCGGGCCGATGCGTCAGGTAACCTTCCGCGGCTCGTCGCAGCTGCGTCTCGTCCAGTTCGCGAAGCCATGAGCCATAGTGGTCGACGAGCTCGCCGCCAAGAAGCCCGTCCATGGTCTCTTTCCAGGCTGTAAGCTCCCCTGCGCCCAACACTTGAGGATGGCTGGCGAGGATCTGTTCGGTAAGCGTAGTACCGGACCGTGGCATTCCGAGGATGAAAACAGGCGACTCATCCAGACTACCAGCCGCCTGGAGGCGCTCGATGCGCTCCTCCGGGAAGGTGCTCTGAATTTCGTCGACAAAGGCGTGGAAAGCGCGTGCGTCGTAGGGACGCTCCTCGGCGCGCTGCCGGTTACCGTTTTCGAAACACACATAGGCATCGTCGAAGCATTTGGCGTCATCCAGCGCCTTGCCCCACGCGAAGAAGAAACCGATACGCTGATTGCGGCTCCAGTTCCCTGCATCCTCTGCAGCTACCCGGAACCGCTGAAGATCCGGATCCTCTGCCGTGAACTTTTTCGCGGAGGCCAACCCGGTGAGAGAGTCCACACCCAGCGGATCCAGGTCCAGCGCACGATGGTAGTACTCGACAGCACGGTCCAGCTCGCCCAGCTTCGTGCACACGTTACCCAGGTTGCGCAAGGCATCCTGATAGTTGGCGTCCTGGGACAGCGCCTTCTGGTAATACGCCTGCGCGGTCGACCACTGCTCACGATTGCGAAAAACATTGCCCAGGTTATTCCAGGCAATCGCGTGGGTCGGCCTCACATCCAACGCACGACGAAGGTACTTCTCGGCCTTTTCGAGATCGCCGGTCTCCAGATAAACCGTTCCCAGATTCGAGAGTGCGCTGGCATCCCGCGGCCGCTGTCGGAGTGCACCCTTGAGCGTATCTCTGGCCGCGTCCCATTCCTTCATCTTCATCAACACGCCACCAAGCGTGTTCAATGCCACTGGGAAATGGTTGCGGCGTTTGAGTGCCTCCGTAACCAATCTCAGCGCAAGCGGGTACTGATTCCGGAAGTACGCGATCTGTCCCAGCCGGTGGAGCGCATCCGCGTTGTTCGGATCAACCTGGGTCAATGCCTGGAATCGACTGGTAGCGGTCTCCAGATCACCGGCCTGGAAGGCCGCCTGCCCCTCCCGCCAAAGCGTTTCGATACGCTTCTTGTCGTCAATGGCGACTTGCCCCATGGCACTCTCCTTGAGATGTTCCTCAGTCACTAACCCGACTCACCACCGAAACCTACAAATAGTTGAACAGGCTAAGCCCCTGAATTTTCGTATAGCTCTGCTGGGCGGCCCGGAGGCCGGTCAGGCTCAGATTAAGGTCGGACACCGCCTTGGCGTAGTCCAGATCCTCGATGCCGCTCTTGGTGGTCTTGAGCTCCAGCACGGCCGCGTCGTTGGCGTCGCGCTCCTGGTCCAGGCGGTTCAGCCGGCCGCCGAGCTCGGCGCGGATGCCGAGCAGGTGCTCCGTGGCGTTGTCCAGGACCTCCAGCGTCCGGTTGCCGGTATTGATGAAATCGGCGGCACCGTCAGTGCCGGGACGGGCGGATTCCAGGGCCTCGGTGAAGCGCTGGACGGCCTGGAACAGCGACGTGGTGCCGGCGCGATCCACGGTGAAGCTGTCACCGTCCTCCGGTTGTCCTTCGATGGAGATCTCCAGGCCATCGAAGGCAATGGGCTCACCCTCCTGATAGGCGACGTTCGCCGCCACGGTGCCGCCCGAGCCGTCGGTGATGGTGTACTCCATGGCGCCGCCCGGTGTCTCCGAGAAGCTGATGTCGTAGACGGGATCGTTGGCGATACTGGCGTCGGCCACGTTGACGGCGGAGACGATGCCCGTGCCGGTGTTGCCGTTACCGGCCTCGGAGACGTAGCCGTTGCTGCCGTCCGGCACCTTGAGAAACACCTCGTAGCCCGAGTGGGTCGTCTCGATCTGCCGGTTGGGGCCGACCTGAACATGGCGGGTGCCCTGGTCGCCTTCGTACGCGTACTCGCCGTTGCGCCGGACGAAGGGCTCGTTGCGCGAGCTCAGGCCCGCGAACAGATACTCGCCATTGCCGTCGGTGCTGTTGGCCAGGGCCACGAGCTGATCCAGGCGCTCGCGCACCTCCGCGCCGATTTTCTGGCGGTCGTCGGCCGTCGCGCTGGCGTTGTTCGCCTGCACCGCCAGCTCGCGGATGCGGTTGATGACGTTGCCCACCTCGGTGAGCGCGGATTCCTCCACGTTCATCCGCGACTCGGCGAAGTCGGCGTTGCGGTTGTAGCTCTCGATGGTGTCGATGGACTTGGCGAGATCCAGCGCGCGGGCGGAGCCCGCCGGGTCGTCCGACGGGTTGAGGATGCGACGGCCCGTGGACAGCTGCTGCTGGATGTCCGACAGCCGGGCCTGCTGGTCCAGGATCCGGTTGGTCGCGAGGTCCTGAAAAAGTGACGTGGATACGCGCATGCTCTTACCCCCGGACCGCGCTGATCAGCGAGTCGAACGTGGACCTGGCGATGTTGATGGACTGGGCGGCCGCCTGATAGGCCTGCTGATAACGTAGGAGGTTGGCCGCCTCCTCTTCCAGGTTGACGCCGGAGACTTCCTCCCGGGACGCCTTTGCCTGTTCCAGCCCCGTCTCCTGGGCATCGCGGTTGGTCTGGGCCCGTTGTGTCGCCGTGCCCACCTCGCCGACGAGGCTCGAATAGGCCTCCTGGTAGGTCGCCGCGCCGCCGGAGAGAATCGAGCGGTCCTGCAGCTGGCCGAGCGCCAGGGCGTTGCGGTTGTCGCCCTCGCCGCCCGAGTTGCGCTCGATGACGAACTCGTCGCCGTCATCCGGCACGCCGGACAGGGTGAAGTTCATGCCGCCGTAGCCGGGGAAGGTGTACTCCCGGCCGTCGGCGTCGGTGGCCGGGTCATAGGCGATGGTGCCGCCGGGGCCGTTGGTCACCACGAACTCGTTGGCCGCGTCATCGAAGGTCAGCGTGATGTCACTGGCCAGCGGCATGTTGCTGGTGTTGCTGACAACCGGCTGGGTGATCTGCGCGCTGCCGGTGTTGACCGGCAGGCCGTTGGCATCCGTCTGCTCGCCGGCGCGCACCGGGCCGGCTGCCGCGATCTGCGAAGGCCGCAACAGGGACACGTCCAGGCCCGCGCCGGCGGCGTTACGCGTGGGACGCAACAGGAAGCTGTCGCCGTCGGCCAGCCCGCCCATCCCGGAGGTGTCGATCTGCACACCGTCGATGACCGCCGTGCCCCCCGCGGCGATACCCGTCGTGGTGCCATCGGTGAGGTTGCGCACGTTCCACTGGCCCGCGCCGCTGTCGTATGACATCTGGTAGTTGTCGCCGGTCAGGTCGCTGATGCTGGCCGGGTCGAACGCGACGGCCGGGGAGTCCGCCGTGCTGTTCCCCTGGCCGATCACCACCTGAGGCTGGGCGACGTCGAAGAAGTCACCCCCCATCTGGCCCGCCGTGCCGTTGGCGTACTGCATGCCCAGCTGGTGCTGGCTGTTGAAGGTCACGGCAACCGTGGCCGCCAGCCGGCCGAGGTCGTCGCGTACCGGATCGAGCACCTCCCGGCGGAAGTCCAGGGCGCCACCGAGACGTCCGCCGGTGAGGTTGGACGTGATGTTCACCTGACCGGTCTGTGACGTGATGGACACCTCGGGGAAACTGGGGTCGCGCTGGGACGGCGTGACCTCGAGGCTATTGGCGCTGAACTGCGATACCAGCACCTGACCGGTGCCGATGAACACGTTGACCGCCCCGTTTTCCTGGGGAATGGTCTTGGCGTCCACCCGCTCCGAGAGCTGGCGAATGAGCTCGCCCCGCTGGTCCAGCAAATCGTTGGGCGGCTGACCGCCCGTGCGCCCGAGCTCCGCGACGATGGACTCGTTGACCTGGGCGATGGACTCGGCGATCTGGTTGATCTCCTCGACGTTGAGGTCGATACGCTCCTCAACGTCCTCGTTCACCTCGGTCAGCCGCTGGTCCAGGTACTGGAAACGGCTGACCAGGTTCTGGCCCTGGCTGAGCATGGCCTCGCGGGCAGTGGCCGAGCCCGGATCGTTGGAAACGTCCTGAACGCTGGCAAAGAAATCGTTCAGCGTCGGGCTCAGACCAGCGGACTGGTCGGCCAGCAGGTCGTCGATACGCCCGGTGAGCTGGGCCAGTGTGTCCTGGGCCTCGAAGCGGGAGGTACCGGTGCGCAGGGACTCCTCACGGCTCTCGCTGATCAGCCGCCGGATGGTCTGGACCTCCACGCCGCTGCCGACGAAACCGTTGCCGAAGGGCTGCGGTTCGCGCACGGCGAAGTCCACCTTCTGCCGAGAGTAGCCGTCGGTGTTGACGTTGGAGATGTTGTGCGAGGTGGTCTGCAAGGCCTTTTGCATGGCCAACAGCCCCGACACGCTGGTGTTGAACAGATCGGCCATTGAAACCTACCTCCCAGAGCCCGGTGACCGGGCCGGCCTATTCTCAGGTTGTCGTCCGTTCGCCGCTAAACTTGAATCCGGCCTGGGCCGTGGTCAGCGGTTCGCTGCGCATGATGCGCTGGAGCTTGTCCGCATAGCGCGGATCGGTGGCGTAGCCGGCTTCCTGCAGCTCGCGCACGAAGGCATCCCCGTCGCCGCCGGCCTCCAGGGCGTTGCGGTAGCGCGGGTTGTCCTGCAGGAACCGGGCGTAGTCATCGAACGCCGCCTCCAGGGACGGATAGGACCGGAAGGCGGCAACCTCGCGACGCGCGCCGCCCGGGCCGTATTCCATGGTCGGCACTTCAACCGCGTCCCCACGCCAGCCGCCGTGGGCCTTGATGTTGAAGAGGTTGTGGCTGCTCTGACCGGCCCCGTCGCGGATGACATGCTGCCCCCAACCGGTCTCCAGCGCGGCCTGGGCCACAATGGCCTCGGGCGCCACGTCCAGCTTGCGGCCCACGCGCTCGGCCATGGGCCAGACGTCGCGGGCGAAGGCCTCGGGGGAATCCCAGAGTGGGCCTTTGCCGCCGCGAACCGAGGAGGCGGATTGCGTTTCGCCGGGTTGTCGGATGCCGAGAGCATCCGACCTCCGGGTTTCGGGAGCCTCCGCTTTGCCGGTGCGGGCCAGGACGGCGGCGCGGTCGGCCTGGCCGGCTTGCCGGATGGCGAGTCCATCCGACCCAGGCGTCCGGGACGACTCAGCGACCGGGCGATGGGGCACGGCGTTTGCCTGGTAGTCGTTCAACGAACGTCCGCCGGTTGCGTTATCGCCCCGGGCGCCGAGACCCGCGTTCTCCAGCAGCTGCCGCTCCACGGCGCTCGCAAGGCCCATGCCCTGCCCCTGCGAGATCCGCGAGGCGATCTCCTGGTCGAACAGGGCCCGATACTGCTTGGTCTGCTCGCCGCTAAGCAGGTCCGAGCCCATGGCCGAGCTGGCGTCCCGCATGGACTTGAGCATGGTCTGGACGAACAGCGACTCGAACTGCTTGGCCACCTCGCGGATGCTATCCCGCGAGGGCTGCTGCACGTCCGCCTTCAGCCGGGTCAGGCCGGCATTGGAGAAGCTGGTGTTGTACAGGCTCGGGTCAGTGGCCATGGTTAAAAGTCCAGTTCAACTGCGTGTTAGCCACAGATGAACACGGATACACACGGATAACGACGCACGCTCCTAGGTCAGGGGCCGCTCCTGCGTCGCCCTGCCGCCGCGCCGGAGCGGCGAGCCCATCGTGGCTACGATTCCCAAGGTCCATCGCCGCGGGGACGCGCCTCCCACGGGTCGCTCCAGGGCCAGTACAGAATCTGTGTTTATCCGTGTTCATCTGTGGCTAAAACCAGCCGTTAAATCACGATCAGCTCGGCCCGCAGCGCGCCGGCCTGGCGCAGGGCTTCCAGGATGGCCACCAGGTCTCCCGGCGCGGCGCCGACGCGGTTGACCGCGTTGACGATCTCCGAGAGCTCGGTGCCGGGACCGAACAGAAACATTGGGCTCTTCTCCTGGGTAATCTCCACGTCGGATTCCGGCGTGACCACCGTCTCGCCGCCGGACAGCGGCTCCGGCTGGCTCACCTGGGGGTCCTCGGAGATGGTCACCGTCAGGCTGCCGTGGGTCACCGCCGCCGGCTGTACCCGCACATGACTGCCGATGACGATGGTGCCGGTGCGGGCGTTGACGATGACCTTGGCCGGCGCGTCGCCCGGATCCACCTGCAGCTTCTCCAGGAAGGAGACGAAGCTCACCCGCTGGTCGGTGTCCTTGGGCGCGCGAACCTTGATGGACACGGCATCCACCGCCTGGGCGGTGTCCGGCCCCAGGGTCTCGTTGATGACCTTGGCGGTACGCTGCGCGGTGGTGAAATCCGGCGTGTGCAGGTTCAGCACCAGGGACTCGCCCATGGCGAAGGGCGACGGCACGGAGCGCTCCACGGTGGCGCCGTTGGGGATGCGCCCGGCGCTGGGTACGTTGACGGTAATACGCGAGCCATCGTCGCCGCCGGCACCGAAGCCGCTGACGATCAGCTGGCCCTGGGCCATGGCGTAGACCTGGCCGTCCGCGCCCTTGAGCGGTGTCATCAGCAGCGTGCCGCCGCGCAGGCTCTCGGCGTTGCCCAGGCTCGCCACGGAGATGTCGATGGTCTGGCCGGGCTTGGCGAAGGCCTTGAGCTCGGCGGTGACCATCACCGCGGCCACGTTGGACAGCTGCAGGTTCTGGCCCTGGGGAATGGTCACGCCCTGGGCGGCGAGCATGGCGCGGATGCTCTGCACCGTGAACGGTGTCTGGGTCGTCTGGTCGCCGGTGCCGTTGAGGCCGACCACCAGGCCGTAACCCACCAGCTGGTTGGGCCGCACCCCGGCCACCGATGCAATATCCTTGATGCGTTCGGCCTGGGCCGCACCCGCCGCGAGACCGGCGGCGATAAACAGGATCGCAAGCAGGCGTTTCATCGTTTCCCCCCGCCCTCAGAAGGGCCAGATAACGCTCATGAACAGGCGCGACAGCCAGCCCATGCGGTTGCTGTCCGCCATGGCGCCCGTGCCCGTGTAGCTGATCTGCGCATTGGCGACTCGCGTGGACGAAACCACGTTGTCCGCGCCCACGTCGTCGGGCCGCACCACGCCGGTGATGGTCACGTATTCGTCCCCCCGGTTGAGGGTCATCTGCTTCTGGCCCTGGATCACCAGGTTGCCGTTGGGCTGGACGCGGATGACCGTGGCGGTGAGCACGCCGGAGAGCTCGTTGCTCTGGCTGGTGCCGCCGCCGCCCTCGAAGCTGTTGTCGCTCTCGATATCGAAGGAGAACGGATTGCCGTTGACGGACAGCTCCCGCCCGGCGATGGTCGGCGTGGGCAGGCCGTAAGAGCTCTGCCGGCCGATGTTGGTGTTGGCGTCCTTGGAGGCGTCGGTCTCCTCCTCGAGGATAACCGTCACCACGTCGCCGACGCGCCGCGCACGGCGATCCTCGTAGAGCCGCATGTCGTAGCCGGACTGGTAGATGGCCCCGTTCTGCTTGCGCTCGGGGCGCTGCAGGTCGGGCTCCGGCAGAGCCTGGGGCGGCTTCATCTCCGGCGCCGTGGCGCAGCCGGCCAGCAGGCTCAGGGCAACGGCGATCAGCGGAATTCGGAATCTCATGACGACACCTCGGCGGTGATGGCCGCCCGTTAGAGGTTCTGGGTGACGAACTGCAGCATCTGGTCCGTGGACTGGATGGCCTTGGTATTCGTCTCGAACCCGCGCTGCGTCTCGATCATGTTCACCAGCTCCTCGGCGATGTTCACGTTGGAGCTCTCCAGCGCGCCCTGCTGCAGCGCGCCCAGGCCGTTGAGGCCGGCCGTGCCCGTCTGGGCCGCGCCGCTGGCCCCGGTCTCCTCGAACAGGTTCTGGCCGACGGGCTGCAGGCCCGCCGGATTGACGAAGTCGGCGAGCTGGATGGTGCCCACCTGCACCGGCTGGGCCTGGCCCGGCGTCTTCGCGCTTACCGTGCCGTCGGCGCCGATGGTGACGCTCTCGGCGTTGGGCGGCAGCGTGATGTTGGGCTGCAGGGTGTAGCCGCTGGAGGTGACCATCTGGCCCTGATCGTCGATCTGGAACGAGCCGTCCCGGGTGTAGGCCACGTTGCCGTCGGGCTTGAGCACCTGGAAGAACCCGCGCCCGCTGATGGCCAGATCCAGCGAGTTGCCGGTCTGGACGATGTTGCCCTGGGTATGGGCCTTCTCCGTGGCCGCCACGCGCACGCCGGTGCCGAGGTTCAGGCCCGTGGGCAGCTCGGTCTGCTGCGAGGTCTGGCCGCCGGCCTGGCGGACGGTCTGGTAGATCAGGCTCTCGAAGTCCGCCCGGTCCTTCTTGAAGCCGGTGGTGTTCACGTTGGCCAGGTTGTTGGCCACCACGGACATCCGCGTCTGTTGGGCGTCGAGCCCGGTCTTTGCCACCCAAAGTGCAGGATTCATGGTCTCACCTCGTTCGGTTCGCTTGCTGTACTAGTATTTGCAAGCTTCGCGCCAATCGGCGCATCAAAACGCAACTTCTTTAGCCGCTAATGAACGCGGATGAACGCTGATTTCGTGTCCGGAGATGCCGTCGAACGCCTGTGGGAGGCGCGTCCCCGCGGCGACGGCTCTCGGCGGCCCCGATCGCGGCGAGGTCGCCCCTCCCACAACTTCCCGACAAGCCGTGATGCTGGTACTCGGCTGTGGGAGGCGCGTCCCCGCGGCGACGCCTTTCGGCGGCCGGCATCGCGACGGCGGTGCCTCTCCCACATCACCCCGATACGCCGAGGCGCCGCAATTCGGCTGTGGGAGGCGCGTCCCCGCGGCGACGCCTTTCGGCGGCCGGCATCGCGACGGCGGTGCCTCTCCCACAACTTCCCGACAAACCGTGGGGCTGGTACTCGGCTGTGGGAGGCGCGTCCCCGCGGCGACAGCTCTCGGCGGCCCCGATCGCGGCGAGGTCGCCGCTCCCACAACGCTGCGGTTTGCCGCGGAGCGGAATCCACATTTGTGTTTATCTGTGTTCATCCGTGGCTAACCCGCCCTAACTACTCCGCAGCAGCCGGGAGCTCGCCTCGTCGTTGGTCTTGGCGGCGTCCATGAGCTTCACGTAGGCCTCGAACTGCCGCTGGTTGTCGATCATCTCCACGAGGGCATCGACGGTGTTCACGTTGCTGCCCTCCAGGGTGCCGTTGACCACGCTCACCGCGCCGTCGGGGGCCGCCTGGCCGCCCTGCTTGAGCCGGAACAGTCCGTCCTCGCCCTTGGTGAGCTCGGTCTCGGGCGGGTTCACCAGCTTGATCCGGTCCACCACGGCCAGGGTGTCGGCGCTCTGACCCAGGGGCACGACACTGACCGTGCCGTCCGAGCCGATCTCGATCTTCTCCGCTGGCGGAACCGCCACCGGGCCGTCGTTACCCATTACGAGCCGGCCGTCGCCGGTCTCCAGCAACCCGCCGGGCCCGACCTTGAGGTCGCCGCGGCGGGTGTAACCCTCGGTGCCGTCGGCGGCCTGCACGGCGATCCAGCCCTTGCCCTCCACGGCAATGTCCAGCTCGCGGCCGGTGTGCTGCATGGACCCTTGCTGGAAGTCATTGCCCACGCCGGTCTCCAGGCTGTAGACCCGGCTGTCATGGCCGGGTCCGGTAACGGGAGCCGACATCAGGCTGTCCAGGTCGGCCCGGAAGCCGGTGGTGTTGGCGTTGGCCAGGTTGTGAGCCGTGTTCTGCTGGGCCTGCAATGCGTGCTTGGCCCCGGTCATGGCCAGATAAACCATTCGGTCCATGGCGCTATCCTCCGCGTGTCACCCGCGCCTAGCGGATCTGCAGGACGTTCTGGGTGATCTCGCTTTGCGTGCTGATCGCCTGTGAGTTCGCCTGGAAGTTCCGCTGGGCGGTGATCATCTGCACGAGCTGCTCGGTCAGGTTGACGTTGGACTGCTCCAGCGCCCCCGACTGCAGGGTGCCCACGCCGGAGTTGCCCGGCGCCGTGTTCACCGGCGTTCCGGCGGCGGCGGTCTCGACCCAGCGGGTATCCCCCACCTCCTGAAGATTCTGCGGGCTGGAGAAGCGCGTCAGGGCCACCTGACCCAGAAGCTGGGACTGGCCGTTGCTGTAGCGGGCGAACATGCGCCCGTCGCGCTCAATGCCGACACTGGAGAATTCACCGGCGGCATAACCGTCCTGGGCCAGGTCGTTCACCGCGAACGGCGTGCCGAACTGGCTCAGCGACTGGTAGTCGACGGTAAGGTTGAGCGGATCAGCGCCGTTGGTCAGGGCCTGGTTGTAAACGGCCGTGCTGCCGCCGCCGCCCACCTGGTTGAAGGTGCCGTCGGCGTTGAACTGCAGCTGGGTCGGGCCCGTCGCCGCGTTGCCGTCCACCTGGAAGTAGGTGTCCCAGGTGTTGGCGCCGGTCTTGCGGAAATAGAACGTGCCCAGGTGGTCCGTTCCCAGGGAGTCGTACACCGTGGTCGACGTGGAGAAGTTGTACTGTTCCGGCTGCGGATCGGCGGTGTCGAATGCCGGCGCGCCGGCGGCGTCCAGGTCCTCGGCGGCCGCGTTCAGGTTGGCCGTGATGTCGACTTCAGTGGACTCACTGGGATCGATGTTGCCGGTGTTCACCTGCAGATCCCCGAGGGCGCCGGTGATGGCCCCGGCGTTGTTGGCCGTGAAACCGGTCAGATGGCGGCCATCGGCGTCCACGACATAGCCGTCCCGATCCAGCTGGAAGGCACCGTTGCGGGTATAACTGATCTCGCCGCCCTGACTGGTGCGGAAGAACCCATTCCCGCTGATGGCCATATCCAGGTTGTTGCTGGTGAAGTCGAACTGCCCCTGGCTGAACTGCTGGGACACATTCGCCAGCCGCACGCCCTGGCCGATGGCGTTTGCCGATACGCCGGAGCTGGTGGACGCGAAGATATCCGCGAACTCGGCCCTTGAATACTTGAAGCCGGTGGTCGCCGAGTTGGCGATGTTGTTGCCCGTGACGTCCAGGTCCGCGGAGGCCGCGTTCAGGCCGGTCAATGACGTTTCAAAGGACATGTTGCACCTCCCGCGATGCGTTACCTGACCTGCCGCACGGCGGCCAGACTGACTTCCCCGAGACCCCTGAGGTTCAGGGTCGGATTCTCACCGGCGGCGCCGAGATTGACGCTCTCGACCTCCGCCGCCGTCGTTACCTGAAAACTCTGCCCCTCGCCGTCGTTACCGGCATTGGCGGAGATCGTGTAACTGCCGGACGGCATGCGCTCACCTTCGGCGTTGACCCCGTCCCAGCTGAAGTCCACCGCACCGCCGGCGTGGGAGCCCATCTCCATCTGGCGCACCACCTGCCCGGCGCCGTCGGTGACCGTGACAGTCAAATTGTCGACACCAGACGGGAGATTGACGGTGCCGGACAGCGCGCCGTCCTCCGGCAGGTAGCCGGTATTGGATTCGACGGTCACCTCACGGCCTATGAGCGAGGCGGCCTGCATGGTCTGGTTGCCCCGCAGCCCCTCGGTCAGGGAGGCAAAGGACGCGTTGAGCTCCTGAATCCCGGAAGCGGAGGTCAGCTGCGCGATCTGCCCCATGAACTCGGTGCTGTCCGTGGGATTGAGCGGGTCCTGGTTTTTGAGCTGGGTGGTGAGCAGGCGCAGGAAGTCCTCGCTGCCCATGTCCATCATCCCCTGCCCGGCTCCGGACGCGCCGCTGGTGCCGCCCAGGGCGTTCAATGCGTTGATATCGGTCATCCGTCTAGCCCTCTATCAGCTGCGGCCGAGGCGCAGGGTCTGCAGCAAAAGGTCCCGGGAGGTGTTCATCACCTCCACGTTGTTCTGGTACGAGCGCTGGGCGGAAATCATGTCCACCATTTCCTCCACGGAGTTCACGTTGGAGCGGTAGACGTAGCCGTCGCCATCCGCCATGGGATGGTTGGGCTGGTACAACCGCTGCGCCGGGCTGTTGTCCTCGACCACCCCCTTGACCTCCACCTGGGCAGTGGCCTCCTCGCCGCCCTGCACCGCCTTGAGCTCGCTGGCGAACACGGGATGACGGGCCTTGTAGGCCTCCTGGGCACTGCCGGCGACGGTCTCGGCGTTGGCGAGATTGCTGGCGGTCATGTTCAGCCGCAGCGCCTGGGCGTTCATGCCGGAACCGGCAACGTCGAAAATCTTGAACAGGGACATGGCTCGTTACTCCCCCTTGATGGCGCCAATCAGGCCCTGGATCCGGGACCCGAGGAAGTTCAGCGCTGTCTGGTACTGGACACTGGCTTCGGCGAACTTGGCCTGCTCGCGCTGCGTCTCTACCGTGTTGCCGTCCAGCGAAGGGCTGGACGGAACACGGTAGAGCACGGCGGCGCGGTCGAAGCCGTTGCCGCCGGACTGGAGATGGTTGGAACGGGTCGTGCGCAGGCCGGCATCACCCGACTCCGCCTGCCGCAGGGCCTGGCGAAAATCAATGTCCCGGGCCTTGAAGTTGGGCGTGTCGGCGTTGGCCAGGTTCTCGGAAATCAGCTTCACCCGCTGGCCCTGCACGCGCAGCGCCTGCTGGTGAACTCCGAACGCCTTGTCGAAGGAAATGCTCATCGCGAAGCCTCGCGTTCCAGTCGCGTTGGCGGTGCTAATGCAACCGCCGTGCCAGGTCTGAAGACGCGGGGTCCGGAGAGGTGGGTTGGCGGGCATGGAGGCCCGCTCAAGGGGTTAACGGCAGTGTCGCTGCAATCTTTAACCGCCGGGGGATTCCGGCAACGGCTTGCCGGGGGGCGGCAAACCCATGCCTGGCCCCGCCCGAATTCGCGGCGAGAACGGCCCCTCCTAGCCAACCGTAGATCGGCATCGCCCGGAGCGCGACGCCGACGCCCCGGGATATCGACCGGCAAATGTCGGACGGCAAGCCCGTCCGACCTACGTGATGTGTGGCGTCCAGCCCTGCGGCCTCCCTACATCCCGGCTGCCCTGGCTGTAGGTCGGCATCGCGCGGAGCGCGACGCCGACGCCTCCCGGCATATCGACCGGCAATTGTCGGACGGCAAGCCCGTCCGACCTACGGGATTCGAGACATCACGCTTGGGGCATTCGTACGTACTGTCGGTCAGGGGCGGCGCGCCTCCCCCGCCGCTACCGGCTGAGAACCGGGCGGGAGTCGCGCAGGCGATAGACGACGCCTGTCTGGCAACGAATCATCTCGAACTCGCTCATGTTCCGGGCCACGGACTCGGACGCGCCGACGATGAGGTAACCACCGGGACGCAGCGTCTGGGCGATGCGGCGGATGATGTCCTCGCGGGAGTCCATGGAGAAATAGATGAGCACGTTGCGGCAGAACACCGCATCGAAACGGCCCAGCGGGGAATAACTGTCCAGCAGGTTATGGACCCGGAAGGTGGCCCGATGGCGGAGCGACGACTTCACCTGCCAACGGTCCGCGGACAGAGTGTCAAAGTATCGACGCCGGCGCTCCTCGGAGAGACCGCGCCGGACCTCGCTCGCCGCGTAGATGCCCTCCTTGCCCCGCTCGATCATGTTCGGCGAGATGTCCGTGCCGACCACCTCGCCCTCCATGCGCCCCCCGCCCTGGCGGTACTCGTCCAGGGCCATGAGGATGGAGTAGACCTCCTGACCGGAGGAGCAGCCGGCCGACCAGACGCGGATCTGGTTGCGATGCTCGGCCTGGAATCGGGGAAAGAGCTCGTTATTCAGGGTATGAAACGGGTAGATGTCGCGGAACCAGCTGGTCTCGTTGGTGGTCATCGCCTCGATGACCTCGCCCCGCAGGGCGCTGGCACCGGGCCGGTCCAGGCGATCCACCAGCACACCCAGTTCGGAGATGCCCTGTCGGGCCATCAACTGGCCCAGCCGGCTGGATACCAGGTACTGCTTGTTCTCGCCCAGGACGATACCGCAGGTCTGTTCCAGGAACTGGCGAAAACGCTGGTAATCGTCAGGCCGGATGGATGGCGCCAACATGGGTCCCCTAGCTCAAGCGATTCATTCCGGTCGTCGGCGAAACGACCCGATCAGTCCACTTCGTGAACCGCCTCTCCCCGTTCCATGAGGCCGACCACTTTCTCCGCCAACTCCGCGGGGTGGAATTTCGCGAGGAAATCGTCCGCGCCGACCTGACGCACCATATCGATGTTGAACACGCCACTCAGCGACGTGTGCAGCAGAATGAACAGGTGACTCAGCCGCTCGTCGTTACGAATGGCCGTGGTCAGGGTATACCCGTCCATCCTCGGCATTTCGATGTCCGATACGACGATAGGGGTACGCTGCAGCGGCGAGTCCTCACCATCCGCCCAGTCCTGCAGCATCTCCAGGGCCGCTTCACCATCGTTGGCCAGGTGCACCTCCAGGCCGATCTTCTCCATGGTGCGCTTCATCTGGTTGCGCGCGACCACCGAGTCGTCGACCAGGAGCACGCTCTTGCCGCCGGCGTGCTCGCTGGCCTCGACCCCGCCACTGTAGAGCATTTCCGGATCGGTCCCGCCCGCCTTGTTCACCTCCGCGAGGATCTTCTCCACGTCGATGATCTGCACCATGCGGCCTTCCACCTTCGCGACGGCGGTCAGGTACGCGGCGGCGGCAGCCTGATTCGGGGGTGGCAGAACCTCTTTCCAGTTGATATTGACGATGCGGTCGACACCGGAAACCAGGAAGCCCTGCACCGTGCGGTTGTACTCGGTGACGATGACCGAGGTCTCGGCAATGTCCTGGAGGGGCCGCCCCGTGGTCGCCAGGCTGAGGTCGAGAACGGAGATGGTCTGACCGCGAATGTGGGCGATGCCCCGCACCGAAGGATGCGCGTGGGGCACCTTCACCAGTCGCGGTGTCGGGATGACCTCGCGCACCTTGAAAACGTTGATGCCGAACCGCTGAGCGGTGTTCATGTGGAACAACAGCAGCTCCATGCGGTTGCGGCCCGCAAGCTGCGTACGCTGATCCACGCTGGCCATGATGCCCGACATTGTATTTCCCCCTGATACGTGACCCCCGGACTCACCCGCCGAAGGTAGACGCTGCAACTGGCGAATTCCGTGACGCATCCGCATTTCCGGAACATCCGGCCCCGTGCGTGGGCCGGCGGGTCCTGGCGGTGGGCTTCCTGCTACCCGTGTCATCGGTCATTGGGCGGAAAGCTTTAGCGACGGCGCGGGAATTCCCGCAGGGCTTTGCGGGGAGGAGCAGCGGGGTGCATTCGTTGGCACGGGAACTGCAAACGTACGGCCCAGCAGACTATGCGGACCGCCGGGAGACGCATGACCATGTTCGGCAAAACCAACGATCGCGCCCACCGGGGGCTGAGCGCCGGCTTTTTGACGGCCCTGGGCCTGCTCATGGCGGCCTTTCTGGCACCCGGCGGCGCAGTAGCGGCACCCGCGGGTCAGTCCATTGAGGCAATAGAGCAGACGGTCCGCGACTTCCTCCGGGCTCAGGGTGAGAAGGAGCCGGGGGAATGGGATATCCGCGTACACCGCCTCGACCGGCGCCTGCGCCTGCACGCGTGCCGGACGCCGCTGGAGGCGTTTGCGCCGCATGGACGGGTCGAGCTCAGCGGCCGAACGACGGTCGGGGTGCGCTGTAACGACACCAAACGGTGGAAGCTTTACGTGCCCGTCTCGATTGACCGTTTCATGGAGGTCGTGGTCACCCGTCACCCGCTGTCCAGCGGACAACGCATATCCGCCGCCGACCTGACCATGGCTCGCAAGAACACGGCCCGTTTGCCGTACGGGTATTATGAGCGGATCGAACCCGTGGTGGGTCAGGCGGTTCGCCAGCCACTCGCCGCCGGCGACGTTGTCCGGCCCGCCACACTCGCTGAACCGACCCTGGTCCAGCGCGGTCAGGAATTGATCCTGGTGGCCGATACGGGCAGCGTGCAGGTGAGCATGTCCGGCGTGGCGCTGGAGAACGGCGCCCGCGGCGAACGCATCAGGGTACGAAACACCCGGTCGGGCCGCACCGTGGAGGGCACGGTCCTAGACAGTCACCGGGTGAACGTGGGCACCGTATCCGCCCCGATGGCCGGGCGGTGAGACGGGACGCAAAATTTTCGCACTGAGGGCTAAAGTCCCGGGGCGCGTCGCCGATACCCTTGATCGAGAGGGTGATACATGGATGGTAGCCGTGCCCGATGGGGTTCTTCGACGGCGGCGCCAGAGCTAACGGAGAGAGAGATGTCCAACCCGATTGACAACAACCCGCGGATCCCCGGTACCAACCTGGGCGGTACGACGCGCAGCGACGGTCCCCGGGAAGGCCAGGGCCAGACCACCGGCGGTGACGCGGCGAAGTCGGTACAGCAGGGAGACCGCTCCGTCGAGTCCGAGCGGCTGCAGGCGCTGCGTGAGCGTGTCGACAACACCGGCGAAGTGGACCGCGAGCGTGTCGATGCCCTGAAGGAGCGCATCGCCAACGGCGAGTACGTGGTCGACCCGAAGCGCGTGGCCGCGAAGTTCGCCGAGCTTGAAGGCCTGCTCAACGACTAGGGGCCAACAGGGTCATGATCGAGTCCCGTGCATCCGGAAACGAAGGCAGTGACTGGGCGGTCGCGGTGGACGCCGCCCGGCAACTGCTGGACCTGCTGCATCGCGAGAACGATGCCCTGGCGCGCCAGGATGTCGAGGCGATCGAGCGCCTGGCCTCCGAGAAGCTGGGCGCGGTGGACCATCTGCAGGCCTGCGGCGCGGAGCAGTTACTGGCCGCCCATCCGGAACTGGCCCCTGCCGCAACGCTTCGGGACCTGCTCACCCAGATCAACGCCGCGAACGAAACCAACGGCATCTACATAGCCCACCGGATGCGCACCGTCGAGCGAGAGCTCGCCATCATCCACGGGGCGTTCGAGACCGGCGCTCCCGCCGAGGTCTACGGACGTGACGGCGCCCGCCAGGAAGGCGCCCGCAGCCGCCAGATCACGCAGGCCTGAAGCCATGCTTAATCCGCCGTCACACACCGGCCCGCGGTGACGGCGACGCTGACACCGCGCCGGCTTTCGGCGAAAATGCCGCCATGGCGATGAACGACAGCAACGAGCCGCAGCGCATCCGCAAAGCCGCCCAGCAGGGCCGGCTGCTCAACCAGCTCAAGGACCAGCACTGCCCCCTCAGCGTACGGATCCCGGCGCTCACCAGGAACCAGTACACCAGCGCCATCGTCTCCGTGGACACCCGCCGTTCACGCCTCTATCTCGACGAGCTCAATCCCGCGGGCGGCCACAAGCACATGCAGGTGGGTTCCGAGGTCCGGATCGAGACCCGGGCCCACGGCGTGGAGACCCGTTTCAAGACGCGGGTCGAGTCCATCGGCGAGGAAGACGGGATTTCCTACTACGTGGTGCCATTCCCCGAGACCATTACCTATCACCAGCGCCGGGCCTTCCACCGCGTACCGGTACGCATGACGCTCCAGTCGCGCGCCACGCTGCGCAGCGAAAGCGCCGAGTTGACCGTGCGGCTGACGGATATCTCCGTGGGCGGTTTCGGCGGCACCGCGAGCGGGGACGCGCCCCTGACCAGCGGGGAAACATACCGCTGCGAGCTGGAGCTGCATGGCGCCGATCCGCTGGAGGCGGACGTCGAGATACGCCATGTCCATCGGGACAGGGTGCGACGCAACCTGCGCTTCGGCGCGCTGTTCCTGAACCTGGACAGGCGTCAGCGCGGGCGTGTCGAACGGCTGGTCATGGAGCTCGAGCGCGAGCTTATCCGCTCGACGTAGGCAGAACTCGAGCTCTCGCGGCACAAACGAAAAAGGCCGGTGCGATGCACCGGCCTTTTCGGGTGTTTGGTGGAGCCAGGCGGGATCGAACCGCCGACCTCCTGCATGCCATGCAGGCGCTCTCCCAGCTGAGCTATGGCCCCGTTGAAGAGGTGCGCATTATACGAACGCCCCCAGGACGAATCAAGGCGCGTCGGAAATAAATTCGCCACTCTTTTCGATGTGGCTGACGGCAGCGTCCAGGCGCCGCAACGTCGTCGCCTTGCCCAGCAGCGCCAGGGTCTGGTCGATGGGCGGCGACACCGGCCCGCCCGAGACCGCCACCCGGATCGGCTGCGCTACCTTGCCCATTTTGAGCTCCAGTTCCTCCGCCACGCCCTCGACAACGCCGTGAATGGCCGATGCATCCCAGTCGTCGAGTCCAGCCAGGGCCTCCCGGACCCGTGCGAGCACTGTGGACGCCTCGCCCTTGAAATTCTTGCGGGCCGCCTTCTCGTCGTAGCCCTCGGGCTCACAGTAGAAGAACAGGCTGTTCCGGGCCATTTCCACCAGGGTCTTGGAGCGCTCGGCCTGGGCGTCCACGAGCGCCTCCAGCGCCGGACCGTCATCCGGGTCCACGCCCAGCGTTCCCAGATGCCAGGCGAGATGGCGCGCCACGTGCGCGGGATCGGACGTCTTCAGGTAGTGCTGGTTCAACCACAGCAGCTTGGAGGGATTCAGGCTGGAGGCCGAGGCGTTGATCTCGTCGATATCGAACAGCGAGACCATCTCGTCCAGGCTGAAGATCTCCTGATCGCCGTGGGACCAGCCCAGCCGCACCAGGTAGTTCACCACCGCCTCGGGCAGGAACCCCTGATCGCGGTAGTCCATCACGCTCGCCGCGCCGGTGCGCTTGGACAGCTTCTTGCCGTTCTCGTCCAGGATCATCGGGATGTGCGCGTAAACCGGCGGCGTCACGCCGAGGGCCTTGAGAATGTTTGCCTGGCGGGGGGCGTTGTTGAGATGGTCGTCGCCCCGGATGACATGGGTAATACCCATGTCCATATCATCCACCACAACGGTGAAATTGTAGGTGGGGCTGCCGTCCGCCCGGGCGATGATCAGGTCGTCCAGCTCGGCATTGTCGAAGCTGACACGCCCGCGCACGCGGTCGTCGATCAAGGTCTGGCCTTCCTGCGGACTGCGGAAGCGGATCACCGGATCGCCCGCGCCCTGCGGCGGTTCCGTCAGATTCCGGCAACGGCCGTCGTATCGCGGCTTCTCCTTGCGGGCCTGCTGCTCTTCCCGCAGGGCATCAAGGCGTTCCCTGGAGCAATAGCAGCGATAGGCGTGACCCTCTTCCAGGAGCTTGTCCAGTACCTCCCGGTACCGATCGAAGCTCTCGGTCTGGTAGAAGGGTCCCTCGTCATAGTCCAGCCCCAGCCACGCCATGCCCTCGAGGATGGCGTTCACGGCCTCCTCGGTGGAACGCTCCCTATCGGTGTCTTCCACGCGGAGCACGAAGCGCCCCCCATGCCGGCGCGCGTACAACCAGGAGAACAGCGCGGTGCGGGCACCACCAATATGCAGGAAGCCAGTGGGACTCGGTGCAAAGCGTGTCTTCACAGTCATGGAGCTACTCGCGGCTGGGATTGCGGGGCGCTTATGCTACCAAAACTGCCGGCGCGACGCGGAGTATGCCCCGCGTTGACACCCGCTCGGGCCGAACCTAGAATTCCCGTTCCTGACAGATCGCTGTCACGGGCGCGTAGCTCAGCGGGAGAGCACTGCCTTCACACGGCAGGGGTCGCTGGTTCAATCCCAGCCGCGCCCACCAGATAAATCAAGGGGTTAGTCCACACGGGCTAACCCCTTTTTCGTTCCCGGGTTTCGGTCAGGTTGGACCGGATGGGCTCGCCATCCCGCGTACCCGCCCGTAGCCCCGGATCGCGCGGAGTGCGACACCGACGATCACCGGCCATCGACCGGCAAATGTCGGACGGCACGCCCGTCCGACCTACGGGTCTCAGCCGGCCCGTTCTGCGCAGTCACCATCGTAGGCCGGCATCGCGCGGAGCGCGACGCCGACTACCGCGGGGCCATCGACCCGCAATCGTCGGACGGCAAGCCCGTCCGACCTACGCATTGGCAGGTCGGACCGTGGACCGAAAACCTGATTCGGGCGGGCGTACCCGCCCGTAGCCCCGGATCGCGCGGAGTGCGACACCAACGACCACCGGCCATCGACCGGCAAATGTCGGACGGCAAGCCCGTCCGACCTACGGGTCTCAGTCGGCCCGTTCCGCGCAGTCACCATCGTAGGTCGGCATCGCGCGAAGCGCGACGCCGACAATGACGGGGCCATCGACCGGGAATAGTCGCACGGCAAGCCCGTCCGACCTACCGAAACGCGGCCGGCGGCGCCTCAGGAAGAAAGGCCCGGCACATGGCCGGGCCCTGCTGATCGGTCACATGGAGCCCCGTGGGGTCAGTAACCCATTTCTTCCTTCATCTCCTGGTCGATCCAGATCCGCGAGTAGATCGGACCGGGACGCACCGCGCCGACGCGCAGCTCGCCATGGTAGTTCTTCACCCAGGGCCACCAGGCCGAGTAGAAGACCTCGTTGGGCAGCCACACATGCGGCACCCGCTCCTCGATGATGTAGCGGTTGAGGTCGCTGAGCATCTGGTTCTGCGTGGCTTTGTCCGTCTCGGCCATGGCCTGCTTCCAGCGCTTGTCGAACTCCGGGTCCGAGTGGAAGGCCGGGTTCCAGGTCTGCCCGGTGACGAAGCTCTTGCGCAGCACCGAGAAGGGGTTGCCCTCGCCGTTGTCCATCAGGTAACCGGCGGCCTGGTTGTCCGCGCGCATCTGCGAGCGGAAGGCGCCGTATTCCAGGGTGTTCACCTCCATGTTCACGCCCACCTGCTGAAAGTACGCCTGCAGGATGGCCACCATGTCCATGTGGTAGGGATCGCAGGTGCACACCTGGACCTCGAAGTCGAAGCCGTCGGGGTAGCCGGCATCCGCCAGCAGCTGCTTGGCCTTCTCGGGGTTGTGCTCAAAGAGCTCCTGGCCGGCTGGCGAGAGCTGCTCGATGGGCGTGTACAGCCCCTCCCAGCGCTTGGAGAAGGGATAGTTCAGCAGCGCGCCCTCGCCGTTGAGCAGCGACGCCATGATCTCGCGCTGGTTAACGGCCAGGTTCATGGCGCGGCGCACGCGCACGTCGTCGAACGGCTCCTGGTCGTTGCGCAGGGCGATGAACGTGCCCTGGGTGGACAGGGCCTTGTTGATCTTCAGCTCCGGTGCCTGCTCGCGGACCTGATCGATGAACTGCCAGCGAATGGCCTCCATGATGTCCACCCGGCCGCTGATCAGGGCCGCGATGGCACTGGACTCATCCTTGATGATCCGGTAGGTGACCTTGTCGTTCAGCGGCAGCTCGTAGGTCTTGCCGTCGATCTCCGCCGTATCCCAGTAGTCCTCGTTGGCGACGAAGGTCTCGTGGCTGCTCTGCTGGATGTCGGCGACCTTGTAGGGGCCGGTGCCGGTGGCGTTGCGCCAGTCCGCGCGCTCCTCCTCCGGCAGCGCATGCCACTCGGGCGGCATGATGCCGTCGTAGTAGCCCCAGCCGATGCGGTAACCCCAGTTGGCGTTGTAGTTGTTCAGGTACGCCACCAGCGTGTGCTTGCCCTCGGCCTTCCATTCCTTGACGAAGTCCCAGTAGGTCGGGATCTTGCGGTCGCTGGACCACATGGTCTCGAAATTCTTGACGATGTCCTCGGCAACCAGCTCGCGGCGCTCCATTACGCCTTCCTTCGCCGGCCAGTAGACACCCTTTCGAATGTTGAACACCAAACGCAGCGGATCTTCCTTGAGCTCCCAGCTCTCGGCCAGATCACCCTCGTAGTGCTCCCGCGGAATATAGGCCTGGGCCACAAAGGAATTCTCGTCCGTCCCCCGCGGGCCCTTATCCAGATCGCCCCGTATCAGGTGATCCATCTGGTTGCCGTCGTGGTTCGCCTTCCATGTCCACTTCTGATAGTCCCACGTGGTGGGATTGATGGTGCGGTACATGGTGACGATGTTGAGCTCACCGCCCAGTTGGGGCTCCTCCGCCGAAGCGGCCGTTCCCGCCGACATCAGGGCCGCCGCTGCGACTCCGGTCAGCAATCGCATGCCATTGTGTAAGGGCTTCATCCAACCACTCCTCCTCGCTTGTCGTTTTCTGCGGCCAGAGACAGCGCCGCAGTCCTACCTACACCAGCTTCCCGTCCGCGACGCGGCGCCCGGACCGCTTCACGCGGGGCGCGCCACCGGCCAAGGGGCATTCACCTCCGAGGCGGCGGGATCGTAGAGATGGCAGGCCACCGCGTGACCGCTCTGCAGCTCACGCAGCGGCGGTTTGGTCTCACGACAGGCATCGTGGGCGTGCCGGCAGCGCGGGTGGAACGGGCAGCCGCTCGGCGGATTGACGGGACTCGGCACCTCACCCTGCAGGGAAGGATCCACTTCCCGCGCCGTCTCGGCCCGGGGATCCGGTACCGGGATGGCCGAGAGCAGCGCCTGCGTGTACGGATGCATGGGCTGATCGTAGAGCGTGTCGCGGCTGGCCGTCTCGACCACCTGGCCGAGATACATGACCATGATGCGGTCACAGATGTGCCGGACCACCGCGAGGTCATGGGCGATGAACAGGTAGGTCAGGCCCAGCTCGGACTGCAGATCCTCCAGGAGATTGATGATCTGTGCCTGGATGGAGACATCCAGCGCCGAGACGGGCTCATCGCAGATGATCAGCTCCGGCTCGGCCGCCAGGGCGCGGGCGATCCCGATACGCTGGCGCTGGCCGCCCGAGAACTCATGGGGATAGCGCTCGGCCATCTTCGGGTTGAGGCCCACCAGGTCCAGCAGCTCGAGAACCCGCTTACGGTAGGCGTGGCGATCGCTGGTGAGCTTGTGCACCAGCAGGGGCTCGCCGACGATATCCAGCACCCGCATGCGCGGATCCAGAGCGCCGAACGGGTCCTGGTAGACCATCTGCAGGCGCCGGCGAATGCGGCGCAACTGCCGCCCCTTGTACAGAGTGATGTCGTCCCCGTTGAGACGAATGCTCCCCGCGCTGGGGTCAATCATGCGCAGTACGGCGAGCCCGGTGGTGGACTTGCCGCAGCCGCTTTCCCCGACGACGCCCAGGGTCTCGCCCTGGTCCACTCTGAAACTGACGCCGTCGACGGCCCGGACGGTGGCCTGATGCCGACCCAGCAGGCCGCCGTGCAGCTTGAAATGCACCTGCAGGTTGTCGACCTCCAGCAACGGTTCAGTGTTTGTCATCAAGATCCACCCAACAGGCTTTCCAGTGTTCTTCGGAGAGTTGCTCCAGCGGGGGCTCCGCCTCGCGGCACTTGTCCATGGCGAAGCGGCAGCGCGGATGGAACGGGCAGCCGCGCGGCAGGTTGGACAAATCCGGCGGTTGGCCCGGAATGGGCCGCAGGCGCGTCCCATCGCTGTCGTTGAGTCGCGGGACGGACTCCATCAGCCCCAGGGTGTAGGGATGCCTGGGGTGGTTGAAGATCTCGTCGGACGTGCCCCGCTCGACGATGCGCCCGGCGTACATGACGTTGATGCGGTCGGCGTACCGGGCCACGACGCCGAGATCGTGGGTAATCAGGATCATCGACGAATGGTGGTCGCGCGTCAGGTCCTTGAGCAGCTCGAGGATCTGAGCCTGGACCGTGACGTCAAGCGCCGTCGTGGGCTCGTCGGCGATGATCAGCTTGGGCTCGCAGGCGAGCCCCATGGCGATCATGGCCCGCTGACGCATTCCGCCGGAGAACTGGTGCGGATAGGCCTTCAGGCGCCGCTCCGGGTCGGGTATGCGTACCTGCCGAAGCAGGTCCACGCAGCGCTTCCAGATGCTGTCGCGATCACGCCGCGAGTGGATTTCCATGGGTTCGCCGATCTGACGGGCGATATTCAACACCGGGTTCAGGGAGGTCATGGGCTCCTGAAAGATCATCGCGATCTCGTTGCCCCGGATCTGCCGGATCTCCTCGTCGCTGAGCTCCAGGAGGTCACGGCCGTCGAATTCCACTTCACCGTCGACGATCTCCCCGGGTGGACTCGGGATCAGACGCAGCAGGGACATGGCGGTGATGCTCTTGCCCGAGCCGCTCTCGCCGACGATCGCCAGCGTCTCGCCCCGGCGCACGTCGAAGCTGACGCCGTCCACCGCGGTCAGCGAGCCATGATCGTGCCGGAAGATCGTCCGCAGGTTGCGAACCTGCAGCAATGTCCGCGGGGCCTCGCCGGTGACGGGCTGGTCGGCGTCAGCGACGTGCCCGGCGACCGACGCGGCACCCTGGCCGGATGCATCCGTGTTCATGAGCCCCCCAGTGCTTCGTTGCGAGTCTGTGCCGTAACCCGGTTGCCGAACATGGCCGCTACCGCTGGCTCGCCGGGGCGCGCTTGCGCACCCGCGCTATGAACCGGCCCCCGCCGCCGCGCATGCGCGGGTCCAGCAGGTCCCGCAGCGCATCGCCGAACATGTTGATACCGAAAACCGCCACGGTCAGGGCCAGGCCCGGCACGATGGCCAGCCAGGGCGCCTGGAACATGTAGGTCCGCCCGTCCAGGCTGAGCATGCCGCCCCAGCTGGGCGCGGGCGGCGGGATGCCCAGACCCAGGAAGCTCAGGCCCGACTCGGCCAGGATCACCGCGGCCAGCCGGGTCGTGTAGAGCACGATGATCGGCGCCATGACGTTGGGCAGGATGTGGCGCAGCAGGATGCGGAGCGTGGAAGCGCCCATGGACTGCGCCGCGTGGACGTAGGTGTTCTCCTTGACGCTTAGAACCGCGCCGCGGACGATCCGCGAGCCGGCGATGCCGAACAGCAGCCCCAGCACCAGGATCACCTGCCCCGTGCCGGGGCCGAGCACCGAGACGGCGACGATGAGGATGATCAGATCCGGAAAGCACATCCAGCCGTCCACGAAGCGCTGGACGGTCATGTCGAAGCGACCGCCGATGTAGCCGCTGGCGATGCCGATGACCGCCGAGATGATGATGGACAGGGTGGTGGCGGCGAAGGCCACGATGATGGACAGCTGCGCGCCGTGGACGGTGCGCGCGAACAGGTCACGGCCAAGCTGATCGGTGCCGAACCAGTGCTCCCAGGAGGGCGCCTTGAGACGATCCAGGGGGCTGATGGCGTTGTAGCCTTCCGGGGCGATGACGTCCGCGAAAACACCCGTGAAGATCAGCACGACGCAGATGGCCGCGCCAAACGCGCCCAGAGGCCGTTCCCGGACCAGCCGCCCCACGAACTCCATGAAGCGGTTCCGCCGCCGCCCGCTGACCGTCTCCTGCTCGGCGGCGTTTGCGCTGCTCACGGAGGCCGAACCCACTGAAACGTTGCTCATACCCAATTCGCCCCTACTTGCGGTCGAATCGCACCTTCGGATCCAGCAGGCCGTAGCACAGATCCACCAGGAGATTGACGGTCATGACCAGGACACCGGCCACCAGGAACACACCCGTGATGATTGGATAGTCGCGGGCGGTGACGGCATCGAGAAGCAGCTGCCCGATGCCCGGGAGCCGGAAGATCTGCTCGATGATCACCGTACCCCCGAAAAGAATGGGCACCAGGATGCCCACAAGCGTGATGACCGGAATCAGGGCATTCTTCACGGCATGGCGCATGACCACGGTGCGCTCGGGCAGCCCCTTCGCCCAGGCGGTGCGCACGTAGTCCTGTCGCAGGACCTCGAGCATCATGGTCCGCATCATCCGCATGACCACCGCGGACAGCGACGCCCCCAGGATCAGGCTGGGCACCAGGAATACCTTGAGATTCTGGATGGGCGATTCGAAGAAAGGCTCTATCTCGTTGGGCGGCGCCCAGCCCCACCACATCGCCGGGAGTATCACCACCAGCGTGCCGGCCCAGAAGTTGGGTACGGCCAGGGCGACGATGGAAAACGTGCGGCCGACATGGTCGCCCAGGGTTTCCTGACGCACGGCGGAGTAAATGCCCACGGGCACCGCGATCAGGAGCGCGAAGAACAGCGAGAGCAGCCCCAGCTCCAGCGTTATGGGCAGGCGTTCACCGATCTCGGAGAGCACCGAGGTATTGCGCCACAGCGAGTCGCCCAGGTCCCCGTGGAGGACGATATTCTTCATCCACACCAGGTACTGCACGTAAATCGGCTTATCCAGCCCCAGCGCCTCCTCCAGCTGCGCGCGCGTCTCGTGGCTGCTTGAAGCGAAGTCGTTTTCGCTGAGCATGAGGTCCAGCACATTGCCGGGCACAAGGCGGACGACACCGAATACGATAATGCTGGCCACCAGAAGCGTCGGCAGCAGCGCCAGCAATCGGCGCAGCAGATAACCGCTCACGAGAGGCTACCGGTGATGGCGGAATGAACCAGGGCAACGTCCGGGACGGTCCGGACGCGGGGCACAGATCGCGGGCGCACCCGGATTACGGAATCGGGGCTCATGCCGAGTCTCCTCCTCTCCACACTCCTCAAGGCGCTCCGGCCACTGCGGGCGAATTATCGTTTCGCGGGTCTGCTCGCCCGCGTCCTGGCCCGTCTGTATTGCCGTCTTCCTGACAGCTGTGGTTTGAATCTGGCACGGCCCATGAGGCCTGTCAAATATTGGAATGATATTCCACTGTGCGGAATGTTTGATCCTTCTGGCTATGATTCGCCCCAAAAAAAACCCGCTGCTGCGGCAGCGGGTTCGGTTCGACGCGTCGGCGTCTCAATGCAACGTCGCCTGGTGCCCCGCGCTCTCGCGCAGGACATCGACGGCATCCTGCTCCCACACCTGGGCGAGCGCCGATTTGGCGACGATATTCGCCATCTCGTCGTCACTCACGAACATGTTGCCGTCCACAACCCGCAACGGATTGCGGTCCTGGTCACGTATCTCGTAGGCGGGCTCGCCGCGGTCGGCGTCGCCCACCCGAATGGTCACGTTCTCGGAACCGACCACCGCGAGCCAGTTGATCTGGGCGGTCCACCCGGTCCGATTGGAGTAGAGAGAAACGCCGGCGAGATAGTGTTCCTCGGCGGAATCCAGCTCCATGACGTGGACGCTGCTGGTCAGGTGCTCGAAAGGCGTCTCTTCGAGCAACCGAACGAATTCCTCCTTTCCGATCGTCTGCTGATGTTTCATAGCCACACCTTCAAGGGGCGGTCAACAAGCTGACACGCTTACTCTGCCTATACGCCCAAGATGGAGGGAAACGCGGCTTCGTTCAAGCGCGACCGGACCGGTGGGCGCGAACATGCGGGTGCGGACCCGTTTTCTCCGTGCAGGGCCGCTCGCCGGGGCCTGTATCCATACGTCGGGTACGCTATGCTATGCTCATCGTTGATAAGCAACCCCGTGAGCGGCCCAGCGCCACAATCTGCACTGCCCCTTTCCACTCGGACGGACACCGGCATGAGCAACTCTGCAGCGCAGAAGCAGCGTCGCGCACAACGCGCACGTGCCTTCCTCGACGAGCTGATCAAGCGTTATCCGAACGCGCTGTCGGCCGATCCCAAGGCAGTAAGGCCTTTGGCCATCGGCACCCTCGAAGCGCTCAGCGGCGACCTGGCCAAGGACCCGGAATGGGCGAATTCACCCAAGTGGCTGATCCGCCAGGCACTTGCAGTATATACGCGCCGCCCGAGCTACCTGCGCGCCCTGGCCGGCGGCGGTCACCGGGTGCACCTGGACGGCACCGAAGCCGACCCGGTGAGCGAGGAGGCAAAGGCCCACGCGCAACAGACGCTGGATGCGCGCAAGCCCGCTAAACCGGCACCCAAGCGCAAATCGCCGCCGCGGCACAAGGGTCGGCGCAAACAGACGGGCGTGGCCAGCGACTCCAAGCTGGAAGCGCTGCAGCGGAAGTTCAATAATTGAGCCTTCGCCGGGTGGCGGGTCACGGCCCGCTCACCCGCCTTGTCGTGTGACCGGCCCGGCCCCATGCTGGCTCATGCGACGCGACCACCCGATCCCACCGGGCGGCCGACAACAGAATAATGCCGACTGGCAGAACTGACTCGCATCGGAAGCACACTGAACTGCAACCGCCGGACGGCTTGAAGCGGCCATTGATGGCCGGTGCCGCCCGCGTCACTGTGTATCTGAGTGATCATGGCAAGCATAGAGAAACCACAGAGGAATACCGATTTCCCCGACCTGGCGAGCATGACGCGGGAAGAGCTCATCGCCCTCGACGAGCGCATTGACCGCGAGCTGGAAAGCCGCGCCTTCGAGGAACGTCTGCGCCGCGAGGTCGAATACCACATGCGCAAACAGCACCGTGAACAGCGAGGCCGCTGACCCCCTGTCACGGCTCGCCGGCGCCCGGTTCAGGTCACGGCAACAGTTGTTCGCGGTACCGGCTGATCAGTGATCGCGGCGCACCGAAGTAATAGACGACCCGGCCCGAGTACACCTCTCCGTCGGCCTCCGTGTCCGCGTAGCCAAGCTCGAAGGCCAGCACGTTGCCGGTGAAGTCCGGCTGGTACGCCAGGGTGACGTCCAGGTCGTCGGCCACGTCCAGGAATCCGTACGCCGCCGCGATGCGGATATTCGGGCCGCCATAGCTGGCGAGCTCGGCGTTTGCCGTGTGCAGCGTGGGCCGGTCGTCATCGTATTCAGTATCGGCGCGACTCAGGATGAGATCGAATGCCTGGTCGTAGAGCGCGAAGACACCCCGGTAGGTCTCCGCTTCCAGGTCCTCGCCGGTCTCGGGCGAGCGCTCCGATCTGCCGTATTCCAGGCCGAGCACCCCGCGCCCCGGATCCCGGGCGAAGAGTCCCACCTCGCCGCCCAGCACGTCGGCATCCGTGCCGGCGCCGGAATCCGCCGACACCTCCACCCACTGCCTGCGTATCCCGGCACCGAGACCGAAATACGCGCCCAGCGGCAGGTTGGCCTCCACCGCCAGCTCGTCAAGGGTGAGATCGTCCGCCTCCGCGTGACCGGCGGACAGATTGAAGTTCGCCTGGCTGACGGCCCGGGCCGCCTGCTGGGCACCAGCGCCTGCCGATAGCAGCAGGCCCGCCGCGATAACGATCATCCTCAGCAAAACGGTCCCCTTTTCTTGTCTTGTTTCCCTTTGCGGGTGTCAGTACTCGTATTCCTGGCGGTCGCCGAACAGCGCTTCCACGGTCAGAAACACCCTTGGCTGCATCTCGAAGTCCTCGTCGCGGGGAAAGTCGAACCCCGGCCGAAGCTCCATGAGCACCCAGTCGCTGTACACGGGCCGGCGCCAGCGTAGATCGTATACGACTCGTGTGAAAGGCGTACCCTCATCGCTCTGGGAATAGAACGCCAGCCGGTAGAGCAGGCCCTGCCGCGGCGCCAGCCGCCGACTGATCAGAAACTGCTGACCATAGTAGACGGTATCGTCCCGCTCGAGGTAGGTCGCGTCGGTCTGGGCACGGAAGAAGTGGACCTCGTCCATTGGATGCTGCCACAACATCTCGGTCTCCGTGCCCGGCCCCCGATCATGGCTCCAGAACAGCTCCTGACCCAGACGCAGCTGCCAGTCGCCGAGGAAGAATGATCGCCGGATCCGCATTCGGGTGAAGGGGTTGGGCGGCCACTGCACGATCACGCCGGCGCCGGCTCGAAAGTTGAGGAACTCCGCCCAGCTATCGACATATTCAAAGCCGGCGATGAAATCGTCCTCGTCCTCTTCCCGCGCCGGATCCACCGCGGCCGCCACGCCGACGGGCTCGCTCTCGTCCGCGGTGAAGGCGTCCTCGACGGTACTCTCCAGGTAGAAGTTGAAGCGCTTCTCCGTTCGCGGCAATTCCAGCTGCAGCCGCACCTCCGGCTCCCACTGCAGCCCGCCACGCTTGAGCTCTGTCGAAAAGCCCAGGCGCAGGACCGACCCTTCCTGATCGGCGTCCAGCACGTCGCTGCCGAAGAAGCCGTCAAGCCAACGGCCCGTCTGGACAATGTCACCCGAAAAAGCCCGTTGGGCACCCTCGATGTAACTTCCCCAGGAGTCCTCGGCGACCGGATCTCCCGCGGCCGTGCCGCCTTCCCGCGCCGCGGCGACACCGCCCCAAATCAGCAGCGCCAACGTCCCATGCAGGTAGCGGCGGTAGCGCGCCGTGCCGCGGCAAGACGGTGGGCAGGTCAATGGCTGGTTCTTCACGGTGCTCAGAGGCAGACCTTAACGATGGGCGCGGCCAGGGCCGGCCTTCAACGCACGAATGGCGGCTCGAAGCGGACCTCTCCGGTACTCAGGTAGTCCTCGATGATCCGCGCGTGGTCGAACACCAGTTCCTGGGCCTTGTCCGGCGGCATCACGCGCACGCCACCGGCATCGTCCCCCGCGCGGGGCTCGCCGCTGGCTCGGCCGACGAACACGATGCTGGCGGTGTGACCGCGGGGATCGCGCCCGGGATCCGAGTAGACGCCCAGCATGCCCTCCAGCGTCACATCGAGGCCCGTCTCCTCACGGGCTTCACGTACCGCCGCCGCGGTGACGGTCTCGCCACGATCCACGAATCCGCCAGGCAGGGCCAGCCCGAGGGGCTCGTTGCGGCGCTCGATGAAGACGACTTCCCCGGGACGCTCCAGTAGCTCGATGATGACGTCCACCGTTAATAACGGTGTCTCGGGTCGTGGCATGCTCGTCCCTCCCCCTGCCGGCAGATGGTTGTTGGTACGTGGCTACGCGCCCTGCCGCGTCGGTGTCTCACGGCAGACGCTGACGAACGCGCTGCACCGTGTCCCCCAGCCCCTGCTCGCGATCGGTTCGTGTTCCCAGCTTGATATTACTGACGATGCGCGGCGCTCCGAGCTCGTGAACGCGCTCGTGACACCGCTTCATGGCCTGGAGCACATCGTCCCACTCGCCTTCTATATTCGTGCCGTTGGCGTGCAGCTCCACTTGCAGGCCCGCGTCCTGAAATACACGATGGCACTCGGCGATATACTCACTCAGGTGCACGCCCACGCCAACCGGGATGAGACTGATTTCTGCTACGACGCGCATCGAACGCTCCTTTTCGTCATTGCCCGTACAAATGCCATCCCCATACGGAATAGGTTAACCCGTACCCCGTCAACCCTGGCCGATTTCCGCCGCGTCACCGTGGACCGGACCGGCACACCCGGCGCTTCTCAACAGGACGGAGGGCGTGTTTCACTTGGCACACGAGTGAACGGATCTCGCGGGCTCGTGGCCCAAGGCGCGCATGAGGCCGCCAACACATTGCATCAATGGGCCCGCGCAATCGAGAGAGCGATGAACATACTCCCGATACGGGATGTCTCCGGCGAGATCGCCCTCATCCCATGCCCCGGACGTGCCGGTCGGGGCGGAACCCCTCGGGCCGACCTGGAGCCGCTACATTCATGGGGTGCGGCGTGGCTGGTGACGCTCATGGAATCCCACGAGCTGGCCTTTTTCGGCCTCGAAGACCTGGGTCTGCACGCCCGGTCGGCCGGCCTGGCGTGGCTGCACGCGCCCATCGCCGATTTTGCTGCCCCGGGTGCGGAGTTCGAGCGCGTCTGGGCCCGCCGTGGCAACGAGGTGCAGGATCATCTGCGTGACGGCGGGCGCGTTGCAATCCACTGCCTGGCGGGCCTTGGCCGTACCGGCACCGTGGCCGCGCGCATTCTGATCGAGCTGGGCTACGCCCCCGACGAGGCCGTCGCCAGCGTGCGGGCGGTCCGCCCGGGCGCCATCCAGAGCCACGACCAGCTCGACTATGTCATGAATCGGCGTTGGCGACACCCGAACCGGACAGAGGGAGGCATCGAAGATGGATAACAGGCGTTGTCAGCGGTTCGTCGAGAACCTGTGGGAAAGCGAGATCGTCGATGAGCTGACGGAGTTCATCCGCATCCCCAACAAGTCCCCTCATTTCGACCCCGACTGGGAAGCCAGCGGCCACATGGAGCGGGCGGTGAACCACATGGCCGCATGGTGCTCCCGCCAGCCGATTCAGGACATGACGCTGGAGATCGTCCGCCTGCCGGGCCGCACGCCGTTGCTCTACCTGGAGATTCCCGGCGATTCCGACGACACCGTGCTGCTCTACGGTCACCTGGACAAGCAGCCGGAGATGACCGGATGGGACGCCGATCTCGGCCCCTGGACGCCCGTGCGGCGGGACGACCGGCTATTCGGGCGAGGCGGTGCCGACGACGGCTACGCGGTCTACGCGTCCCTGGCCGCCATCATGGCGTTGCGCGATCAGGGGCAGGGCCACAGCCGGTGCGTGGTTCTCATAGAGGCCTGCGAGGAAAGCGGCAGCTACGACCTGCCCGCGTATGTGGAAGCGTTGTCCGCGCGTATTGGCTCACCCAGTCTGGTCGTTTGCCTGGATTCCGGCTGCGGCAACTACGAACAGCTCTGGTGCACCACGTCCCTGCGCGGCATGGCCGCGGGCGTGCTGGATGTGGAGATTCTCTCGGAAGGCGTGCATTCCGGTGACGCCGGCGGCGTCGTGCCGTCCAGTTTCCGCGTACTGCGCCAGCTGATCTCCCGGTTGGAGGATGAACAGACCGGCGAAATCCGGCCCGCCTGGCTGCACGCCGATATCCCTGCCGAGCGCGTGGAGCAGGCGGCCGTTGCGGCCGACGTTCTCGGCGAGAGCCTCTACCGCAAGTTCCCTTTCGTGGGCGGCGGCCAACCCCAGACCACCGAGCCGCGTGAGCTGGTGCTCAACCGCACGTGGCGACCCAGCCTGGAGGTGACGGGCGCGGACGGCCTGCCGCCGATTGCCGATGCCGGCAACGTCCTGCGGCCCCGCACGCGGGCAAAGCTGGCCCTGCGGCTGCCGCCGACGGTCTCCGGGACCGAGAGCGCCCAACGGCTCAGGGCACTGCTGGAGGACAATCCGCCCAACGGGGCCCGGGTTCGCTTCGAGGGCGGTCAGGCGACCTCCGGCTGGGAAGCCCCGCCGCTGGCGGAATGGCTATCCGCGTCCCTGCAGGAAGCCTCGCACGCCCATTTCGGTGCGCCCGCCGTGCTCATGGGCGAAGGGGGCACGATTCCCTTCATGGCCATGCTGGGTGAGCGCTTTCCCGACGCCCAGTTCCTCATCACCGGGGTTCTGGGCCCCAACTCCAATGCCCACGGTCCCAACGAGTTCCTTCATATCCCCATGGCCAAGCGCCTGACCTGCTGCATCGCCGACATCATTGCCGGCCATCATGCTGCGGGAAGCCGGGTGGGCCCGGCGGAAGCCTGAACTCGGTCGGTCTTGGCGTTATAATGGCGCGTTTTACGTCCGCGCCGTGGCCGTTCGGCCACGCGGCACGGGCGACAGCATCTGTCAAGCGCACGCCCGCGGGCGGAGACCCGGCTTTTCCAAAGGGGCGGCGCAACTCCTGGGTGGAAGCATCTACAAGCCATGCGCATAGACCGAATCCTGATCAACTACGCGGAAATCGCGCTGAAGGGCCGGAACCGACGGGACTTTGAGCGCGCCCTGCGGGACAACATCCGCCGGCGGATTCGCGCCGCCGGTATCGACTGGACCGTGCGGCGCGGGCACGACCGCGTCATTGTCCATGTCCCCAGGCAACACGAATCCGTGGACCTGGAGACGGTCCTGGCAGCGCTCGGCGAGGTGCCGGGCGTTGCCTCCTATGCCGCGGCAACCTTCTTCCACGGCGCGGCCACCGGAGACGAGGACGAGCACGCCCGGATACGGGACGCCACGCTGGAGTGGGCCGTCGCCACCCAGGACCTCGGCGAACGCAGCTTCGCGGTAAAGGTCAACCGCGCGGACAAACGCTATCCGGTGAAATCCGACGACCTCGCCCGCGAGCTCGGCGCGCTGATCCAGTCCGGGAGCCGATGGCAGGATGTGGATCTCACCCATCCCCAACGGCGCTTCCAGGTGGACATCTACCCTGAAGGTATCTATGTCTACGGCGACCGCCGTGCAGGCGTCGGCGGTCTCCCGGTCGGCTCCGGCGGCACCGTGCTGAGCCTGCTGTCCGGGGGCATTGACTCGCCGGTCGCGGCGTTTCGGATGGCGAAGCGCGGCTGCCGGGTTGACTTCCTGCATCTGGCCGCCACCCAACTCGCCCAGCAGCACGCCGAACAGAGCCCGATCACGCAGCTGGCGTGCCAGCTAAGCCGTTACACCCTGCGCAGCACCCTGATCACGGTGCCCTACACCTATTTCGACATGGCGCTGCTCGGGCACCCGCAGACCGGCTATGAGATGGTGCTGTTCCGCCGGTTCGTCGCCCGGATCGGCGAGCGCCTGGCGCCACGGTTCGGCGCTGAGGCCATGGTAGCCGGAGACAGCCTCGGGCAGGTGGCCTCGCAGACCCTGGCCAATATGGTGACCAGCTCCGATGCCACGGCCCTGCCGATCCTGCGGCCACTGATCGGGGACGACAAACAGGAGATCATCGACCTCGCCCGCCGCATCGGCACGTACGAGATATCCATCCAGCCCTACAAGGACTGCTGCGCACTGATCAGCCAGAACCCGAAAACCCGCTCGCAGGCCGCGACGGTGGCGGCACTGGAGAAGACGCTTTTCCCGGATTACGAGCGGCTGATCGACGACAGCCTGGCGGACGCACAGATGCTCACCTTCGACTGCGGCGAACTCGTTGAGACGCGACCGTTCATGGAGCGCGCCGGCATCACGGAGTTCGCCTCAGGCGACGCCTGAAAACCGGTCGGGAAAAACCCTGGGGCGCACGTCGTGGAATTTCTCCAGGGCATGCTGCACCCGGGCGACCCGATAAGGTTTCACCAGGAAAGCATCGGCACCGTTGTCGACGGCGTCCCGCAGGTCGGAAGCCAGGTGCTCGCCGCCGCTGACCATGACCAGGAAGGTCTCTGGATAGTCACTGCGCAAGGCCCGCAATACATCGATGCCACCCGGGCCCTGAAGCGCCATATCGATGAAGGCGAGCCTCGGGCGAACCGCACCCCGAAACGCCTCCAGCGCCGCACGGCCGCTTTCGGCCTCGACGACCTGGTGGTGGTTCAGGCTGCGCAACACCGTGCGCATGACGTCCCGCATCATCTGCGCGCCGTCGGCCACAAGTATCAGCGGTCCGCTGTCCGCGATCATGGCAGACTGCCCGTGGACGTCGGCGGGATTCGGATTGCACCCGATTGGACGAGAACACGACCGCAGAATCGGACGCCCGGTTCCAGGCCCGTGTCCGGTAGATAAGCCCCGTGCATTGAAAGCTCCCTCTCCGATGGGAACCCATTACCCGGCCCGCCGCACCCGGCGACGGACCGCACTACCCCTCGGGTGCCAATCTAGCACCGTTGTGGCTGGCATGCGAACATGCCCCAATGCGGTCACGTCACGAAACACCGCCCGGTATCAGAACTTCGTTGCCTATTTGCCGAGCGCGCCGCCGTGGCGGGGCGACGTCAAGCCACGCCAATGCGGCGAGCGCGTTCGTGCGCTTGGCCCCTACCGCTCTTTCCGGAGTCGCCCAGTGGCGCAGAAGAACAGTGGCTTCACCCTGAACGTGCAGCGGTATCTCCTGGCCGGACTGCTCACCATCGTGCCGGTCTGGATCACCTATCTGGTTTTCCGATTCGTGCTCACGCAGCTCTCCGGCATGGGCCGGCCCTGGGTAGTGGCGATGGCGGGTGCGACCGAGCGGTATTTCCCCAGTCTGGGCCCGGCACTACTCCATCCCTGGTTCCAGAATGTCCTGGCGGTGGTCATCACGCTACTGGGCCTGTACGTCCTCGGCTGGCTCGCTACCCAGGTGATCGGCCGCCGGATCATTTCGGCTTTCGATGGGTTGATCCAGCGCATCCCGCTCGTCCAGAAGATCTACGGCGCCACCAAGAAACTGCTGACCGCGCTGCAGCAACAACCCGGCGCCGACACCCAGCGCGTGGTGCTGCTGGAATTCCCCAACGCCGACATGAAGACCGTCGGACTGGTAACGCGCGTGCTCACGGATCAGCAGACCGGTCGTAAACTGGCCGCGGTTTACGTGCCGACCACGCCCAACCCGACTTCGGGCTATCTGGAGATCGTCCCGCTGGAGCGGCTCGTCTCGACGGACTGGACGATGGACGAAGCCATGACCTTCATCATGTCCGGCGGGTCGGTCGCACCGGAGAGGTTCAGCTACGATCGCAGTACCGGCGAGACGCCATCCGCCACCGAGCCGCCCGAGGACGGGGCCGGACACCGTGGCCCGGACTGAGCCCCTGTCACTCGGGTCCCTGGAACACCAGATCACGTTTCATTTCATTTCTTACCACGAAGCCCATGGACACACTGCAACTCGGCCCATTCGCCCTCCCGCTGGACCGGCTCCCCGGCATAGCCGCCCTGTTCGCCCTGCTGCTCGTGGGCGCGCTGGTCTCGCGGGACCGGCCACGGCTACGCGCCTGGAGCACTGAGGCCGCCCTGCTGGGCCTGCTCTCCGCCCGGTTGGCGTTCGTGGCCCTGCACTGGCCCGCGTATGAAGATCATCCGTTGAGCGTGCTCTACATATGGCAAGGCGGTTTCAACGCGCTCGCCGGCGCAGCGGCCGTTCTGCCCTACACTTTCTGGCGCTTGCGCCCCGACCCGGACAGCCTGCTGCGGGCCGGAATCCCGCTGGTTGCCGCCGCGCTCGCCTTCGCGGCCGGCATGGCGGCCGCGCTGGGACTGAAACCCGCTGAACGGCCGGTGCCCGACCTCACCCTGAGCACCCTGGACGGGCGCGAAGACAGCCTGCGCGGCCACCTGGGCCAGCCACTGATCATCAACCTGTGGGCCACCTGGTGCCCGCCGTGCCGACGCGAGATGCCCATGCTGGTCGATCTGGCGGCCGAGCGGGAAGACGTGACGGTACTGCTGGTCAACCAGGGGGAGTCCGCACAACAGATTCGTCAATTCCTCGACGAAGTGGGGCTGGACGGAAACGCAATCAGGCTCGACCCGCGCAACCGGACCAGTGAGACGCTGCAGGTGACGGCGTACCCGACAACGCTGATATACGATGCCGGGGGGAACCTGGTTGTTCGTCAGGCGGGCGAGGTCTCCAGAGCGGCCATGGAACAGGGGATCGTCGCGGCACAACGCGCCGGGGAATAAACAGCTTCTATCGGGGCAGGCGGGCGGGATGCCCGAATGAAAGACGGGGCCCGGCCGGCCCCGTCGACCTGCGGCATACCATCCCTTAGTGGGACGGCGGCCGATACATCGGATAAAGGTTGCGCTCTTCCTGGGCGATGCGCTGCTTCAACCGCTCCCCCACCTGCTTGTACGCCCGCTCGAACTCCTGGACGTTGCCCTCGTTGACGCCGCTGCTGGTATAGGTGCGAATGAAGCCCATGACGTCCTTGGCAATCTCGCGCATCTCCTTGCGAAAATCCCGCATCAGCTCCGAGTTCTCGGGATCGCTGGAAAGCCGATCCTCCAGGTACGCGTAAAGCCGATAGTTCTCGGTCAGAAGATGGCTTTCCAGCCTTGTCTTGAACAGGGTCAGGTCGCTCTTGATCGGCGCGTAGTCGCCGCTCTGCAGCCGGCGGCCCATCTTGCCGAAGAGGCTGAGAAGCTCCTGGTGATCGGTCTGGAGCGTGTGAATGAGCTCCGCATCGTAATCGTTGCCCATGGATCGTCCGGGCTGGTTACCCGAACCGTTGACGCGGCCCTCGACCTGGGTCGTGTGCGCCGGCTGCCTGGAACTACCGAAAATACTGCTTAGCCACCCCATTTCTACCCCCGAAATAGTGACGTCCCGAATGCCAGGCCGCCAGCCACGGAATGCTCGGTCGAAATCCGGGCAACTCCGGTGGGCGGCCAACGCGCGGTCCCCGTGCCTTTCCGCGCGGTTGAGGTTAGTGTCAGGGAACGCTATGGGAGTACCCACCTGTCATCATTGACAGGTCAGCGACTCCCGCAGAGGGGGAGGCATACGTAACTCACTGATCTATAAAGCTGTTATGCCCTTCCAAGGCGGATGTCCTTGATTTGCGTCAATGTGATTATATTCACATTTATGGTCAGTGCCTCGCCCCCCGGCCGGTCGCGTCCGGGCACCCCGCGCAAACCGCGGGTCCCGTTGAACGCCCGCTCAGGTCCGAACGGCCGCCCAGGCCAGGAGTAGCCAGCCGGCCAGGAAGCCGAGCCCGCCGATGGGCGTGATCGCGCCCAACCCACGGATACCCGTCACCGCCAGCACGTACAGGCTCCCCGAAAAAACGACCGTACCGAACAGGAACGCCCAGCCCGAGGCGGCCATCACACTCCTGCCGGGCAGGCTGTAGGCAGCTACGCCGACCGCAACCAGCGCCAGGGCATGGACCAGGTTGTAGAGCACGGCGGTCTGCCAGATCTCCAGACGCCCGGGCTCCAGCGTGTCGCGCAGGCCGTGGGCCCCGAAAGCACCCAGGGCGACACCGATGAATCCCAGAACCGCACCGGCGATCACCATCCAACGCACGGCATCTTCTCCCCTTCCTCGTGAACGCCCCGAGGGTACTGCATTCACGCTGCCAGCGGGGAGGTGAATATGTCCGGGATGTATCGCTCGCTGCCGGCCCGGGGGCGCTCTTGCCGCGCTTCGCCGCCCCCGAGCCCGACGGACGCGCCGGTGACGAGGC
>JACDUA010000018.1 GCA_013519935.1 Ectothiorhodospiraceae bacterium WFHF3C12 | reverse complement strand
GGTACGGTTCACACTCATCGGTAACACTTGAGTTCAAGGACAGGGGTAACAGTCCTTACGGTGCATGGGAGCGACACAGAGGAGGTTCCCATGCCCTGGCAGCAGGTGCGACCGATGGATGAACGTGTGCAGTTTATCGCCGATTGCATTGAAGGCGATGAGCCGTTCAGCCGGCTGTGTGAGCGCTACGGGGTCAGCCGCAAGACCGGCTACAAGTGGGTGCGGCGTTACGCCGAAGTCGGCCCACCGGGGCTCATCGAGCGCAGCCGCCGACCGCACACCAACCCCGAGCAGATCCCCTATGCGGTGCGTGAACAGGTGCTGGCGTTGCGCGGCAGTCCCCGCGATCCGCGGGGGCCGAAGAAGATCCAGCGGCTGTTGCAGTGGCGCTTTCCCGAGCAGCCGCCGCCCTCGAAGACCAGCATTTACAACATCCTCAAGGCTGCCGGGCGCATCGAGCCGCGCCGGCGTCGGCGCCGCGTTGAGCCGACGCAACAGGCCTTTGCCCCGGCCCACGAGCCCAATGATCTGTGGAGCGTGGACTTCAAGGGGCAGTTCAAGCTCGGTGATGGGCCGTGGTGCTATCCGTTAACGGTCATGGACCATGCCAGCCGTTACCTGCTCGGCTGCCAGGGGCTGGGCGGGACCGGGTACCACGCCAGCCAGGCGGTGTTCGAGCGGCTGTTCCGCGAATACGGCTTACCGGCGCGGATCCGCAGCGACAACGGCGCGCCCTTCGCGAGCACCGCTACAGCCGGGCTCTCGCGGCTGTCGATCTGGTGGATCAAGCTCGGCATCCAGCCCGAGCGCATCACCCCGGGCAGGCCCCAGCAAAACCCGCGCCACGAGCGCATGCACCGAACTCTCAAGCGCGCCGCCACCTACCCGGTTGCCGCTAACTTCGCCGAACAGCAAGCGCAGTTCGACACCTTTCGCGATGAATACAACGAGCAGCGCCCGCACGAGTCGCTGGGCCAGGATCTACCAAGGACGCTCTACCGGCGCTCGCAGCGGCAGATGCCGAGCCAACTACCGGTGTGGACCTACCCGAGCCATGTAGAGGTACGTCGGGTAAGCAACACCGGCGTAGTCTACTGGCACAACAAGCAGCTCTACGTCGGCTACGTCCTCCATGGCGAAGACGTGGCCCTAGAGCAGGTCGATGAGCGGTTATGGGTGGTCAGCTTCGGCCCCGTGCGCCTGGGTCAGGTCAAGGACCAGCCGACCGGCAAACACCGCGACGACTACCTAACCCTCAAGGTGTAACCCCTGTCCTTGAACTCAAGTGTTACCGATCTCCTTGATCCGTACCATCCCGGACCTGATGGGCCGATACGTTGAGGGACACCGGCGGGACCCGGCATTCCCCAGCGCGCCATTGAACAATGTCCGCGAGCACCTGCTCAACCAGAAGCCTGCCGAGATCGTGAATGAGGCCGGTGTCTTCCGCCAGAGGTATGAAACGCCCAGGCGAAACCGCGTTCCCGTCACGACGCGTCCACCGAGCCAACGCTTCGACACCGATGATATCCGTGCCCGAGACATCATATTGTGCCTGGTAGACTGGCCCGATCTCCCCGCAGCGGATGGCCTCCCGCAGGTCGTCCTCCAATTCCAGAGCGGCCAGCACGTCGCGGGTCATTTCCGAAGAGTAAAAGGCGTAGCCCGCCCCCCGGTTTCTCCGGGCACGCTGCAGCGCCAGGTCCGCCGACCGCCGGAGCGCATCGGGTGTGTCGCCGTCCTCCGGATACACCGACAGCCCGAGGCGCGGCTTCACCAGGAATCGGTTATCCCCGTCAAGCCGCAGCGGCTCTTCGAAAAGACTCAACAGCTGCTGGGCGACACCGACGACCTCTTCGTTCGACCCGATGTCCTGACGCAGCACGAGGAACTCGTCGCCCTGGAAGCGGGCGACCAGGTCATTGCCGAAGGCCACCGTGGAAAGGCGCTCGCCGACCACCCGCAGCGCCTGATCGCCAAATCCGTACCCCAGGCTCTCGTTGATGGCGTGGAACCGTTCGATATCAAGCTCGGCCACCACCAGCCTGCGCCCCGCGCGCCGGGCGTGATCGATGGCGCCCTCGAGGCGCTGATCGAACGTGGCGGTGTTCGGCAGACCCGTCAGGCCGTCGTACATGGCCAATCGCCGCAGACCCTGCTCGGCTTCTTTCTGTTCCGTGATATCCAGCAGGATGCCGCCCAGAGCCATGGAGCCGTCGTCCATGCGCTGGGGCTGGGCGATGCAGCGCAGCCAGCGCGGATCGCCGTCCACGGTATGGGCCCGAATATCCACGTCCACCGCACAGCCGCTCGCCACGGAACGGTTCAGAGCCTCGCGCATTCGACGGCGGTCCGCCGGAACGATCAGCGCCAGGATACGCGCAACGTTCTGCTGCGCATGCTCGTCGGCGATACCGAGCCGCGCTCCCAGATTGCCCTGCAGCAGCCCGTGAACGATGGTGCCGTCGGGCTTGCTGACGCGTTCGAACACCGCGCCGGGCAGGTTCTGATTCAGGGCCCGGAAACCGGGCTGCGGGGACTGCTGGTCCGGGCCCAGCGGCTGCACCTCGCTCAGGTCCCGCACCATGCTCACGGCCGCGACCGGGTGGCCCTGATGATCGCGGACCAGGCTGACAAAGTTCTCGGTGTCGAACCGGGAACCGTCACGCCGGACCATGCGGTAGTAGCCGTGGAAGGAATCCTTGTACTTCGCCAGCGCCGCTTCGGTCATTTCGCCGAAGCGCTCGAAGCTGTGCCGGTCGACATGCAGCACTTCCGTGGTCCGATCCTGCAATTCATCGGGCCGGTAACCGAAGACGCGCGCCATGCTCTCGCTGGCGGCGAGGATACGGCGCGTCTTCCACCCCACGACCATCACCGGGTTGTCATGGCCGGGGAACGCGGCCTGCAGCAGCGCATTCAGCGAAATGTCCCGAGCGTCCCGCCGCATGAAAACTCCCAGCCGCGATGTATCGCCGGGCCGTGAAGGCCCGGACCAGAATGATAGCAGGCGCTGTAGATGCCGATTCGCGCCGTCCTTGCTGCGGGGTGTCCCGGTCCGGCGCCCACGATCGCCCGGGACCGGCTCAATGCCGGAGCTGGCCTTCCAGGAAACCCGCCGCCTGCGCCAGCGATTCCCGTCCCTCCGGAATGAACGGATAGAGGATCTGCCACACGTGGGGCACCCCGCTCCAGAGCCGGACAAAGGCCGGCACCCCTGCCGCCTCGGCCCGCTCGGCCAGGCGCAGCCCGTCGTCGCGCAGGGTTTCGTGTTCGCTGACGTGGATCAGCAGCGGCGGCAATCCCGCGAGATCGGCATATAACGGGCTGGCGAGCGGATTCCCGGGATCGGCGCCATCGAGGTACAGCGCGGCGCCGCGGCGAAGGATATCACCGGTGAACATGGCGCAGCGGCGCCGGTTCTGCTCCACGGATCCGCCGCTGACCGTAAGATCGGTCCAGGGGGAGAACAGCGCGGCACCGGCCGGGAGGGGCCGCCCGGCGTCACGCTCGGCCACCATGAGCGCAAGGGCCAGGCCGCCGCCGGCCGAGTCGCCGGCAATCACGAGCCGGCGAGAAATATCGACTTCCGCGGCAAGCCCGGACAGGACCGTCTGTGCATCCTCAATGGGCGTCGGGAAGGTGTGCTCGGGGGCACGCCGGTAATCCGGGACGAAGACCCGCCAGCCACAGCGGGCGAAGTAGCAGCTATAGGGCCGATGCGTACGCGGCGAGCACGCGAAATACCCGCCGCCATGCAGGTAGAGGAGGGTTCCGCGACGTACCCCGCCACAGGGCAACATCCATTCACCGGCAACGCCGGCTACGTTGCCGGCCTCGCGGTACACATCGCCTGGCACGCGGTAGGGGCCGCTGGCCAAGGCGCCACGCAACATGGCCACGCTGTCGGCGTGCGCCAGCACCCGTTTGAGGCTGTGCCTCAACACGAACGCAACGGCCCTTGCCCGAACACTCACGATGAAGGTCTCCCCTGGCCGTGCACGCCTGCGACATCCCGCGGGTCGCCCGACAACGACTTGCCGTCCGCACCAGCGCTTGCCGGACCGCCCCGCAAGGACTTAATCGACATCAAGGCAGCGCGGGACGCGGCGGTTCAGACTCCGCATCATAGAAAACGGACTGGGGCAGGACCATGCAACGCCGCCGAAAACCCATCGTCTATTCGTGCTCCGGATGCTCCAGCGCGGCCCAGATGACGAATGCCCTGGCGCTGCGCCTCGACCGCGACGGCATCGCCCGCATGTCCTGCATTGCCGGCGTCGGGGGCGACGTGGACGGACTCGTCCGAACCGCGAAATCCGGCGCCCCTGTAGTCGTCCTCGACGGCTGCCCGCTGGTCTGCGCCCGCCGCTGCCTGAGCCGGCATGCCGTCCCGGTTCACCTTCACCTCGAGCTCAGTGAACAAGGCGTCAAGAAACGCAACCACGAGGATTTCGACCCCAACCAGGCGGACCGGATCTACCGGGACCTCGCCGAACGTGTCGGGGAGCTGGCGAGGTGGGCTGGCCAACGCCCCTGAGCTCCCCTTCGGACAGGGCGTCGACGGATACCCTGAACCGCCCGGCCAAGCCCGGCCGGTTCATTCTCGGCCCAACGCCGCCTGCGGCCCCGAAACCGATAGATTCCGGAACTGCAGCGGCTTCGGCTTGCCCGCCTTGAGCAGCGGCGGCAGAGCATCGATCGCGCGGCGTGCCTCTTCGGGGTCGGCATAGTCCCCCATCACGAGCAACAGCCAGCGCACGCCCCGCCGCATGGTCTCCACGACCTGCACCGGCTGGGGTGGCGGGCTGCGACTCAGGTAAAGATCCCGGTAGCGCTGCACGGTATCGCGGTCGCGCAGCGCAATCAGCTCGATGGTGTAATGCTCCGGGTCACGCTGGCTCAACCATTTGCCGGCCGGCTCCCCGGAATCCGCAGCGTCGCCCGGCTTGGGCGCGGCGGACTCCGTGCCGCCCTCTACCGCGGAGCCATCGCCGGATGCCGCGGGATCGGTGGCCGGGGGAGGCGCCATATTCGCCTGAGACGTACGGCCTCCCGCGGCCGGCGCCGCCCCGCCGCGGACATCGTCGTCCATCGGTTTGCGCGAAATACCCCGCGCATCGGCGATGCGGCCAAGGGCTTCCACGGCCAACGGATCACCGCTCTTCGCTGAGCGCCGGATCATTTCAATGCCGCGAGCACGGTCCTGATCGACACCGCGCCCGTAAAAATACAGGTAACCGAGGGCATAGAGCGCGCGGGCTTCTCCCTGCGCGGCCGCGGACCTGAGGGGCTCCAGCGCCGCCTCGTAGTCGCCCCGGGCCCACGCTTCCCGACCCTGCTCCAGTCGCTCGCCGGCGGACGGCGCCCGCTCGGTGGGCACGCCGGCGCAGCCCGTCAGCAGGGCCAGTCCTGCCAGCGCGGCAACCAGTGCTCGTCGTGGCCCAATATCCATCGAAACGACTCGTCCTTGTTGTCGGGGACCTCGGGACCGGTCCTCAACCGCATCGCCCATTCGCGCCGGAGTAACGCGCGAGCCCAGTCGGCGCTTCCACGATTTCCCGTTCCGCCGGCTTCGGCACAGCCGTCAACGGGAAGCGGCGTCTTCTCGGGAATGCACCTCGGGGCATTCCCGCTTCATGGAAGCGTAACCCCGCATCACGATGCCGACAATCCGGCCCGGTGCCGCCTACTGGCCGGAAATCCCGGGTTTCTGACCCGCATCGGAGGCTTCGAGGCTGGCCCGCACCCTCGGCAGGTACTCGGGGAAATTCGCCTGCACGAATGCCACCAGGCGTTCGCGGACATGGCAGCGCAGCTCCCAGTTCAGCGACGAGTTGCGGGCGCTGACCAGGAATCGCACCTGCATGGCGCGCGGGTCGGCGTCGGTTACCTGGACCGAGCTGGTCTGGCCGTCCCATTGCGGCGCCTCGGCCAGAATCCGGTCGAACTCCGCCCGGAGTGCATCCACGGGCATACGGTAATCCACCCAGAGGAAGACGGTACCTATAAGGTTGGTGGTGTGCCGGGTCCAGTTCTGGAAAGGATTGTCGATGAACCACTGCAGGGGCATGACCAGCCGCCGCAAATCCCAGACGCGAAGCACCACGTAGGTACTGGTCACCTCCTCCACCCAGCACCATTCCCCCTGCACGTACAACACGTCATCGATGCGGAAAGGCTGCGTGAGTGCGATCTGCATGCCGGCGAGAAGGTTGGTCAACACCGGCCGCGCGGCGAAACCCAGCACGATGCCGCCAATGCCCGCCGAGGCCAGCAGGCTGGTGCCGAGCTGACGCACCGGCGGAAACGTCATGAGCGCGGCAGCCAGCCCCACGACGACGAACAGAATATTGAGACCCCGGGTCACGAACCGCGTTTGCGTCTCGATCTTGCGGGCCTGGCGGCTCTGGTGCTCCAGCGGCGGATACAGATGGACGATGACGTCACCGATGGCCGCCGAGCAGCGCACGGCCGCCCAGGTCAAGGCGACGATCAGGCCCAGGGTGATGACATGGGCCACGACGCCCATCTGCGGCAGGTCCGCGGGCGCGCCCTGCCAGACCAGGCGCAGGACCAGCAGGCTGATCACGGCCCCCAGGGCACGGGCGGCGTTGTCCAGGAACATCCTGCCGATGCCCTCCCCCGGCAGGACCCGGCGAAGCCCTTTCAGGGTCAGCCAGTACGCGGTCAGGACCAGAATCAGCGCGCCGGCGGAGACGACGGCCGGCCACGCCCAGGGGCGCAAGCCTTCGAGCAGGGTTTCCAGTGCCATCATTCTCTCCTCGCGGCCCGAGCCAGAAAGCATAGGCCGGCACGCGGGCGCGGGCCAACCGAGGCAGCCGGGCGTCGGGGCCGGCGTTCGACGGGGCCGGCACACCCGCAGTGGAGTCACGCTGATGTGAACCCTTTCACACTCGCTCCCCCATGCGGGCCATGTTGTGGAAGCCGCAGGATACCTAGCCTGAAACGGCGTCAATCGCGCGAAAGAGGGGGGACCACCATGAAGCGTGTTGCCACCACGGTCTGCACGCTGGTGCTGGCCCTCGCCGCCACGTCCTGCGGGGGCGGCGGCGGTGGCGGCACTTCGGAGAGCACCTGCGTCGTAGGCCAGAGCGAGGTCGGGAATTGCTCGTTGGGCTAAGGCGTCGCACCACGGGTCATCAGCATTCCCATAGACGCGCCGTTCACGATCAAGCGAGGGGGAGCGAAACCATGCGCATTTCCACCATTCAGCTCAGCGCGCTCATCGCCGGTATCGTGGCTTCGGGCCCGGCCCTGGCCGGCGAGGTGCCAAGGAACGCCATCAACGACTTCAACCAGGGAGACACGCTCACGTCCGGCGACCTGAACGGCAACTTCGAGCGGTTGCGCACGGGGGTTTCCGACAATGCCCGTTCCATGCCGTGGATCAACGGCTTCCAGGACACCAGTTTCAGCAACCCGGTGAACATCAACACGACGACCTGGACGCAGATCCAGGGCATGACCGTATCCGCGGGCAACACCCCGGTGGACATCAGCTTTAACGCTCATGTGGTGGTGGAGGGCGGCAACCTCGACGGCACCGACCGGTACCGGTTCGGCATCTGCAAAGGCACGGCATCCAACGCAAATCTAGTCGGGGCCGGCTGGTGGCGCCCCGCGTCCACGAGCAACCAGTACCAGTCGATGACCATATCCTTCACGGGTTTCGACACCGGCGTCACCGGCGACGTGACCTACTCCCTGTGCGGCGCCAAACTCAACACCACCGACCAGGACGTTACCGTCTACCGCCGCGGCCTCACGGCGACAATAGCGCCGCAGTAGGATTGCGGGACGTCGCATGAGGCGGGGGCTGTGCCTCCGCCTTTCTTGTCAACGCCGGGCGGGGCATTGCAGACTGCCCGTACGGGCACGTTCAGCCGTGAGCGGCGGGTGCGCCGGCTTCACAGCCGCGCCTTCGGCGTCGAGGATCAACATGGGCAGGGAATCGCTCTCCATACTGATTACTGGCGCGAGCTCCGGCATCGGCAGGGCGACAGCCCTGGCACTGGCGGACAGCGGCGTTACGCTGCACCTGGCCGGCCGTTCGCAGGAGCGGCACGAGCCGCTGCTGGCCGAACTGGAAGCCACCGGGGCCCGGGCGCGTTTCCTGCCCGTGGACCTGGCCGATCTCGCCAGTGTCCGGGACGGGGCGGAGCGCTTCCTGGCGAGCGGCGAGCCGCTGCACGTGCTGCTCAACAATGCCGGGCTGGCCGGCGCCCGCGGCAGGACCGAGAACGGCTTCGAGCGCACTTTCGGAGTCAATCACCTGGGCCACTTCCTGCTTACCGAGCTCCTGCTGGACCGACTGCACGAATCGGCGCCGGCACGTATCGTCAACGTGGCCAGCGACGCCCACTTCAGCGCGGAAACCGTCGACTGGGACGCATTGCAGCGACCCACGCGCAGCCTGACCGGATTACCGGAGTACGCCGTAAGCAAGCTGTGCAATGTACTCCACGCCAGGGAGCTCGCGGAGCGGCTGGCGGACTCCGGCGTTACCACCTACGCCCTGCACCCGGGCGTGGTGGCCACGGAGGTCTGGCGAAAGGTGCCGTGGGGCTTGCGCCAGCTCATTCGCCTGTTCATGGAGTCGCCGGAAGCCGGTGCGCGAACGTCGGAATACTGCGCCGTGTCCGAAGCGGCGGGCAGCCAGAGCGGCCTGTACTACGCGAACTGCGAGCCCAAGCCGCCGAGCAGGCTTGCCCGGGACGCCACCCTGACCGCGGAATTGCGCGAGCGCAGTCTGGCGTGGACGGGGCTGGGCGCCGGGGTCGGTTGACACCGGGAAGTCGCGATTTGCCTCCGCGGCTGTCCAGCCCGTGGCGGTACGCGGCCATGGTGCGGCGCGCCCTAGCCCAGGACCGGCGGTGCCTCCCGCATGTACTGGCCCCGCTTGCCCGTGGCCTCCCCGGTCAGGGCATAGCCTATGAGGTTGCCCGCCGCGTCTACGTACCGTGCCTCCAGCGAAGGCGCCTCGCCGGCGACCTGCCATTGCCCCGCCGCGCCGCGAGGCGGATAGACGATAACCGGGCAGGCGGGCGTCTTCACCGTCACCGGCATGACCGGGTAACGGACGGGGGTGTCCTCGCCGGCGAGCGTGCGGCCGAGGGCGCGGGCGGCGTTCATCAGCGGCATGACGAAGGGCAGAAACTGCCCCTCCACCTCGGCCACGTCGCCAAGGGCATATACCTGGGGATCGCTGCTGCGCAGGTGGCGGTCCACCGACACGCCTGTTGCGGTGCGCAGTCCCGCCGCCTCGGCGAGCGCCGTGTTCGGACGCAGTCCCACCGCCGAGAGCACCAGGTCCACCGACACCTCGCCGCCGCCGGAGAGGCTGACCCGGAAGCCATCGCCGTCCCGCTCCACCGAGGAAACCGTATCGCCGAGGTGCCACTGCACGCCCTGCTCGGCCAGGGCGGACTGCAGCGCCCGACCGGCTTCCTCCGGCAAAAGACGCTGCAGCGGCCAGTCCACCGGATCCACGCTGTCGACGGCGATACCCGCGTTGGCCAGGTCATTGGCAAACTCGCAGCCGATCAACCCGGCGCCGATGATCAGCACACGCCGGGCGCCATTCAGATCGCGTCGAAATACACGATAATCGGCCAGACTGTTGACGTGATGGACGTCCGCCACGGCATCGCCGCCCAGCGGCACGCTAAGCTGGCTGGCACCGTTGGCCAGGACCAGCTTCGTATACGCCAGGGCCTCGCCGTTGACCGTGACCGTGCGCGCCCCGGTGTCGATGTCGCTGACTTCGCTGTCCGCGCGAACCTCGATGTCCAGCTCTTCCGCCATCCGCGCGGCGGGCTTTTTCACCAGATCCTCCGGAGCGTTGCCCTTGGTCAGCGCCTCGGACAGATCCGGCTTGTAGTAGCTGGCGCCGTCGTCGCGAGTGATCAGGATCAGCGGCGTGTGCCTGTCGTGCTTGCGAAACTCCCGGGCCACGCCATAGCCGGCGAGGCCGGTGCCGATAACCACGATGGGTTGCATGGGCTGTATATCCCCCTGGACCGGAACGCTCGTGAAGGTGGCGGACCGATCCGGCCGGATCAGTCCGTGGGAACCATTTCGAAATCGTCCTTGGATGCGCCGCAATCCGGACAGGTCCAGTCGTCCGGGATGTCCTCCCACCGGGTGCCCGGCGCGATGCCCTCCTCGGGCAGGCCCTCGGCCTCGTCATAAATGAAGCCGCAGACCGCGCATTGCCATTTTCTCATTCAATGCTCCACTGTCGTGTCGTCCAGGCGGTCGAATTCGGGTTTCTCCACCACCGCACAATCCGGGCAAGCCCAGTCGTCAGGGATGTCCGCCCAGGCGGTACCGGGCGGAAAGCCCTCGTGTTCGCAGCCTTCCGCCTCGTCGTAGACGAAACCGCATTCGCCGCATCGATACCGGGCCATCACCCCTCTCCCGCCGCATCCGCCGCTGGATAGCGGGCCAACAGTTTCTCCTCGCGGCCGGGTTGCAGGTTGGCACGGCGTATATCGCCCCGGTAGTGACGCACTACCCTGGGGTCCATCACCCGGAACCACAACCAGGGCACGTAGGCGAGCAGAATCATGCCGGCGTAGCCCGTGGGCAGCTCCGGGGCATCGTCGAAATGCCTCAGCGCCTGGTAGCGCCGGGTTGGATGGGCGTGATGGTCCGAGTGGCGTTGCAGGTGAAACAGGAAGACGTTGGTGACGATGTGGTCGTTGTTCCAGGAATGAGCCGGCTGGACCCGCTCGAAACGCCCGTTGTCCATCTTCCGGCGCAGCAACCCGTAGTGCTCCACGTAGTTGACCGCCTCCAGCAGGGATGCCCCCAGGAATGCCTGCAGCACCAGGAACGGGAGCAGCTGCGTACCGAAAGCCGCCATCAGGGCGAACCACAGCACCGCGGTCATGGCCCAGGCCTGGAGCACTTCGTTGTCGCTGCTAAACGCGCACTTGCCCTTGCGGGCGAGGCGTTCCTTCTCGATGCGCCATGCCGAGGCGACGCTGAGCACCATCGTCCGGGGCAGGAAGCGCCAGAATGATTCGCCCATGCGGGCGCTGGCGGGGTCCTGAGGTGTCGCGACCCTGCGGTGGTGGCCCTTGTTGTGCTCCACGTAAAAATGCCCGTATGCCACCGGCGCCAGGGCGATCATGGCCAGCCAACGCTCGAGACGGGGCTTCTTGTGCCCGAGCTCATGGGCGGTGTTGATGGATACGCCCGTGAGGATGCCCGTCGTCCAGGTCAGCCCGAACCATTCCAGCCAGGAGAGCTGGAAGGTGCCGACCACATACGCGAGAAAGGCGAAGAACACCAGCTCGATGCCGACGTAGATATAGGTCAGCCAGCGATAGTAGGGGTCCGATTCAAGCGCGGCGAGCGCTTCCTCGGGCGGGTTCGCGCTGTCCTTGCCAATGAGCCAGTCCATCAGCGGGATGACGCCGTAGGTAATCAATGGAGCGCTGAAGAGAAACAACGTCATGCCCGCGTACAGGCCGACGGACGTCAGGGCCCCGATCAACAGGATGATGCCGAAGCCCATCGGCCAGAGGTAACGTTTGTGATCGTAGTCGCGTGCCTGCTCGATACTCAGGGCTTCCATGACCCACCTCCTCCTCGGCATCGCCGAAACGGTACTGTTGTAGTACCACGTATATACGAACGCTAGCGAGGGGCCCATACCCGGGCAATGTGCCGAAGCGACCCACCGCCCTCCAATTACGACAATCTATCTTTTCTCATTCGCCCGCGCCTTATCAATCCCTTCGCACACCCGGTCAACCGGGACCGCTCATCGCTTCGACCGTGAAACGGAGCACCCCGATAAGCTGACCCCCTTCCGTGATTACCTGGACCTTCCATCGGCCCGCCGCTTCCGCGGGGAAGTGACGCTTGTGGGTCCAGGCACGGTAGCCCGCCTCGCGGCCACCCTCGATATGCAGCCGTATGCGGTCAATGACCCGGCCGTCGTGGTGCCAGACGTGGAAGACGTCCTCGCCGAGCCCGCGCGGCGCCCGGATCGCCGTGTAGGCGTAGAGCCCACGCTCGCGAAGTGTCGTCTGCGTCACGGTGCTCATCGGGGCGATGGGTTCGCGCCGGTCCACGTTCAGAACCGGCGTGACCGCCATTTCGGTGAGCCAGAGCGTTGCCGGCGGCACCCAGATGCGTAGCAGCCAGAGCCCGCCGCCGAACGCGATGAGCACCGAGAGCAGCAGCACCCACCGGTACCAGGCCTGGCTCGGCAGCAGCGACCATACGCTGGGCATGGCGAAAACCAGGGTGGCAACCACCGCGATGAGGTAACTCTGACGGGTGTTGAGCTCCAGAAGAATCGGCAGCGCCGTCAGTGTGATGGCGAACACCGCGAAGGCATGGAAGAGCAGATACAGCCAGCGGCGGCGGGCCAGTCGGCCAAAGTAGACCGGGTCGACGATCGACACCAGCCCCGCGCCGGCGAGGACACCGGTGAACACCGCCTGGCCGCTGAGCCAGGTCGTGGTCATGGCGAAGAACGGCAGCACGAAGAAGAACGTCTCCTGATGCACGGCCTGGACGGCGAAGCGCATCAGCGCGGGCGGAAACCGGTAACCGAACAGGCGCTGCAACAGCCGGCCAAAGAGGTTCTCCCCCAGCAGCCAGACCCACCCGAGCACCATACCGCCGGCAAGCCAGCCGGCCAGGCGGGCCTGACGGTCGACCAGCAGGAAGCTCGCCACCCCCAGGGCGAAGCAGGCAACCGGCAAAAGCGCCCGGAACCGCCGCAGGCGCGCCAGCGCCCGCAACGCCGGCATACGCAGCCGGCCGGATAGCGCGCTCAGGGAGCGGCCGCCCGGGAAAGTCATTGGGCGGGCATCGACGCGGAACCCGGCGGGCGGCGAGCGAGCGCGATGCGGATTGGACCGCGAGCCGTTTTCCGCCGCGCCGGCTTCCCGCGTCGCAGAACGCTAACGAGCCCGCGGTTCGCCAGCGACCAGGTCGCCTCCCGCGCCGTGGGCATCAGCTCCCGCCATCCTGACGGCGAACACGCACGCGCCGCCTCGGATGGGCAGATGGTCCTGCCCGGACCACGATGCGCCAGCAGCTCGAGCATGGCGTCCTCCAGTTGCTGGCGTTCCGTCATCGCATGCCTTGTGCGTGTTGGCGACTGCTTCCGTACGCTCCGGTGCCGATCAGAACTTCTCGACCCAGGGACGGAGATCCAGTTCGTGGGTCCAGGCACTACGGTGCTGACAGTGGAGCTGATAGTACTGCTCGGCGATCGCCGCCGGATCGAGCAACGCATCCGGACCACGCTCATCCTGAAGGTGACGGCGGTCCTCGGAAAGGATCTGCCCGTCGATAATCACGTGGGCGACATGAATGTTCTCCGGCGCCAGCTCCCGCGCCATGCTCTGAGCCAGCGCCCGGAGACCGAACTTGCCCACGGCGAGATTCGCGAAGCCCGCGCCGCCTCTAAGGCTGGCGGTGGCGCCGGTGAATATGATGGTGCCCCCACCGGACGCCTGCATGGACTGCGCCGCACGCTGACCGACGAGAAACCCGCCCAGGCAGCCCACCCGCCAGCAGCGCTCGAAATCATCGGGGTCGATATCCGTGACCCGGTTCGGCTCGAAGGCGCCGGCATTGAACACCACCACCGACGGCCGCCCCGCTCCGGTCAGGACCTGGTCGAACAACGCCTGAACCGCCGCCGGATCCGTCGCGTCGGCGGCGACGGCATCGGCACGGCCGCCGCCTTCCCTGATACGACGCGCCACGGCCTCGCAGTTGTCCCCGCGGCGGCTGGAGACAATCATGTGATAGCCGCCGCGTGCGAAACGTTCCGCCACCGCCGCGCCCAGCCCCGGCCCGGCGCCGATGACGACACCCACCTTGCTCTCGTCCATGTCACATCCTCCACTCGGTCGGCTCGTGTCGTCCGATATTCGGCCACCATGCCCGGTGCACAAGACGTGGACGCGGCGATGTACGTCGTCTATGGCACCTTGAATGGCTGACTGATTCCAGCCTGGGAGCCCGGCGGCGCCGGCATGGCGCCGCGGTCTGATCCGCCGGGCACGAGGGATGGAACCGCCGCGGCGCGGCGGCTCGCGGCGGCTTTACGTCAACGAATGGCGACCGGATTAACGATCATCTGCACGGAACCCTTCACCTTGGGCTGGCCCAGAACGAACAGGAACTCGCTGACACCGTCCCCGGCGAGCTCGCGGGTATCCATGTTCTCCAGGATGTAGACGCCGTGCTTGGCCAGCAGTGTCTGGTGGACTTCGTAGGGACCGCGATTCTCCTCGAAGGGGATGACTTCCAGCCCCCAGGTGTCGGCCCCAACGGCCACGACGCCCTGCTGGGCCAGGTACTCGGCACCATCCACGCCGAGTCCGGGCTCGGCCTGGGCGAAGCGCTTGTTGTCCTCACCCACCAGGTTCAGCCAGCCGGTATGGAACAGCACCACGTCACCCTCACGGATCTCCACGCCCTGCGCCTGCGCGGCGGCCTTGATCTCCGCGCTGTTGAAGGCCGTACCCTCGCCGAGCATGTCCTTGCCGAAGTGCTCGGTCATGTCCAGCAGCACGCCCCGCGTGACGATGGGCGGCAGGTTCTCCAGTCCCAACCGCTTGAGACCGCTGGTGTCGATGATCTCCGCGGCGTGGTTGTTGTTGTAGTGGACGTGATCGATGCCGATGTGACCGAAGCCATCAATCTGGCTGCCGATGCCCACCCAGGTGTGGAGTACGTCGTCATTGGCGGTGAGCTTGTTGGGGCCCACGGTGCTCCCGCCCGGCACGGACTCCACCACCGTGATGTCGAAGAAACGGGTGCCGTAAGCCGGGAAATCCCGGTTGAGCTCGACGCCGAGGGAATAGGTCTTGCCCGTCTCGATGAGCTCGGCGGCCTCCAGCACCTTCTCTGCCGAGAGGTAGTTGGCGGCGCCGATCTGGTCGTCCGGCCCCCAGGGGGACTCCGGCACGGCCGTCTCGTCCTGGGCCACCGCGGCGCCCATGGCGACAGCCAGGGCCGGCACCATCAGTTGTCTGAATGCCATAACAGCTCTTGATCGCATGGTCTCTCCTCGTCTCGGCCCGCTAGGTGCGGGCATTTGTTGTTTTGCACTCACGCTCGCCGCCCAGGCCCTGGGGCGATACCCCAGACGTCGACGTACCGGGTCGAGTGTAGCAGTGGCCGCGCGGGTCATCCCGGCCTTCCATGAGCCACGGTTTCGGAACCGACATCGCTCTGGACCGGACCCACGTGCACCTGGCCGTGGTCGGGGGGACAGCAACAAGGACGGCAGGATCTATAGGATTCCACGCCAGCCGCGCTTTCTCCGCGGGGGGCTAGGGTATACGGTGGGGGCATCGCCCGGCCAGCGGGCCGGTACGGCAACTTGGGCGCGCGGCCGGTATCGGGCGGACGTCGGGCGAGCCGCCCTGGCGCCGCGGGCCGGGAAGGCCCCCTTGGCCTATACTGCAGCCTGGACGAGCCCAAGGAGGGCACGGAAAGCCTATGAGCCGGGATCCGCTGTCCGACCTGCTGCGCTGCGTGCGTCTGCGCGGTGCCTTGTTCTTTCACGTTCAGTGTTCCGGACCGTGGGTCAGCGAGGCCCCGCCGTCCGCGGAGATCCGGCCGCTGCTGATGCCGGAGTCCGAGCATCTGATGGAGTACCATCTGGTGCTCAAGGGGGCCTGCTGGGCGGGCGTTACGGGTGAGCCACCCGTGCGCATGCACTCCGGGGACGTGGTTGTCTTCCCCCATGGCGACCGCCACGTGATGTCCAGCCTCCCCGGCATGCGTGCGGAGCCGGACGTCGACGAACTGCTCCGCAACGTCGCCCGCCAACCCCTGCCCTTCCTGGTGCAACAGGATGCCGGGGACGACGTGGAAGACTCCGATGCCGGGGAACTCGCCGCGACGACGACGGCGACCCTGCTATGCGGCTTTCTGGGCTGCGATCGCGGCCCGTTCAACCCGCTACTGGAGGCGCTCCCCCGCATGATCCATGCGCGGGCGGCTGCAACCTCGGATCAGCGGTGGTCCGCCCAGCTCGGCCGGCTGGCCGCACTGCAGGCCGAACGTCGACGCCCGGGCGGCGAAGCCGTGCTCGAAAGAATGAGCGAGATGATGTTCGTGGATGTCGTGCGCGGCTACCTGGACGGCCTGCCCGATAACCAGACCGGCTGGCTAGCGGGGCTGCGCGACCGCCACGTGGGCCGGGCACTGAGCCTGATCCACGGTGATCCCGCCCACCCCTGGACGCTGGATCTGTTATCCGCCCATGCCGGGCTGTCGCGCTCGGCGCTGCACGAGCGCTTCGTTCAGCTGATCCGGCAATCGCCGATCCAGTACCTCAAGAACTGGCGCATGCAGCTCGCCACCCGCCTGCTTGCCGAGGGCAATTGCAAGCTGGCCGCCGTCGCGCGGGAGGTGGGCTACGAATCGGAAGCCGCGTTCAGCCGAACCTTCAAGCGAACGGTTGGCGTCTCGCCCACGGCCTGGCGGCGCCGTACCCACGATGCCGACTTCTTCGGCCGGCGCCTTCCCTCGACAACGCCCACCACCGTGCCGGACTGACCCTAAAGTTCCGATTCAGGGAATTCGGTCAACAAACGCGGAAGAACAGTCATTCCGGCGCCGCCCCGCGCCGACCATAGTACCCGCTCCAGGCAACGCGGCCCCGCCGGGTGCCGGCGACGCCTGCTACTGAGACAGACCAAAAGCGGGAGAACAAACATGGAAGCAACTTACGCGGTAGACGAGAACCGGCTCACTGACTTCATGGGCCAGATCACCAATGACCTGGGCGGCGCCTACAGCGTTGCCATGGTCAAGCTCGGCGACGAGCTCGGCCTGTACCGGGCCCTCCGGGACGACGGGCCGGCAACCGCCGCAGAGCTGGCCGCGCGTACCGACTGTGACCAGCGCTACCTTGAAGAATGGCTGGCCCATCAGGCGGCCTCCAACTACCTGTCGTACGAGTCCGGCAGCGGCCGGTTCCGGCTACCTCCGGAGCAGGCCCTGGTATTCGCCGAAGAGGATAGCCCGGTCTACATGATCGGCGGCTTCGAGAACGCGATCAGCACAATTGAGAACCAGCCCGGGGTAGCGGCGGCTTTCCGCACCGGGGGCGGCGTCGCATGGGGCGATCAGGCGAGCTGCATGTTCTGCGCCGTGGCTCGGTTCTTCCGCCCCGGTTATCTGCACAACCTGGTTCAACACTGGCTGCCGGCGCTGGATGGTGTGGTCGAGAAGCTGGAGCGCGGCGCGCTGGTGGCCGACGTGGGCTGCGGCCACGGGCACTCGACCCTGATCATGGCAAAGGCTTTCCCCAACTCCACCTTCATCGGCTTCGACTTCCACGCGGAGTCCATCGCGGCGGCCAACGAGCACCGCGACGCCCACGGCATCGACCCCGAACGCGTGCGCTTCGAGGTCGCCCCGGCAGACGGTTTCGCCGGCGGCCCTTATGACCTGGTTGCCTGCTTCGACGCGCTTCACGACATGGGCAACCCGGCCGGCACCGCCGCCCGGGTACGCGACCGGCTTAAAGCCGACGGCACCTGGATGGTGGTGGAGCCCAACTCCGGCGACCGGATCGAGGACAACCTCAACCCGGTAGGGCGGCTGTTCTACGCCGGCTCCACCATGATCTGCGTGCCTACGGCGCTGGCCCAGGGTCACGGCACCGCGCTTGGCGGACAAGCCGGCCAGGCCCGGCTCACCGAGGTGTTCCGTTCCGGCGGCTTCTCCAGCGTGCAGCGGGCCGCCGAGACCCCGTTCAACATGGTCCTGGAGGTCCGTCCCTGAGGCCGGAACCGGGCCCGGCGCAGGAGCCGGGCCCGGCCGCCAACCCGAAAGACTACGCAAGGGAACCCCCATGACAGGTCATGACCATCGCGGGCTGTCCACATCGGCCAGTCACCGCGCATCCATAGACGCCTACGAGAACGCCCTTGAGGCGCTGCTCAGCGGGCGCGGCTCGGCGCTGATGCTCGTCGACGAGGCGCTCGCGTCGGACCCCGGCTTTGCCATGGGCCACGCCCTTCGCATAGCGGTCTTGATCCTCGCGGCGGATGAACGCCTGGACCCGGCGTTGCGCGATAGCGTCAACGCCATGGGCACGAGTACAACCCCCAACCGCCGGGAGCGCGCCTATGCCGTCGCCGGCCGGGCCTGGCTCGACCGGGACGCAACGCGAGCGTTCCGGATCTTCGGTGATCTGGCGGTGGACTACCCGCGGGACCTGCTTGCCCTGCGCCTGGCGCACACGGGTGATTTTCGGCTCGGACAACGGGCGATGCTGCGCGACCGCCTCGCCCGCGCGCTTCCGGACTGGAGCGCCGACACGCCGGGATACAGCTACGTGCTCGGCATGCACGCCTTCGGTCTGGCCGAATCCGCGCTTTACGCACCGGCTGAACGGTTCGCGCGGGCAGCCCTGGCACTGAACCCCGGGAACGCCGGGGCCATGCATGCGCTGACACACGTCATGGAAATGCAGGGCAGGCCCGAGGAGGGCGTCGCCCTGCTACGCCATTCGGTCGGAAACTGGGCGGACAGCAGGGCCCACGCCGTTCACCAGTGGTGGCATCTGGCCCTTTTTCACACGGAGTTGACGCAACTGGAGGATGCGCTGTGCATCCATGACCGGCATATGACCATGGGCGGCGGCGACGACACTGCCGCCCTGGTGGACGCCGCAGCCCTGCTCTGGCGGCTGTGCCTGCGCGGCGTGGATGTAGGGCGTCGTTTTCACACCCTTGCCGATCTCTGGGCCGAACGGCCCGTCGGCGGCCTCAACCTGTTTCAGGACGCCCACGCGATGCTGGCGTTCGTGGGTGCCGAGCGCCCGGCCCGTATCGAGGCCATGCTGACCACGCTTCGCGCCAGGGCTGACGGTGGAGGCGCGGGCGCCGCTGTCATCGCCGGGCGCCTCATCCCCGTGTGCGAAGCACTGGCCGCATTCGGACGCGGTGACTACGCATCGGCGGTGCACCAGCTGTCGGCCCTGCGGGATTTGCCCTATGGCGGCGGCGGCAGTCAGGCTCAGTACGACCTGCTCCACCTGACCCTGGTGGAGGCCGCGCTGAGATCGCGTCAACGCCGGCTTGCACGTGCCCTCATCGCGGAACGCCTGGCGCTCAGACCCGCCAGCCCGCTGAATCACGAGCTCGCCCGCGCCCTCGGCGACCGACCGGACCGAACGTCCATGATCCCGGTGTACTGGCCCAGCATTGAACCTGCCGCTACATACGCTCGCTGACTCGCGGCTTTGCAAGCCGGGACCGGGCACGGTAAGTGACGCGAGATCGCGATCGACCGCAGGCGCCCCAGCCTTGCAGCTCCCCAGGCGGCTGCGCCCGAACGCCAGCCGCAGGAACCGGCCGGGGCAGTCGCCACTCAGCCGTCGGCGCCGAAACGCCGCCGGGCGAGGCGAACCCCGACCCATACGAAAATGGCGATCACCGGCACGCTGAGCCCGACCACCACTTTGGGGTCGTAGGCCACGCCCAGGGGGCCAAGCCAGCCGGTTCTGTCCAGCCCCGTCAGGAAATAGCTGAACAATCCGGCGCCGTAATAGCTCAGCACCAGGATTGACAGCCCTTCCACCGTCTCCTGGAGCCTGAGCTGGAGCCTGGATCGCCGGTCCATGGACTGCAGCAGGTCCACGTTCTGCGCCTCCATGGCCACGTCGACGCGCGTGCGCAGCAGGTTCCCGGCCCGGGTGAGGCGCTTGGCAATCTGTGCCTGACGCTCCTCGGAAGCCAGGCAGGTGTTCATGGCCGGCGCCAGGCGCCGCTCCATGAACTCACTAATGCTTTGCAGGCCCGTCACGGGCCGTTCCCGCAGACCCTCGATCCGGCGCTGAATGAGCGCGTAGTACGCCTTGGCAGCGCCGAAGCGGTACCCGGTGCGGGAGACCACCTGCTCCAACCGGGCCGCCAGGTCGGAGAGCTCGGCAAGCAGCAAACGCTCGCTGTCCGGCCCCTGGGCTTCGGGCATCCGGTCGGTGAGCTCACCGAGGCCGATGTCCAGGGTCCGCAGGTCGGCGCCTACCTCCCGGGCCAGGGGAAACGCCAGCAGCGCCATCAAGCGATAGGTCTCGATCTCGAGGATCGTCTGCACCAGGCGTCCGGTCTGGCGCGGGGTAAGCGAACGGTCCTGAACGAGAATGCGGGAAAAGCCGTCCCCGTGAAGCCTGAAATCCGTCCAGACCACCGCGGCCCCGTTGAGGACCTCGCTGCCGACCACGGACTCCGGATCGAAGAGCCGCGCCACGATACCGGCATCCCGGTCCGGATCGATCTGCGCCTCGAGCACCAGGTGGGCGGCGGCGACGCACTGGCCGGGGATGCCGCGCAGCCATTCTCCCGGCAGGCGGGCGACCGGCATGCCCGAGAACGGATCGTCCCCGTCGCCGCCACCGGTGGCGGTGAAGGTATAGTTCCGGAACTCGGTGTGGCGCTCCCAGCGCAGTCGCAAGCCGTCGATGTCGGCCCGAAAGAAATCCGCGTCCATTGCCGGCGGCGTAATCCCGGCCGGCTCGCAGAGTCGCGCCAGATGCTCGCTAACCGCCTGCGAATGTCTCTCTCCGGACTTAACGGCCAGATGCGAGACGCGCAGCGGACCCGCCATGGACTCGAAAGGCCGCGCGTGCACCTCGGCGGCGATGCGGGCACGCAGCGGGTGGTCCTGGGGCCGCAGGGACTGCCCATCGCGAGCCGCACCGGCTTGTTGCGCTTGCTGATCGCTTTCCGTCATGGAGCTCGCCGCCGTTTCGCTGACCACCGCTCGTTTTAGCACCGGCCGGGCGAGTCAATCCACCCCGCGGGGCGGCGCCTGGACGCTGCGACGCGCGCCGCAGTAGCCTCAGCCCAATGCCCACAGCGGGAGAGACCACGAATGAACGAGGAAAAACGCGGCGACGTGCGCTTCGGTATCGCGACGGTCGACGCCATCCTGCCCAAGGACATGGCGAAACGGGCGGAGGCCATCGGTTTCGAGAAGGCCGCCGAAAACGCCTCGACCCTGGTCACGCTGGCCGCCATGGCCGGGGCCTACATCGCCTTCGGCGCCACCTTCGCGGCGACGGTGAGCGTGGGCCTGGAAGAAGCGGTATCGCCCGGCTTCGAGCGGTTGATCGGGGGGCTGGCGTTCTCACTCGCCTACGTGCTGGCCGTCGTCGGCGGCGCCGAGCTGTTCACCACCAACAACATGATGGTGATGGCCTGGGCCCACGGCCGGCTGTCCACCCTCGGCCTGTTGCGCGCCTGGGGCATTGTCTTCGCCGGCAACTTCATCGGCGCCGTGGCCACCGCCGCCATGCTGGTGCTGGCGGGACAGTACACGGACCTCTCGGGCGGCGTGGGCAGCTCGGTTCTGGAAACGGCCCGGGAGCTGCAACAGCTGGGGCCGGTTCAGGCCCTGTTCCTCGCGATTCTGGGTAATACACTGCTCTGTCTCGGCGTCTGGCTGACCTACAGCGCACGCACGACGACCGACCGCATTCTCGCACTCACGCCGCCGGTGGTTGCCTTCTATGCCATGGGCCTGGAGCACGCTATCGCCGTGATGTTCTACCTCCCCTGCGCGGAACTGATCCAGCTTTTCGACACCACTGGCGCCGCGACCCTGGCGTCCGGCTCGGCGCTGGAGCTGGGTGTCGCCGATTTCCTTGCGCTGCTGGTCCCCGTGACCGTGGGCAACATTCTCGGCGGCGGCGTGCTCGTGGCACTGGTCTACTGGTTCGTCTACCTGCGGCCCGGTCCGCGCTCGGAAGGCGGCTAGCACAAAGGCGCTCCGAGTTCCGGTCCAGATTCGAGTGAGACTTGATCCAGCTCGATACGGCCAAGGAGCTTGCGGCTTAGCCTATTGGCGGTGCGTCTTGGCCTGACCGCCAGAGTCGGTACCCGAGGAGTGACCCAGTGATCGAGAACATCGGCACCACGCTCAACAACGTCACCATGCGGGGGCTGGGCTTCTTCACCCAGCCATTGCTCAAGCTCACCCGGGGCAAGCTCTGGCTCCAGGTTCTGGTGGGCATGGTACTCGGCATCGGCGCCGGGCTGGCCCTGTCACCCGATACGGGATGGGTCGAGCGCCCCACGGCCCTGGCCGTCGGGGAGTGGCTGGCCCTGCCCGGCAATCTGTTCCTGATCTTCATCCAGATGATCGTGGTACCGCTGATCCTCAGCTCGATCATCCGGGGCCTGTCCTCGGCGACCGATATCCAGCAGCTCAAGAGCACCGGCATCTGGCTGGCGACCTATTTCCTGTCCACGACCCTGGTGGCGGTGGTCATCGGCATTTCCCTGGCGCTGCTGCTCCAACCCGGCATGGCCATAGACGCCTCCAGTCTTACGGCCGGTACCGACGCGGCCGCGTTGAGTAGCGCGACCGACGCGGTCCAGCAGCGCGAGCCCCTGTCACTGACCAACGTTCCGGAACGCATAACCGGCGTGCTGCCCCGCAATCCGCTGGGCGCTATAGCCGAGGGGCGGATGCTGCAGATCGTCATCTTCGCCATTGTCCTTGGCATCGGCCTGCTGAGCCTGCCGCCGGCCTCGGCCAAGCCGTTGCTGGAGCTCCTGGGATCGGTCCAGCAGGTCTGCATGGCCGTGGTCGGCGCGGTGATGACCTTCGCGCCCGTGGCGGTGTTCGGGTTGCTCGCCCAGGCCATGATCCGAACCGGACCCAGCGTGATAGCCGGTCTGGGCTACTACGCCGGCACGGTCATCTTCGGCATGTTCCTGCTCCTGGTGTTCTTTCTGCTGGTAGCCACGGTGCTCGGCCGCCGCAACCCCTGGCATTTCTTCAAGGCCATCCGCGAGCCGTTCCTCCTGGCCTTCTCCACCAACAGCTCCGCGGCCACCATGCCGATCACGGCCAAGTGCGCCGAGGGGCCCCTGCGCATCCGCCCCTCCCTGGCGCAGTTCGTCATTCCCCTGGGAGCGGCCATCAACATGAGCGGCAGCGCGCTCTACCAGGCCCTGGGCACGGTCTTCATGGCGCAGATGTTCCAGATCGATCTGCCGGTCAGCGCCCTGGTGGCCCTGACCTTCACCGCGGTGGGGGCATCGCTGGGCACGCCGGCGGTGCCCGGCGTGGGCATCATCATGCTGGCCACCGTGCTCAACGCCGCCGGCATCCCGCTGGCCGGCCTGGCGCTGATCATCGGCCTGGACCAGGTGCTGGAGCGCTTCCGCACCAGCCTCAACATCACCGGCGATCTGGTGGGCGCAACCGTGCTGGACCGGTTCATCCCCGCCTCCATCTCACGCGAGGCGGAGGCCGAGGCAGCGGAGGCAATGCGAACCCAGTATGAAACCAGCGGCGAAGACGTGCTGATCCAGGAATCCGGCAACGGGCCCGGTTGAAGCCGCGATGGCATCTCCGGCGGCCGGACGGCATCCGCTTCAGCGCTCGAATGCCGGCTCCGTTTCCGCAGGCCGGGCCTGCCTGGGCGCCGGCACCGTGGGATAGCGGAGGACGGTAGATGGAAAGAACCGTGACCCTGCGGGTCTACGAAGAGCTCAACGACTACCTGCCGCCATCGTGCCGCAAGCGCGCCTTTGAATTCCCGCTCGCCCCCGCCACGGACGTGGAGGGGCTTCTGCGCGATCTGGGGTTACCGGTGGGGGAGGTGGACCTGGTCCTGGTGGACGGCGAGCCTGCCCGGTTGGCACAGCCCCTGTCCGGTGGTGAGCGCGTCAGCGTTTATCCGGTCTTCGAGGCATTCGACGTCAGCCGCGACACACGGGTGCGCGCCGGGGCATTGCGCTCGCCGCGCTTCGCCCTGCCCCACGAGCTTTGGCCACTCGCGCAGAAGCTGCGCGGCCTGGGGTACCCGGTCCGGGAAGCGCATCCCGACGAGCCGCCCGCGGGCTGGATCCTGATCACCGCCGCTGCGACGCCGCGGCCGGCGGTGAAGCCGGCGCACCATTTGCGCCTGAGCGAGACGCAGCCGGCTGCCCAGCTGCGGGAACTGCGCACGCGGCTCCAGCTCGATTGACGCCCCGCCGGCGCTATTCGATTTCGCTTCCGGGTTGCCGGATCCGCTGATAGAAGCGCTGCTTGTTCGCATACATTCGCCGGTCGGCCATCTCGAGCAATTCACCCGGTTCGGCCTCGTCCGAGCTGGCGGCGCCCATGCTCAAGCTCACGCGCATGTCCAACCGCTCGATGCCGGCGACCTCGGTGGGCACCTGCTGCTCATTCACGGCATTGTCAACGCGCGCGACGATCTCGCCGACATTCCGGGCACCGCAATCGTTGGCGAGGATCACGAACTCATCGCCGCCGAGGCGGGCCAGCACGTCACAACTTCGTACCGCCGAGCTCAGAAGTCTCGCCGCCACCTGGATCATGGCGTCGCCGGCCTCGTGGCCGTAGGTGTCATTGATCGCCTTCAGGCCGTTGAGATCGATCATGATGACGGAGAAGTCGGTGGCCGCCGGCCCCAGCAGGTTGCGCCGGGCGAGTTCCAGCTGGGCGTCGAAGAACACGCGGTTGTGCAGTCCGGTGAGGGCGTCCGTGTTGGCCAGTCGGTCCAGACGCTGGGTCAGCAGGTTGCTTTCCAGCGCCGAGGCAACCTGCTCGGCGAAGAGCCGCAGCATGGTACCGAGCTCCCCGGCGCCCACGTCGCCGCGGATGACGATAAAGCCCTGCAACTGTTGCAGATGGGGCGTGAGGGGGAGCACGTTGAAGCTGTCCCCGCCGCACTCCAGCATGAGCGCGCCCGCCGTTTCCCCGTCCTCGACGTCGGCGAGCCGACGGACGATGGCCTCGGAGCGTTCCCGCTCGATGCCACGGAAGTCCGCGATGCGGATGACGGTGGGCCGCAGCGGCTCACGCAGAACGATGCCGAAGCCGTAGTCGGGCATGAGCCGGCGGAAATCGGAAAGCGCCTGGGAAACCAGCCGCTCGGTGCCGGTGCTGTCCTTGAGCACCGCGCTCATCTCCATCATGGTCTGGTACTGGCGGTTTCGCCGCTCGGTCTCCCGCCGCGCCTGGGAAAGGCGGCTCAACACCCGGAACGTTGCCTGAGTGGTCAGCAATAGGGGAATCGCGCCGCCAATGGCTCCGACGAGCTCCGTGACCAGCGGCGGCATCACGATTACCGAGAACCCCCGGATCAGGCCCCAGACAAGCGTGCCGGCCAGCAGGCTGACCGCGGCGCTGCCGAGAAGGCGCCCGCCACCGAATGCCGACGCGCTGATGAAGATGCCGGCGAGGGCCGAGAACACGTACCAGACCGCGTAACCCATTTCGTTGATGGTGCAGCCGATGATCGCCGCCTCGCAGACCATCGCGATCCGCTCGGTCTTCAGGGGATTGCCCAGGCGACGGGAAAGGCCGTAAGCCAGGTGCGGCCAGACGAAATGGAGTCCCACCCAGAGGACCCAGAAAACCGGGCCTTCGGGCAGCTGGGGAATGACGAAGGGCCAGGCGAGCCCGTTATAGGTGTAGATCAGAAGCCGCAGGCGATAGGTCTGCGCCGACATGCGCCGCGCACGAGCCTGTGCCCTCGGACCGGCGCCGAAACGCTCTTCGTCCGTCAGGCCAAGAAATCCGGGAACACTGCCCGTCACGGCGATACCAACCGCTGGCGGCCGCGACCGCCGCCGCGCCTGGATGTTCGCCTTGTCGCTGCAATCGCCGGGGTCACGCCAACGGACCTGCTGCGGTGTATTTCACTGAACGTACCGGCAAAATGCGTGAAATTGCGTGAACTGTATCAGTGATTGAAAAGGCGCATGCCATTGTTTGTGAAACGGCTCTCACTCCGGGATAGGCCCGTCGCAAACGCCCACCGGGTCACAGCGCCGCGGCCAGCCGGGCGCCCTGGTTGATGGCGCGCTTGGCATCCAGCTCGGCGGCCACGTCGGCACCGCCGATGAGGTGGACCTGCCGACCGTTCCGGCGCAGCTCCTCCGCCAGCGACCGCAAGGATTCCTGCCCGGCGCAGATCACCACGTGGTCGACGGCCAGAACCCGATCCTCGCCGTCGACCTGGATATGCAGACCGTCGTCGTCGATGCGCCGGTAGGTCACGCCCGGGATCATTTCCACGCCCTTCTTGCGCAGCTCGGTCCTGTGCACCCAGCCCGTGGTCTTGCCGAGATCCTTGCCCGGCCGCGTCTCCTTGCGCTGGAGCAGATAGACCTGCCTCGGGCTGGGCGCGACCTGCGGCTCGACCATGGCGGCGCGGTGACGGAGCGCCGTATCCACGCCCCATTCCCGATACCACTGTTCACGCTCGTCCACCCCCTCGGCGTGCACCAGGTACTCGCTGACGTCGAAACCGATGCCACCGGCACCGATGATCGCCACCGAACGGCCCACCGCCTTTTCGCCGCGCAGCACCTCCACGTAGGAAAGCACCTTGTCGTGATCGACGCCCGGGATGGCCGGCGTCCGCGGCGTGACACCCGTAGCCACGATGACCTCGTCGAAGCCGCCGAGCGCATCGACGCCCACACGCTGGCCGAGCTTCAGAGTCACGCCGTGCTTGTCGAGCATGGTGCGGTAATAGCGCAGCGTCTCCTCGAAATCCGACTTCCCGGGGATGCGCTTGGCCATGTTGAACTGACCACCGATCTGCGCATCGGCCTCGAACAATGTGACGCGATGGCCCCGCTCGGCCGCCACCGTGGCCGCCGCCATCCCGGCCGGCCCCGCACCCACCACGGCAATGGATTTGGGCGTGACAGCCGGCTCGTAGCTGAGCTCGGTCTCGTGACAGGCCCGCGGATTGACCAGGCAGCTGGCCCGCTTGAGCTGGAAGGTGTGATCCAGGCAGGCCTGATTGCAGGCGATGCAGGTGTTGATCTCTTCCGATCGTCCGGCGGCCGCCTTGGCCACGAAATGGGCGTCGGCCAGCATGGGCCGGGCCAGGGAAACCATGTCCGCCTCGCCGCCGGCGATGAGGGACTCCGCCAGCTCGGGCGTGTTGATGCGGTTGCTGGCGCAGACCGGCACGGAGACGGCCTTTCTCAGGGCCGCCGTGGCGAACGTGAACGCCCCTCGCGGCACGGAGGTGACGATGGTGGGAATCCGAGCCTCATGCCAGCCGATGCCGGTATTGAACAGCGTCACCCCCTCGGCCTCCAGGGCCCGCGCCAGGTCCACCACCTCCTCCCAGCTCTGGCCCTCCTCCACCAGATCCATCAGTGAAATGCGGTAGACGACGATGAAGTCACGACCCACGGCCCGCCGCACCGCCCGCACGACCTCGATGGGGAAGCGCATGCGGTTCTCGGCACTCCCACCCCACCGATCGTCGCGTTTGTTGGTCCGGGGCGCCAGGAACTGGTTGATCAGGTATCCCTCCGAGCCCATGATCTCCACCCCGTCATAACCGGCGAAGCGGGCAAGCTCGGCGGACCGGGCGTAGGCGTCGATGGTCCTGCGGACGCCCCGCTCGCTCAGCGCCTTCGGCTTGAAGGGCGTGATGGGCGACTGGACGGCCGAGGCGGAAACGTTATAGGGGGTATAGCCGTAGCGCCCGGCGTGCAACAGCTGCAGCGCGATCCTCCCACCCGCTTCGTGAACCGGTTCGGTCACCCGCCGGTGCAACCAGGCATTGAAGCGCGTGCTCATGCGCGAGCCCAGCGGCAGCAGCTCCCCGCGCCGGTTCGGCGAGTAGCCACCGGTGACCATCAGGCCGACGCCGCCGCGCGCCCGCTCGGCGAAATAGGCAGCCAGCTTGTCGACGTGGTAGAAGCGGTCCTCCAGGCCCGTGTGCATGGAGCCCATGAGTACGCGGTTGGCGAGGGTCGTGAAGCCCAGGTCGAGCGGCTCCATGAGATGTGGGTAGGCTGCGCTCATTGCTCGGGTCTTCTCCCTCTGGTCGATGAGTCGAGTCGTTCGGGCGCCAGGCCAAAGGTTCCACCAGCCCGCCCCGCCGATTCAACATACATCGGTGTTCCGTACGGCAGACCGTATGGGCCCCGGCAGCCAGCCCCAGCGAACGACGCCGATACGGTTTTCCATGGAAATGCCGTTGCGACAGCCCCTCGTGGACCCGCCCCGGCAACTGCGCTAATGTCGACTGGGGCACAGAAGAACCAACGCGAGGCGTATTCCGCTCAAGGAATACTGAAACTTGCTGCGAGCATCTGCGCTCCAGAGCGCCATCGCCATGGAACGGCAGCAGTGGACGGAGCCCGGCAATCATGAAACCCGGCCAGTACACGACCACGGTTGGTATCGCAGTTCTTTTCCTGGGCGTCTATCTCGGCGGAACCGGCATCGGCCTGTATCTGCATGGCGAATATGGCGGCCTGACCCCGCTGTGGCCGGCCTCGGCCGTCTCATTGTACCTGCTCCATACGCGCGGGCTTCGCTGGTGGCCGCTGATCGTCATCGGCGAGCTCCTGGTCGCGCTGTGGTTGTCCCAGCCGTTCACCATGGGCCTGGTTGGCGGCGTTCTGCAGGCCCTGGAGGCCGCAATCGCGCTGTTCCTGCTGCAAAGGGTCGGCGCCACGGGCCTGTTCAGCAACGTTCCGCAGGCGCTCGGCTTCTGCTTTCATGTATGCCTCCTGCCGCCGCTCTTCAGCGCCGCCGGCGGCGCCCTGGCGCAGCTCGGTCACGGCCTGATTCCCCTGTCAGGCCTCGGGCAAGCCGCGCTGACCTGGTGGCTAGGCGATGCCATGGCCCTGCTGATCCTCGTGCCGTTCCTGATGGCATGGTGGCCGCTGCCCGCGTGGTCGGGGACGGACCTCGCCCGATGGGGCGGCATCTGCGGACTGCAGATCGGTGTCGGCGCAATGCTCTCGCAGCTGCCGAATGCCCACGGGGACCTGCTGTTCTTCCTCCTGCTGCCCTTCGTCGGCTGGCTCGCCCTGCGCTTTCGCACCGCGGGCGCGACCAGCGCCGCCGTAATCCTGGCGGGTGTGGTCTTCGGGCTGCACAGCCCGGAGGACGCCTTCACCACGGGGGTCCATGTCGCCTTCGTGGGTGTATCGGCCATGATCGGCTACGTCCTCGCCGCCCTGCTCTCCCGCCGTGACGCCGTAATGGCGACGCTGACCCACCAGGCCGATCACGACACGGTCACCGGCCTTTACAACCGCTCGCGGCTGGAGCGCGAGCTGCGCCGGTTGCACGACGAAGACGGCGCGGATGGCGCCACGCACGCCCTTCTGCACGTGGACCTGGACCATTTCAAGCTGGTCAACGACAGCTGCGGCCACGAACGCGCCGATGAACTGCTCGGCGATCTGGGACGGGAAATCCGGGCGGCACTGCCGGCGGACGCCCTGGTGGGACGGCTCGGCGGCGACGAGTTCCTGGTGCTGGCCCCGGGGCGCGGCGCGCAGGCGGACAGCCTGGGCGAGACCCTGCGGCGCAGCGTGCTCGGTTTCGCATTCGACTGCGGCGAGCGGAGCTTCTCGCTCGGCGCCAGCATCGGCGTCGCACCGTTCGCCGGTTCGGAGGCGCCGGCTGCCGTCATGGGCCGGGCGGACCTGGCTCGCCACGCCGCCAAGCGGGAGGGCGGAAACCGGATACGGGTGTTCACCAGCGCCGACGTATCGGTACAGCGACACAAGTCGGAGCTGGACTGGGCCACGGACTTCGAGCATGCGCTGGCGCGGGGCGATCTGTTGCTGTTCGCGCAACGTATTGCTCCGGTCTGCGCCGACGATGGCACACCGCACTTCGAAGTGCTGCTGCGTAAATATGAGAACGGGCGGCTCACGTCGCCCGGCCAGTTCCTGCCCAGCGCCAGCCGCTACGGGTTGATGCCGATGATCGACCACTGGGTGATTACACGGAGCTTCGAGTTCCTGGCCGGTACGGCGCCGCAGGCCGTGAACCTGAGCATCAACCTGGCGGCGGAGACGATGGACCGGCCGGACTTCCTCGGCTTCGTGCAGGAGACCACGGAACGCCTCGGCGTCGACCCGGGGCGGGTCTGCTTCGAAGTGACAGAGCGCGCTGCCATCCACAACCTGGCGCGGGCGTCGGAAACCATGAGCCGGCTGAACAGTCTTGGCTTCAGCTTCGCCCTGGACGATTTCGGCGCCGGTGTGGCCAATTTCGGCTATCTCAACCAGTTGCCCGTCCGGTACATCAAGATTGACGGGCAGTTCATTCGCAACCTGGGGCAGGACGAGGCGAGCCGTGTCATCGTGGCCTGCGTGCGGGATCTGGCGAGGATCCACGGCATGCAGTGCGTGGCCGAATTCGTGGAATCGGGGACCATTGTCGAGTCACTCCAGGCTCTGGGTATCGACTACGCCCAGGGCTACCATATCCACCACCCCGCGCCGCTGGACGAGCTGGCGGCCGGTGTCCGGCACGCCGGCCAGACCTGATTGCGAGGCACCCCGGCCGCCCTCTCGCGCCCTCGAATCGACGAGTCGCGGTCTCCGATTGGAACTCATCCTTTCGCGCCCCATCTGAATGAGATACGTTCTCATTATCTTCGCTGACTGGAAGGCCAACATGGGTTCCGCGTCCAATCCCTGCACCGGGATCTGCAAGTTCGATGAAGGGCTCTGCCTGTCCTGCGGGCGCCTGCGCTCCGAAAAGAAGCAGTGGAAGCGCCTGAGCAAGCCCCAGCGCAAAGAGGTGCTGGCGCGATCCGCGGCACGTATCGAAGCCCTCGGCGAACGCGCGATCCTGAGCAAGAAGCAGCGCAAGAAAGCCAAACGCCGGGCCGGGAAGATTCAGGCTGCCTCCACCGGCGAAAGCGACGGCATGGTGGTCAAGTTCAGACCGCATGAGGAGACCGCCATGCCACATCCGCCGGCTCAGGCGGACGTCGTCGACGCCGAGGCGGCCAAGGAGGCGAGAAAGGCCTGGAAGAAGGCCCGCAGGCACGCGCGAAAAGCCAAGAAAGCGGCACTCAAAGCACGTGCAGCAGAGGCTCGCGCGCGCGGCGCGTCCGCCGCCTAAGCGGATATTGCGCACCACTCCGGCCCGATACGCCGGAGCGCTGAACGCCAGAACCAACAGCGTTGCCACGTGCGCCCGCGCAAAGGCAGCTTCTGCTCCACGGCCCTGCGCCACCGCCGGAACGCCACCGCGAATGCACCTGCCATGGAGACCGCTCCATGGCGGTCCGACTACGATTCGCCCCTACGACGTGCACCACGAAGCAATGCGATCCATCGACCCCTTCGACACTGATTCCGGGCAACGCCATGGCACAAAGTACTGTTGGCTTGGTAGGCTCAAACTGTGACGCGGTTCCAAATTGAGGCCTCGCCGGACGTATAGTTTGGGGACGCGTTCATACGAATAAGGAAGAAGACGCCCCGCGAGGCGGGTATCGCAGCATTCTCTCGAACCCTACCGCGCGCAGGGACGACCCACGGGTGTCCGTACCAGCTTGACCCTTTGAAACGAGGCACTGGGGGACTCGTGAGCTCAAGCACACCGACACCGACTACTCTGACACGGCCCGATGGGCGCCGGATGACCTGGTGCGAGTACGGTGACACCGGCGGCAGACCCATTATCTATTGCCATGGCATGCCCGGGTCCCGGCTCGAGCATGCCTACGCCGACGCGCTGGCCCGCGGGCGTTGTCAGCGGATCATTGTTCCGGACCGCCCCGGTTACGGCGGGAGTACGCCGTGGTCGGGACGCAGCGTCGCCGATTACGCGGACGACGCCGCGGCACTGCTCGACCATCTCGATCTCGAGACCTGCGACGTTATCGGATTCTCCGGTGGGGGGCCGCACGCCCTGGCATGCGCGACGCGGATGTCGGAGCGCGTGGGGAGGCTGGCACTGGTGAGCAGCTGGGCGCCATTCGAGCTCGCCGGCACGGACGGAATGGCGGAGGCCTTCCAGCAGCTTTGGGAGCTTGCGGCATCCGACTTCGCAGCCTTCTCCGACACGCTGACCGACGCCATCGAGGCCTCCGGCGGGGCGTACGGCATGCTGCTGGGCGGGGCAATACCGGTGGATCAGGCCATTTTCGAGGACGAAGCGCTCGCTGCGGCCTACCGCAGGAACCTGGAGGAGGCCGTCAGCCATGGGCTCGATGGCATGCTCGGCGACGCCCGCGCCATGATCGCCGACTGGCAGGTGGACCTCGACCGTCTGAGCTGCCCGACCCGCATCTGGCACGGCACGCTGGACCCGAACGCCCCCATTGTCATGGGCCGATGGCTTCAGAGCACTCTGAAGCACGCGGAGTTGACCGAATGGCCGGACGCCGGCCACTTCGCGTCATTCCAGCGTTGGGGCGAGGTGCTCGATTTCCTGGAGTACTGATTGGATGGGTGGCTGGCACGGCAAGACCGGGAAAACCAACGACATGGACACTTTCTCGGCGCTGCTGGATTCGGTCTATGAGTCGGCGACTGATCCGGATCAGTGGCGGGTCTTCCTGGAAGGGCTCGCCTCTACGCTCAACGCAAAGTCCGGCTTGTTCCGTGTGGTGGATGAGCGCACCCGGACACTTCGCACCGGCATCTATCACAACCTGGACGAGCAGCTGCAGGCCGCCTACCAGCAGTATTACGTATCCCAGGACCCCATTGTCGAAGCCCTCACGCACGCTCCCGACGTCTACGTGGCCCCGGGTGAAGCTTTCCTCGATTCCCGGGCTTACAGGCGCACGGAGTTCTTCAACGAATATGCGCGCCCCCAGGACAACTACTACATCTGCGGCGGGCTGGCGATGCGCAACGCGGAGTTCACGATCAAGTTCGGCGTTCAGCGCGACCACCGCAGCGGACCCTTCTCCTGGGATGATGCCGGCTTCATCCGGCGGCTGGTTCCGCATATACAGCGATCCGTGAGGCTCGGGCACCTGCTGCGCGTTGCCGATGCCCGCGCCGCAAGCAGTGATCGTGCCCTCGAGGCCATGGCCGTAGCCGTCATCCTGCTCGACGAGCAGCGGCGGGCACTGACCATGAATACCAAGGCTGAGGCCATGCTCCGCGATGGCAACGACCTGACCCAGCGGGACGGGATCCTGCGCGCCGGCAACACAGCCAACGCCGCGACGATTGAACAATTGCTAAGCGTCGTGACCCAGCGTGCCCGTGCAGGGGGACCGGCGGCGCCGGAAGCCGCGCTGCTGCAGCATCCGGCCGATGCACCTCAACGACTGGTGGTTGCGCTACCGGTAACCTCAACGCAACGGCACTTCCTCGATCCCTGGCCTTCCGCAAACGTCGCATTGTTCATCTGCAGTCTCGAGGAGGCGGGTCTGCTCAATCGCGAAGTGCTGCGCCGGCTATACGGCCTGACCCACCGGGAAGCGGAGCTCGCCATCGCGCTCTCGAACGGCGATACCCTGACGGAGATCGCCGGCCGGTGGTCGGTATCGACGGAGACACTGCGAACGCACCTCAAACGCGTACTGGGCAAGACGGCGACGTCCCGGCAGGCGGACCTCGTCCGCCTGCTTACCGGCAAACCCTGGAACCTGATGAGCGATCCGTCCGCGGCGCCACGGGCCCTCGGCCGCACCGAGGTGCACTAAGGGGCACGGCCCGCACGAAAAACAACTACAAAGGCAGGCAACGATGAGACAGCTCGACGTCGAAAAATGGAGCCGGATCGTCGGCATGCTGTACGAAGCGTCAGCCGACGCCGCCCACTGGCCCGAGGTGCTCTGCTGCATCGCCCACACGTTCGGCGCCAAGTCCGCCGTGCTGCGCACCGTGAGGACCGGGCCCCATCGCGATGTCCACGCCACGTATCACTACAACATGCACGACCCGCTGCAGCAGGACTATGAGGGCGGGCTCGTGCAGGAAGATCCCTATCTGGAGGTGCTCGATCGGGTTCCGACCGGCCGCATGGTCACCAATGACAACATGATCGACCTGGAAGCCCTTCGCCACACCGAGTTCTACCGAAGCTACATGTGCCCGTTGGACAATCACTTCATCGTTGGCGGGATCCTCGAACGGCATGAGGACGAGGCATGCTCGCTGATCGGCCTGCACCGCCACAGCAACGCGGCGCGGTTTGACAACCAGGTGCTGGCAGCGCTGCAGACGCTGGCGCCCCACTTGCGCCGCGCCCTCTGGCTTCAGCGCACGATGCAGCGCAGTGCCCAGCGCGCGGCGGCGGCGGAAGCCGCGCTCGACGGGATTGGTGTCGCCTGCTTTCTGCTGGACGATACCGGCCGACTGACCCACACCAACGGCGTCGGCGAGGCGCTGATCAGGGACGATACGCGGTTTCGTCTTTCGGGAGGGCGGCTGCTGGCGGCGGCGCCTCAATGCGGCGGCGGACATGAACCCCTTATCGAGCTGCTGTCCCGACCCGACATGCATCCACTGACCTCAAACCAGCCTTTGCTGCTGCGTTCACCGGACAATCATGGCCCTCACCTCGTGGCCATATCCGCGCCTGCGCAGGGAGCGGTTAGCGGTTCGAGGGCAGACACCGCGGTCTATGTGGGAAATCTGGACGAGACCGGCGTACTGGACGCTTCACTGCTTCGCGAGCTATACGGCCTGACGCCGGCGGAAGCGAATCTCGCCATCGGTCTCGGCCGCGGTAGCGAACTGGCGCAGATCGCCGACGATTGGGCTGTATCGAGAGAGACGCTGCGAACCCATCTGAAACGCGTGCTGGCCAAAACCGGTACTTCGCGGCAGGTGGAGCTCATTCGGCTAATCTGCGGTAAGCCCTGGGCCGCGACCGGAGGCCGGCCCGATCCGGAACGACAGGGTAGCGAGCCCGGGACGGCGAGGCCGATGCCGGATCCGGCCGGCTGATCCCCGCCTCGAACTGAATAGATATGCTGCGCCTCGCTAGCCCCAAAGCACCGGCCCGACCATCCAGCGTAGCGTCCACGACTCGTCCCCGTGCTCCAGACAGAGCATCGTGCCGGGTTCGAATGCGACGACGGATGGACTCTCCCGGCCATTGAGAAGCCGTGTCGCGAGTCTTCCCACGAAGGGCTGATGCCCCACCAGCGCCAGGTCGCCTGGCGCATCGCCGAGACGCGTCAGCCACGGCGCGAGGTCATCGTTGGGGCCCAGGCCGTCCGCCTCGCCCGCGGTGCCACCGACCGCCGCGGCGATGAGTTCCGCCGTCTCCCGGGCCCGAAGTTTGCCGCTGTGCACGAATTCAATGTCACCGAGGCCCGCGTGCGCCAGCCACCGGCCCAGGCGCCGGACGTCGTCCCTTCCCCGCTCGCTGAGCGGACGGCTGCTGTCTTCTTCCTTGGACAGCGCGGCTCCGTGTTGCGCGATGTAGAGCTTCATGGCCTGCCTCCTCGACGCTAACCGCACCGCATCCCTTTCCAGTGTAGCCGGACGTCCGCCGGGCCATCGAACAGGCCCGCATGGGCGCCATGCCTGCAAGAGACCAAGGCTTCCATGGCCGTTCAGGCGCCGTTCAGCTGCGTTGTCCCACGCTGTCCGGCAATGCGAACCGGGAGTGAAACATGCGTGCCTGGAACCTGTTCAAGCTCGGCGCCGCGCTGGTCATTTCCGGCTCCGTGCTGTTCTCGCAAGGGGCTGTCGCCACCGGCGTCTATGCCGGCGTGTCCATCGGCACCAGCCGCGTCCAGGAAGAGACGCCGTCCGGCGAGCGCTACGACGGCTACGGGGGTGCCAGCGCCGGGCTTTTCGGCGGCTTCAGCTTCGGCGAGACATTCGCCCTGGAGGCGGGCCTGCGCAATTACGGGAATTTCGTCGTGGATTCCGGCGCCACCCGGGTGGAGACGGACCTGCATGCGTTCACGGCCGGGCCGGTGCTGCGTCTACCCTTGAGTCACGACGTGCGCCTGAGCGGGCGGCTGGACTTCATCGACTGGCGGATCGAACAGTCGGTCGACGGCTACGAGGAACGAGAAGAGACCGGCAGCACCATGGGCATTGCCCTGGGTTTCGAGGCGGACATCGGGGACGGGTTCGGCCTGCGCGCCGGCGTGGATATTTTCGGCTTCGAGACCGAGGACCGTTTCCGCCATAACGTGACGAACTTCAGTATCGGCGCCCTGGTCACGTTCTGACAACACGGCTCCCGACGCCGGCGCTCGAGCCGGAAGAGCTGATTTTGGGAATATTCTCTGCTCTAACTATGAAGGAACGCTGGACGGGGCCGTCGTGCGCTGTCCGGCGTTCCCCAGGGAAGGCTTCCAGGCGCGATGCGCCGTATTCTCAAATTATTCCAATGGAAGCCTCCCGGCCGCGCCTGGGACTCCACGCCATCATGCCGAGGGCGTGTGGATCGCGATCGTGCGTGGAACGGGGACACAGGGAATGGAACCGTCACCGAAAACGGAATGCGCAGGGGGCTGGTTCCTGCGTCTGGCCAGGGAATCCCACGCGGCTGCAGTGGATCCGTCCCAGTGGCGGGGGTTTCTGGGCAGCGTCGCGGACTACTTCGAGGCGCCGGCGGCAGCGCTCCTCGCCCTGGACCGCCGCACCTACGAGTGTATATACAGCGAGCAGGCCGGCGTTCCCGGCGATGTATGGGATGCCTACACGCGGCAGTACGTCAACGCCGACCCGAGGCTGGAATTCCTGCGTTCCCACCCGGACCTGCCCTGCGTGCACGATGGCCTCACCGAGGCGTGCCCGAGCGCCGGGAACGCCGATTTCCACCGTTGGCTAAGCCGGAACCCGGACTGGCAGTCCTACTCGGGCGCCCGGCTTCACGAGAACGCCCAGCGTACCCTTTTCGCCCTGCTCCTGAGGGGGCCGCGAAGACCCGCCCGGGTGCCGGATGCGCCACCGGACTTCCCGGCCGTGGCGAGCCTGATCCGCAGTGCCGCCCTCGTCGGCGAAAAGCTACACGCCGAACGGTCCATTTCATCCGCCTTGACGAGTTGCCTGAACTACCTGCCCACGGCCGTTCTCGTGGTCGACGCAGACGGCCACATCGTCTATCGCAATGCGGCCGCCGAGCACCTGATGAGCCGCAGCCGCATCCTGCACGTTCACCACGGCCGCATACGACTGGCAAGGGAGGGAGACGACCGGACCCTGCACGCCCGGATCAAGGCCGTCATCGCCGCCAAGGACGACGACCGCCGGCGCCGTCTGCTGCATCTGACCTCCGCTGACGGCCGGCAAACATGCACGGCACTCACAGCACCGTTGCCGGGCGAGCAGGGCTCGGCCAAACCCAGCGGCGCCGCCGCAATGGTCATGATCTGGGAACAGGCGCTTTCCCGGATCTGCATCGACTCGCTATGCGAGGTCTTCGGGCTCACGTCCCGCGAAGCCGAGCTCGCCAGTCACATCGCCCGGGGCCGGACGGTAGCACGAACGGCCCAGATCATGGCCATCAGCCGCAGCACGGCGCGTGTCCACCTCGAGCGGGTCCTCGCCAAGACCGGCACCCATCGCCAGACCGAGCTGGTTGCCGTGATTCGCACGTCCCCCGCGGCGCAACCCTTCCGCGGACCCGACCGACGGGAAAGCTAGAAGAGGGCTCCCCCGCCGGCCCGAGCGCCGGCGCCCGGCAACCATGTTCAGTTCCCGTTCAGCGCCCGCCCTGCACTCTCTGTCTCACGTGTTCGAGGAGAACGGCGGTTCGTACCTCGGCTGTCGTGAACCGGAGGAGTCCAGGCATGAACAAATCCCTCATTCCAGCCACTGTGGCCGTCCTAGTGTTCGCGCTGGCGCTTGCCGGTTGCCGGAGCGAGGCGACCCTGGAGGGCGGCCACCCGCCACCGCGCAGCCTCAACGCGGTGAGCGTCGAGGCTTCGATCAGTGGCTACGACTGGGAGGCCTATGCCACGCGCGTTCCATACGGCACGGATGAGCTCATCGTGGAGCTGCACGATCTCAGCAACGACGCGGACCTCTATGTGGAGAGCCCCGACGGGACACATGCGTGCGAGTCGCTGCATACCGGCACCCGCCCGGAGATCTGCGGCTTCGATTACCCGATGACCGGCGACTGGTACATCGAGGTTTTCGGGTGGGAATACGACCCGCTCGATTACACGCTGTCGGTCACGTTATGGCCGTCTTACAAGGAGGCGGCGCTGTGGTGGCTTGAGTCGGCGACGACCCACGCAGCCCGGGCACTGACGCTGCAGGCCACCCGGGCGGCCAATGACAGGGCACAACGGTTCCTGCCGCTGATCAAGGCGGCCGTGGAGGCCTCCACCGGCCTGAGGGATGGAGAGACCAGGTGGAACATCCGCTCCGCGAGCGGAAGCAACCTGGGGACGGCGGTGCTGCGCATCGACAGCCGGGACCATCGGCGGCTCATACATCTGAAGGGGGTTGTGGCGGACCCACGGACCGGCGCGCGACACGTCATCCTGACGCACGGAGACCAACCGCTGACAATCTCGGCCTACGGCGCGCGGCCCCAGGCCGGGCAACTGAAGATCCGCCGCAAGGGGCAGACTGTCACCGTGCGACTCGGCGCGACAACGGGCACTGCCGCGGACGTTCAGCTGGAAAGCCTGCCCGGTCCGGTCGTCACCGAAATGACCTGGCCGGAAATCGAGGGTGGCTCCGTTTCGCTGTCCGGGCCGCTACACCCCGAGCGTTAACCCCGGCCGATCATGGGCCCGGGTGAGCCAGGGATCTATCGCCACGGGCACCCAGCCCGTCCGAAAGCCGCCGGCGGGCGCCCTCCGCCCACGCGAGGCCGCAGTCTCGCCCAATGCGGCCCCACGCCCATCCGGGTGCTCAGCGCATCCCTGTTCGACAGCTCCTTTCAAAGGCGCCGGCCGGCACGGGAACCGAATCACAATACTGCCAATTCGTGAAAGCATCGGTACACATGTGTCGGTACCGTAATCCCTGGGTAATCAAAACCCAACAGAAAAAGATCAACCCTTTGGGAGGAGGTATCTCATGGATCCATCACTCAAACGAGCGCTGGGCCTGGTTGTCGCCCTGACCGCGGCCATGCTGTTTTCGGCGTCGGCTTCCGCGCAGAACCCGCCGCCGGACGACGACCCGGAGCCATGCCAGACCGACTGCGATGACGGCGGCAACGGCGGATACACCCGCGGTCCCGATCCCACGGACTCCTACCTGGAGGCCTCCAGCGGCCCCTACAACGTCGCCACCAGCAACGTCTCCTCGTTCGTCAGCGGCTTCGGCGGCGGCACCATCCACTATCCGACCAACACCAGCGGCTCGATGGGCGGCATCGTCGTGATCCCCGGCTACGTGTCGTATGAGTCCTCCATCGAGTGGTGGGGTCCGCGGCTGGCCTCCCACGGTTTCGTGGTCATGACCATCGATACCAACTCCATTTACGACCAGCCCGGGTCCCGGAAAGACCAGATCGACGCCGCCCTGGATTATCTGGTCGGCCAGAGCAATGCGTCCTCCAGCGCCATCAGCGGCATGGTCGACGGCGACCGCCTGGCGGCCGTGGGCTGGTCCATGGGCGGCGGCGGCACATTGCAGCTGGCCGCGGAGCCAGGCCGGCTCAAGGCGGCAATGCCGCTGGCGCCGTGGAACTCCAGCTTCAACGACTTCGACGAGATACAGACGCCGACGCTGATCTTCGCCTGCGAGAGTGATGCCGTCGCACCGGTCAGCTCCCACGCCTCGCCGTTCTACAACGACATCCCGGACGCCACCGACAAGGCGTTCTTCGAGATGAACAATGGCAGTCATACCTGCGCCAACGGCGGCAACGCTTACGACGAGTTGCTGGGCAAGTACGGCGTGTCCTGGATGAAGCTGCACCTGGACGAGGACCAGCGCTACGAGCAGTTCCTCTGTGGCCCCAATCACGAAAGCGAATACCAGGTTTCCGAATACCGGGGCACCTGCCCGTACTGATCCGGGAATACGGCGGCGAAGGGGACGCGTTCGCCGCCGTCATGCCGGACCCGTCACGGGCGGGTCCGGCTGCTTCGATTTCGCAGGCAACCGGCCCACGGATGGACCGTTTCGATAGAGGACCCGGTGTCCGATGTCTGTACGCTACGACGAATCCATCCCCTGCCTGAGACCACCGAAACTGTACATGTGGTCGCGGGAAGTCCTGTTCCTGGGCACTGGCACCGCCAGGCAACAACGCCGGCGCTCCACCCAGGAGAAGCTCGTTCTCGCCCTGAACGGCAAACTCAGGCTCCGTACGCCGCGAGGCGGTGTCGCCACCACCCGCAGCTGCGTGGTCCCGGCCGGCTTGTGGATAGACCGCTCCTGCGTCGACGCCAACGACGCGGTCGTGGCCATCTATTACCTGGCGCCGTTTGCCCAGGACTACGCGGCCATGCGCAGTGTCATGAAAGCCGCGTTGCCGGGCATCTACTACGATCATCCCAACGAACGGGCCCTGGTGGAAGCGGCGACCGGCGTGCGGGACCGCAAGCGGACGCCGCCCGCGCGGGCCCGGGAGATCATCCGCGAGGCGATGTTGCCGCCGGGGCTCGCCAACAGAAGGTTTCGCGCATTTGACCGCCGTGCTGTCCACGTGGCCCGGCGCATCCGGGAGACCCTCTTCGACGGCATCGCGCTGGCCGAGCTGGCCGCCGAGGTTAACCTGTCCGGCTCGAGGCTGGAGAAACTGTTCAAGGAACAGGCTGGGCTGCCCATCACCCAGTACCGCATGCGCTATCGCCTGTTCCTGGCCAGTATACTCATGGCACTGGGTCATTCGATGACCGACGCCGCCCTTGGCGCGGGCTTTTCCAACTCCGCTCATCTCTCGCGCTCGTACCGGGCGCTGAACGGCATCACCCCCTCGGCCGTCTTTTCGCGGCGCCCCTATATCGATGCCGTCATCGACGATTCCGCCCTCGCGCTCGTCGCCGGGATCACTGAAGGAAACGTTGCCGTATGAATCCGAACACGGAAGCGAAGACCAGCCACACCGGATTTCCCCGCGCGGCCGGCGCGCTGGTCGCACTCGCCCTGGCCGCCAGCGCGGGCTACCTGGAAATCACGGGCGACAGCGCCGGCGGGACCCCGCAACGCGCCGGCGCCGCATCGGCGCCAGCCGAACGCCCTCAAGGCGTCGGCCAGGGCGAGAACCGGGTGACAACCCTGGGGGACCTGTGGCGCCTGATCCGGGCACCGAAAGCGAGCGAATCCGGGCGTCCTGCGCGACCGTCCAACGCTGTTGATGACGAACATCCCTTCACGATTCGGGCCGTGCGCGAATCCCTTCGCAACGTCCGCCTGGACGCCAACGGGGATGTCATTCTCGATGACCGCGCCCGCCAGGCCCTGAACCGTTCACTGGAGTATGGCCGGCTGCCGCTGGACGAACTGGCCCTGGCGGAACTGCAAGCGCTCATTCGGGAACGGCTGCCCGGAAAAGCCGGCGAGCAGACGGCCGAGGTCGTCGGTGACTACTACCGCTACCTCCAGGCCGAAGAACAGTACATGAGCACCACCGGCGAGGCACCCGCGGCCGATAAAGCAATTGCCACGCATGAGGCCCGTTACCGACGGCTCAGGCAGCTCCGCGCACAGTATCTCGGGCCGGACGCGGCGCGGCAGCTGTTCCGCACCAGCGACGCCAACGCGGCGTACATGTTCCGGGCCCACCGGATCCAGCTGGACCCGGACCTCTCAGAAGAGGAAAAGCTGGCGAAGGTCGACGCACTCCACGCCGAGCTGCAGCACGCCTACATCCACATCGACAACTGGGATGAGCGTCATGCGCGTTTTCAGGCCGAGAAAGCGCGCATTCTGCGGGCGGGCCTCTCCGAAGCGGACAAGCGCGCCCAGGTGGGGGAGCTGCTCCGGCAGGCCTTCCGGCCCGAGGAGCTCGAGCAGATCGAGCACCTGCACCTGGGCGACATCTAGGATGGCATTGCCGGCATCGCGTGGATCACGGACGAACAGATAACGGGTGCCCCGGGCCTGTCCCGGACGATTCACGCCGCGGTGGGCGAGCTCAGCCCCGACCAGAGCACTTCGAAGGCGCCCATGCCCTCGGACTGCAGATCGAACGACTGGCGGTTCAGCGCCCATCGGAATGCCGTTCCCTGCAACAGCCCGATAATCGAGTACGCGGCGCGGCGGGCGTCGAGGTGCGGGCGGATCTCGCCGGCCCGCTGGCCGGCGGTGATCAGCGACTGAAGCCGCTCCACGAACCCCTCCATGTGCCGCGCGAACCGTGCCTGCAGCTCCCTGTTTCCGGCCTGAAGCTCCCGGGAGAAGAGAACCGACGGCAGCCCCGGATTGGCCGTGATGACACCCAGGTGGGCGCTGAGCACGGCGCGCAGCCTTTCCCCGGCCGGCAGAGCCGGGTCGTCCACGGCGTCCCATCGCTCACGCACCCGCTCGCCCACCGTGTCGGCGACTGCCAGCCAGACGTCGGCCATGGTGGGGAAATGCCGGAAGACCGCCGGCTGCGCAAAGCCGACCCGCTCGGCGATGGCACCGGCCGTAATGCTGTCCGGCCCATACTCGTAGGCCAGGGCCAGCACGGCGTCGACGATTTCCCGCCGGCGCTCTTCGGCCGACTTTCGTTGGCGTCTCGGGGCTTGGGCATTCATCCGCCCGCGACCTCTGCCGGAATGCCCTCATTGCCGGCCCGGGCCAGCCCCAGGTCGTCGAGAACGCTATACAGTGCCGGGAGAACCAGCAGAATCAACACCGTCGACACCAGCAGGCCGAATACCACGCTGATCACGAGTGGCTTGAGGACCTGCGCCTGCAGACTCGTCTCCGCCAGCAGCGGGAACAGTCCCAGGATGGTCGTCAGCGACGTCAGCAATACCGCCCGGAACCGGTCACGGCTCGCCAGCCGCGCGGCTTCCGCCACCGCGCGGCCCTCGGCCACGCGCATCTTGATGAAGTACACCAGCAGGATGGAATCGTTGACCACGATACCGGCCAGAGACGCCGCTCCAACCACGCTCGGCATGGACAGGTCGTAACCCGTGAGGAAATGCCCCCAGGCAGCGCCCATCATCGCCATGGGAATGGCGACCATGACGGCCAACGGTTCCACGTAACTGCGGAACTGAAACGCCAGGACAACGAATATGCCCAGCAGGCCGATCACGAACCCTCGGGCCACGGACTGCCCGGTGGAAGCCGACTCCCGGGCCTGCCCTTCTACACTGGCATCGACGCCGGGAAAGCGCTCACGCAGTTGCGGCAGGAATTCGGTCCGAGTCCGGTTGATGATGGCCATGGTATTCGCCACCGCGGTGTCGACATCCCCGATCACCGTCGCACTGCGGCGTCCATCAATCCGCACCACCTGGGCCCAGCCCCTGGCCGGTTCGATCTCCGCTACCGCGTCCAGCGGCACGGCGTCGCCGTTCGGCATTGTCACGGCAAAGTCGCTGAGGTCCGCCAGGCTGTCGCGATTGCCGGCTGCCAGACGTACCTCGATCTCGTAGCCCTCCGGCCCTACCTGAACCTCCGCCACCTCCTGGCCGAGGAAGGCGGCACGCAGCTGATCCGCGATCTCGGCCGACGTCAGCCCCAGGGCGGAGGCGCCCTCACGCAGGCGCACACGGCGTTCGGGCTTACCCGGACGCAGGTCATCCATCAGGTCGTGGGCACCCTCGAAACCGGCGAGCCAGCCCCTGAGCTCCGCCGCGGCCGCCTTCAACCGGTCCAGGTCGGTCCCCGACAGGCGAAACTCCAGCGCGCGCCCCTGCGGGCCCAGGCCCGGCTCCTGCAGGGTGAACTGCATGGCGTCCGGCAGCGGGCCCAGCGCGTCCCGCCACGCCTGGTAGAGCTCGTCCAGGGTCAGACGGCGCTGCTCGGCCCCCAACAGATCGACAATGACCGTGGCCAGGTGGGCGCCACGGGTGCCCGCGTCGGCGTTTTCCCCGAAACGGACCTGCACGCTCTGCACCAACGGCCTCGTCCCGGGCTGGCGCGGCGTCTGCTCGGCATTAACCTGCTCCAGTGCCTGGACGATGCGGCCCACCCGCTCCCGGGTCACGTGCAGCGGGGTGCCCTGCGGCATCAGCAGCCGCGCGTGCACCACGTCGCCATCGATGTCGGGAAACGCCTGGAACTGAATGCGGCCCCCGGCAAGCAGTCCCACGGTGAGCGCCGCGCCGAAGAGCAGCGCGCCCAGCAACGGATAGCGCCAGCGCACGGCCAGGTCGGCCGCGGCCCCGACGACATGCTCCCGCAGCCATTCGAACCGCCGCTCCAGTCCGGCACGGAACCTCGATGGCCCGGTCCGGGCCATACGCCTGACCGGGCCGACCAGATGATGGGGCAGAATGAAAAAGGCCTCCAGGAGGCTCACGGCCAGGGTGACCAGCAGCACGATAGGCATCACGCGCAGCACCTGCCCGATATCCCCGGAGATGAAGGCCAGCGGGCCGAACACGGCCAGAGTGGTTATGAAGGAGGACAGAACGCCGGGCGCCACCTGCCGGACACCGTGGACCACGGCGTCCAGGGGCTCGCGGCCTTCCCGCAGGTGGGCGGCGATGTTTTCCGCAATGACGATGGCATCGTCCATGAGCAGACCGATCGCCATCAGCAGCCCCACCATGCTGATCATGTTCAGCGACAGGCCGAACAGGTGCATGAAGAACACGGTACCGAGGAAGGACACGGGCAGCCCGAGGGCCACCCAGAACGAGAAGCGAAAGCTGAAGAAGGCCCACATGGCGAGGAACACCAGGACCAGCCCCTGGAGCCCGTTGACGGCCAGCATCGAGAGCCGGTCGCGGACGATGGACGAAACGTTCTGGGTCAGCTTGATGCTGACCGTCTCGGGCATGCGCCGGCGTTCCTGCGCCACGTAGTCGCGCACCGCGTCCACGACCCGAAGGGCATCCTCCGAGCGCGTCTTGCGCAGCTCCAGCAGCGCCGCGCGCCGGCCGTTGAACTCGATCCGCTCGGCCTCGTCCTCGAAACGGTCCGTCACGGTGGCGATGTCCCCGAGCGTGATCTCGCCCCCCGAGGCGCCGCCGATGACCACCAGGGCCTCCAGGTCTTCGACACTGCGGCGCTCGTCGGTCATGCGGATCAGCACGTCCTGATCCGCCGTCTCGATGACGCCGCCGGGGAGGTCCACGTTCTGGCTGGCAATGCGCCGGCCCAGCTCGGCGGCGCTCAGGCCATGCTGGCGCAGCACGGTCCGGTCCACCTCCACCCGGAACTGGTGGTCCGAAAACCCCTTGAGATCCACCTGGGAGACCTCTTCCAGCTGCAGCAGCCGCCCCTTCAGATCCTCGGCGTAGGCCTTCAGGTGGCCGTCGGACATCGGCCCGGTCACCGCCAGGGACGCCACGAAATCCGTGCGCCCGAGCTCGCGCACGATGGGCCGTTCGGCCCGCTCGGGGAAGTCGTCGATGGCCTCGACCTCGGTCTTCACGTCGTCGAGGAAACGACCGGCGTCTCCACCTTCTCGCAGCTCCGCCACGGCGAACCCCAGGTTCTCCCGCGCCTCGCAGCGCAGCTCCTCGAGACCTGTCGTACCCTGCAGCGCGTCCTCCAGGCGCTGGCAGACCGCATCCTCCACGTCCGCCGCCGTAGCGCCCGGATACGCGATCTCCACACCGACGCGGTCCGCGGCATAGCGGGGGAACGTCTCCCGCTGGATCTGCGGGATGCTCAACACGCCAGCAGCCACGATGATGAGCATCAGCAGGTTGGCGGCGTTGGGATGGGCGGCCAGGTAGCGGATCATGGCAGCTGTTCCCCGGCCGTCGCCTGCTTGGCCACGCGACGCTCCGTGGCCTTGTCGGCGGCCGGTGCCAGCCTGGCGCCCTCCACCGCCGGGACCGGGTGCCCAAGCAGCACCCGCTCACCTGCCTTCAACCCGTCGGCCACGACCACGAAATCCTGCTGGCGGTAGGCGATCTCCACGTCGCGGATCTCCAGCCGGTCCTGGTCATTGGCGACGTACACGCGTCCGCCCTGCACGCTCGCTCGCGGCACCACCAGCGCGTCCGGCTGCGGAATGCCACGCACCTCCACCCGCACGTACATGTTCTTGGCCAGCGGCGGCCGCGCCGGCGGGTCGGCGTTCGCGTAGGGACGGTCCACGGCGGCCACGACACCCACCGTGCGGGTCTGGGGGTCAATGCTCCCCGTCACCCGGGCAACCCGGGCATCCCAATGAACGGCGTCACCGCCGGAGACCAGGGTGATCCGGGCCGAGAGCGGATCGAGGTCGGGGGTCGAGCCCGGCAGCAGGCTTCCGGCCACGACACCCTTGAGGACGTTGCGGAAGGCCGAAACCGGCACCTGGGCAATCACTTCCGCGACCGCAACGCCGTCGCCACGCAGGAGGGTCTCCCCCTTGCCGGCGTATTGATCGGCCTCGGCGGGCGCTGCGGCGATACGCAGGTCATAGGGCGCCCGTATCACGGTGCGGTCCACGTCGCGGCGGGCCTGCCTGAGCTGCGCCCTGTCACGTTCCAGCTCCGCAACCAGCCGCCTGCGCTCCGCGGGCCGGGCCGCCAGGGTGGTCTTCAGCTGCTGGACCGACTGACGGATCTGCAGCACCCGTTCCTGCTGGGCGTCCACCTCGGATGCCGAAACACTGCCCTGCCGGGCCAGCGAGCGGGACCGCTCCAGCTCGCCCTCGGCCAGCGCCAGGCGGCGCTGCTCGATATCCAGGGCCGTGCGGGTGTTCGCCGTGCGCACATCCAGTTCCTCAAGGGCCGCGGCGCGCGCGTCCACGGTGGCCTCCAGCTGGGCGACAGCCAGCTCGTAGTCCGTCGCGTCCAACCGGAGCAAAACGGTCCCCTCACCCATGAGGGCGCCGGGCTCCAGCTTAGGATGGCGGTAGGTGACCCGGCCCGGCACTTCCGCCACGGCCTGCCAGGTCCGGCCGGGCTGCGCGGAACCATAGCCGACGGCCCGCGGCACGACGGGCAACGCCTGCACGCGCACCACGGAGACAGCCAGCCCCTCATCGATGGCTGCGGACCGCCCGGGTGGCTCCCGGCTGGCAATGAGCCATCCCGCCAACGCGAGACCGAGCACGAACAACCCGAGCACCCAGGACCAATGCCTTATTCCGCCGGGAGTTTTCATGAGTGCAGAATCTCTTTAATTAGTGACTACTCGCTAACATAAACGCACAAGGCGGCGTATGCAAGGGCGCATCCGGAGGGAACACGCCGGCCGGCGGCCAGTGAAAACTGCGAGCATTCTCGGGATGCTAGAATCCCGCCCTCGGGCAAGGCTGGTTGGGAGCGGTAATTGGAATTCGAAATCTGGCACGGCTGGGTCATTCTGGGGCTGGTCCTGATCCTGGCGGAGTTGCTCGGCATGGAGTTCGCCGCTTTGGCGCTTGGCGTCGCCTGTTTCATCGGGGCCGGCGTGGCGGCCTGGACCGGCGTCAGCTTCACCGGGCAACTGCTGATCACCGGCGCCGCGGCGGCGGCCCTCGTGCCGATCTCCGTGTTCGGATTGCGCCGCGCCTTCGATTCCGGCAGGTCCTACGCCATGGTCAGCGAAGGTGCCGAGCATGGCACGCGGGCGAGCGTTTCCGTCGAAGCCGGCAGACCCGGCGTCAGGCTCAAGAGCGATTTCTTCCCCGCGCGCTACGCCGACGGCGGAACACCCGAGGCCGACACGGAAGTCATCGTCGATCGCATCGAGGGCATCACCGCCATCGTCCACGATGCCGATCCCGAGAACCGATAAGAACCCTACTCAGGAAAGGCAGGAGCCAACACCATGGAACTCATCTCACCCGGTCTGATCATCGCGATCGTCATCGCCGTCCTGGTCGTCTTCTTTCTGTTCAAGGGCATCATGCTGGTGCAGCAGTCCGAGGCCGTGGTCATCGAGCGGCTGGGCTCCTACAAGCGGGTGCTGGGCGCGGGCATTAACTGGGTCGTGCCGTTCATCGACAAGCCCCGTTCCATCACCATCCGGCGCTATCGCGAGCACCGCGGGGAGAACGTGCCCTACGTGGTGGACGAGACCAAGATTGACCGCCGCGAGACCGTGCTCGACTTCCCGGGCCAGAACGTCGTGACCAAGGACAACGTCACCGTCGTGGTCAACGGCGCCCTGTTCTTCCAGATCACCGATCCCCGTGCCGCGGTCTACGAGGTCGAGAACTTCACCCAGGCGGTGGAAGTCCTCGCCAAGACGTCGCTGCGCTCGGAGATCGGCAAGATGGAGCTGGACAAGCTCTTCGAGTCCCGCGAGGAAGTGAACAGCGCCCTGCAGCGGACCATGGACGAGGTCGGCGACAAATGGGGCGTGAAGGTCAACCGGGTCGAAATCCAGGACGTGCAGATGCCCGAGGACGTGGAGGAGGCCATGCGCTTGCAGATGGCCGCCGAGCGCCGGCGCCGGGCCACGGTCACCGAGGCCAGCGGCGAGAAGGAAGCGGCCATCGCCCAGGCCCAGGGCGAGCGCCAGGCAGCCATCGAGCGGGCCGAGGGCGACAAGCAGGCCGCCGTGCTCCGGGCCGAGGGCGAGGAAGAAGCGATCAAGAAGGTGGTCAAGGCCGCCGGCGAGGGCCAGGAACAGATGGTCATCGGCTACCTGCTGGGGCTGCAGTACCTGAAAACCCTGCCGGACATGGCGAAGAACGGCGAGCGGGTCTTCATACCCTATGAGGCCTCCGCGTTCCTCGGCAGCCTGGGCACGTTCAACGAGCTGACCGAGAACCTGGGCGAGACGGCGCGCCGCAATCTGGGACGGATGGCCCAGGGCGAGTACGGACGCGGCTGAACGAACTCAGGCCTCGACAGCAAGCGGCGGCTGCCACGGGTTGGTCGGCGACCCGGCCCTGGGCCGGGTCACGAAGGGCAGCACCCCGAGCCGCTGGAATCAGTCCAGGCAGGACGAACGGAAGCTCTGCGGTGAGGCGCTGCAGAGGATCTGGCTGATCTCCAGCGGATCGGCTGGATCGTCGGGGTGCCGAAGCTCGAACAGTATCGATCTCTGCTGCGTCAGCAGTGAATCGATACTTGAGCACTCGCTCGGCCCGCAGCTGATGCGTTCCTCGCCATAGACTTCGTAGACACCTGTGGCGATCTCTTCCATGGCGTTGGCGGCGTACAGGAACGAGAACTCGAAGGTCTGTCCGGCGGGCACCGGTGAACGCTCCAGGACCTCCTCCAGCGAGTAGTCGTTCACTGCGTCCGCTCGTGCCTCGGGCGGCGGGTCGACCTCGACCCTGATCCGATAGGCATAGCCCCGCTGGTAATTGAAGCCGTCTATGTCCCGAAAGAGCCTGGACCAGTCGTCCGTGTCGCTCTCGCGCACTAGCAGGCAGAGGTCCGGCGGCAGAAATCCCTCGCAGCCATTCTGATGCGCCGCCACATCGTACATTTTCTCGTAGGTATCGTCGTCCCCGCCGCCACAGCCGGCAATGAAAACGGCGAACGTCGCCAGCGCCACGAGCGTTGATGTCCGATTGACCTCCATGGGTCGGGCGTCCTTTACCTTCATTTTTCTTCTCCCTGCCCCGTGTAGAGAGCTTCCTGCAGCGATATCGCGTCATGTCCGGACAATCGGCCCGATGAACCGGATCAGGTGATCGGCGTTGCGTTCGGAACAGACCGCCCGTTTCAGGTTACCGACGATTCCCGGCCGGAACCATGCGGGTACACCCATGAACGCGGTGGGGGTTTCATGTCGAAGCGAATGCGATATCCGACAGGGCCCATGGGCGACCCCGAAGCAAATCCCGTAAGGCATTGAAGGCCAGCCACCTTCGAATGCGGCACCGGTTACCGGCGTGTAGCGGGTTACCCCCAATGGCTACTGCGCCCAATAGCCCGTCGTGTACCGCTAGTTGCCGTCTTCGGCAGGCTCGCTGTACTCGACGATCTCCTCGCGTTCCGGGTGCAAGGTGCGGTATGGCAGGCCCATGGCAGCGCTGTTGCCGCTGCGCCGTTTGAACTGGATGGAGCGGATGAAGTCACGGATGCGCGGCTGGATCTCCGTACGCCAGCGAGTGCCGTTGAACACGCCATAATGGCCCACGCCCGGTTGCACGTAGTGGTATTTCTCGTCCACGGGAATGCCGGTGCACAGGTCGTGGGCGGCCTCGGTCTGGCCCAGACCGGATATGTCGTCGTTCTCCCCTTCCACCGTCATCAGCGCGGTCCGGGTGATGGCACCGCAATCCACCGGCTCGCCGCGATGGGTGAGCCGGCCGTCCGGCAGATCGTGATCCTGGAACACGCGCTGGACTGTCTGCAGATAGAACTCCGCGGGCAGGTCCAGCACTGACAGGAACTCGTCATAGAAACGCTGGTGCTGCTCGACGCTGTCGCAATCGCCCTTCACCAGGTTATTGAACAGGTCCCGATGGGCGTCGAGGTGTCGTTCCAGGTTCATCTGCATGAACCCCGTGAGCTGGATGAAGCCCGGATACACCCGCCGGAGGAAACCCGGGTTGGGGAATGGCACCCGGTCGATGACGTTGTCCTCGAACCACTCGATGGGCCGGGTCTTCGCGAGCTTGTTCACCTCCGTTTCGTTACGGCGGGTATCGATGGGCCCGCCCATCAGGGTCAGAGAGGTGGGCTGCATGGGGTCGTTGCGCGCGCCCATGACGGCAGCGGCCACCAGCACCGGCACCGCCGGCTGACAAACCGCGATGACATGGGTGTTATCCCCGAGGTAGTGGATGAAATCGATGACGTAATCGACATAGTCCTCGAAATCGAATTCACCCTCGCTCATCGGCACGTTCCGGGCGTCGGCCCAGTCCGTGATGTAGACGTTGTGCTCCTGGATCATCGCCTCGACGGTGCCGCGCAGCAGCGTCGCGTAGTGGCCTGACAGTGGCGCGACGATCAGCACCTTGGGATCGTAGCGCTTGCCGACCACGGCCTCGTCCCGATTGAAGTGGATGAGATTGCAGAACGGCTTGCGCACCACGGTCTCGATGTCAATCGGCACCGGCATACCGTGGATCTTCGTTTCGGTTATGCCCCAGTCGGGCTTGTCGTAGCGGCGGGTGACGTTCTCGAAGACTTCACAGCCGGCCGCCATCATGCGGGGCACGAGCATTTCACGCATGGGATTGAGCGGGGACTCGAGCTGCATCTTCAGCACTTCCGCCCCCCACCGCATGGGCGCGACAGACATGTGCGCCAACTCGTAGGCGTAGTAGTTCATCGGACACCCCCTGATCAGTCGGACCGTTGTGGTCGCACCGTCCCAGTATGTGACATCGAATGGTGCGCTGCCACAAGAGGCATCACGCTTCGAGCGGCTCCGGGCCCTGGTAAGCACGCCAGGGCGGCAGGAACAGTGCTGCGCGGCAGCAGCAGCCAACGCCCTCCCAGTAGCCGCTACCGTGGACCGGCTCACCCATAGCCCCCGTCTATCAACAAAGAACAAAAGTTCAATTGGCTGAATGACTAACTTAGGTCTACGTTCAAGGGTGTAGCCGGCCTCGTAACAGTTCGAGTTACCGGTTCCGTGAACAAGAATAGTCCCAACAGGCGCACCACGGATGCCTTGAGGCAATCCGGATAATGGACGGGCGAGCCCGCCCGGACAGGGCGCCGGACGAAAGAGGAGGGGCTGGCGGATCGAGCGCCAGCCGGTCGAAACACAACGCAGCACACTCGGAGAGAGATATGGCCGCGAACGCAAAGGACATCCCCAGCACAGGCAAGTGCCCGGTGATGCACGGTTCTCGCACGGAGTTGCACGGCGGTGGTCCCGGCATGGATTTCTGGTGGCCGAACCAGCTCAACCTCAGGATCCTTCATCTGCAAGGCCCCCTGCCCAATCCGATGGGCGAGGACTTCGACTACAAGGAAGAGTTCAAGAAGCTGGACGTCAAGGCCCTCAAGAAGGACCTGGCGGATCTGATGAAGGAGTCCCAGGACTGGTGGCCGGCGGACTACGGTCACTACGGGCCGTTGTTCATCCGGATGTCCTGGCACGCCGCCGGCACGTACCGCATTGGCGATGGCCGTGGGGGCGGCGGCGCGGGCTCGCAGCGCTTCGCGCCGACCAACAGCTGGCCGGATAACGGCAACCTGGACAAGGCGCGCCGGCTGCTATGGCCGATCAAGCAGAAGTACGGCAACAAGATCTCCTGGGCCGACCTGCTCATCCTGGCCGGCAATGTCGCCCTGGAGGACATGGGCTTCAAGACCTTCGGCTTCGCTTTCGGCCGCGAGGACATCTGGGAGCCCGAGGACGACGTCTACTGGGGCTCGGAGACCGAGTGGCTGGCCGACAGCAGCGACGAGCAAAGCCGCTACTCCGGCAACCGGGAGCTCGAGAACCCGCTGGCCAACGTCCAGATGGGTCTCATCTACGTGAACCCGGAAGGCCCGGACGGCGAGCCGGATCCGCTCAAAGCCGCCCATGACATCCGCGAGACCTTCGGGCGCATGGCGATGAACGACTACGAGACGGTGGCCCTCATCGCCGGCGGGCACACCTTCGGCAAGTGCCACGGCGCCGTCGAAGCGGACAATGTCGGGCCGGAGCCGGAGGCCGCCCCGATGCACCAGCAGGGTCTGGGCTGGCACAACAAGGCCGGCATGGACGCGGCTCACGCCATGACCAGCGGCATCGAGGGGGCCTGGTCACCGGCGCCCACCAAGTGGGATACCAGCTACTTCGACATGCTCTTCGGCTACGAGTGGGAGCTGACCAAGAGCCCCGCCGGCGCCAACCAGTGGACGCCGAAGGACGTGGCCGACAAGGACCTGGCACCCAAGGCCCACGATCCGTCACAGCGCGAGAAGACCATCATGCTGACCACGGATCTGTCGCTGAAGATGGATCCGGAGTACGCCAAGATCTCCAAGCGCTTCCACGAGAACCCGGACGAGCTGGCGGACGCCTTCGCCCGCGCCTGGTTCAAGCTGATCCATCGCGACATGGGCCCGAAGAGCCGCTACCTCGGCCCGGAAGTCCCGCAGGAGGATCTCATCTGGCAGGACCCCGTGCCGCCGGTGGACCACGAGCTGATCGACGGCAAGGACATCAAGGAGCTGAAGTCCAAGCTCCTGGATTCCGGTCTGTCCATCGGCGAGCTCGTCTCCACAGCCTGGGCGTCGGCGTCAACCTACCGGGACTCCGACAAGCGCGGCGGTGCCAACGGGGCGCGCATCCGTCTCACGCCGCAGAAGGACTGGCCGGTCAACGAGCCGCAACAGCTCGCCAAGGTGCTGGACAAGCTGGAGGGCATCCAGAAGGCGTTCAACGACGCCCAGTCCGGTAACAAGCGGGTGTCGCTGGCCGATCTCATCGTCCTCGGCGGCAATGCCGCCGTCGAGGCGGCGGCCAAGAAGGCCGGGACCGACGTCGAGATCCCGTTCTATCCGGGCCGCACGGACGCCTCGGCGGAATGGACCGATGCGGAGTCCTTCGATCCGCTGGAACCCCAGGCCGACGGCTTCCGTAACTTCCAGAAGACCCGCTTCACGGTGCAGCCGGAGGAGATGATGCTCGACCGGGCCCAGCTGCTGGGTCTGACGGCACCGGAAATGACTGTGCTGGTCGGCGGCATGCGCATGCTGGGCACCAATGTCGGCGGCTCGAAGCACGGCGTCTTTACCGACCGGCCGGAGACGCTCACCAACGACTTCTTCGTCAACCTGCTCGACATGGGGATGGAGTGGCGGCCGACCTCCGATGAGGAAGAGGAGTTCGAGCTCCGCGACCGCAAGACGGGCGATGTGAAGTGGACCGGCACCCGGGTCGACCTGGTGTTTGGCTCCAACTCCCAGCTCCGCGCCATCTCCGAGGTCTACGGACAGGACGACGCCCAGGAGAAGTTCGTTCGTGACTTCGCCAAGGCCTGGAACAAGGTGATGAACGCGGATCGTTTCGATCTGGCCTGATCCGGGCCTCTAGCGAAACCGAAAAGGCGCAGCCGCGTGCGGCTGCGCCTTTTTTGTGCGGACGATCCGCCCTGCGCCCGGGAGGGCATCACCGGGCCTGGTGTCCCCTATTGCCACTCGAACTCCACGGTGACGGCTTCCTGCCCCTTGCGCACCGGCGACGGTTCGGGAAATGCCCGGCCCCGCGCACTGTAGCTCGCGAACTGATCCACCAGAGCAACGCGGGCGTTTGCAATCGCTTCATCCCGGGTCGCGCCCTGCGCCACGACTTCGGGAATGTCCGGGCAGTGGATCAGGTAACCGCCGGCATCGGGCAATAGCTCAACGGGGTACACATAGCGCATGGCCACTGCCTACCGTGACGGCTCACCCTCAGTATAGCCAAGCCCCAGAGCCAGCAACGCGTCGAAGAAGGCGTCAGGCTCCAGCTCGAACGCACCCCTCTCGTCGGAATGCAACGTGATCGTCCCCGTCTCCGGATCCTGATCCAGCACCTCGCACGGCCCGACGTTGGGCACGAACAGTAAATCGCCCCGATTAACTTGCATGGGTACCCCCAGAAAGCCCAGGCGACAGGGTGCACATTCTGCATGGCCGGCACAACCTTGCGGCCGGCTGGAGAAAGTACCGGACGGTGACAGTGCGGGCGGATCCGTGACGAAGACCACCCGGCAATGCGCGACCTGAAGCTCGCGTCGAGGGACGCGGTACGCATTTCGACGCTGTTGGTCGAAACACCCGTCGCCAACTATCATTCCCGGACCAGCGTGCCTCAACCTCCACGAGGATTCCTTGAACGAACAAAGCGCCTCCTCCCGCTGGCCGTCCCTGCGCCGGAACTGGCTGAACTGGCGCGCGAAGCGCTTCTGGGTGGTGCTGGCGCTGTTGGCGTACACGGCCATCGGCTTCCTGCTCCTGCCCTGGCTCGTGCGGAGCACCGCCATCGAGACGGTCCGCGCCGACTACGACCGCGAGTTGCGCATCGCCGAGGTGCGCTTCAACCCTTACACCTTCACGCTGCAGATAAACGGCCTGGCCCTCGCCGATACCGACGGCGAACCGCTCGTCGCCTTCGACCGGCTTGTCGTGAACTTCACGCTGGCCAGCCTGCTCAACCGGGCCTGGACATTCCAGACCGTGCATCTCGACGGCCTGGCGCTACAGGAGGAACGGTTCGCGGACGGTACGAGCCGTTTCGCCCGCCTTGTCGAGGATCTGACCCCACCCGTTGCCACCGAAGGCGCCGTCCCCGAGCCGGAGGCGAAGCCCGACGGCGGTCCCAGCCTGCTGATCGAGGATCTCCGGCTCGACGCGGGCCGCGTGCGCTTCGTCGATCACTTGCCGGATGAGACCGTCTCCTTCGTACTCGACCCGATTTCCGTGACGTTGAACGGCCTCGATACCCGGCCGAACCGGGAAGGCCGCAATACCGTCCGCGTCGCACTGGAAAGCGGCGGCAATCTCACCTGGGACGGCACCGTTCAGCTGGCGCCATTGCGCTCCGCCGGCCGGATCGAGCTCAACGAAATCGTGCTGGACCCGCTGCTGCCCTATCTGCGTCGGTTCGCCGCCCTCTCCGGGTTCCGGCTGACGCTGGACGGGGGCTTCGACTACAACGCCGGACTCGCCGAAGACGGCCCGGAGTTGACCGTATCCGGGGGCACCCTGGCCTTGCGTGACCTTGGCGTTTCCGGTTTCGACCCGGCGGTGGAGTTCCTGGCGACCGAGGCGGTCCGGGCCGAAGGCATCGCCTTCAACCTGGGTGAACGCCGGGCGCGGGTCGACTCGCTGGCCGTCGAGGAGCCGCGTTTTCGGACCTGGCTGACCGAACAGGGCGAGCTGGGTCTGCTCACCCTGCTCCCCGAGGAGAACAACGAGGCTGATCCGGCGGCCGAAACCGCCGGACAAACCGGCGCACCGCTGGCCCTGGAACTGGGCGCGCTTCGGGTGAACGGCCTCGCCGCCGAGTTCGAGGACCGCTCCACCGAGCCCGCCACCCGGCTCGGCCTGAACGACGTGTCCGTACAGCTGGACGATTTCACCACCGAGGACGGCGCAAGGTTCCCGGCCCGGATTCAGGGCACCGTGGCCAGCGGCGGCGGACTCGAGTTCGACGGCCGTCTCGGCTATCGGCCGGCGTTCACCCTGAGCGGCACTGCCAGCGTCACGGACCTGAAGCTCGAACCGGCGCAGGCGTACCTGCAGCAATTCGCCCGCGTCCGGCTGGATAATGGCGCCTTCAACCTGGACGGCGAGCTGGGCATCGGCCCCGGCGAGCCATTCAGCTATCGGGGCTCGGCCAGCGTCCAGACGCTGGACGTGAAGACGGCTGACGCGGGGGAGCCCGTGCTGGGCTGGGCGGCGGTGCGGGTCGAAACCCTGGACCTGTCCCTCGGCGGCCGGCGCGTCGAGACATCCCCTGTCGTCATCGAACAGCCTTCGGCGACCTTCGTCATCGCCGAGGACAAGACCACCAACATCGGGCGTTTGCTGGTGCAGCGCGCGGCGGAAGAACGGGCCGCGCAGGACGGGGAAGCGACGCAGGAGCCGCTTGCCGTGACGCTCGGCGGGGTCCGGGTGGCGGGCGGACGGCTCGACTTCGCGGACTACTCCCTGCCGCTGCCGTTCTCCACCCGTATCGCCGACCTCGACGGCGGCATCTCCACGCTGGCCACGGAAAGCACCGAACCCGCCAATGTGGACCTGGAGGGGCAGGTGGGCGACAACGGCCTGGCCCGTATCGACGGCAGCATCAACACCTGGGCGCCGGCCCGGTTCACGGACATCCGCATGGAGTTCCGCAACCTGAAGATGCCGGACTACTCGCCGTACACCGTTCAGTTCGCCGGGCGTCGCATCGCCGACGGCAACATGGACCTGGATCTCGCCTACCGGCTCGACGAAGGCCAGCTCAGGGGCGACAACGACATCGTGCTGCGCGACCTCGAGCTGGGAGAGAAGGTCGACAGCCCGGACGCCGCGGACCTGCCCCTGGGCCTGGCCGTGGCCCTGCTCAAGGACGCCGACGGCGTCATCGACATCGCTTTACCGGTCTCCGGAGACGTCAACGACCCGCAATTCGACATCGCCGGCGTCATCCGGCAGGTGCTGGCGACGACCATAAGGGACATCGTCAAGTCGCCCTTCCGCCTGCTGGGTTCCATCCTCGGGCTGGGCTCGGAGGACCTGGGAACCATCGAGTTCCTCGCCGGGCGCAGCGACCTGACCCCGCCGCAACGCGAGAAGACCGGCAAGCTCGCCGCCGCCCTCGAGAAGCGCCCGCAGCTCGCCCTGGAGATCGCCGGCACCTATGCGCCGTCACTGGACGAGCCGGCGCTGAGGCGGCAACAGGCGCTCGCGGCCTTGCGGGAACGCCTCGGCAAGGCCGAAGGCGAAGACGGCGAGCTCTCGCTCACCGACAAGGCGGTGCGCGACACCGTCCGCGCCCTGTTCATGGACGCCTACCCGGACGCGGACCTCGACGCCCTGCGCGAGCGCTTTACCCGCCCGCCGGAAGACAAGCCCGATGCCGAAGCGGTCTTCGACGAAGTCGCCTGGCAGGCGCACCTCGCCAGCCGGATCATCGAGGCACAGTCCGTGTCGCGGACCGCCCTCGAATCGCTCGCCGGCGAACGCGCCAGTGCGGTGCGCGCTGCACTGGTGAGCGGCGGCGGATCGCTGGGCGGGGGCATCGAGGAGGCGCGGCTGCGCGTCGTCGAGCCGCGCGAGACCGACACGGAGTCGAACAGCCGGGTGCCGCTGGCCCTGTCGGTGACGACACGCTGAGCATGGCCGCCGCGCCACGCCCGCGTCCGTCCCGGCGACAGTTCCGGATACCGCGAGGGCCGTTCGGATTGACGAGCGCGCCTTCCCGCCTAATCTGGGGAATAGTGGGACCCACAAAGAGCCAAGCCGAGGAGGCTCCATGCCGAATCCAGTCGTTGCCGCCAATTCGCCGGCGAAGGTGCAGCTCGCCGCCGGTGAGAAATACGCGTTCTGCAGGTGCGGACGCTCCAGCAACCAGCCCTTCTGCGACGGCTCCCACAAGGGAACGGGCTTCACACCTCTGGTCTTCACCGCCGACGAGGACAAGGAGGCCTTCCTCTGCCGCTGCAAGCACACCGGCAATGCCCCGTTCTGCGACGGCACCCACAAGCGGTTTTCCGACGCCGACGTGGGTCATGCGTTCAAGTAAAGTTCAGCGTGGAAATTCCCGGACGCCGTCCGGACTCATCTCGTGTCATCCGCCGTCAAAGGCCAATCAGGACCGGCCCCGGGAACGCATTGACCGGCCCCTACCTCTGCGAAGCCAGTGGAGAAAGCCTGTAATGGCCATGATGAGCAGCGCGACCGAGGCCATGCTCCAGACGGCTCGGCCGGCTCTCCCCAGCATGTCGCCCGTATGCCAGAAAACGAAGGAATGGCGGTAGGCCGTTGCCGGCGAGTGATCGAACGCATTGAATTCGCCGAGTATTGCTAGCGAACTCGGGTGCAGGTATACCTCCGTCCAACCCTCGGGATGTAACTCCCCTGGGTATCGCAAACGAATCACGTAAGGCTGGTTCGCGGCGCGGGGCTCGCCAAAGGCTGCAATTCGCGCGTTTGGGTATTGCACCTCCACCGTGCGGATTGCGCTGTTCAGGTCGGCGCGGTTGTCTTCAGGCGATCGGACCACCGGCCTGTCTGGCCGCGAAGCGGACATGGTCGCGAGCTCCAGCAGGGGCATGGCCTGTTGGTAAAATGTAATCGTAACGCCCGTTACCGCAATAATCAGCACGATGGGCAAAGACAACAGGCCAAGTACCTGGTGCCAACCCAGCGCGTCCCGGCGGCGAACGAAGCGTTGGAGCATTCCCCTGCGTATTGGCCACCATAGATAGACACCTACGATGGTGAGGGGAATCAACAGAAACGCCGATCCGCCGAGCCAGTACCGCCCGAGCTGCCCCACCATTAGCGTGCTATGAAAGTGCTCGATCACGCCCATGGGAGCAGCGCCACTACGGCGTGTCACGGCGCCAGAGTAGGGATCGACGAACAGTGCATACCACTGTTCTTGGCCCCCTGACTCTATGGTCGACGCCTGGGCCACGTAGGGGCGTCTGGCGCCGTTCTCAGGAACGATAACCTCGTGCAGCGTCGCGCGTGGCGCGGCCTCACGAAGCGCGGCCAAGGCACCCCGGGCGTCCAGCGGTTCGCCGCCGTCGTCCCGCACGCCAAAGTGCTGCGGCTCAAGCCACCGCTCCATCCACGGCTGGTATGCGAGCAGCATGCCGGTCACGGCGGCCAACACGATCGGAAGCATAGCCACTAGGGCAACGTAGAGATGTAGCTTTCGCCAGAAAGCGCGCCTTGCGAATCTCATACGTTTTCAGTTGCCTCGATCACCCGGCAAATCCGACGGAACCATGCAAGGCACCATAAACCCCGGCACGCGGGCGGAAAACCACCGTGGCCGTCTCAGCACGTTCCCGCAGCTATTCGCCAACAAGGCACGCCGTCGTCAGTGCAGATCCCGCGCGTCCAGACTCAGGTACTCCGGCGCGCATCCGCCGGATAGCACCAACGCATTGTAGCTGCCGATATTCGCCCGGCCGAAGTCCGCGTTCAGCGCGGAATTGTGGTCGCGCTTCCAAGCGTAGATCTGATCCGGTTCGAACCCATGGAAAGTCGTAGACGAGCCCTCCCGCGCTTACCTACCCGGTCAGACCGCCGCCACTACCTACACCATGGCCGGCATTGCGTGGAACGGCGTCATGGTCTGGTCGCCCTCGGCTAACTTGCCGGTGATCATCAGCATTCCCTTCCCGGTTACAACGGCCTCCTACTCAAGAGGCGGCAGGTCAGTCTCTTCCTACCAACGCGCGTTCGGCGGGTGGCATTTGATGACCCTTGAACGCCAAGAGGACCTCTGCGGATAGGTGCCGCAACTGCGGCTAAAATTCAGCAAGTCAAACCATAGCGGGCTCATGGACAGGGAATACGTCAACTACCTGCTCGACCAGCTCGCGCCCCTCGGCGAGGTGCGCGCGCGGGCCATGTTCGGCGGTTTCGGCGTCTATCTCGACCGGGTCATGTTTGGCCTGGTGGCCGACAATGCCTTTTACCTCAAAGTGGACGAAGAGAACCGCCCCCACTTCGAGGCCGCCGGCAGCGAGCCCTTCGTCTACCACAGGAAGGGCAAGCCCATGGCCATGTCCTACTGGCTCCTGCCCGAGGCCGCCGCCGACGACCGGGAAGCCATGCTCGAATGGGCGCGCCTTGGCATCCAGGCCGCGCTCAGGGCAAGACGATAACCACTCGCGGATCGCTCCTGAACGCAAGCGCCCCATCGGCGCCGTTGCGAGACTGGCACCTGACCCCCAGAAACAGGAAATCCGGTGAGCCACGGGGTTGGGCGAGTCAATGGGTCGTATCCTGCGCGCCGTCTTTGCCGTGATCTGCGCCCTACCCGTGGCGGCCTGCTCGGTGTTCGGGGACTCGAACGTGGAAATCGCCGGGTATGACGTCATTGAGGCGGACGGCGATATCGAGGTCAGGCGCTACGAGCGTCTCGTGCCGGCAACCACGCCGCTGCCGGGCGGCATGGAAGGTGAGCGCAATGCCGCGTTCCGCCGTCTTTTCAACTACATCAACGGAGAGAACCGGGCCGCGCGGGAGATCGACATGACGGCGCCGGTGCTCATGGGCGAAGACGGGGCCGGCGAGTCCATCGATATGACGGCGCCGGTGCTCATCGGTGAAAACGGCGGCGGGCCCGCCATGTCGTTCGTGCTGCCGGCGTCCTACACGCTGGATGAGGCGCCCCAGCCCACCGACCCGGCGGTCCGGCTGGAACGGATCGCGGACTGGACCGTCGCGGCAATCCGCTTCACCGGTCTGCTTTCAACGAGCAATGCGGCCACCCACCGGGAACGGCTGTCAGGCTGGCTGGCCGAGAGCGAATGGCGGCCGAGCGGTCCCGCGCTGGTAGCCGGTTACAACCCGCCCTGGACCCTTCCCATGTTTCGCCGCAACGAGGTCCTGATCCCCGTGCAGCGGCGCTGAGCCAGAGGGTAACGACCGAGCCGACCGGGCCCGCGGCACCGGCTCACGCATCGGCGTCGGACCAGGCACGCCAGAGCAGGTAGCCGCCCCAGGCCATGGCGACGAGCATGACGAGCCGTCCGGCATTGAGGGTGATGGCGGCGAGCACGGTGTCGTAGGCCAGCAGGCCGGTCTCACCCAGAATGAACTCCCAGTCGTGAAAGCCGTAGGGCGATGACTGACCATAGTTGCCGCCCAGCAACGGCAGTCGGCCGGCACGGGCGTCCGCCATGTAGGGCGCGATGTCGAGGAAGTTCTGGCCGAACCACAGCAGGCACACGCTAGCGCCAAAGGTATCGCCGCGGGTTCTCAGGAGCGCTACCCCGCAGATCACCGGCATCAATAGCTGGCCCAGCGTGCCTCCCAGGGAGCCGATGAAATCGCCCAGAATGCCGAACAGCACGTGCCCGAACTCGTGAAAAGGGAGATTCACGCTGTGCAGGAAGCCGGGATGGGTACCGAGGCTGTCGATACCCTGCACGATGTAGCTCATCCCCCAGACCGACAGCAGCGCCCACAGCCCGGCATGGGCCCAGACATGGGCACGCAGGCTGTCCGTGGGCCGCAGAAGATCCTGCCACAGCACCGCCAACCATTGACCCGGTCCCGACGGCCCTTCGTCAGCCGCGCTTGCCAGGGCCGCCTGGCGGGCCAGATACTGCTCGTACTTGTGGAACACCAGGCCGCAGCCGGCGCAGGTGATCTGCCCCGCCGCTCTCGCCGCACCGCATTTCGGGCACTCCATCGCGGTTTCCCCTCGTTCGCGATCGGCCGCCGGGCTGCGCCCGAGGACTGCCCCATTCTTGCGGAACGCGCCCCCAAACGGTGTGACCGGCTTCACCGCACGTGCAGCCACCGGCCACACGCGGATAACGCGGCCGCTTTCGTCGATAAACGGGGAAAAACAGGCAGCGGGCGTCCCGGCAGTCAGCCGCCAAACGGGCGCCCCGCACCCATGCCGATGCCGCCGGGTCACTCGGCCCAGATGACGAATTCCACGCGACGGTTCTGCCGCCGTCCGGCCTGGGTATCGTTGCTCGCGACGGGCTGTGACTCGCCGTAGCTGATGATGGTCATGCGCGCGGCGTCGATGCCGCGCGCCGACATCGCATCCGCCACGCTCTGCGCGCGGCGCTGCGCCAGCTCACGGTTGTATTCCTCCGGACCGAGGCTGTCCGTGTGGCCCTCGATACTCACGCGCTGGTCCGGGTACTGCCGCAGGAACGCGGCCAGCCGGTCCAGCGGCGGCTGGGCCGCCTCCGTGAGCTCCGCGCTGTCGAAACGGAACAGCACGTTGCTGAAAGTCAGCGTAATGCCGCGTTCGGTGCGCCGGGGATTGAGCTCCTCCAGCTGCTCGCGCAGGCGCTCGATCTGGCGCTGCTGCAGGCTCACCACCGCATCCCGGGCCTGGTCGCGCAGTTGCTCACGGGTTCCGGCGAGCTCGTCGGCCCGCGCCTTCGCCGCCGCGGTGTCCGCGTGTATCCGCCCGATCTCGGCGTGGCGCTGGGCCATATACGCCAGGTGCTGGGCAAGCTCGCCGTCGCCCGCGGCCAGCGCCTCCCGCGCCTGGGCCAGACGGTCCTGGGCCCGGCGCAGATCCACCGGCGCATACTGGCGGACCCGCTCGGTCTCCGAGCGCCCCACCTCCTCGGCGGCCACCTCGACCCGGTTGCTCTGCTGGGTCGTGACCGACGGCTGACTGGCGCAGCCCCAGAGGAGCACGGCCGCGAGCAGGCTGACCGCCGCCGGCTTCATCGAGCGCCTCCCTCGGCCTTCTCGATCTGCTCGCGGAGCTCGGCGAGCGCTTCCTCCAGCTCGGCGACCCGCGACTCCGCGTCACGTCGCTCCGCCCGGCTCTGCGCCAGCTGGGCGTCGAGCACCGCGCGCTCGGCCAGGCGCTCCGCACGCGCCACGTCGGCCGCCGTGCGGTCCTCTGAAGACACCAGGCGACGGGCTGTTTCCATGTTCTGCTCGGCTTCGTACAGGGGCACGGACTGAACCCCGTCCCCAACGGCGCGACGGGCCTGGGCAATCGCGTAGTCGGCCCGGGAAAGCGCCTCGGCGGGCTTCGGGGGCGGCGCCGATGCGCAGCCGACCAGAACGACCAGAACGGCAGATAGGCACAACCGAGCTCCCTTCGGCATCGCCATGGTGGACTCCCCCTGGGTCTGGGCCCATACGGCCCTTGTGGAAGAAGCTAGCAGACCCGTGGTTCGATCGCTACGCGCCGCCGTGAATTCACCGTCCCGGGCCGGACGTTCAGACGCTCCACGGATCATGCAGGCGGCCCGGGGCACTGCTACGCTTCCTTAACTGACGCGCGGCGTCCGCCCCACGGACACAGGTGTCGCGCCAGGAGGTGGCTTATGGACTTTTCGACACCCGGCAAGGCGATTCGGCCCTTCATTGCCGCCGCGTTGGCCCTGGCATTCCTTCAGCCGATCACCGCGTCCCTGGACGGAAAAGGCAACGACATACTCACCGGGATCGGCGATACCGCGGAACTGGTCGGCTCCGGCAATTTCGTGGTCGTGAAAGGCCACGTGACATGCGACAACGACACCGAAACCGTAAGAATCAAGATGCGGATCAAGCAGCCTTCGAATGGCGCCATGACCGCGGGCACTGATCATGCCCGGTGTGCCGGAGAGACCCAGGAATGGACGGTGATCGCCCCGACCGCCGCCGAGGACCAGTTCGACACCGGAACGGCTGAAGTCTGGGCTCGCGCCCGCACCTACGACGGCGGGAACATGACCGACGAGCACGAATGGACCGAAACGGGCGTAGAGCTGGTCACGAGATAGGACCGGATTGGCTACGCTTGCTCTCGGGGCATCGAGGCGGGGCGGCAAGGCCGGCGCGCTCGACACGGCGGTCAACCGCGCGATCAGTACTCGTCCAGGTCCACCGGCTGTCGCCGCGCCAGGGCCTCCTCCCGAGCCTCGGCGATCTCCCGCAGCACGTCGTCCACGTCCGCCGGCTGCTCGTCCCGCTGGAACCGGCCGGTGAGAACGGTGCTCGGTCCCAGATCGCCGCTTTCGAATAGCGCCCAGATCTCGGCGGCGTAGTCGGTGTCCAGCAGCTCCGGGGCGAACCCGCCCAGATAGGTCGTGATGTTGTCCACGTCCCGGACCAGCATCCGGCAGGCATTGTTGTTGCCGGCGGCGTCGACGGCCTGGGGCAGATCGATGATGACCGGGCCGGTCTCGTCCACCAGGACGTTGTATTCGGACAGGTCGCCGTGAATCAGCCCGGCGCACAGCATGCGCACGATCTGGTCGATGAGGAACCGGTGGAATTCGCGCGCCTGCGCCTGGGTGAGCGCCACGTCGTCCAGGCGTGGGGCGGCGTTGCCGTGAGCGTCGGTCACCAGCTCCATTAGCAGCACGCCGTCAACGAACTGGTGGACGCGCGGCACGCGCACGCCAGCCGCTTCCAGCTGGCGCAGGGCGTTCACCTCCGCCGATTGCCATACGGTTTCCTGCTCCCGGCGTCCATAGCGGGTGTTCTTCGCCATGGCACGGGCCCGGCGGCCGCTGCGCACCTTGCGCCCTTCCCCGTATTCGGCCTGCTTGTGGAAGCTGCGCTGATGAGCCGCCTTGTAGACCTTGGCGCAACGGACTTCGCCATCGCAGCGGACCACGAAGACGGCGGCTTCCTTGCCGCTCTTGAGCTGCCGGACGACGTCGTCCACGAGCCCGTCCTCGACAAGGGGCAAGATACGTTTGGGGATCTTCATGGAGACCTGAGCGGTTTGAAAGGGGGGTGGTCTGTCGCGGATTCCCGGCCGTCGTGCCGCCTTGCGGGGCACGCGCCGTCCAGCAGTCAGCGGCTGCAGGCGCGTTACGTCTCGCCTTCGCCGGGCGTGACGGTCTCATCGTCGCTCGGCGGGTTCTTCCTGTCCAGCTTGCGCTGGAGTTTTTCCTCTTTCTTGCGCTTCTTCTCCAGCTCGCGCTGGCGTTTCTCGAATCCGAAGTTGGGTTTCGCCAAGGTACCTCCAGGATGGTTGCTCTACATGGACACCGGGGGGCGTGTCCGGTTCCCCGCGCCCGACTATACCCGTGTCGGGCCCACTATCCTCGCACGGGAGTCACAGTTTGCCCCGGGGACGGGGCACGAAGTGTTCTCCGACTCGCGGCCGGCGCAGCAGCCGCCCGCATGACCATGGGGCGGGAGGATGCCGATCCGCACTAGCACCGGCCGCGGGATAACGGGCGCTGGCTGAAAAACGCGGCGGTGGCCCGGCTCAGCTTGAGCAGGGACGAGCCCGGACGGCGGCGCGGCTCAAAAGTTCACGCTTCTCCTGCGGAACCGGACCTCACCGCGACGCGAAAGCCGAGACGCACCGAAATCGACTACCCGCGAGACTGCTCCAGGCCCAGCACGCGCATCTGCCATCTTCGCCGCAGCAGGTAGTCCCAGGCAGCCGCACCACCAAGAACCACGAACCCGGCCAGCTCCAGGAGGGCATGGTAACTGACGAACATCGTATACAGAATCGCGGCGACACCGAGCAGCGCGAGCGCGCCGGGACCCGGCGATCGATGACGCAGGGCGCCGGCCGTGATACACGCCGCCGCCAGCACGGAGAACCCGGCGATGGCGCCCGCCCAGACCGTTGTGTTCAGCGCCAGGCCGCCGCCGAGTGTCGCCAGCAACGCTGCGGCAGCCACTACGCCGTAGCAGGACAGCAGGGCCAGCACGAGGCC